>OZ255840.1:6048934-6653828 GCA_965277795.1 Lapillicoccus sp.
CTACGGCTACGGCCACGGCTGCGTCGGCGTCGGCGCTGGGGCCGAGACGAAAGGGGAAGATGCGATAGGCATGGATGGATGGAAAGACGATGGTCAGATCGGATGTGTTGACGTGATGCCTGTCTGTCACATCATGCTGTGGAGAAGGCAAGGCAAGGGAAGTGAAGGGATGGGATGGGATGGGAATGGTGTGTCTTATCTTGATGCCATCGTACCTACCGTTCGTACGGATCTGGACGCGCGTGCTTGCCAGTGTGGGGATGGGGATGTGGATGTGGATGTGGATGTGGATGTGGATGTGGATGTGGATGTGGATGTGGATGTGGATGTGGAGAATGCCTGGTTGATTCTGCGCGGTTACTTCAAGGGGAAACAAAAGAGGGGGGGGTTCGGTCTGCGGGTGCGGACTGCGGATTGCCGATTCCGATACTTTTCCTTGGGTGTGCATGAGGTGCAGCGACGCGAGCAAGCGAGCGCGGGAGTTGAATAAGGTATTGGGTGTTTGCTAATCGAGTGACAGCTGTCAAGCTGTCCGGGGGTCGCCGATAAGGGAATGCGGGGGGAGTACCTCCGTGGTGTGTGGGGTTGAAGTTTCGATTCTCCTGCGCGTTCAGATTAGGGTTTCTGCACGTTGCGGGGTTGGGGGGGGTTTTTTTTTCTTCAACTTTGCAGAGATGTGAGGGAGTTGCGTGGTGCGCGGCTGCTGTCAGGCTGTCAGGCTGTCAGCGGGGGACGAATTGCCGCCAGTGAGGGAATTGCGGGGGCGGGAGTACCTAGGGTATGGTAGGGTAGATGCGTGGTGGGTTGTGGGTTGTGGGGATGGGGGATGGGGGATGAGATATAGGCGGTCGTGTTATTTGGGACGGAAGGGGTGGTTCAGATCATGGATCGCGAATGTAGATTTGCGAATCGGGGGGGGATCTTTCAACCATAGGCGTGTTTGGAATGATATATTGGTTCTTGAGGAGGGGTTTGTGGTGGGAATGGTTCATTATTGATTGATTGATTGCTCTGCAGCCGAGGTAAAGTAAGAATACAAGAAAGTAAACAAGCAGTGATAGGGTAGTGTACAAGCCAACAAAGAAAGCCCGCTATCGCTGCGCAAGAAACACATCGCTAAAGTGGAGTAGAGAAGTCGCCAACCGCAGCAGCAAGAACGATAACCTTTTTTGAGAAAACCTTTAGCATTCATCGCTCCGACCGTAGCTTTTCCTCGAGCCCCAGTAAGCCACCCAGTCGTAACCATCCCATTCATAGCTCTAATATGCGCCAGAGCAAACTGAGCCAGAGCAATACAAAACGCCAGTCGTGATCAATCATGCCATCGTGAACCCCCCTCCCGCAAGCCAAGCACCGCAAAACCTTTGTAAAGGTGAAGTTCCATCACCGCTTGAACATGTAATGCCCATACAACCCCCCCACCTCTCCCCACGCCACCGGTATCTTTCTCATACCCCACCACATCGCGCCCATCTTCCACGCCTTGCGTCCTCTCGCCTCTCCTAACTGCGCTTCCTCCTGCGTCGGCTCCCTGACATACCACCCGCGCCTTCCCAAATCCTTGACGACCCATCCGAGCCGCTTGTTCGTGACTGTGCAATCGCGGAGGGCAGAGATGACTTTGTCGCCGAATTCGAGGACTTCGAGGGGGCGGGTGATGGAGCGGAGGATGTTGGATGAGGAGGAGAAGAGGGCGGATTGGGTAACGGATTTGATGCCCGTGAGGTCGAGGTAGCGGAGGGTTGGGGGTACCCATTCGGATTCTTCCTCTTCGCTCGTTGATTCGCCTTCTTCGTCTGAGGAGGATTTGGGCTCGAAGATCGAGTTGATGTCGCGCATTGAAAGTTCCGCGAAGCCTAGACTTAGCTCTTCGAGGTGTTTTGTGAGTGGGATAATTAGTTCGAGGTGCTCGGATTGAATCTTTGCGCCGCTGATGCTCAGTGAGCGTAGGGTCGAGGGGAGGATGGAGAGGATGCGATCGACGTCGCTCTCCCACAATAGTCGATACCGGGAGATGTCGCAGGAGAGATTAAGATAGACAAGGTTTTTTACAGCGGGGTGGGCTGTGATCAGATACACGACCCCATCCCCAGATATTTGAGTGCACCGGCCCAGATTGAGATGTGTGAGTCTAGCCGTGTGAGGTATGGAAGCCAGAGCTTTGTCAGTAACCCGAGTATGGCATAGGTCGAGATGTGTGAGATTTGGTAGACGCGGCAGGAGTTTTTCGAAGACCGAAGTCGGTAGTGTAAAGCACTCATGTAGACTCAATCGCCGAATGCCCATCTGGAGGTTTGCTGAAGAGCCGAGGGTCGTAAGCGCCGAGGAGAAAGCTTCGACGAATGAGCTAGAAGAAGCAGCACAAAAGTCTAACGCTCGAAGGTTGGGCAGGTCATAGAAAAGCTTGCGAAGGACTTTCGTGTCGATATCATCGTCAAGGTGCTCCTGCAGCAAAACTTCTTGTACGGCAGGGGTCAACTCGAGACATTGGAGCAATTTCTTCGATGTCATGTTCTGAATTGTAGAGTTCATCTGTTGAGTTCGACCAAGGCCGATGGAGGTGAAGTGGGAAAGGTCCAATCTCCTGACAATGGTACCCAAAGCCGGGTTTTCGAACAGATGACCTAGAAACTTGGAAAAGATGGTCGAGTGAGGAATGGTAATGTGATGATACAAGGTCGTCAGGGTCGCTGCGTGTATTGTTCGCGAAGTAAGCAGACAGGAGATGAGATCGACATTCCGAGGGGAGTAATTGTTAGGAGGGACTTCGAGAGCAAGCTGGGCAATGATGTGATCTGGTCACGTCGTTGTTAACATAAGTTTCTGAGCAGCTGGAAGTTGGCAAAATCATACCCAGTATCTCCACTGGCAGTCTTTCCAGAGGCGCCTCGCCTGGTCCACACGGCTTTGTGGTATCAATGCTCGCCGATACTTGGCGTTTTGGCGGATCCCAATCCCAAGGCGTGATCTCAGCAACACCAGTCCTCAAAGAACTATGGCTCTTGCTCCTCCGCGTGCCCCGCGGACCAATTTGTTTCCACTCCCTGGATCTCCCGCACCGGCAACAGCAGCTGCATGATCCGGCGCCCGTGGCATCCTTATCATCCTTGTCATCCGCGACCGCTTCATCGTGTAGGGGAGCGCGAGGTAGGGAGGACTCTAGAAAGGACTGTGCGGTGCCTGCTTTCATGGCGATTGATCAGTGACGAATTCGGAGAAATGTTCGGTTTGAGTGATGGCAAGCCTGCTTACCCTCGCCATTCTCGTGTACAGACGAGTATGAGCTATCCCTCCTTATACCCCTTGGCAGAGACCCCTGTGCTGTCGAAGATGAGGCGCGTCTTGAAGATATGGAGCGCTTGTCGGCAGTAGCGACAGAAAATCGGGTGCTGGTGCGTTCTGCAGGCAAAGTACGCGCAACGTTGGAATCTGGGGTAGTCGAGATGGGGAAAGTCCTGTGATTGGTGAGTTTGTCAAAGTCTGCAGCTTGATATCTGGTCTGAAAAGATGTGGCGTCGGCTGTTGAGAATGGAGTCATGTCCATGTACCTTGGCCTCTTGTGCTGTGGAAATGACTGGCTTCCCTGTTCTGGGGATCAAAGCGTCGGATACAGGCGAAGAAGAGGAAGAAAGGAAGAAGAAGAGAACGAGAGGGAAACGGAGAAGAAGAGCAGGCGAAGAAAGAGTCTAGGAAGGGCCTAGGCTGTGTTTTGGCTAATCGGAAATTGTATTGAATGTGGATATGAATGTGATTCCCACGAGGCAAACACTCAGGTAGGCAGTGGAGACAGGAAACAGGCGAGAAGCTACCCTTTAGAAGTATGCTCGGAGAAAACTCTGTCGCGAGCGAGCAGTGCACCAGAGTGTCATTATTCATCGGAATGCATCCCAAGTCTTGTGACGGAGAGGGGTTCAGCAAAGCTTGAGTCATCAGACGTGCAGTGGTAAGGGAGGAGGGGCGATGGATACGTTGTAGGGGAGGTGAGGCCGGAAGGGGATGCGAAGTGTCATAAATTCGAATTGTGACATAATAGCCCGAGGGGTCTCCGTGGTCCAAGTGTCCACGTGTAACCCAAGAGTTTTCCGCATTAATATTCCGACGAGGGAAGGCATTATCCACGACGTGGAGGGTGTTGGGCACCTCTGTCGCTGCTTACTGTGCTTGGCCATTTGATGCCCTACAGAAATGCCATGATGGCACCGAGGAGGGTGCGCCTACGTGCGTAGGGCTAGGTCGTCGGGCCCAGCCAATGAAACCATCGGGCTGTTTTCGCTTGCGACAGCACCGACAGCCAGGGAGCACCAGTACCGCCATCCTCAAGCGGCTCGAGCGATAAGGCAACGACTTCTCACTGGGCCCGAGGTACTTCCGCAACATCGGTCCAGATTCACACCTCCCACCTTTTGCCACCTTGTCTACATGTAATGTACGCTTTCCACGCACCCAGATTCCAGATGCAGATTAACTTTGGCTTTATGACACCTCATTTGTGGGGTAAAAGGTAGGTTCGGCCACCAGTCAGCAATGATCAACACGAGAGGCCAAGCATCATACCTGAGTTTACAGGGGCGGCTACTGCCAGATCCCGAAGGTCACGTACCTCGTCCCTTGCAAGTCCCCGCTAAAGATACCGACTACAGTAAATACTGCTTATAACGAACTTGGCAGTAACGAAATCCTGGCTATAACGAACTAATCTTGAATCCCGCCTAGTTTTTGTATGTAAAATAACGAAATACTGGCTATTACGAATTCGTTAACATTTCGCAGGAAAATCCCTAGGTTTCGTTACTATCCAGGTTAGTGTGAGTGATAACTGACCATACAAATAAGTCTGAGGCCAATGACTCAGCAGTGAAAAGGGTAAGGACTCTTGAAAAATACTTAAATTTACCTTGGCATTTCATGATACTGAGGCCAGCTGCTGCTTACTAAGAACTTGTTATAACGATTCCCTGTTTATAACGAACTGCCTCGGCTGAATTTTCAATTCGTTATAACCAGTATTTACTGTACATCTTTGTGGAGATGCTGGAAAAGGAGGAGATGTGGTACGAGCGTAAGGTAGTCGAGTATCAAATTACCCGGGTGTCCCTGTACGGAGTATCCTCTACCGGGGGTTGGGTCGTTATTAGACAGGGAACGCTTTGACATTCTTGTTGCGGAACCGTGGACGTTTGCACGTTCGGTATGACCCGACTCGGGACTTGAAACACTCCTCCCTCAGCAGCCTGAGCCCTTGTTTCGTACTCTATCCTCCGTCGACTCGTTCCGTCCGTTTCAACATGGCTCCTGTGCTCTGTTCCGCGAGAAAACATCGCCCTTTCCCCTCTCAAGGCATACCCAGTTTTCGTTTGGACTCTATATCTGATGCATGCCATGTTCGACATCTTTTGAGCAGTAGTGCAATGTCGAACAGCGACAAGGTCGATGACTCGCTTCCAGCATTCACAGACGCGTAAGAGGCTACGATCTATCCGCCCCCTTTCCCAGCACACATGTGCTATCCAACACCTCCAACGGGGTCTTCCAGAATCTGGATTGGAAGAGACGTGGTCACAATCTGTTTTGGACAGTCGAAACGCCAGAGATGATTTAGAAACCTAGAGCAAATGGACTTGATTGTACAAAGGATTCCCAATACCACAAGTAGCACCCGCTTACTCTAGCCCAATTGGCTACACCTCCAACGTTCCTAATTTAGCGATCCCCCCCCCCCAAAAAAGACGTTTTATTGTGACGTAGCTGAGTGCATTCTGTACTCTAGAAACACTGGAACTTCTTGTCCACTTCCTTTGCTGTAAGAATTAGTGACTGTCCTAATTAAGCATGGTCTACTGTTTATGTGCTGGCCAGATGATATTAGATTAAGGATCTTATTGTGTTATTGGACTTTGAGTTTGCAGGGCGACTGTATATGGAGCCTTCACATGTTGTAAATAGGTCTAGCCAGAAAAAGATAGCGTGCAATATGGTAGGTAAAGTAGTCAAGCCTTAGGGCTTCAAACCTTAAGTATCACAAGTGACGTAGCTTTCGCATCAACGTTGATCCGGCTCGGAATTATCCAGCGGCAAGTTCCAGATGAAGAGTGTGTGCTTGGATCTCTCCTCTGGCAAAGACTTCTACCATTATGGACCATTCACTTCTCTCTTGTACTGCTCATACGGCTGTCGACACTCGTTAGGCCTTGTTGACTCTTTGTGCTGGTAGTGCAAGCACTGTAACAGTACAGCACATCTTACAGCGCCCTCAGCGCAGCATCGCGTCGCATTCGAGCTTCCGGATCTTCCTGATCAACCACTCGACGAAAATGAAGACCTCTACAACTGTCACCGCTGTCGAATCTGGCATTCCACCGAACAGGCGTCAGCCCCTCCGTCAAACACGTACCAACCCTGCCCGAACCGCAACAAATGGCATTCGACCTTTCGGTAGTCGGACTTCCTTTGGTGGAGCCCAGGACAACCAGCCATCAACCAACGCCGCTCCTGGCTTCTTTCCGGCCATTACACATTTCACAGACTCCATCACGGCCTTGCCCAAAGAAATGGTTCGACACTATACCCTTTTGAAAGAAGTCGACGCGAAAACCTGTGGGCCGGAAGAGGCACTCAGACAACTTGTCAATACGGCACTCAACACTCCTGCCCCGCCTCGCAAGGTACCAGCGACGTTGGCGCAAGCAAAAGACGAAACCAGATCGACTACTGGAACTGCAGTCAATACCGCCGGCCCAGTCAACGATGGGCCAGTAACGCTCGCTTTAGCCCAAGCTGAAGCTGCACCGCAACCCGAAACACAAGAGGACCTTAACAATTCCGGTATTCCGCGCAGAACACTCTTTCGCGATCTTCGGGTTGTGGCGCAAGAGATGCTCATGACTCTCGACGAGAAAAATCATCTTATCTCCACAGCCAACGAAACCCTCAACAAACAGCTCGCACGGTGCGAGAGCTCCTTCAAACACATCGATGGCGAAATTAGCGAAGAGGCACGCTTCGGTATTCTCAACCATTGGGCTTACAGCACCGAGAAGGCTGTTGAGAAAAAGGGCACCACAGCCGGCGAGCGCACTCGTCGAGACGTTGCGGCTGCGAACAGTCTTGCGGCAGCAGCCGCAGCACTCAACGGTGAAGACGCCGCAGCGTTGCGAAGCGAGAATAGAAGAGAAGCTCTTGCCGCGCGTAAGCAAAGAAACCAAAGAGCCGACTCCGACTTCGACGATACGCGAGTAGCCACACAGTCTGCGGCGAAGAGAGCACAGGGCAACACCAAGAGCCGAAAGGCAGCAGAGGCGGGGTTACCGATGAACGGCGCAGCTGTTGGACTTGGCGTTTCAAACGGAACGGCAAATACAGCAGCTGGCGCAGCAAATAAACGGCGGAAAACAGAGAAGCCCGCGACGGGTCTGACAAACGGGAGAGTAACTCTGGAAAGAGCTCTCAGCTCGGTTTATGGAACCACAAATGGTGGCGCTCCACGCGCTACTGCTGGAAGCCCAAGGAGCACTCCGGCCGTGGAAGTTACGAAGAAAAGGGTTCGGTCGGCAGCCGCGACCAATGGAGCCCCAAGAAAGAGGTAGGACCAATTCCTTTATTCATTACTGGTCTCAAATACTTACCATGTATATCACAGGACTAATACCAACGCTTCCGCTGCCAATTCGCCTCAGTTGGCTTCATCACCGGTCGTAGGTACGTTTGCTACAGCTGCTAAAGCCAATAGTCCTGCGCCGGGTCCCACGCAACGAGCACAACCAGTACGAGCACGACAAAATTCGAGTCAATCAGCTATCCAAGACGCACGACAGCGACCATCCTCCTCCGCATCGAACAAGGGCGCTAACGGCAACGGCTTATACCCTACGGCGGCTGACATAGACAAGACCAGGGGTCCAACGGGCAAAAGCGTCGGAGATACCAAAAATCCGACGAAAGAGGCCGCACCCGCAAGAGGCGACCAGGCCATCGAAACCACCGCCAACGGCGACGTGGAAATGCGCGGAGCTGCCCTCGTCAGCAATAAAGCCAGCGAAAGATCCCTCAAGCGCGAGGAAACCCTCGAGAATAACGAAACCGCCAAACGAACCGACCGCCGCCCCTCCATCTCCACCTCCACTCGCGGCAACGGCAACGGCGGCGCCGCCAAAACTTCCAAGACCTCCACCCCCATCACCACCTCTTTTCCAGACCCGCCACTACCGCCACCACCACCACCACGCGTGCGATCGTCCCGCGCGACCGAAACGACGGGCAAACGCTCGCACAAGAAGGGCGCGGGGTTGGCGGCTCAGCTTGCGGCGGCGACGGCGGCAACGGCGACGGCCGCTGCGGAGGATGATGGGGCGTCGGTGCAGGGGGATGACGAGGAGGACGAGGATGGGGATGGAGATGGAGAGGAGCCGCGGTATTGCTATTGCAATCAGGTTAGTTATGGGGAGATGGTCGCTTGTGATGGGGAGGGGTGTCCGAGGGAGTGGTTCCATTTAGATTGTGTGGGGTTGACGAGGGCGCCGAAGGGGAATGGTGAGTTTGATGCTCTTTCTATTTTTCTCCCTGCGACTGTGACTATGGTGGGGTGGGGCGGCGATGGGGTGCTGGATTGGGGGTAATGTGCTGATGCGTTTTTGGGGGACAGCGAAATGGTATTGTGATGAGTGTAAGGAGAATTTGAAGAAGGGGAAGGTTGCGGGGGGGAGGTAGGGTGGATGGATGGATCTTGGAGGGGGGAGGGCGTAAGTATTTGGCTGGGCTTTTGTGGTGGCGATGCGATGTGGAATGATACCCTTTGGATGGTGGAGTGAGGTCTGGTCATTAGGATAATGAGTTGATGTGGACATTTGCTGCTGGGGAGCTGCTTGTGGATGTTATGAACGGATGATGTAGATACTACGAATTGAACCACGTTCTTGACTTGTAGATGTAACGGAGGAGTAGTGGAGATTCCGGGGACTAATCCACTTGCTCTAAATGAGATCTTGCTTTATAGACTGACTTCGTCCTGTCTGATCGCCTGTAAAGCGGCGTTGGGGCTATCTCAAACTAGATTCTTCTCACATCAACACAAAGTATCCGCTTAACGTAACCCACGGGGCAACGCCGCACTATAGGCAACGCCGCACCCCCCCCCCCCCCCCAAAATGAAATTACCCATTTCTCCACCATAATTGCATGCATTCAATGGAGAAAGAAGAGCGTATTCTGAAGGCCATTGAGGCCTATAATGACGCCCTTAAAGATCCAGAAAGCAGCTGAAGACACAGGCTAGAAAGTCAAAATGGCTGCAGGGTAAAGAGGAGAAGCAGACTGCCAAGACTGCAGTCGTCACAGCAAAAGCAGCCTCAGAGGTGCTAAAATGCATAGATCCTACAGCTCTATTATAGACTACAATGCAGAGCTTCAAAGTTCCTTATTTGAATCGAAATCTACAGCTCAATTGGTGAAATTCTGATTTTTCCCAGGGGGGGGGGGGGGGGGGTGCGGCGTTGCCTATAGTGCGGCGTTGCCCCGTGGGTTACGTTACTTCCTAAGTCAATGTGGCCAACTACGAAGATTAAGTGAGCACTATTAGAAGACAGCACTATGATAGACAGCGTGAACATGTATCATCGGAGTGGAACAGCACAGTAATTAAGCTTCTCGCAGTATCACCCTAGCAAAGATCAAAGATACATCGAGGGATGCCCCTCTTGTCATCAATCCAGCACTCCCTGCCTGCTCGCTCCATGAGCAACAGAACAACCAGGAGGCTTCACACACTGCCAGAACAACGGAACCCTAGACTCTAACAGAACAACCTGGAAGCTTAGCTCACTGACTCAACAACAGAGCCCCAGACTCCAACAGAAAGGCCTTGGACAATCGACGCGACAACATCCAGCTACACCCTATCCCGTCGAGGTCCACAACAGTAACGCCAACGTTGTTGTCGGAAGAGTCTCGGAAGCAGAATCTCTTGGCTCGTTTGCGACCGGCGCCGGGGCCCGCAGTCGGAGCTTCCAACACAAGGCGCTGGCTGCCAATCTCTGCGTCAATGTCGGCTCCTTCATCTGCCTCAAGACCTGTCAAGCTCGCCTCCTGCTCCTCCAATTCTTCGTCCTCTGCCTGAACGGCGGCTTTTCTCTTTGTCCCGAGGCGTGTTCGAATCGCGAGCTGCTCTGTCTTCGGACATTCCTTTTCATTCTTCTTCTTTGGCGCAAGCCCCTGCTTTCCTAAGGTGCTCCCTAGGTTCACTTACTCTTCGGCCTGTTTCAGCGACTCCTTGTGCGCTTTCTGCTTCGCCCTGATATCCTTGACGAGCTGCATTGCTGGAACGTCTTCCTCCCGCTCATTCCCGACCAATATCTTTGGTCTTGTCAGAGCTGCCTTGAACTCCTTACCGAAGGGTCCGAAGGTCTCGCTGTCCATCAGATCTATACCACTGTTCCGGTCAAACAGCGTCACTTCTTTCAGTCCCCTGAGGCCTTTTAGTTGATGGATACCGTGTAAAACTCTCCACAAGTCCTTGACTCTCTTTACATAGCGCCATCTCTTCTCCTCATTAAACTCATCGAGATCTATCCATCAAGCCCAGAACTTCGGGTGCGACAACTTATCCTCTTTGGATTCCGGTTCCTTTTCCAAGAATTCGAATGCTGGGACAGTATTCGAAAGAGACTTCAACCGGCACGACTCTCCAAGCATATTGTACACCTTTTTGACGATCTTTGTAGACTTTGTGCGCTGTGCATGGTAGCTGCGGGGGGGAATAGCTTGACCTTTCATGAACGTGCTTTCGTCGAGCATGCGGATTCCCCCGACATACTTCCTTCGCTCGCTACTCCTTAGGAAATCCTCTAATATCCGATGTGTAGGGCCTCCTATGCATTCAAAGGTGTTTAGTGAGTAGAACATGGGCATGAGCTCGTTATACAGCTGTCGACAGATAAGAAAAGGCCGCAGCAGTTCCCAGTTCCGAATAGAACCATTGTCTCTCTTCATTTACACATCTATCTCTTCGCGTTGATAGTGCAGCGAGCGAAACCGAAGGAAGTAATTACCCGATAGGACGATGGGACTGTCCGCGATGAGCAGGAACGAAAAGATCTTCTACCGAATCTCTAGTGGTATGGTGAGGAGACTAGGTGTGAGGATTAAATCCGTCATCTTTGGTTCCGGCCAGTTGAGGTTTGGAAGGTGGATGAACTTGTGTGGTCTGGAAATGTAACCGTTTGAGGGAGGTTTGAACTGATGAGGTTGCCAATCGGGGAAGTGAGACGCATAGAAACGGGAACGTCAGGTGTCTGAGCGGATCCCGCAGGAACACTCGGAGTCTTGGACGTCATGCACGGTGTTAGAGTGGAGTCGCGAGGGATATCTGAAGCGTTGGACGTCGTGATCGGTGTCTCAGTGGAATCGTGAATCGCGGCTGATGCACCGGGTGAGATGGCAGTCAGTTGAACCGAGTCGGGAGATTCAAAGGACGTGGTGAGGGCTGTCTGAGGCAGTGACAGCTACTCCGCCGCGTTGATAGAATGATGGATCTCCATCTCGACATGGGTTGCTGGTGTCAGAGGCGGTGACAGCTGATCCGCCGCGTTATTGGCGTGGTGCGTCTCCATCTCGACGTTGATTGTTGGTGTCTGAAGTAGCGATATCTGGTCCGCCACGTTAATAGGGTGGTGCGTCTCCAGCTTGACGTTACTCGACGCGAGTGTAGATAGCGGCGACGGGATGATTGATGTACGATGTCAAGCTGACAATGAGTAGGTATTGGCGATGACGGAGACTGCGAAAAGAAGAAGAAATTGCTTAGCGTCAGTACACTCGCCACTGTGTAGGAATCGATCTGCAAACAGCAACAAACGAACGGTGGTGAATGGGTTATGCATGGCACTGCCAGCTGAGTAAGCGTGACATAATCGCCGTTTATATACATATCTCCGCCATCACTGGACGTCTAACGCGAGAGACCCCTACATCTAGGGACAACATTATACCTGATATTTTAGGAAGGCCAATCTAGTGTGGGCCTTTCACGGTCTATATACCACTGCGATGCCCTGCGCAGGGACGCTCGCATACTTTATTAAAAGAGGCTGGGTTGTTCACATGAAGGGTGGACAATGAACCCCTTATTCTAGAGACATGCGGTTTCCGCAATCCTAGGGCTGTCAGTCATGCCAAACAATCATGCTGCAGAACAAGGCAAAGACACGTTGCAGCGGGAAACCCCCAGCTTCACAATGAACACTGAGATATGCTTATTCATGTTGGCGAGATACATACATGACTTTTCCATAACCTTTCAATTCTCTTTGGAAGCTATGAGGTCGGGCTGGAACCATATGCTCCGATAGCATGGATTTTCACAACCGCTGTAGCTTGCATAATAAGTCTGCCCCAACAAGTATATACTGGACCAACTGTGCACTACATGAACTGCATCACCTTTTCGGCGTAATAGTTTCTCGGCAGCTATATTGCATTCTTCTACGTTTGACGTCTCATAAACTTGGGATATCGAGTTCCAACATAAACAAACGGTGGAATCTACGAAGAAGCTGTCATCACGCATAGTGCGCATGTCTATGAACCTCAATAGAAGTCGGTTTTGTGCCATTGTCATTGTTGTAATCCATCTGATGCGCGACTTCATAGAAACAGTCACAGAGCCTTAACGGCTCGCTACTGAGAACACGTGACTACACGAGCGGAAAGGGCTTCGGCTAACGCTTAAAATGACGTCTCAGAACCTTAGCTCCGGAAGCTCTCCCGCAGCTCTATCTCAACCTCCCAAGCACACCACAGCGCCCGATCTGCCCCAGCTCATTGAGCTTTGATCCAAGAGATATACAGCAAACCATCCACAACAGCACCCGCCCACCATGTCCGCAGCCCTCCTACGTACATCCCTCGCCCGCTCCGCCCTACGGGCCAGCTCATCCCCCATCACCCAAACCGCCCGCCTCACCGGCCTGACCTCCACCCGCGGCAAAGCTACCCTTCCCGACCTCCCCTGTAAGCCCCTCCCTAAATCCCAGTTACCCCCACCCGCAAACTCACAACCCTCCCCCCCCCTCTACCAGACGACTACGCCGCGCTCGAACCCGCCATCTCCGGGCAAATCATGGAGCTCCACCACAGCAAACACCACGCCACGTACGTCTCGTCATACAACGCCTTCTCGGAAAAACTCGCCGCCGCCCAAAGCGCCTCGGACATCGCCTCGCAGATCGCCCTGCAACCGATGATCAATTTCCACGGCGGCGGCCACGTGAACCATTCTTTGTTTTGGGAGAACCTGGCGCCGCGGGGTCGGGGGGGAGGGGAGCCGCCGAATCCGAGTGGGGGGTTGATGAAGGCGCTGCAGGAGACTTGGGGCGGGGTGGACGGGGTCAAGAAGGTGATGAATGCGACGTTGGCGGGGGTGCAGGGGAGTGGTTGGGCTTGGTTGGTTAAGGATCGGGAGACGGGAAGGGTGGGGGTGAGGAGTTATGCGGTGAGTTTGAGTGGGGGGTTGGGTTTGGTTCGAGGGAAGGTGGGGGTGGAGTGGAGGGGAAGGGGGAAGGGGAAAGGGGAAATGGGGATCATGGACTAATGCTTTGGGGCTAGAATCAAGATCCGGTTGTCGGGCCGTATATTCCGCTCTTGGGGATTGATGCTTGGGAGCATGCTTACTAGTGAGTCCTTTCGCTGTGCGATCCGAGCCTGAGAGTTTGGCTGACTTTTCTTAGTCTACAATACCAGAATCGCAAAGCCGAGTACTTTAACGCGATTTGGGATGTCATCAACTGGAAGACTGTGGAGAAGCGCTTTGAAGCTTGAGTCATTCACGGGCACGATTGCAGATGATTGTAATGAACGAAGGGTGTCGTAAGATGTAGTTTTGTTGAGCCAAACATGGCATTGAGGTTGCAGAATCCGACTTGACGAACAATCACTACTTCACAAGATACCCAAGCTCCGTCCTCCCTTGCGACATTACCGTTTCGGAAAAAGTGTTGGTATTGGTGACCGGTGTCTGATTCTCGATTCTGCCTTGCTCGAGGGTCGTCAAGGGCAGCGGCCATGTTACGAGGGCTATGCAAAGACCATCCTATAAGCTTTGATTTCCGCTATCCTGATCATGAGGGGCACTTACACATCAAAGCGCGAGTAATGATCACATCAAAGAATAGGCCCACGGGAACGAAACGCGGTGGCTCTTTACATATAATCTATTATACTCTCCTGGTTCTGACCGCAATGCCGTACAGTCCCACCAAGTGTATTAAGAGAACGACGACGATACCCGTAGCAGAAGGGGAAGGAATAGGAAGCAGTAGAGGCAGTAGTGAAACCTGGACTCGGCTTCGATACCCAAGTCTATTGCTTCGGTCGCTAAGGCGCTGATTGCGCCGCACGGCGTATCCACGGTCAGAGTTGGTAGGCAGGAATGAAGGCTGGAAGAGCAATTGGTGAGTGTGTGCTCGTCGATTTTATTGGTATGGCTGAGGGAAGAGGAGGCGGGAGAGAATAGAGTAGGTAGTGGGAGGACGATATGACTCCCTGGAAGCTCTGGAAGCCCTCGCACAAGTTTTGGCTGCACGCGCACTTTGCGAGATCCCATCTGTCAGCAGTCCCAGCAACATTGAGATGCAGACGTGGTGTTGTAGCATAACTGATTATGGGCTGTTGGCTCATGACTTCTTCTTGAGCTCGCCCATCCAGATGCGCATCGCCTTGGCACTGTCGTGAGCGGATCTGAACACTACCGTGCTTGAGTGTCAGCAATTTCGGCTTCCATTGTAAATGGGCAGAACTTACATTGCCTCTCCATCTCATCTAACCCACGTAGAAACTCCGCTCCCTCGCCCAATGCTCCCCGTGGATTGTGAGCATGATCCGCAATCTCCGCTGCTCTCTTCTTAAACGTCTGTGCAGCCTAAGTATCAGCCATCTTTCCGTCTAGGCTCTACCCATCGCTCTCCGGTAGTAGTCACCTACCTCACTCAAGATATCCACAATCTCCTCCTCCTCGAACAAATCCAATATTCTAGCCGCCAACCCATAAAAATGCTGCGCCAACGCCCGCAAATCCACAGTCTTCGGGTCCGCTTTCAATGCATTTAGCACGCGTGGAGAGAGCGTGTCGGGCAGGTCGAGGTTCACGACTGCGGAATTACCGAGGCGATGGACGGCGAGGAGTTCGCCAAGCCAGAGCGGTAGAGCGGTACGTGTGCCGCGCTTCATCTGTGGAGTCATGAGTACGAGGCTTTCTGAGGGCATGCACGGGAGGGAGAGGGCAGAGTTGGCTTATGTAACGTACGTCGCCGCCTGCATTTCCATCCAGGAAACCTAGCCCTGGGACGTCGAGCTCGAATGTGCAGGGGACTTTTTGCGCGTCCGTGAGGATGGCGTCGATGTCGTAGTAGCTCATGTTGAGGTAGGACCGGGGGTCGGCTTATTGTGATGAGGATGTGCCAATTACAAGACGTCAAAGGTGGAGAAGCGGCATGGCAGCTCAGCAGCGTTTTCTAGGAGGTATTTGCGGCGTTTCGATAATGACATGTAGGGTAAGGCGAGATTTTATAGCATCAGGGCTTGCTGTGGACTCGATGGTCCAATCATCTACTCGTACCACCTTGGAGAAAACGATGTTTCGAAACTTTAGCAGCGTTCTCGGACCGGGCTCATTCTTGATGCCTCCGCTCATAAGAATTCCCAACCTTGCGGTGTAGGCACTGCGTCGGCCAATCAGATCTATGACGTAGGTCTCGATTACTTATCGGTTTCGCGATAGAAAGCAGACTTCTAAACTTCATTCATTCACCACCTATCGTCTTGCTCTACCATATGCTCGGTACAAGTCCATCGAGCCCTTACATATGCGCTCGCTGTCTACACCGACAGTTTCCGCGCCTCAACTTTTTTCTTGCTACTCGTCCATTGAGTCGTTCTACCATATCGCGACGCGCGAGTGCCCAGCCAGCGGCCAAAGCTGAGGATGAAGAAGATACTAAAAGTGCCCGGTCAAACGGACAGGCGGAAGATAAAGGGGCTATGTCGAGGCGTTTGGCGGAAATGACGGACGAGAGTATAGAACAAGGGGGTCGAAGTGCTCAAAAAGCGGTCGAAGAAGCTGGCTTCTCGGAAGAGCTTAAGAGACTGTTGGAGGCTAGGATCGCAGACACCCAATTCAAGACCGAGAACCCTGCGGCGTTCGCACAGGTCAATATGCCGGTATGCTATGATTCTTAAATGCGCAGTTGTCGCCACTCGCTGATACGGATCTCTAGTCAAGCGCAGGCAAAGGAACTCGAGATATCGCAGCAGCTCAGCCGTGGTCAGGGACCGAGACTCTCGAAGATGCAGCTCTACGCATGCTTACAGATGCTCACAAGCCCCTTCGTGGCACAGGTCCACCAAAGATACCGAAACCACGAGCGCCACCAGCCAGTGTTGACCTTCGCATGCGGAAAGCTGTGCAGAAGTCTGCAGGTCAGCGTCTGGCGAATGCCCGGGATCGCACCTCTATCTACGCCCTTGCTCAAGATTCTACGTTGAGCGAAAAAGAGAAGGAACAAATGAGGAAGCAGCTAAAGGAGCGGTTCAATTCTAGTGGCCGTCCCATGCCAACATCCCTCCAAGGCCTAGCAGCCCTAGCGAACGAGCGCATAGAAGATGCAATCAATAGGGGCCAGTTCAAGAATATACCCCGGGGAAAAGGGACGAATATCGAAAGAGACTACAACGCTAGTAACCCTTTCCTGGACACGACGGAATACTTTATGAACAAGATCATTCAAAAGCAGGAAATCGTTCCACCATGGATAGAAAAGCAGCAAGAGCTAGTAAAAGCCGCGTCCGTATTCCGAACTCGGCTGAGGGCCGATTGGAAAAGACATGCCGCTCGAGTCATTTCCAGCAAAGGCGGATCCCTCGAGTCACAAATCAAAAGGGCCGAGGCTTACGCTGCGGCGGAAGCGCTGAACAACCCCCAAGCACCAAAAGTCGAAGCGCTCAGCGAGATCAACCGCGAGGGTGTCGTCAGCCAAGTGACAGTCACGAAATCTCCCACGCCAGAAAGCGACACGCAAGATGCTGAGATCACCGTTACTGAAGACCTAGCCTCCGAATCCCCGTCAATATCATCTACACCAACCCCGGCACCCCCATTGTCTCCCGACATCCCTATCGATCCCCCACCGCTGACTTCCTCTGACAAACCTCCTCTCCCCCTCGTCTACCCCTTCCGCGACCCCGCCTGGGAAGAAACCGAACGCTCCTACCTCACTCTCGCCATCGCAAATATCAACAACCTAACCCGCTCCTACAACCTGATGGCGCCTAACTTAGCCAAGAAGCCTTACTTCAACCTCGACCGCGAGCTCCGCTCCTGCTATGCGGATGTGGCCGCACAACTCCCTGCTGAGATCAAAACGCGAGCCTTGGCTCCTGTGAAAGTCAAAGTGGAGGTCATTGGGCACAGGCCGGGGGGCGTGTTGGAACGATTCCAGGGCGAGAAGGCTAGGGTGTATGATGAGAGGAAGCCGCGGTATGGGTTTAAGGAATTTTGGAGGGATCTTTGGGGGGAGAAGGGGAAGGATTAGGTGGTGCATTTACATTGTTTTTGCGTTATAGAAACTATACAGTTTAATTTCAAGTGACTTCATCGTCATATAACTTCCAGATTTGACAAAACTGGGTATCGAGGTGGCGGTACCAGGCTAAGCTCATTCAAGACTCGGTGAGCTTAGGGCTCCGAACAGCCTTGATGATGAAAGTATTGCAGACCTTATCCCTTGATACCATGACCTTGCGTGACAGACTGAGGGTAGAATTCCAAGCGACGAGACTGCGACTCAAAGTAGCTATATAGTTATAGATATATAGATATATATCTATATGGTAGAGAATAGTTCACATTTGCCGTTTATATAGCATTAACCAGTCCAACAATGTTGTACGAGGTACGGACACAAGAACATGAAGGTTTGGAAAGTAGCTACAAACCCGCGCAAGTAAACGTCGTTAGCAAGGAATGTCCACGATCGATGCCAGGTCCTCTGGCACGAGAGGATACCTAGTGTTGATACTGCTTGGGCCTTTAGGTATCTGCGTTCAACAGTTGCTCTCCGCTGAGATCGGCTTCACTAAGTACCCTACCCATTGGCCTATCAACATACTCTAAACGAAGCGGGCGGCTAGTATTTTCGTTGTGAGCAGCCGGCGAACTTACATTACTCTCCCCGGAATGAGGAGCGGAACAGCCGGAGGCTGTGATTTTGCTCGCCATACTCCTAAGCACACTTGCGACAAGGTCAAAATTGGGGTCGTCTTTGCTAGTGAACTTGCATATGGTCAAGTGGTTTGCGTTCAATGGAATTTGGCGCTCTCCGGCATATTCCAGCACAGCAGACGTGCGGTCCACGATCTGTCAAGTCAAGATTAGAGGTTACACACCAGTGGCAGGTATGACGAAATGGCGCACGATAATTCCCCAGCGCTCCACATTCAGCCTCAGACGTTCGATGTTGACATTGGTCGTCTCGAGCTCGTAGCAGCTTGCGATTTGGAGATTGGTGTAGATGTTTTTTTATCTGAATGTTATCTCTTGCAGCTTTGGCGAGTTCTCTTCCAAGTCTCGGAGTTTTTCTGTCGAGGGATCCATCACGGCGGATGCGATGGCTGCGAAGAGCTTTCCCCAGGTCGCTATTGCGGCGCCCCGATGGGGTGTTCCCATGAAGAGAACCGCCCTGGTGCTGCTAGAGAGTTGGCGAATTCGGGGTCTGCTTTCGCGATGATTAAGGCCTAAGGTACGGGTAGCGTCAGTATACCTTTACGTAGTGCAAAGTATAAGTTTCTGGAGGTGAAGCCGCGAATCTTGGTCACGACGCACCTGTTTGATGGCAATACCACCAAGGTTGTGACCGATGAACAAGAGAGGCCGATGACTCGAAGAATCCTACCCAGACGGGTTGGCTATATATCTATGTCTCCACCACTTGCTTCCCAACCCAGGTTTTTGCCTACCAGGTCTCGTTTGAGATTCAGTATTGTCAAGAACTGCATTGCATAGTCCCGAAGATCAGCCTTGTTTGTGTTTAGTGCCACATTTGCGTTGTAGCCAAAGGTCATGATCCGAGCTCGAGGTAGGATGGCGGGCAACATGTCATCGTCCTTCAGCCAATTGGTCTGTCCTGACGTCCACGTTGACAGGCTGTGGCCACCGAGCCCGTGAAGAGCTACAACACTGCCAGTTCGTTAGAGACGCAGCGCCAACTGAGTCTGACGCATTCAATGTACTCTATATTGGCATCTTGTGGGCTCTGTAGCACTATCAGACCAAGAGTGTCTGGCATGTTTTCAATGCGATTGTCGAGGACTTTGGGCGACTCGTATTCTGTTTGCTTGTGAGAGTTCACACTGTCTTTTATTCTAAGTCTGTTTGTCAAGTGGCTGAACAGCTTTGACATCATGGGAGACTGTAGTGATCAGCTTGGAAGCAGAACTCGTCAATGATCAATGCATATCTAGCCAGCCTTGTCAGCAAGGCAGGAGTCTAAAAGACGAGGCTGCACAGAAGGTGGTGAGGCTGGCTGACGATCATGACCAAACATGGTAGTACAAGGCTGCACCACAAGTTCAACAGGAAAGTACTTTCTCTCGAAATTTCATGTTGTTTTCTTCTTCTCTAATCTCATGTCTGTGGCCAAATGCTCAAGATTGCATAGATCTCACTCAGCCAAACAGCTTTAGCACACACCAAGTGCGACTCACGCAGTCACACCAGCACACTCAACAAAATATGATCAGAGAAGCGACTACTGAGATCCAAACATGCCGCGCTTACGCCAAAGCAAGAGCTTGGAAGTCATAGATAATAATGACAATGAATTTGGACTACATATGTTTTCTGATCCCGTAATAAATAGACGATGTATTGATGTACGTCCTTGTATCTAAGCACACCCTCTGGTAGTTGTAGCAGACATCGTGCGATGTATGCTCAGCCTACTCATGCTATAGTAGCTCGCTAAGTCTAGCGCCTTGTGCGTACGCTAACTGTGTACGCGAGGTTCTCTGCCCTAGTGCACTAACCCTAAATAGGTACAGTAGTAGACGCTCCATTCAACATCCCGCAGATAGGACTGTGGAGTACGTACTTTAACCAGCGATGTGACTATGCCTTCAAGTCCTAATGATATTGCTACGAGTAAGTTTTGTGGTCATCCACGGCGGCCATGGCCATTTCAAGTACTCATGGACGACTGAACACGGTGTCTTATGGCTTCGAGATTTTTTGCCTGTGGATTTTCCCGCTGCAAGAGTCTTGTCATTTGCCTATCCAAGCTCTCTGATTGGGAGCGATAGTTACATTGAGAGTTCGCATGAGCTCGCAAGGAACTTTCTAGAATCAGTGTGCCACAAGCAACAGAATGATCCAATGCCGATAGTGTTTTTTGCTATCGGGCTTGGGGGGGTTATTTTGGATCAGGTAAGTTATCCAACGTTGTGATAAGATAAAGGAAGCTGTAATGACTCCTGAAGGCTTTGATCATTTCAAGAGGTAGCAGAAAGATTGAATTTGGTCAGGTTCTTGCAAATACACTCCAGATTGTGTACTTTGATACTCCCCATAGAGGTCTACCAGCTAAGTTACGGACACGCATGGGTGTTGCCCAAATAATAGGCCGAGCCTTTATGCCCACCACAAATAATGCTCTCAATAGATTAGAGAGGAACGGTCTTGAGGAAGAAGAACTTAAGGCACTTCTAGGACTCTTGAGTGATAAAACCATAAGGGTGTGTACTTGCTACGCTAGCAGAAAGTATCCTGGACTTAGGAGATCTGTACGTTTCGCACCATAAGTCTGGGAAGATGTTTTCTAAGCTGATAAACTGACCCTACCAGGCAGTCCTTGGCCTCGGAGATGAGCTGGAGTCGCAATTAATGGTCACCCAGAACAAACTTAACATCGCCAAGTTTAGCAGCCCTGGCGACCCAGATTATCAGTTCATAGTTGGGAAGGTCAAGCAAATTCTGTCTAAACAGGAGTTGAATACGCACGATGTAACAAATCCTTCAAATTCGAGTATGGGAAGACCTTTCGCCAACCTTGCAGAATTGCCAGACAGCCAGGTTGATTATATCGACCTTGATGACGCGGAATTGAGTTCATGACAGCCCAGCCAACAAGCTGCAAGTGTAACTTGCAAAATCTCATATCTCACTTGCTTACAATTGCAGGATCCTGAATCTCTACGGTTGCACTCTTGCAGTCAAAATTGGCAAGACTTTGGTCACATTGCGCCGAAAGTTGAGTACGTCAATTCCTATCCAAGGATCATGTCAGACACAGTAAAGGCTGACCAAGTTGAAGCATCATCACCGTTCACAGCATAAGCAAGCATTAGAAGTCCTCGTAGCAAAGTCCACATAGCTACTCTTAGCTCGAAAGACTCGAGCAAGCGATGCCTGAAGTACGAGTCTTCAGCAACGGATGGAACTCTATGCTTCCTGCAAACTCCAGATTCGATCTTCGAGACGTGGCAACGGAGCTACTCTGTCGACTAGAAGGGGTCCCATACCTTGACTCGGCCAAATCGCGGCCTCTGATATTGATCGGACATGGCGTCGGAGGCCTGATAATCAAGCAAGTCAGTGAACTTAGCGGCTTGCTTTCCCCCTTCATTCGTGCTGTTACCGCCTCTTTGTTTTCGCCCTTACCGCCCCTCCACAAAACCGCTGATTATCCATTCCCAGGCCTTCGTCCAAGCCAAAGACAACCCCCGCTACCATCCCATCTTCCACTCCACCATCGCCCTAATCTTCCTCGCCACCCCTCACCGCGGCCTCAACCTCCCCCACTACAACGCCGCCCTCCGTGCTCACCACATCCAACACAACCCCCACCACCGCTTCCTGCAGTTCCTCGAGCACAACAGCCCCACCATGGACGATCTCTCCACCCGCTTCCGCCTCTGCCACCAGCACGTCAAATTGCTCAACTTTTACGAACTGGAGGGCCTGAGGGGGGTGACGATGAACTGGTTGTGCCGAGGGTGGATGCGCTGTTGGAGATTTCGGATGAGGGGCAGGTGCCGGTTCAGGCGGATCATTTTGGGATTTGTCGGTTTGATTCGGTTAAGGATTCGAGGGGGGAGGTTATATGGGGGAAGATTGAGGGGTTGGTTCAGGGGTCGATGCGGTGAGAGGGAGGGGGGTGCAGTCTGCGGATTGGGGGCGTAAGCGTGGCGGGTTTTTTTGGGACTTGGCGAAATGATCGCCATCAGGCAGGACTTGGATCATTTAGTTGTTTTACGCGGAGGATTGTTTGTCTGTTTTAGTTGGGTGGTCGCCTAGTAACATAGTCATCGAACGGAGAGCGAGTCATGCACTGGGAACACCAACCCTGTTGGGGCTTGGTCAAGTTGGGGTTTATAAGCACGTAGAAAATTCCGAGTCTATTACACTTCTGTTCTCTTAGTTCATTCCTATGTCATCTCTTTAAAGTATAGTAAAGCCATCATTATATGTCTCAGCTTGTAATCAACCCCTTGCTAACACCATTCATTCAATACTAGGCAGCAGAAAAGAACATTTCCTGCAACACGCTCATTTAGAACCTTCTGAGATACATCTGTTGCATACAGATAGAGAATCACCTATCCACTCTGACTGTATGGTAGCTACCTAACAAATAACCATACAGCGACTGATAAGATTCATAACGCCCATTAGGGCAAAACCCCACCCAGCCAGCTTTCCAACCCCTTTCCTCCCCCCCAACCCAACCCCCGCCACATCCCTACCCCCTCATCACCCTCCAATTCATCCAACCATCCACAACCCCACCTACCCCCCTACTACCTCAACACACCCAACCCCAAACCCCAAACACAACCGCCGCATCTTCATCCCCCACCCCCTCCCCTCTCACAGAGTCAACAGAAATATACAATGCACGAGGGTGCATATCCGACACATACGGCCACCGACTCAAGAAAGCTGGGCATCTCCGTCCGCTCTGCTCTGCCGGACATAAGCTTGAGATTGGCAGATCAGTAAGGTAGTAGGGTGGGTGACCACCAGCGAATAATCCCTGCTGTTGTGTGGTTTTTTTCCGGGGGGTGGGGGGTTTTTTGCACACATCTCTTTTTGGGGAAAGGGGTTTTGGGGTTGGCTGGGTTGGGCTTGGTTTGGAGATGTTGCTTGATGAGAGAGAGAGGGATGCGGAGGGGGAATAATGGGGTGTTGGTCGGTGATGAGATGGCGAATGGCGATGGAGGAAGGGGTGGTCACTGGTTTGTGCAAAGGGCTACTTCACTTGGAGTGGAGATGTTTAGTGGATGTCAAAATGAGAGGGGGGCTCTTGTGATAGTACGGTATGGGCAATCTATATGTACTGTCTTGATTATTTTAGCTAGTTTGTTGTGACGGTTCTATGATAGCCGTTATATTTCAGATTGTACAGTCATTGTATAGTACATCCACCCGTACACATCCTCAAATATGCCAAATCGTATCTCCTTCCGCCAGTGCAGAGGGTCCCAATGGCAGCGCGGCGGTCGCCAGAGGAAAGCCACACCCATCATCATTGATGATCGAGCATGACTACAACCTTTAGCCCTCGCACAGGGATGCAGGATCCCCTCGCCCTACTGATAGATCAAGCCCTTCTGCCACCACACGCACCGATCATTACTCGCCGGATCCATTTCCGGTGTAATACTCGAAACATTCAAATTCAGTAAGGTAGCCGCCTCGCCATACAACGGAAACGTCGGCCCCCCAGCCGCGCTCGGCACCCCCTTCATCGCGAAACTGGTGATGTAGTCCTGAAGTACATAGGCCAGAGTATTGTTGAGGACGCTGAAAGTCGGGCCATTGAAGAACGTATACGGCACATCCAATCCGTGCAAGCCTGGGGGCACACTGAAGAGGTATGCGTATGTCCTGTTTGCGAACGCCTGGCTCAGGTACGCGGCGTTGCAGCTGAATTGGGCGTCGGTGACGGTGGCGGCGCCGCGCTCGACTTGGTTCGTGTACCGGTAGCTGCCGTTGAAGATGGGCGGGTAGAGGGTGTTTTCGATGTAGTTCATCACGCTGGGGCTGGCGTCTGGGAAGCTGGTTTGGAGGTAGGAGGTGTAGGCAGCGTTGCTGGTGATGAAGGGAGAGCTGAAGAGGAGACCTTTGTTGAAATTGTGACCGACCATGAGGGTGACGTTTTTGGAGTGGGAACCTGAGAGGAGGAGGTTGCCTGGGAGATCGGGGAGAATGACACCGTCGGGGACGGGACCGTAGATGTAACCGGCGTACGTGGAGGTGAGGATTTGTTAGTAGTTTGTGGCGAATAACTGGCTGGATGGCAACTGCCTTGCCTCTTACAACGTGCTGACGTTGAGGAGTGCGAGGAACTCATTGAAGACTTGTTCCTGCTGATACTTCCCTGGTGCCAAGAAGACGGCAGGAGGTTGCGGAATAGCTTGCTGAAAGGGAGTAGTGCCGTTGAGGCCACCGAACGCAGTGATTTGACACTCAATGGAGCCTGCACCGGCGGATTCGCCGATGAGGGTTATCCGGTTGGGATCGCCTCCGAAAAGGTGGATGTTTTGCTGAATCCATTCCAGGGCGAGACGCTGGTCATACAAGGCGGCGTTTGCGCCCAGCCAGCCAGCCGAAAGCTCCCAGCTGTCATGAGTCAGAATAAGACACAGGACATGATACGAGGGAGGTCCTTACGCGGTAGTTGAAAGCTCTCAAACTGGTCTGCAACATGGTGAAGGCTGTATAGTGGACCTTGGCTCTGGGAGACAAGCCATGCCCCCGGAAGCTCCAACATTATTATAGACCTGCATTGTGCGCGGAAGAGTGAGGGGTTGTCGACCTTTGTTTTATACCATACGCAATCTCTTGGCTATGCTTTGGGTATGAGAGCTAGTTTGAGGCTGGGGTTGAATGCCAAAGTCTTAACCGTGTTGGCCCAGCTGAAGTCTTAGACCAGTTCACCGGCTCCTGTAGGATGGTACGGGGGGTCCCCAGGCCGAGGTTACAAGGAAGTGTATGATTGGAGCTGTTGCGGTCGGATTATTATTTCCAAAGGTTCATAAGGTGCGCAGCCCATACATCTACCTAAACATATGTATCTCTAGGTACCTTATCCTTGACGGGACTGCAGCTTTTGGGCCCCACGCTGCAAGCCACAGCGTTGCTAAGGTGCTCAGGTACCGACTGCTGCCTGGCCGAGCTGAAAAATCCATGCAATCATCGCCCTCGTGTATAATGCTGTCCTTCGCCGTCGCTTACTTTGTGGAACCGTTCTGTGCGACATATATTCCACCGAGAGCACAATGCAACTTCCCTCGTTCGGTTACTCTGTCTCTCGTCCCTATCCTTACAAATGGTTCACATGGGTTGTCATAGTGGGTGGCATCTGCGCAACGGTCTTGTTCTCCATACTCAACCTCGCCGCCAATGGCTATGTTCTCGAGGTACAGTATCCCACCGATTTCAATAGGACTATGACGGAAAAGCGATGGACTCAACGGTTACCCTTTGCACTACTCAACCCAACAACAACCACCTGCCAGGCTAAGGATATACCGGTTAACTCGCAATTCTTCACCGACAAGCTCGCTCTTCCTTATACTTTGACCAGCGTGTGGAAACCTCAAGGAAATTCGCGAGACGTCTCACTCGCATCTCTCGAATACAGGCAAAGACCCTTGGAAAACTGTATAGTGGCTTTCATACAGATAGACTTGGAGTCAATAGAAAGGTCCGCAGCGCAGCAGGGTTTTACGGGTTGGGGTCCAAAAGCTCTTGTTGGTACTCCATCTGTGCATCAACTATGACATTGATGCCATTATTGATACTATTTTCAGGGTCAAGTAACATGCTCAATCTTTGACGACGGAGTCACTTGGTTCAACCTCACTGTGAGCTATGATTTTGTCACACCAACCATTGAGACAGGAGCAGCGTACCGCTTTCTGCAACAGCCTGACAAGCAGACACAAGCTAGTTTGTGGTGGGGAGAGTCACTTCTGTATGTATCTGTATTCATGATGATCTATGCGTGTTCTGAGCATCCATTCTTCCAGATCGTGGTATTGGTTAAACTTGTCCACTGCAATGGAAAAGCACCAGGACCTGGATGGCGCAACAATTACAAAGGGCTCAATCCGTTAGTCAACTAACTCTTAAATCTGCATTTTGACTGATGTGCTCATGTCTTGGACGCTCAAATGTTAGCGACATAGCAGACCTCGATTTCTTTGCCGATCCAGGCTACCATTTCGTGTTCGAATCTATTGACTCCAATGGTGACATATACGGACGGCCGGGGTGCTGTATAAACCCGGCAAGGCATAACTTTTCGGGTGCGATTGGCAGTCTAGCGCAACACAATTTGGCCCCTAATATCTGGATTGAAGTCGACAGCTTCGCCAAGTCTTTCTACACGACAATCATGGCTGACTTGGGTCAAGTTTCCAATGATAGTATCCTACAAAATGATACTCTTCTCCAACACTTCACCTCAAACATTACTTCCATGATTGGTCCACGTGAACAGAATGGTGTTGAGACTTACTGGTTGCTTGCTGGTCCGGCTCGACAAAGCTATAACGAGCTCAAGGACGCCACTGGACATTTGAACGTCAGCGCGTCTGTCATCTACGCACAGTATTTCTGTCAAGTACCCGAATTGAAATCGGGCGGTTCACTTTTCATTGCCATTCTTGTTGCGGATCTCGTGTTCCTGCAAGCACTGTGGAAGGTACTGAACTGGTCGACGATAGCCTGGCTAGAACGTACCGACCCACACGCGAACTTCTGTCCGGGTTGTTTGAAAGCCTCAGACCGCGGATTTGAATTATCGCCAAGGGATTCAACAACAGCAATTCAATCCTTGCCAGTACCAACCGACAAAGCCAGACCAACCTTTCTTGGCAGGAAGGGAGGATATGCATCATCTGAGTCTCATCAGCAACTTATTTCGCCCTCGGCAGATATGGGTTGAAGGGCGTTCAGGACGTGCATGCTGGCTTACACGAACAAAGAGCTAGGAGCATTGGCATTGTTGTACAAGGAAAACTAATTCGAAAAGACGCTTTCATTCAATGGTGTATTTTATGCTGCTGGATCTGAAATGGAAACAACAGGAAGGACGTCCCGAGGCTTAAATTGATCCGGATATATATAACGAAGACGATACAAGTTTCGCATCCTATAAAGTCTGTGTGGAAACGAATAGATAAGGAGCGACTGACTAGCTAACTGGACTAACTGCTTGCTAACGCACACACACACATAGACTTATCATCCACCACATCCACTCTCACACTTTCATTTGTCGGCACGCTCGTTCCTCACACTCTCATATAGCAACAACTGCCTTGTTGCTGCTGCTCTTCACTCCTGTCTTCATATAGTAGCTGGCCCGCTAAAAAATAAAAAGGCTCATTGCTCTGACAGCATATAATCTAGGCTAGTGTCTTCAGCTAGCTAGCTGTCACAGATTCACAGTAGAGTAATATCTTGAAAAGTTGTCTTATCACGCGATTACTGAGATATATGTGCGTATGCGGATCAACCTTGACGGTAGAAGATGTGGTCATGTTGCTGACCCTGTTCAGCTGGCAAGCAGAAGAGCCGGGGTCTATGGGGAATGATATCGGATCTATGTGCATCAGATCAGGGTCTATCTGAACCCGTTCCCGTTCATTTGTCGCGGCGTGAAGCTCCGACCGCTTGCCTCGATTGAGCGGATTACAGAAAGATCAAACAAAGCAATGGTTGCGAGTTTTGAGGAGGGAAAGCCGCGGCAGATTAGGCATTAATCTGTGCGAATGATATATGATGCTGGAGTTTTGGTGCGTAAAATGGAGTGTGTAGAAGAACTGTCTGTCCGTCCTTGGAAGTTGATCAAGCTTCATTGCCAGCTCAGCCCTCATATTCTTCTACGAGATCTCCTGTGCGTTGTCTTCGCCCCTTTCGCTACCGGCTGAACGACGGAGGAGCCTCTGTGCTTCTTGGCTGCCGCTGCCTCTCTGGCGGTTCCGCTTGTACCGCGGATGCCCGAGGCTCCTCAGAGAAGACCATTTCCCCTCTCCACGAGCACTTTCTGACTGTATACATCTAACGCTTCACGGATTCCGTGCAGACGCTCATTTGCACAGTAGTGAAGGATATTCTTAATTGCTCGTTGAAATGCTCTCAGGCCGTCCGCATCGTTGACGAAGTGTTTTGACAGTGCCTCAAGGTGAAAACTTAACTGTTCATCTGCGTCCCTGCGTAGCCAGTGAACATTTATTCGGGCATATTCATGATCCATGCTGACGGAGAAAAATTGAGGCTCATCGAAGTCGAGAGTCTCTACTCCAAGACTACGCAGCATCAAGTTCAGGTTGCCGTTCATGGCGACCGAGCCTGCGTTGGCGGCTTGATTTGTGGCTACATAGTGCGTTCCACCTTTTGCTTGTGACTTGAACTCGAGGTCCAAGAATGGAAATCGGATATCTTTGCTTGGCATCGCGTAATTCTGTCCAGACTGATCGCCAACGAGAAGGGCAATTGTTCCAAGCTGATTGCGAGAGAATGCCTGTTCAGAGTACCCAAATGCAGCGTTCGGTTGTGGTCTTGACAAAGGTAGTACCTTCGCGAGAACAGATGGGTGAAGTGGAACAGGCACAGCGTCGTACCACGCGTGTTGGGAGCTGCATGTCAGTCTTGGGTCAGGAACTCGGGTCAGTGCAGGGATCAAAAGAGGTACAAGTCCACATATGATATCATTCTCACCCTTTGTCTGAAGCCTGCGCGCTTCATCCATAATAAACTGAGCGGTAGTCTCGTCGATCTCTGGAGATGAGCGTGACCGTGTTACTATCTCTTTTGCTCTCTGCGTAAGTTCCATTGGGGGCTTTTGACCCTCAATGTAAATGTTGCGGTACTCCAAGTAAGTTCTGAAACCTGGATCATAGGCATTGACAGTAGTCTTTCCCGACTTCGTTGATGAGGTGATGATGGTTGAGCATCCATTGTCAGCTGGACAGAGAAATACATCAGCGGGATTCGCAGGCATATTATCGAATGGTTCTTGGAGTAAATCTGCGTTGTCTGTCAAAACTCCACGGGACCAGGAAGATGTGTCCAGCCAGTTCTCAATGAATGCAGCTTTGGGATGGGTCATTCTTCGTACTGAGTCGGCCGTGTTGTTACATGTAGGATGTTTTGCGTTGTGCTGAAATGTGTCGCCGTCTTCGTTGTTTTGATACTGCTTCGCTTGTCTCTCCTGCAATTGTAGACTCCTCCAGGGGCTGCCGTATGCTTCTGTGCTTTCTGGTAGACGACGTCGTTTGCCTACATGTATTTAGCGATGCTGGGAGGATGAAAGCACGGTAAAGCACTTGCGATTCGGCTGGATTGGCTTAGATTTGTCTTGCTCAGTGTGAACTGTGATATTTGTTGGCAGAAATAGAGGAGAAGGATGTCTATTCCATGTTCCTGACTGAAAGATGAGGAGGTCTCCGGGGGTCCATCAAACAGTCTTTCTTCTCTTCCGCACAACAACGATGCAGTCAATCAGACAAAGGAACTCAATTCGGGTTGCAAATTCGGACAAGCGTGGCAACATACATCAGGTCAAAATAAGTGGTAGTTCCAAGTAAAGAGATTCAGGGGGCCCTTAGCAACAAATTAATAACAGACTGCAATAGCTGAAAATTGTGATACTGCAGATTAAAGCGTTCAGCAGCTTTTGAAGGCTTACAAAAATCATGTCCTCAAGGTCCAATCGGTGCTTTGTTAGATTAGGGGACCCCTTGTTGCAACTGCTATTTATTTTGACCCTGCGCTTCGCAAGTGTCGAGAGCCAATCATTGACTAGAGGAATCATCGGCAACATGCAAGACTGAAGAACCAGAGCTGATTGGCTGTTTCAACGCCGCAAACAGGTCTTGGGCTAAACGGAGTATATTTTCACCAGGAATTCAAAATCCTGTCAAACGGTGTTTCCTACACTCTACACCTGTCTTATCAACCGCTCAAGGACTTCATGTCTCCCTCAGTCTGCTCCTCCACACCGTTCTTCAACCGAATTCAATCATCATCGTCAACAAAAAAGACATCAACCCTTACCCGAGGACCCTCTGTCATCTCTAACAACCAATCAACCAATCAACCAATCCCACTCCCAATCACTCAACAGAAAAGCATTTAGCTGCAGCCCCTCCTGATCCCACAACAGCGAAAGGGATCCCTTAAAAAAGCTACAGAATCAACAAAACTTTCCTCATCTCCACCGTAGAACTTCTCCGAAATTATGTCTTGATGTTGAGGGCGAGGCGATCTTCGGCTGAGGAAGTGGCACTTGTTTTGTTTGTACAGTTACAGCACAGATACCCTGAGTTTGGGGTTGACTGGTTACCGGAGGAAGTGGGATTGCATGTCGTTGTGTTAGCTTTACTCCGTCAAGACAGTCCTGGCTACACCTTTACCTGATCTTCAGGGTTATAGATGTCAGGTTCTTGGTATGTTGGGCGACGTAGACAGGTGTGAAGTATGATAAGAAGCGAACAGTTGTTGCCGTGGAGGGCATGTAAAGATGCCAATGTATAACCGGTTACAATGTCGACCGGACATCATTGTACATGGGTACTTGGGCTGTTCACGACACTTCAATGATGTATAGATATGGCTTAGTAATGGACAAAGCGACAACTCCGGGGTATTTTCAGTTGCTACCAGGCATTGGTCTCGTAGAGGCAACCGACTCAATACCGCTGAAAGTCATACAAGCAAGGCCCCGCCGTAGAGACAGACTCTTAGATCTTGATAGCGCTCTCCAAGGCCTTCCTCTTCTTCTCTTGGGAAGCAATGGCCTTGGCACCCATGATTCCACCACCCCAGTGACGCTTCAGCTCCTCGTTCTTCTCCGAGTACCCTTCCTTGATGGTCGAGACAAGCTTCGATAGCTCGGACTTGTCCTCTGAGCGGACTTCGGTGAGGCAGAGAACAGCGGCGGTCTGAAATGACGACCCACGTTAGCATAGTCAGACAATCTTAGTAGTGTCGCCAGCTCGTACCTTCTTGTGTACGACTGTTCCGAGTCTAGCCTTGCCCTTGATGATGGCATATGGGACACCCATCTTGCGGCATAACGCAGGCAGGAAGATAACCAACTCGATCGGGTCAACGTCGTTAGGGATCAACACTAAACCAGCTTTCTTGTTCTCAATCAAGCCGACAACGTGGTTGAGACCGTACTTGACAGCGTATGGCTTCTTGCTGACATCCTCCTTCTTCTTTCCCTCGCTGACAGCGGTCGCCTCCTTGTGCAGACGCTCCTTCTTCTCAGCCTTGGTCTCTGGCCGGTATTTGTTAAGAAGCTTGAAAGCCTGGGCGGCGGTGTTGCGGTCGAGAACGTTGGTGAACTGGGCGATGGCAGGTGGGACTTTGAGACGGAGGTTGAGGATCTTCTTTTGACGTTGTAGGCGGACGTATTCGGGCCATCTTACCATACGCGAAAGGTTGCGGCGGGGTTGGATGTCTTGACCGATACCGAAGTTGCGAGGACGTTTCTCGATGAGGGGGTTCTATGAAGGACATAGCTCGTCAACAACATCCTTTCAAAGACTGGGGTACGCCAACAGTAAATAATAGGATGAAGGAGATATTACTCGCCTTCGCAGTCTTCTTGGTTGCGCCGGCCTTCGACTGAGGGAAGGGCGCGGGGGCCGCTTTCTTTCCTTGCTTGGGAGGCTGTCATTGAGAAAAGAAGATCATCAGCGAATCGTGTTCACCAGATCGTATCTTCTTTGAACTCTAGAGAGACCATCGAGCCGCATTGCTGCGCACCCGTGGCTCAAGCCATGTTCATCACCCTGGTCGCAAAACTCGCCGAAGCAAGTAGCAACAGGTGGAAAAGCGCGTTCCGACTCGTAGATGTTTTTACTCCATCGCAGATGTCGAAAACGGCTACAATTGTATGGGGAGATAGTCGCAGCTTACCATGATGGGCGGTTGTTGTCGGAGTTGTTGGTCGTGAAGTCGAAGATTCGGCGATTCTTTGAATTTGTGGAATTCGTTCGCTAGCCCAGAACCTAGCGCGAGGCTAGTGCGGGTAAGCCCTAGGTAGCCCTCGATGAGATCAAGGCCTGATGGATCCCCCTGCCCCGCCAATATCTACGTACCTTGGGTATTTCTTCTTGGGAGATATACATGTTCCCCCCTAATCCTATCATCCTCATCCTATCATCTTACGAGGTTCAACTCTAGAATAGCTTTATTAATGCGCAGAGTTGCAAACTTTGATTGGATGCTTGAAGCTACGAGCTCTCACTACAGACTAAGGGGAAAGCGATACAATAGCATCGAGAATGGCTCTGCTCTTCAACCCTAGCCGCTCTTGTTCCATCACTTCAGATCCCCACATTAGCCGGATGCCCATCGTAGCTCTGACTATACCCTGGGTACTGGTTGAACTGACTCATGTCAATACTTTTCAGCTGCGGACATCCCAAACCCCCAATCACATCCGTGATTTGGGTTGTCAACAGACCCAGCGGCACCGTAATGTCACTGAACAGTCCTCTCAGGATATCGGGGCTTGCCTGTTGCATAGCCTGGTATGCAAAACACTGCAAATTGTTGCCCTGTGTCAGTGTCTCCGCATTGTACACGCCACATGTCAAAGCCGAAATGTCAACTGGAGTGAACGAGTTTGTCGTCCCGGTATTTCCTCCCGGGATTATAATCTGAGGAAACTGCTGAGCGAAGCCTAGGAGATCCGTTTCGAAGAAGGGAATGGAATATGGGTCGTCTGCGGCACGAGTATACCAGTTCGATGGTATCTGCTCGTACCCAGGGGTGTATACGAAGCTACCCGACTCGCCCGTGATACTGTAGAATGATTTTAGTACCTCTTGGTTGAGTATTCCTTCTGGAGCTTCCGCCGACTTGTTCGACATGAAGCGGTAGACAAAAGTATACGTTGCCGGTGATAGTTGCGTGCCGGTGAATGGACCATAGAAGAAATACGGGTTTTGCGAAACGGATTGCTGGTAGCGGTTCATGCGGTGCTGCAGCATGACAGACAGATCGTAATTAGGTTGCGCGGCGTTCGCTTGAAGGTCGTACAGAGCTTGAAACTCGGGCATTTGTAGCGTATAGTCGTTGCCGCTGTAGATGTGGTAAGTATTGAAATCCAAGTGCGAAGAAGGTGTTGCATACTACAGATACAAATCTCCACGTGTGGGTGATGAGTCGCCCTCGTGTTTGTTGTGAGAGCCAGTGATGCCTTGCGGGGTTCCCAGTAAACCAGTCGAGCTTCCAAGGAGACCCGTGTTTGGTGGCGGACCCCCAATTGACCACCCTGGATTGGTAGAAAGCGGATTGCCGTCCATTACTAAACCATACGTAGCGAGGAATCCACCAAGATCGAGGCCCATCCCGAAGACTGGCCTTATATCAGCAAGGGGTCCCGTGCGTTGTGAAGTGAGCTGCTTCAGATACCTTCATTTGTAGCCTGCACAAACTGAGCCACCGAGGCGAAACCGTTATGTGGCAAGTAGTTGTGATTTGCGAGGGCGTTGAGACCGGGGCATGGCCCACGTAGGTCACCAGCAGTGAAGTTGGGAGGGACAAAGGCATGAGCGCCCGTAACATCCACCAGTTGAGCAGCGGCGTCGAAGCCAGGGCTTCGGCGCTCTGATTGGAAACGAGGACCGGCACTGTTGCTTGCGGCTTCCAGGGCAATGCGAGGGAAGGCATGGGCTTGCGAGAGTAAGATGCCAACAATGGCCAGGACGCTGAAGAGGGACTTCATTTTGGATGTGGCAGTTCGACAAGGAGCAAAGACGTTGTGAAATATAGTAGTTCAACAAGGGACAAAACAAAAGATGGGATGGGGGCAGGTGTTAAGAGAGGCTGAATAGAAGCAAGCGCTGGATGGCAAGCAGATTCACTTCATGCGCATGTACCGAGCATCCTCTTGCCTCTTGCCTCTTGCCTCTTGCCTCTTGCCTCTTGCCTCTTGCCTCTTGCCTCTTGCCTCTTGCCTCCCGACTCCCGACATTCACCTGACCCTAGTGGACATGCTCGGAAAGCATAACGATGGAAAAGGAAGTCTGGGCTTTTTCATTCATCAATCATTCATCAAGCATCCATCAACAAAACGTGCATTTACCACAATAGATGCATACAAAGACCTAAAAGCAGAGGAAGGCAACGCCTCTGACCAAGGAGGCTGTCATGATGGCGTGGATGGTACCGAATGATTGGCTCGGAGCAAGCGGTGTAGGGCACAAACAGAGGATGAAGTGCGTCATTGGTGCAGCTGATTAGCGATCTCTTGACAAGATGTTACATCCGATTGAAAATACAGAACAGTGGGAGAGATGACTGAAACAGTAATGTAGCCCGCATACCTGGTTAAGGGCTTTCCCTTCCGTTATTCGACCACCTCGTCCACTTCGGATCAGGCCCTCTCGGGAGGCACCGCTGTGCAGGCCAATGGCGTTGGGCAAACCCAGTGTGACCATCGGCCCTGTGACCGATTTGAGCATGTCAATACCTTACCTACGTTAAGGCGGAATGGGGTGTAGCGAACATGGTCTTGGCAGCATCTCAGCAGCATCTTCATTTAGAGATGTCTCCAAAAAAGTAGGAACTCCGGAAGGCTACCGGGAACGTCAGCATTTGAATAGATCACAAAAATAAGATCTGTCAAGACGGTCATATAAGTCTGTGACATCTCAATAATCTGAGATGTCACAGACTTTGTAGACTCATCTGCCTTCTTGCTTAACTTATCACTGTATGCAGCAACACTGTGGTAGAGCATTATCAACAGCAACACACTCTCTATGTATATGTCAGCCTAAATCATCCATTTTTCATATTTATAAAATCATGATGTGGATATTCAGAGCCTCATAGCAATAGCGATTAAATATATTCTCATGAACTTTAAAAAATTTAACTTTCAGATGTCATCTCTGACACAGTCTTAAGTGTATAAGATGTCTTGATTAAGTTATCATCTTATGATTGTCTTCAATTTGAGCTCTGTTGCCTCTACAATAGTTTCTATAGCAAGACAGTCACACAGAAATCCAAGCAAGTACCTCACTCCCGTAGCATTGCTTGGGCAACCTAAAGTAGCGGTGAATGCAGCCGAGCTCGCCGCAACCTGCCCTGTTAGGGCGTTACTTCTTCGTTTGACGTCTGGCCCCAAACATCTTAATACCTCGTTGTCGAAGAGTTGACCGACCTCGCCCGAAGCCTCCGTTCCCTCTATTGCCTTCTACACGTAAGGTACTCTTCGATGAAAACCAGTACGCCGATAGTGCCGCAATAGGCGCGCGTGCTGTATTGTCATCTTCCATCTCGACCACATCCCTATGAACGGCTCGCGCCTCGACTTGTCCAAATCTCGGACCCAACGCGTCACCCTCCTTCATTCACCACCCAAACCTAATCACACGCCCGGATGCCGTCTCTACACCTAGCCCACCTTCGGAAATGGATCATTCAATCTCCGCCGGCCGAATGGGCAATTCTCCAGCTGCGCCAACTCCTTATAGGTGCCCTCCGGCAAGGAGCAGTACCGCAGCATGTGGCATTCGTCATGGACGGGAATAGGCGCTTTGCGAGGAGTCACCAGATAGAGACTGTGGAGGGGCATAACTTGGGCTTTGAAGCCTTGGCTAGGGTATGTCATGAAGGGGTCAAGGCATCACGAAGAGATGCTGACGTGCAAGCGTGGGTAGATACTCGAAGTATGCTACAAGTCCGGAGTCAGCGTGGTCACCATCTATGCCTTTAGCATCGAAAACTTCAAGCGGTCGAAATACGAGGTCGATGCCCTCATGGAAATGGCCAAGGTGAAGCTCTCACAATTAGCACAACACGGCGACTTGCTGGATCGATACGGGGCCAGCATACGGATCCTCGGTCAGCGCGAGCTGGTCAAGCCGGACGTACTGGAAGCTATTGACCGAGCTGTGGAGCTTACGAGCCGCAACGGTCAAGCGATACTAAACGTCTGCTTCCCATACACGTCTCGAGACGAGATCACGACAGCAATAAGGAACACCGTAATTGATTACTCGAAACCTTTACTCCCCCCTCAACGACCCTTCTCCGAGGCGCATATCTCCCACAACATCCGCAATCAACATCTCGCCACCGCAGCGGCTCGTGTTCGTGCTCGTTCTCCATCTTCGGCTGGCACGTCCGACACTGAAGACTCGGCTTCGACATCTACCACCCTTCATCCTGATTCACCTCCTCAAAACACCTCGCCAAGTGATGATGACGAAAAACATGTAGCTGGCAACTACCCCGATCCGGAAAGTATTACTCCCCAAGTCTTAGATGACCACATGTTCACCGCCGGGACACCGCCATTAGACCTATTGGTACGGACGTCAGGGGTCGCGCGACTAAGCGACTTCATGCTTTGGCAATGTCATCAGCACACCGAAGTTGTCTTTCTCAATTGCTTGTGGCCGGAATTTGATCTGTGGACATTCTTGCCTGTGTTAGTGGAGTGGCAATGGCGGAGGAAGAAGGTTGAGGAAAGAGAGAAAACGACGATGAGTCATGGTGGAAGGAAGGCCAAGAAGATGAAATGAAATTGTCGTGAATAAAAGGACAGCCACGCGCGCGGTGTGTGGATTGGCCAGTCCAGTGGCAGCCGAAGGCATCTAATGATCTCGTTTGGATCCTCGTTTGCGTTGTTGTATAGAAGTCTGGATGATACCCAAGAGGTGCGGTAATTTTCGCAACTCCCTTAAAAATGTTGGACTGGTTCAAATAACTGATTGCCGTACACCTACGCAATCCTCAGGTGTTAAGGTACTATTCAAGCATCGAAAGCATCTCCATAAATATACTTCACTGGACGCGCGTAGCAGCCATGCCCCCAATAGACCAGACCAAACCCCCTCCCTCTCTTTCAAAGAAAAGACCCCGCCAGATACCTAAAGCCCCCCCAACACCAACGCTAACCCCTCTACGAAGCAAAAACCCTAACATTCAAATCCACACTCCCCGTCGCAATCACACACCGAATACTCTCCTTGACACCCCCCGGATCATCCCTCTTCCCCCCCGCGATCCCATTCCCATTCACGCCCCCCTTCCCATCCCCACTCTCCCCGACCCCAACCCCAACCCCAACACTCTTCACCACCCCCGGCGCCCACCTCACACAACTGACAAAATGCCCATGCGCATCATCGACAACCTTGACGCACTTGCCCTCCTGCCCCAAATCCCAACACCGAATCGTCCGATCATCCCCCACACTGACCAAATATTTACCCCCCGGATGAAACACCACCCCCCTCACCCAATTATCATGTCCCACCAGCGTCTTAATCAGCGTCCCCCTCGAATCCCAAACCTTCACGCTCTTATCCCTCGACCCCGTCGCCAAAAACTCCCCCGAACTACTCCCCACCGGCGGCTTTTTCAACCCGGCCAGAGCGGCGAGATGCGGATACGAGGCCGCGGGCGCGAACGTCACGCATTCGACCACGTGCTCGTGCCCGAGGAACGTCGCTTTCGTTTCCCCCGACGCCGCGTCCCACAACCGAGCCGTCTGGTCGTTCCCGGCCGAAACGAGCCATCGGCCGTCGAAGCTGGGCGAGACGTCTCGCACCCAGTCGGCGTGGCCGCGCAGCGTCTTGACGCAGTATCCGGTGCTCACGTCCCAGATCCGCAGCGACTTGTCGCGCGACGCGGACACGAGCAGATTGCCGGATGCGGGCGAGCCCGCGGCGCCGCTGGGGATGAAGCGGATGGCGGAGACGGAGTGGTCGTGGCCGGGGAGGGTGCGGATGTTTTTGTAGCCGGAACTCGGGTCCCACAGTTTGATTGTTAGGTCTGACGAGCAGGAGGCGAGGAGGGTGCCGCCGCGGGGACCGCCGAAGTCGACGTCTAGGACTGCTTTGGTGTGGCCTTTGATTGTTTGTTCGAGCTCGCCGAGCTCGTAGTCCCAGATTTTAAGGGTGCTGTCTTCGGAGGCGGAGGCGAGGGTGCTGAAGATGGGGTGGAAGGCGAGGGAGGTTATGGGGAGGCGGTGCGATTGCAGGGTGTGGCGGGGGGGGGAGCGGGGGAGCCAATTGTTGGGGTCGAGAGTGCGGCGGGAGAGGGAGGTGGGGGTTGAGGAGTCGAGTTCGGTTTGGAGGGCGGTATTGCGGGTTTCGAGGTCCATTATCTAGGTTGTGGAGGGTGGATGTCAGTTATGGGGAGAGTCTGCATGTCGTGAGCCCACCTTTTTCTGTAGCCTGACCACGCTCGTCCACTTCTTCTCCAGGAGCCCCTCATACTTCTTGCTGGTTGCATCGTCGAAGCTGTCGCCTATGTTTAGCTCTTGGCGGAGGGCGGCGGCGCTGGCGGAGAGTTTCGTAGATGTGAGGTAGGCGATGATGGCTTTGTGTCTTGAGGAAACGTTCAGCCCCTTCCCCGCATGCCTAATGCTTCGGTGCCTTACTCACAGCTCCTCTGCTTGCCTGGTGGTCAGAAGCTGGCTCATGGCGAGAGCCACAGGTGCTCCCAGGCCGTGGTCCTCCTCTTTCTACCTCAGCTTCTCAGTATGCACGCTGCCTGTGATGCTCGCTCCAGTCCGAACAGCGTTCCTGCATACGTGTTGTGTTGTCACTCGGGCACGGTCTTTCCTTTTTGTTGATTTCACGTGTTCCAGGAAGGGTCGCAGGATTGCAGATAGTCGCGCAGGAAAAGCTGCGGAGGCTCAAATTGGGGAAATCAATCTGATGTCAAGTAGTATGTATGATGATGGTATGATCCTTGTCATTTGTGTGAATGGTGCTCTCCTGCGTGGGGTGACCTTCAATGCTCCGATGTTGGTGGGGGAGCATTGAAGTCGCGCTACAAAATAATCCAATCACCGGCGCGACTTGCGTAATTGTTGACATTTCGCAACCAGACAATTGCTCCGAAGTTATTCGCACCAACATACTCGCCTTTGTAAACCAGGAGCGCATTCTAAGCCCGTCAACAGTCTGTTCCATCTTTAATTACCTTACGTGGGACGACGTCACACTTTCTGTTGCCTTCCCTGCTGCATACTTACACAAGAAGCGTCTAGCTCCCTACACCGATAAAGCACCTAATACAACCGTGCGAATTCGGCGCAAGCTCAAAGGCAAGTCAACTACAAGTACCTTTGTTCATTGCAGTATTGTTTCCTGCCCTGAAAGGTGGCCAAATCATTCTGAGAGCGAAGTAAGGCGAAGACGAGGAGAGGAGGAAACCCTTCCAACCACGCGCTAACTCTACATGTTATAAGGTCGGTGTACGCTTGAAAGCTATCCAATACACACACAGTATGGCAGAACCAGTAGAGGAGGACTTCAGCTCCTTGCCACTTCCAGACAGATTCGCACACAAGGTCCGTAAAGCGTCTTTGCATGTTCTACATTCCTATGCCACATGGACTGAGCCTCGACTAGAATTGGAAAGTCCGGAAGCAAGGATATGAAGACGCTGCAAAGGAATTCGAAAAGACACCGGACGAATCACATCCGGCATTCAAGCCGTTTGTGCAGGATCCAGGCTTGTTCAAGGGGGCGGTTGCAGACTCGAACGTTGCGGCACAACAAGAAGGCATCAATGCTCTGTGTGCTTTCTTGAAATATGGGGGGACTCAGGCTTGTACGAGGTAGGCGGGACTGAACACTTCGTACTGCGATGCTAGCGAACGCAACTGACAATAAGTCCAGGACTCGGAATTCCACAGCGTCACCCATAATTGAAAAAGGCCTTTCATCCACCCGAGCAGCCACCAAGCAAAGTTCATTAGAAGCACTAATGCTATATATCGAACTGGATAAAGCAGATCCGATTATCGAAGAACTTCTCCCGCATCTTGCCCATAAGCAACCGAAGATTATTGCGGCGACGCTATCAGCAATAACTGTCATGTACCATGCTTATGGCATCAAGGTTATCGATCCAAAACCGATTCTCAAAACGCTCCCAAAAGTCTTTGGTCATGCAGACAAGAACGTCAGAGCAGAGGCTACAAATCTGGTCGTCGAAATGTACAGATGGCTTCGCGATGCGATGAAACCACTATTCTGGAATGACCTCAAGCCCGTACAGCAACAAGATCTCGAGAAGCTGTTCGAGCCAATCAAGCAGGAACCGCCGCCAAAGCAGGAGAGGCTACTCAAGTCCCAACAAGCGACAGTAGAAGCCGCTGCGGCTAATGGTGGATTGGACGATGGTATGGGTGGGGACGACGCCGAAGACGAGGCACCGGAGGTAGAGGAAATTGATCTTACCGAGCCGGTGGATATCTTCAGCAAGGTTCCGAAAGATTTCCACGATAATTTAGCATCGACGAAATGGAAGGACCGAAAAGAGGCCTTGGACGCCTTTTTTGCAGTCGCAAATGTGCCGCGAATCAAGGATGGGCCGTTCGACGATATCATAACAGCGCTGGCAAAGTGCATGAAAGACGCGAATATTGCGGTCGTCACAGTCGCTGCAAACTGTATCGAAGTACTTGCTAAGGGTCAGCGAAAGAGCTTTGCAAAATACAGGAGCAGAGTGATGTCGCCGATGCTAGAGCGCCTAAAGGAGAAAAAACAGTCGGTCGCTGATGCTTTGGGACAAGCCTTGGATTCTGTGTTTGCATCGACGAATCTGACAGACAATTTGGAAGAAATTCTCGAGTTCTTGAAGCACAAGAATCCTCAGGTCAAGCTCGAGACACTCAAATTCCTCATTCGATGTCTCAAGAATACCAGAGAAGTACCTTCAGATCCAGAGGTGAAATCCATAGCAGATACTGCTAAAAAGCTATTGACGGAATCCACCGAGGTGACCAGGGCTGGAGGAGCTGAGATCCTCGGCACTCTCATGAAGATCATGGGAGAACGTGCGATGAACCCGTACCTTGATGGTCTGGACGACATCCGAAAGACTAAGATAAAGGAGTATTTCGAGTCGGCAGAGGTGAAGGCGAAGAACAAACCCAAGCCTGTTGCTCCACCACCAAAAGCCGCAGCTCCTCCGCCTCCGAAAAAGGTCTTTGGCCAAAAAGCCGTCGCAAAAGCCGCCGCGAGCGCCAAGAAACCCGCCCCAAGGGCATCTGCACCACTAGTAGAAGAGCCCGCTTCCGCACCACTCCAGCCAAAACCAACTACAGGCAGGAGTATACCTTCGAAACTAACTGGCCTCCCAAAATCAGGCCTAGCCCCTCCCTCCGGCGGTCTAAAACTACAAAAGCACCTCGCAGGCCCCAGCAACCTCTCCTCCCCACGACGAAACGCTTCCCCCCCCACCCACGACGACAACGACCCCGCCCCCGCCCCCAAACCCAACCCCAGCAGCCGCGGTCTCGCCGGCCGCCCCCTAGGCAAACCCATCCACCCCCCCACCACCTCCTCCTCCACCCCCCCACGCCCGCAACCCGCACCCTCAACGGCCGCCGACCGCGTCGAACTCGAGGACCTCCGCGCCGAGAAGGAACATCTCCAACGTATGGCCGAAGATCTCCGGCACGAAAAGTCAAAACTCCTATCCCAGATCCACGAGTTGCGGAATCAGAACGCGCAGCTGATCGAGGATCACACGCGCGACGTGCTGAGTATCAAAGCGAAAGAGACGCAGCTTGTCCGGGCGAGAAGTGATGCCGAGGCGGCGGAAGAGGCGGTCGTAAGGTTGCAGCGGGAGGGGGAGAGATTAAAGAGGGAGCTGAGTCGGGCGGTCAGGGGGGGGAGTCCTCCGCCGCCTGGGGTGGTGGATGGCGGGGATTATATTTATCGTGATACCGGGGCGAATGGTGGCGGGGGGAGGGGGCGCGGTGTGCATGGTATGGATAGGAATGGGGATAGAGGGGATGGGCATGACAACGACAATAGTAACAGTGGTCGCGACACGGGCGTTCAGCGCGCGAGGAGTTATATGAGTTCGCCGAGCGAGGAGAAGGAAAATGGGGGATTGGATCGTGCGGGTGGGAAGGTGGGGGTGATGCAGAGTCCGTCGCTGGTGGGTGCGAGGGATCAGAGCGCGCCGGCTCGGATGGGCGTGGGTGCGAGGGAGAGGGAGAGGGAGATGGGCGGGGAGGGCGTGGGCAGGAGGGATGGAGAGGCGAACGGGAATGGTGGGACGGGGGCGGGGGGGGAGCCGATCGAGAGTTGGAAGAGGGCGGCGGAGGTGACGAGTCAGTTGAAGGCCAGGATCGAGATGATGAAGGTATGGTTTACCCCAGTCGGGCACTTTCGACTGCTTTTGTATGCCGAGGTGTGCTGATGTGCGTGATAGGCGAGACAGGGGTTGAGTCGACCGCATTAGGTAGGAGGATCGATGTCGGTCCGGCTTCGGTAAGGTACGGAGGAAACGGGTCCGGGCTTGTGGGAAGGCGGAGGCAGCGGGGATCGGGGATCGAGGGTGGGAATTCGATGCTATGGTCTAGGTGCAGGTCGTGGTCACGGGGTTTTCTTGGGACAAGCCCTTACTTTGCTCTACTCTTCTCTGCACTCTTCTCTTCTCTTTTGCGTGCGTGCGTGCATGCGTGCATGCGGAGCTGGGGTGTGCTTTGCGATTGCGATTGCACGTGCAAGGCGTTAGATGGAGGATTGCGGAGGGCTTTGAGATACCAAATGTGCTTTGGAAGATTTGGCCAGATGCATGTATGTGCGCTAGAAGTTATTGGAATCGTGGAATTGTCGAAGTGATCGTGCGAGGTATCGTGAGTGTGAGATGTGTGATGTGCTGGTTCATTGATCGGGCATTCTATTTGTGAATATGGTTAATGTTTACATTTTATTGATAACCTTCATCCATAACTAACTTACTGGACTAGTAATTTCTGACTGGGTCATAAACTTGTGAGCTATGCAGTATTTGCTCTATGAATATTATCTTTAGTTAAATATTTATTTCCGGCGAAGGGTGCTTATTGTGATCCATTCCACTTCAACGTTCACACCACATAATTTTCCATAGATATGTTCATCTCTAACTTAAATCACAGAATTACTTGCTACACTTAACTTTCACCTTAACCTATAAAACTCCAAGCCATGAGCCTCACAGGTTGAGGCTGAGAGTGAGTATTCAAAGCAGTTGTGATTGAATTTGATTAGTTAGTCAACTATTAGGCGGTAAAGATCAACCCAGTGCATACAAATAATTATAGTAAGTCTAGATGGGAGTCATATAAGTGAGTCAAAAACAACCTGCAAAGCCGCTGTTTTGGAAGCCGTTTTCCAAGGCCATTCTTCGCTGTTTTGGGAAGCTGTACGGAGTATCGAAGGATCACATACTCAAATTTGAACCGGGTAGCCCACTGGGTAACCCCAACCCAACCCCAATCCATGCTGCAGTGTAGACCATAAAGGGAAAAAGTAACGATGTCATTCTAAACGCACTCACACATCCGCTTCAACTAATGAATGAGGCACCTGATCGGGGCTGCCCGATCGATCAATCAAATGCTAGCCGAGTCGGACGTAAACCTAGTGCCGTACTGGAAATTAGGGCTAAGCAAGCACGCACGTATCATCCCGACATCTCAACTCAAGCCCCTTGTGGAATTCTGCAAACGTTTGCACCTACACATTTCACCAGTTTTGGACAAAAGGACAGACGTCAACCACATGTTTAAAAGGTATGCCATTTCATCTACATACAACCAAACTCAAATCATAGCGCCGTATCCCGTTTCTTGTGTCCATCGAAATCATGCCTGCCCTGCCCATCCCGTCCCTCCATGGCAGAAAATGCCCTCACCACACCAACCAGCGCCCCAAACAAACCCACCAGCCGCTGAGCCAACGCCGCCGCGGCCACTAACTAAGGCAGATAGATGTATGCTGGAAAACCCCCCCCTCTGCTCTCCTAGACACGCATGCAGACGCGGGAGGACCCTTTTCCAGCGCCGGCGATATTTTTGTGCGAGTATGTAAGACCTGAATCCAAGGGAGTGGTAAGATCATGGTATCATGAACGCGTGGAACTGTTTTGTGTGTGGACAATGAGGAGACGCCGTTCCGTTTTCTTTGGTTTGTGTACCACAAAGCCGGCGAATGAAGACGAAGAAGAAACGTCACTTTTGGATCGAAGACGGCGCGAAGAAACAACAGAGCATCTAGGTTTCCTGCCACACGAGCTCGAAATCGGCAATATTGCCGGCGCGGAGTTCTTCTTCGTGAGCGAGACCCCAGTCCTCGATGGCGAGCTGGACGTCTTCTTCCGAACTGATCAGGACGGAGTCGCCATCGGCGTCTTTGTAGCGTAAGCGGGCGGTGCCTTTGGAGATGGACGCGTGGGAGATCTTCTCCATTTTCGAATCGATGCGGTCGATCAGGGAACGGTGCTTGATGATGATAGGGACGACGATGGTGACATGGCTTGGGTGGGGACTGAACCATATTTTGACTTTGAGCTGCGAGGGTAAGGGGATCTCGTCGCTCGGAGTGGCCGAGGGCAGTGGAGGGGACATGAGGCGGTGGTCTGTTGAGAATAATGGCGCAGGAGTGGTTTGTGTGGTGGGAAGATACGGGCGGGATTCATAGCGGATTGCTTGTGGTTGTGGCGCTCCATCATGGACATACTGCCCTGCGTATCGTGGCCCGCAATCGCGTTGCAGGTTGGGAGATTGCGTTGCGTTCCGAAAGGGCAGCTGAGCATTTGTTGGTGAGTTACTCTGACTCCTGTTCAGTGGTGCTCGCATTTGAGCCATATGTGGCGGAATCGGGGGTACTGGAATGGCTTCAGATGTTGACTGGATCTGACCATTAGCATATCGTCGAGGTCCTGGTACAATTTGTTGAATGTCCGGGCTACTCGCGGAGCGCATTCGGTTTTGCGCCATAGTGAGCTGATGTGCGTTTTGTGAGGTATGAGATGCAATTGCTGGTAGGGATGGCCTTTGAACGGTGCGACCGTTGATGATATAAGAGTTAGGAGGCGCCTGTCCATCGCGGGAGGGAGCTCGAATCGCAGCTGGTGCAGTGTTATGTTTGCTCTCTTCACCCATCCACCCGTTGCCCGGTGTCCCTTGACGAGGAAAGGGGTACATGCTTGCTTGGGAGCTTGAGCGTGTGGAAACGGGCGATTCGACAGTGGGGGAGAAATAGGAACTTCCAGCTGCTAGTTCAGCAGGAGACATTGAAGGAGGGATATTCGTATGTAATGTAAGAGAAGGTCCTTGGCCATTCTCTAGAACAGGAAACCTCGGTGGGGGTACCTTGCCTTGATGCTGAGACGTTGACGGACCGCTGCCACCGGTGGTTGACCGGGAACGCAGGCTTGTGTTGGAAGCATTACGACTCATGATGAACTCTGACGGAGCCCCCATTGCTGCGGCCGCCTGGGCACCGGCTTCTTCATAATCATCATCTGCATCTTCCTCCTGTTGGTAGGGATTCTGGAGACCAGCACCTTGACTTCTCATGTATGTAAACTCGGTCTCGGAGGTGCCAGTGTTGCTAGAACTTCGCGCCGAGTCACTCAGTACTTTCTTTTGCACCTCCACTTGGCTGCGCCATTTGTTCATCAACTCTTCGTTGGAGAACTTGACAACGAAATTTTCTACTCCGGGGTCGCCCCTCCAAAAGATCTGGATCGAGTAAGACCCTGCATAGATACATTGCATCAGTAAAGGCTGCGGCACTCGTGGGGGGGCCTCCGTTACGGATTAAAAGGTGCAGATGACACTTACCGGCCTTGCCAATGGACATCACATCCGTGACGTTCTGCATGAATATCCGACCTTTCAATTGCAGACGTGGTTTGCCTTTCTTGTCGAGGATGGACTTGTTGTTACCTAACATTTTGTTCTTCTGCTTGTTTGGGTTGATTTCTTTGCAGCAGAGAAGGATACGTTCGAAGAGGTACACTTTATACTGCATAGACACGGGAGCCATAAGCCCCTTTACGTTAGCATCTTCATCTTTATTATCTTGCTTTTGTAGCCAAGGCTTATTAAATGAAGAGACTCCCGGAAGTCCAGGCCGCTCAAAGTTTAGAAAAGTGGTCCGGTTGCACAAAGGCCCATTGAAAGCGAAGTAGTACATGAGCTCCGCTGCCATGAGCACCTGGGTACGGGTTTTCTCAAACATTTTGTCTGGAGACTGGATCTGCGGGATTCTGGTCTTGCGTTTGAATCTATGGCCAAACTTGGCAAGCGCTCCAGATCCTTTGAGCCTGCTCTTCCGGCTAGGAGTGGGCGGTGTGGAACCAGCGCCACTTCCAGAGCCTTCACCAAAGCGCTGAAGTGTTGTTTGAGACTCATTAGATATCTCCGACCCGGCATGTGTAGCACCTGGTGTTTTGGGGGGATTCAGCTTGGGTGACGGGGTTGCACCGAATTTGGCGAGAAAGCTCTTCATGGGACCTCTACGGGGATCTCTTAACTTTTGCGGTGCCTGGTCCTCATTATGGGATTGTGGAGTATCAGACCTTTTTGGGGAATCTGTCCTGGGTGACGGCGTTGCTTGTGTTTTGGTATCTAGGCTTTTCATAGGACCCGTATGAGTACCTCTCAGCTGGTTTCGGGCCTTCTCCTCACTATGGGACTGTGGAGTATCGGGCCCTTTTGGAGAAACTGTCTCTAGTGAGAGGTTTGCCTTTGATTTGCTAAACAAGCTCGTCAAGGAACTTTTCCTTAGCTCCTTCGCGGCATTCTCGCCGTTGTGGATTTGCAGAGTATCAGGCCCTCTCGGAAACTCGGTTTCCAATGAGGAGGGTGCTTTAGATTTGCGAAACAAGCTCTTTACGGGACCTTTGAGCTTGCTTGGGGTCACCTCCTCGTCATGGGATTTTGAGGCTTCAGAGGCTTGGTAGGACTCCGTCCTGTATGAGAGGCTTGTCTGTGATTTGGTAAAAAAGCTCTTCATGGGACTCTGATGGAGGCCTCTTAGCTTCTCTCCTGGGTCCTGGTTCACATCACGGGACGTGAGGATAGCGGGAGGATTTCCGTCCAACTTACTGTCCATTGCTCCTGTAAACAAAACAATTTTGGCTTCTTCATCGGATTGCTCCTCGGGAACGGCATCCAGGCCAAACGGGAGTTTGCGCCTCTCAGTTGACTGGTGCTGGTGCACAAGAGCCGGGACTTCAGTCGAATGATACTTGTGCACAAGGGCGGGAACATGGGCCAAGGCCCGACGTGCAACAGCGCGACACTTTGGATGAAGAGCATCAAAAATGATACGAACCTCTCGTTCAACCTCCCTGACACCGTCTCCTTTCAAGACAGTGAAATCTCCGTAGAGCAGAAGCTCCCCAAAATGCTCAATCTTGTGGCCTTTCCAGTCTTCGACTCGGCTCTGCAGCTCTCCAACTGCCTGTTGGCGCTGCTCTTTGTCGACAGCGTCGTTGGCTCTGATAAGCACTGAACTAGCGGCGGCCTCACCCTCGAAAAGATCTCTCCGTCGCTCTTCGTCTAAATCACCTTTCTTGCGTAAATCCTAGTGGATGTCAGTATAATCTAGCAGTTGGTGCTTCGGTGAGATACGTACCATAAGCAACATAGGATACTTGGATAAGCGTTGAAAGGGCTTGAGGAGAAACGCATTCAGAATGTTGCTGCTGGCGACCATTTGTCGCATCTCGGGCGATAGCGACACCTCAGCTGCTTTGAGTTTGTCCCACTCTTTCTCCACAGTAGCATTGCAGCGATTTTGGTTGGCGATGAAAGGTTCATATACACGGAATGGATCCTTATACTGTATGAATAACCGTCCCCAGTTTTGTTGCGATTCCGGTAATGTGTTCTGTTGCTCAATTCGGATAAGGAACCGCCGTTGAAAGTCCAGGAGCGCATTCAGGTTCAGAAAGATATCATGTACCGCATCACCGGGGATAGCTCCAGTCTGCTCTATCTGATTTTTGAAATGCTGAAGTGTCTCCAGGTGCTGCACGTAAGTGCGTTCACTCTTAACAAGCTCCTCCACTACATGTTGTCTATGCGTACGCGTACGTGGCTCTTCATTATCTCTGCCATTTCCGGGTCCTGGTTCCGTACGCAGTAGCAGGCCTCTTTGACTCAAAAGGTCGAGCACTCCAGTTACCACCTTTGTCACCTGCAACATTGAGTAAGCTAATATACTTCAGGGATTTTCCAACCGCAATCATAGGTTCACGTATCACAATAAGAACGGTGAAGCGTATTGAGTCAAATCATCCTCAGGACCAAAACGAGGAAGGACTCACTTTGACGAACCCGGTGGTGTCTACCCCGTACAAATCGGTAATCAGGAAACACTCATTCGCTGGAAATCTCAAGTCGGTCAAGCAAGCCTGCAGGAACTTGAAGGTGGCCGCCTTCCCAATCTTTGATTCTGCGACTTTGGACGGATCTACTTGCAGGGGCACCTGCGGCTGCAAAGCATTATAGATGGTCATCAGAGGGTAGCCTCGCCGTAGGCAATTCCACATTGAAGTAACGGGATCCGTCGAATCATCGGCCTCCGCCTCCTCGTCTTCCATCTCTATTATATGCTGCTCAAATCCTGGAACCTCAGACAGACGCTTCCTTAAACTCAAACAGATCTGATACAACGAGCTATTGAGGTCCGCCTTTCTGTTCATGATGTTGTTCCCATCTATCTGTGGCGCCGCATTGCTGCTGGGAGGAGACCACCCTTGGTGCGCACCGTTCATGTTGGGGTTTAAGGATCCTGCGGGATATTTGTTGACCTGGGGCGAGCTGAGATTAGGCGCATAAGCGGTCGGTATGGCATTCATATGTGCACGAGCGTGCATCGACGACGAAGCCATAAACTTCCGCGCCGGAGGATCCTGAGCGTGCTCTGTCACCAACATACCTAACGCAGCTCCAACACGTCCGATTTGTTATCTCCGATGCACCCGATTACTCCAACTCACTGATCTTCAACCTCACGAACTCTGCGACGAACCAGGCTTAAGATATACGAATCGAGTACAGACGACGCTCAGAGTCAGTTGCGAGATACTGAGACGATGGAGTTGGCACGGGGTACCAAGGGCTGGAGAGAAAGCGCATTCAGGCCGTGGCCAAAGGATAGCCTTGCCGGGGGCAACGGATTTGTGTCGAGGCAGTCACAGAGGATTGTTGAGCAGCAGCTATTTTGGGGAGGGGGGCGACCTTTATCGAAGCAAGCGAGGAATGCGAGCACGGCGATAGTCACCCGTGATCGATAGAGGCCCAGAAATCTAGAACTTGAGCGGTGCTCTGTACCTATTGCTGGTTCGGGCGCGTCGAGCGAGCGATAAATGTGTGTCGGGCACACGGATTGGTTGGAAAAGCGAGCGGCGAGGACGAATGAAGGATGAGGCCAGGGGTTAGGGGTTGTCAGCCGACCGCGGCAAAGCTGAAGGACGAGGCGTTGAGGTGAGCGTGAGCGTGAGCGTGAGCGCGAGCGCAGTGTTGAGCAGCGATGATCGAGGAGATCCAGCTCGAAGGGGGAAGAGTGACAGTGAGCAAAGATGGAGTATGGAGGTTGCAGGTGGAATGGGATTTCACTGCATCATGTCGAAGTAGGGAGGCTCGGTAGGGTAGCACAGGAGTTGGTGTAAGGACATGTGTGGAATCACTTTGGGCTTAGTGGGCTGAGCCGTCTGAAGGGTGAAGGTCTGAGGGTCGAGGGGACGCCTTCGCCTTATGCCTCTGTCGGTGTCCGTACCTAGGGATACGGCGAGTGGGGGGAGCCAGTCGATCCAGTCGCAGGCAGTGGCAGGTGCGGCAGGTGAGGCAGGCTCGTACGGTAACCGGAGTAGGGAAGAAGTTACCGTACTCGGTTGACGTTGGTGTTCTTTGGGGAAGAAGGCAGAAGGCAGATGGCAGATGCCGGGCACGAGATGAGGCAGCCTAGGCAGCCTTGGCACCAGCCTTGGCACACGCCGCTGCAAAGGCGGAAAGGCTGGAGCCGCTCAGAGGAGACAGAGCCAGGCCGAAAGCAGGGAATGGCCATGATGCTGCGCTACTCCATACAGCATCACTACCGTGACTACACAGTGAGAGAGCCAGGCTTCGTACTCTATTCCATTCTGTTCTCTAGACAATACTGCACATTCACTCCCGACGTACATGACACACACATCTGAACAGGTCGGATGGTGACTCTGCGTGGTGTCACTTTCTAGCGTCTGTTACACCGCGGGCTGAGTTTGGTGTTGTGCTTGTTGAGAAAAGTACCCCCACCGCTGTCAACATACAACAGCCTGGTTGTCGTTGCTGCGTGTCCCCATCTTCTTGATACACCGTTTTCGGTCGTGTCGGCTTCGGAAGTTTGTCTCCATGAATCGCTGGCCGAGGTGAATTGCGAGGCTCCAGCGACCATGGACAACTACCAACCTAGCCTGTACACTAATGCAAACATGTTTCGATCTCGTTGCCCCGATCCGCCCATGGATACTTCGTTCAAGGTCGATGAGGGATATTCCGAGGAAACGAGAAGTCAAGATGGAATCAATACTCCTACCGACTTGGATTTAGCGCAAGCGGACCTGGCTTCGGCGGCCATCTCGTCAATGACAAGACTACCGGAATGGGTCTTGACTCTCAACGAGGCCGAGAGAAGTGGTACGATTGCACAGTTGAACCCTCTTCGGGGAGGCCAACGCAAATCAAGCTAATGCGGCTCTCTAGAATTCACCTACAATGTGCTGCTGTCCCTCCGAACGTCGTCGATAGCTGCTATCGTTGAACGCCTAAGGCCGCTGCTCCACATAGACCCGGTGGCCGTTCTACCGCCAGAGGTAACATCCGAAATATTTGCATATCTCGATCCATCGATGCTGTTGGACGCGTCAAGAGTGTCACGGGCATGGCGAGACAGAACATTGGACAGTAGACTTTGGAAGCAAAAGTTTGAGTCGGAAGGTTGGGCTTTAGACATGGACGAGGTTCGACGCTTTGAAAGAGAGGCTCAAAATGCCATGGCGAACACGTATCGGAAAACAAGGTCCAGGCGGGCTGAGACACATGTGGAGCGGAGGCAGAGCAAACGGGCTCGCGCCGGGGCGGACGCAGATATGGATATTGATGCTTCTCGGCGAGTCCGTGGCCATCTGTCACAGCGAGGAGAGGACGTCAAAACGTGGAATGAGCAGCACGGTCAGGTGGAGGCTGATCACGATCACGAGAGAGAGATGCAAGATGGAGGTCATGATGAAGAGATGCAAGACGTCGGGACCCAGGCCTCTGGCTCTCCACCTCGGAATGAAGCGTGCTCAGTGCATTCGCATGATGCGCCACTCCCTCTCCGTTCTCACGGCATGGATTGCGCTGGCGAGGACCCCATGGATACCATGGACATCACCAATCATCAAGCTCATCATGCCGTACCGAATGACGCAAAGCCTCGGTCTCTCGTCCTCGATCCGCCACTTGTCATACCTTCATCTTCAAAAAGCCCTCGATTGAACTTTCACAGTGTCTACAAGCAAAAGAGGAGGCTAGAGGACAATTGGAATGCTGGCCGTTTCAAGCCTTTCCAATTACCCCATCGCGATCATCCCGAGGAAGCCCATATCGAGTGTGTTTATACGGTGCAGTACATTGGCAAGTATCTCGTGAGTGGAAGTCGGGATCGTACACTACGTATCTGGGATCTCGAGACCCAACGGCTTGTGCGGAAACCTCTTCTAGGTCACACTGGTTCTGTGCTGTGCCTCCAGTTTGATGATAGCGAAAAGGAGGACATTATCATCTCCGGAAGCAGTGACACCGACGTAATTCTGTGGCGTTTCTCGACCGGCGAGATGATCAAGCAGATCCGCCACGCTCATCGGGAATCGGTGCTGAACCTCAAATTTGACGACCGCTTTCTCGTGACGTGCTCGAAGGATAAAACAATCAAGATCTGGAGTCGCCATGCGCTACGTCCTGGCGATGACAACTACCCCGTTCGAGGGCTTGAAGGCGGAGGTAACTGTCCTTCGTACATCGTGGACTTGTCAAAGCACGGCATCCCAGGCAGTATTGAGAGCAGTCTCACTCCACAGCAACCGCTTGAACCCTTGACTCTACTTATGATGCTCGATGACCATCAAGCCGCAGTGAATGCGATCCATATCTACAAAGACCAGTTAGTCTCAGCTTCTGGGGATCGCTCCCTGAGGGTGTGGGACATACACACCGGTGTGTGCACCGCGAGGTGCGAAGGCCATACCAAAGGCATTGCATGTGTTCAGTATGACGGCAAGAGAATCGTAAGCGGCAGCAGCGACAACACCATTCGTATATACGATCCCATCACCCAAGCCGAAGTGGCTTGTTTACAAGGCCATACCAGGCTTGTACGTACAGTCCAAGCAGCTTTCGGCGATTACCCCGGCAAGCGAGAGGCCCTTGAGGACGAGGCACTTGCGATCGACCGGCAGTACTTCGAGGCCATCCGTTCTGGTGCCATATCTACCGGCAAAGCCTTAGCACGTACCCCTCGGACTCGCGAGCGAAACGCCGGTTCCAGGCGTCCAGAAGATATTATGGCCTACGGCGCCAAACTTCCACCCGGTGGTGGCGGGAGTCGCTGGGGCCGCATTGTTTCCGGCTCTTACGACGAGACTGTCATCATCTGGAAAAAGATGTCAGATGGACGCTGGGTGATTGCCCATGAGCTCCGACAAGAAGAAGCCCTTCGAGCGGCCGGCGGCCCGCTTCTGGCCTGGTCGGATGTCCAGGCTCGCACCCATCTTAACCATGCCATGCAAGCCCAACAGAATCAAAACCAGCCCAGTAGCCACCAAGGCGGGGCCGCCTCGACATCGCACGCGAATAGCCAAACCGCCGGTCAAGCAACGCACCATCCGCCTCCAGCGTCTACTTCTTCACCAACCCAAATGCCCATACCAGCCCACCAGATCGTGCAGCAGGCAATGCAGACCGGTGCCGCGGCTTTGCAAACCGGCATGCAGAACATGGCGGCACTGAACAACCACCTCAGCAGCCTGGGGCAAAACCAGCTCAACCCGACCTTCCAAAACGTCTTCCCCAACGCCCAGTACCAGAACTACTACCAACAAATCGCCGCCGCCAACGCAAACATCAATTTCTTCGCCCCCCCGGTCCCCAACCCCACCCAATCGATCCCCGCTACCCAGCCTCATCCTGCGAATCCTTCGGCTGCGGCTACGCCCAGTGGTGCCGCACACCATGCTGCCAACGCACCGGCTGCTGCTGCTGCGCCTGCGACGGGGGTCTCACAGCCGAATGCGAGGGTCTTTAAGTTGCAATTTGATGCCCGGAGGATCATTTGTTGTAGCCAGGATCCGAAAATCGTGGGGTGGGATTTTGCGAATGGAGATCAGAAGATTGTAGAGTGTAGTCAGTTCTTTGCGCCGCCGACTTAGAGGGTAAGAGTCCTTGGCGCAACCAGGGATGAATGAGAGTTTAGGAAATAATTCTAGGAATGATTCATCTTCGAGCTCGTCTTTTTGTTTTCTCTGAAACAGAAACATCGTCCGGCGCGCAATTTTTATGGGCTCTTGATGTTACGATGCATTGTCCTAGGTGTTGCTATGTGGTTTGAGGGTCGTAGTATTGAGCATGCGGCTGAGGGTTATCGGGTGGTGAGGTACTTGGGCTGGATTTTAAGAGGAAATTGCATCGAGCGTACGAGATAATGAAAGTTTTACTGAGTGGCCAGCTATGCATAGGTTTTTCTTATGTAGAGACATGTTTAGCGATGGAGATTTAATTCGATTCCATGGCCATGGGTGGACCTAGCTAGCTGCGAGAGTTGAAAGAACGGACGTAATTCCGATATTCCCACACTCCAAAAATGGTATCATGGACTGTGTAACTCGGACCAATATCATTAGATGTTGTTGTGGTTGTCCTTGTTGTTGTTATTGCCGTTGTTAATGACCTCAATTTCCTGATTGCGGAGGTATCGTTTTCCTACCCCCTCCCTCCATACTCCAACCTCTCCCCACCCACCCACAACAAAATGTCCTCCACCCCCTCTCCCCCCCACTTCCGCCACTTCCTCCACAACCCCACATCCTCACCCCTCCTACTCCTCCTCCTCTCCTTTCTCCTTTTCAAATCCCTCCTCCTACTCCTCGCCCTCCTCGCCCCCGGCCCCGGCTACGACACTTCCACCTCCCTCCTCCACGCCCCCCCTTCACATCCACATCCACGTAACACAACCACGCTGCTGGTGGGGAATCTGCTGCCCAAGTTGCTGAGATGGGACGCCATTTACTTCTCGGAAATCGCACGCAGGGGGTATGTGTATGAGCAGGAGTGGGCGTTTGGGTGGGGGTTCACCCGCCTGCTTGCCGCTATGGCTAGTGGTATGTATGGGGTTACCTTTTTTTTTCCCCCGTCCTTGTCCTTGTTACGAAAATTGAAATAAGAAGAAATTTACTTGGGAAGAGGGGCGCTTGGTTTGGGGGGGGGGAAGCGGGCTGGGCTGATTTAAGTTCACAGGCTTGAGGTCGGCGGGCTTGGTGCACGGGGCCTACGCGACTGCGGTGGCGGGGGTGCTGCTGGCCCATGCGTGCCATTTGGGGAGCGTGTTGGTGCTGTGGAGACTTTCGCGCTTGCTCTTGCTGTCGCTGCTGACTGGTGTGGGGAAGCGGGCTGGGGCGGAGGGGGAGAGGATGGCCTTGGTGGCGGCGGGGTTGCATATATTCGCGCCGGCGGGGATGTTTTTGTCGGCGCCGTATGCGGAGGGGTTGTTTTCGCTACTTAGTTTTTGGGGGTTGGGGCTTTATGCGGAGAGTGTGCTTGAGCGGGAGTCGGAGGGAGGGTTGAAGGGCGGGTCTTGGTGGGCGGATGGGAAGTTGGTGGGTGCGGGGGTGGTGTTGGGGGCGGCGGCGATGGTCAGGGGGAATGGCTTGTTGAGCGGGCTTGTTTTTGCCGTCGACGCGGCGGAGAGGGTGGGAGGGCTTTGGCGGTCTCAGGGACTGGGCGAGGGACTGTGGGGTTTGGGGCTTACGGTTGTTGCGGGGGGGTTTGTCGGGGTGGGGCTTTTGCTGCCGCAGTGTTTGGCTTGGTGGGAGTATTGTGGCGGGGGCGATGAGGGGGAGCTTTTGAGGCCGTGGTGCGGGAGGAGGGTGCCGAGTATTTATGCTTGGGTGCAGAGTCATTATTGGTGAGTAGGGGGCTTTTGTGTTCATGGCTACGGAGCTGATTGGGGCTAGGGATGTGGGCCTTTTTCGGTATTGGACGATTTCGAATCTACCGCTGTTTGTATTGGCGGCGCCGATGCTGTATATCATGACGACGTCCGCCTTATGGGGCTTGACTGGGAGTAGCGGGTCTCCAACGGTGGAGCATGGCAAGAAGGATACCAAGAGGGAACCGTCTGATCCCAAAACGACGGTATTTGGCAAGAAGGATGCTAAGATTGAGCGGTCCGATTCCAAGACGATGGAATCACTGGCAGAACGAGCTCGGCACGTGATTCTACGATTAGCGATTCCACAGCTGGTGTTGGCAGTCATGGCCATGACAAGCTATCACGTGCAAATCATCACCAGGCTCTCTTCTAGCTACCCGGTGTGGTACTGGTGGCTGGCATCAACGATGAGTGAGAACAAGGAGACGGTAGTATTTGGAAGGAAGTGGCGGCTTGCGAGGGTGATCAGTAGATGGATGGTGGTGTATGCGATTGTACAAGGCGGCCTCTTCGTTAGCTTCCTCCCGCCCGCTTGACTTAGGCAGCCGATGGAGTGCGACGTCTATTTCGAATAGAGTGGACTGATTTTTCTAGAGGTCAGCAGACATGAGGGGTGTACGAGTAAGGTATCTGCTTACTGCATGAATCTGGTGGCGGTGGTGGCGCCTTATCGAGGCTGCGTATGTGACTGGTGCCTGAGATGTGTTCCACACCGTGGCCCCAATTATAAGGGGACCGCCCGGCCCATGAATACTTCAGTCACTACATGCACCGTTCGAATCTCCACCAACCATCACTTGAATCGTTCATTCCCTAGCCCGGCATTCTTTGGTGGCATCTCAGGCTTCTTAGGCTCCTCAGGCCAGGGCGTTGACTTATGCTAGAAACACTGGGACAACTCGCCGCAATTCGCGGCTCGCAGCTCGATTGAGACATCGCCGGAAGTCGTGGTGACGCTGCATACGGCATACGGCATACGGCATACTCGTACTCGTACATGAAGCAGCAGACACGAGTCGAGCATCGCATCTGGCGCACCTACCCGATCTTCTAGCGTTCTTCGGAGGCGAGGCTGGGCCGCCGCATCTGTTGATTCGCCGTGCTTCACTCGCCCGCCCTTCAAGACTTTGGTGTCAGTGAATTCCGGTGACACTCATAGCTTCCCTTGATTAACTCTCACACGTACTGCCCCCGACCGCTGTGGAGCAACCAGCTGACACTTCGCTTCGTGGAAAGGCATCTACCTATCCTCATCAACGGACTACCGTCAGCATCAAGCCCTACGACATCGTAATACCCTTGTTTGGGTAGTCCCTGCATCATGGGTAACCCACAGGAGAGACTGGCCGAGCTGATGTCGATGGTGGAACGCAACAATACCAACGACATCTCCCGCGCCACCTCACCTGGCGGAGAGGCAAGAGAGACAAATGGGGAGGATGATGATAGCAAGTATATCACGCGATACAGGCCGCGCACTTACCCCTATTTCCGCTATCTTCCATACGACGTGGAGGATGAGGCAGAACGGCAGAAGAACTTCAACGAGATTCTAAAGTACCTCTATGTCGCGGTGGAGTCTGGCGACTTCTCGCCGGGAGCTGTTCACTGGACCCGAGAACTGAGAAACTGGCTGCAACTCAAGTTCGATCCAACAAGAGAACAGAGGGTCCAGCTCGTTAGACTTTATTATGAACTCGCGCTGGCACCGGGGATCGATATTAGTGTGGCGGAGAGGTTTTCAAGCATGTTCATGGTGTTGACAAAGTGAGCTTGGTCGAAACGGAGATGGCGTTATGGTCCTCAACTGACGTGACCAGGCGCAAACATTACCTACGACCCATAAAAGACCTCACTCTAGACTGGAGGCCTCTGTATCGAGAACTGAAGGTCTTTGTGCTTCCGTCAGAGTCCGGCATGGTGAACACAACAAACGTCAAGCGCAACTTTCGAACTCTGACTAAGCTTTGTACATTCGCACAATTGTACTTCGATCCTAAAGATATACCCGTCATGTTAAAGGAGTTCCTGCCTTACTACAGTGCATCATTCCCCGAGGGCGCCTTCGTGGTCGCTGGCTTGCTCAACCTGCTTCTGCCGACCTCGCCTGCATCAGCCGATGAGCCAGATCTCATGGCTCAGCATTACCTACCCACCTTCTTCCATTTATGGTCGTTGATCAACCGCTCGAAAGTGTTTGATACCATCTTTCTGGATGTTTTCTCGAGATTAGCCCGAGACTCGTTACCAGCCAAGCAGATCGAATTTTCCGAGTATGGCATCTACACCCGCGAACAGTCCACTCTCATCTTCACGTCTATTCTCCGGCTGCTTGAAATACCGGTCGGACAAGCGACATCCCCTTACAGCGTTACTGTCGATCTGAGTGCTGGGCTGGGGATGATGTTGGATCGAGACCCGAAGAAGCATCCCATTGCGCACCACATCGCACGGTGGATTGTGATGTCGTTATCTCCAGCGTGTTTGGATAAGCCAGACTCGATTCTGGCCAATCTTGAAGGTCTTATCCAAGCCGTGGAGACTTTCTTCCACCCCTCGAATTCCGGAGGATGGACGAAGACACTGTCCCAGTTAGTCTACTATCTCGCGGACTTTTTTGTGATGCGTTGGAACCGTGAGCGGAGCGGCGAGATGGATATTCCGGAAGATCGCAAGCTTAATGACGAGTTGAAGCGACGCTTTGTGCTATGCTTGAGGGATGTGATTTTCATGGGCATCTATGCGAAGAGCGGCACCGCAATGAACTTCTCCTTGTCAACGCTGCAGAGCCTGGCCTATCTGGAACCCAACCTGATTCTACCCGGAGCGCTTCAGAGGATATACCCATCTATGCAAGGTCTAGTGGAGGTACATCGAACAACATCCTCTCTACGGTCACTCCAGGTTCTGTCACGGACTATGGTACGAACAAAAGGCTTTAGGTGCCATGTTACGACTATGCTTGGTCTTGCACTTCCAGGTATCGATGCAAATGATCTGGAAAAAACACTCTACACATTGTCGTACATTCAATCAGTTTGCTACAGCATACCCTTTCACGATTTAACGAAAGGTAGAGAGGACGTCAGCGGCAGCATGCTAGCGGTTGGGTGGATTACCTCAGAAGTAGGCAGAATGGAACAGGAAGGCGTCAACGTCGAGATTGACTATCAAGACAAGCTTAGCGACGAAATCGAAGAAATGATTCTTCGATCTTCGACTGCTGGCTTCACCGAATTTCTCAGCTCTTTCCTAGGTAGAGTCTTTACTTTGCTGGAGAATCTGCCTGATGCAGCAAGGGTACGGTCTGGGTCTCCCGAAGAAAACGTCGTGAATACATTGCCAGCCACTTTTACGCCTCTCCTTGCTACTCTGTCACCTGAGCTGTATGATCTAGCACTCAATAAGATCGCCGACTTCGTCGGAAATCATGTCATTCATCAGGCGCGCGATGCAATGGCTTTCATATGCAACGCGCTTTGCAAGGTCAACCCCGAGAAAGCGTTGAAACGCCTTGTGCCAATGCTGATTCAATCTATACGCACTGAGATTGATGAAAACGGAGCCGCATCAACTCGTAACACTGGGACTGACGTGTTGCCCAGAGATCGCGGGCTCGTGTGGAGTGTCAGCATGCTCAGCATGTGTGTGGTACACGTTGGTGATGCCGTGCTCAAGCATAAGCAAGACCTCTTTGATATTGCCGTGTACATGCAGAAGAAGTGCAAGGGTATACCTACCGTGCACATCTCGAATTACATCCATCATTTGCTCCTCAACTTGACAGTCACTTACCCTGTTGACTACTCAATCTATGGAGCCGATGTCTTCGCGAGAGGACTTGGCCCAGAGGACTGGGGCAGAATACCGAACGTGCAGGAGCTGAATATCAAGTGGCATGTTCCCAATAAAGAAGAGATCGCTTTCGCCGTGGAGCTGTTCAAGTCGCAAGCAGAGAGTGCCTTACAGCACTTGACCTCTCTAACCAATGGAAGCTCAAGCGTCAAGCGAGATGGTACCGGGAAAGAGTGGTCTGATGAGGTATCAAGGAATCTTGTTCTTCTTCGCCTTCTGTTGTCGGGCGTATCTGTGCTCTTCGATGCCAAGGCTGCATCGAGGAGCGCGCATGACACCGAATCCGTGTCTAATGGAGACGTTGAGATGGTTGAAGCCAATGGCCACGCTCCTGAGGATCAACCAGAAGATGATGCGGACGCTTTGGCTGGGTTGGATGACGACGAGGTCAAGCCTACTTTCCACTACCCTGTGGGCTACTTGTTGACGGAAGGTGATACCGATTACAAAGAAGTGCACGCCTTGAGAGAGAGAACTGGCAAAGTATTACACGAGGTCCATCAATTCCTCGTAGAAAAGCAAGAGGATGATGTTGCGTGTTTCAGCCCACTCTACACCGCCTACCGATCGTGGTTCATCGATGTCGGGATAGAGCGGTCTGCTCACGTCTTAGATAGAGTTCAACGACTCTTCTGTGCTGACATCCATCCCTATAAAGTCAGCGGATTACGGAAAGAGTATCCAAGACCATTGCTGTTACGGAGAGCAAATGTATATCATCTGACGAGGTTACGACAAAACGCGGCTCCAAGACCTAAGTCGGATCTAGACGAGGTTCTGCTTCTGGATCTGGCACAGTCGGGTGTGTCCATGTACACTGAAGTCCGCCGTAATGCTCAGAGTGCAGGAGAATCCGCGATCAAGGCTATCGTTGGAGCGCGACCCCTGGTTATACCTCCGTTGCTTCATGCTCTCGAGCGGGGAGTGAAAGAAAATGACTATCCCCGTATCAAGGGCGCCATGTACTCCTTACTCTTTGGCAGCTTGGCGAAGACAATAGGACGAGACTGGAGATACGCGCCTGCCTTGATCAAAGCCTACATCGAAGCTAGCACTGCAGACAAGCCCTCAATCCAGAAACTATGCTCCGGTGCGACATTCCAGATCATGGACTATGGACGAGCGCTTGACAGAGTGGTCATCTTGAACAAGGACCTTATCCAGGCTATAGCTCCTCCCGATGACGTCCAGGCAAAGATCGACAAGAAGAGGAACATAATCCAGAAAAAACGCGCCAAAGTGGAGGCCAAGAAGGCTGCACTGTCTGACGAGCTCGTCGAGATGGCCAAGAAATCTCATTGGAAGAAGGCGAGCCGCACAGCTGCTATTGTGATCACCCTGGGCCTGAGGTTTGATAGCATAGCTTCGAAAAGCATGGTTGATCTCGTCACTACCGGGGCAGTGGATTCGCACCCTGGATTACGAGGCCTGTATTCTGGAGCCTTCGTTGCTTTATTCTCACTCATTGACGTTCGAGCGGTATGTGAACACAAGTATGAGAACTACCTTCTTGAAAAGCAGCATGTTCCGGCCAAGATCCAAATTACTACGCGTCAGGACGATTCCCAATATACGGCCGAATACCTCGCTAGGTTTGCCCAGCCCGAGGCCGAATTCTACGTTGATCATGATCATCCTGGCTGGCTCGTGTGGGAGAAGACAATGCCGGCATACAAGTCGAATCCGAGAATTGACATAGAGTACGATGACGTAGAAAAGACTGTTCTTGCTCAGATTGGCCAACTCCTCGATAGGAAGTGGTTTTCAACATTCTTCGGCTATCTCAAGCAAGAGCCTCGAGATGCCAGCGCTGATCGCTTCCGTATGGCTAGTGCGATGATGCTTATCTATGCATTTGAGCTCATCTACGAGGATTTCACTTCCGTGACCTTTGAGGATATCAAGCAGGAAGTCACTGGTGTCTATGGCGATGGCACCGACAAGCATCAGCATCGAGCAACGGCCGAGATCCTTGGTGCACTATTATCTTCTACTGTTGATAAGAAAGTGGAAATCAGAACGATGGTCTGGGAATACTGCTTTCCCATCATTCAAAGGATCTTCTCTGATGGGTTGACCCCGGAGAACTCGGGATACTGGACTACTTGCTTGCACCTTGTCCTGCAAGGCAAGGATCCACGGCGCTCGTGGCCGATCGTGGATTGGCTCGCCAGCTTTAAATTAGACATGTCCTCCAACGCCGCGTTCAAGGAAAGCTCCAAGATTCAGCTGCTGCAACAGTGTATAACCGACGCAGGATGGCACTTCCAGCTCGAGAAACCGGTCTTGCAGGATTTTCTAGCGCATCTTGATCACCCCTACAAGGGTGTACGGGAGGCCATGGGTCTGACGATAGCCACAATTTATCGTACACGTTATCATGAATCTTACAAAGACATTGATACTCTTATTGAGACTCAGAAGGCAGCGTCAACAGTGGGTACTCGACCCTACCAGCCCACTGAAGAGTTCTCCAAGACTATCCACGAAGTTTTTGCACGCCTAGAAAAGTGGAGACTAGAGCGTACACCCGGCGATCAAGCTCCCTCACCATACACATCCGGCAGCAAGACGGTACTCTTATGGCTCGACTCAACCCTCTCCTCGCACGAATGCACCCAACTCCTCCCCTTCTTCCCCGACGTCTTCATGGAACAGCTCCTCCACATGATGGACATCAAAGAAGACCAAGAACTCCAGGGACTCGCCTACCACGTCTTCCGCCACCTCCCCAACATCCCCCACCGCGCCGGCGAAGACCTCGCTCTCATCTCCTCCCTCATCCGCATCGGCCAATCCTCCCCGCTCTGGCATCAACGTCTCCGCGTCCTCATCAACATGCAAGTCATCTACTTCCGCCGTCTCTTCCTCATCGATCCCGCTCAGCAACAAGCCCTTTTCGACTGCGTGGCCGCTATGCTGGAGGACACTCAACTCGAAGTCCGCCTCGGCGCTTCTTCCACGCTGTCGGGTATGATCCGCTGCTCCCCCGTCGCCTTACGCAACACGGTCGTCAAGACCCTCAACGCCAAATTCACCAAACTCCTCGTCGGCCACCCCCTGCCCAAGAAACCGACCCGTCACCTCAACGGCCTGTCGGCGTCCAGCACGGGGACGAGCACCCCGACGCCGGAGCACGCGAAACTGGTGCTCACGCGGCACGCGGCCGTGTTGGGGCTCGGGGCCCTCGTGCAGGCGTTTCCGTACACGAGTCCGCCGCCGGCGTGGATACCGGGGGTGTTGGCTACGTTGGCGAGTAAGGCGAATGCGGATCCGGGGATGGTGGGGAAGAGCGTGAAGAGTATTCTTAGTGACTTTAAGAAGACGAGGCAGGATACTTGGTTTATGGATTTGAAGGTATGTTTTTTTTCTTTTTTTTTGGGTTCTTTCTTTCTTTCTCTGGGTGTGCTTTTGAAGCGTGGGATGATGGGATTGCGATTGGAAGATGGAAGATCGGGCTGATTGGTTGGCTGTGTTTGTTGTGTAGGCTTTTTCGACGGAACAGGTGGAGGATTTGGATGGGGTGCTTTGGAAGAGTTATTTCGCTTAGAGGCTTTTCCATTGGGGGGCCGGGGGGGGGTGCTCGGAACTTTGTAGAGGCGGTTTGCAACACGCTCGGGCGGGTTGGGGGTAAATTAGTGGTGCTACTGGGCGGCAGCGACTTTCTACTCACTTCTTCTTTCTCTTGCATGGCTGTGATAAACATTTGTACGAGGTTGTGGCGACGGCATGGTTGGCGAAAATCCGGGGGCATGGGCGATGGGCATGGAGGAGGCTGCGGCGGGGGAGCTTTGCGTGGGTTGCCTATGTTGCATGGGTGTTGTTGGCTACATGCATAGCATAGCGAGTTGCGAGTTCCCACTTCGGGCGTTCTGGTGCGTGTTTTTATAGAAGAATTTAGCATGGTGGGTTTTTTTCCCACTCTATTCATCCTAACATTTGTGAATTGGTGGTCCTGGACTTGGGGTGTACATTGTGGAGAGGGTAGACTGCATGTGTCCGGGTTTTTGCTTCCGGCTGCTGGGGTTGATGGGTGGTGGGCTGATGTTGGGGGTGGAATATGTCCTGGGTGTTGTGAGGGGAGGAGGAAGGGGTGATGCTGGCTCTTGATGTATGTGGATGGGAGGACTACTCGACCAGGTCGGTAGGTAGATACTCGGGTGTGGATGTGCGTGGATAAGTTGAGGAGACTGAGTCTCTCTTTAGCAGTTATACCAGTGGGACGGGGACTTGTACCCGTATTTTGATTACTTACTCCCCACCTTAGGATCTTGGCTTCCTAGGACGAAATTGTTAGGCCCAACTGATTATTCTGCTCGATTGCTTTCTTTGGTGGCGAGGTTCCTTCCTCTAGTGGTGTGACGATGTTGCTCTTAGGTTTGTACGTCATCTACATACAGTACACATCATGTCACGGTTTCGTACTCTTCACTTCCCTGAATCTGTGGCTGAATTAAAGGTATGTCGTATTTGTTATCTATGCATTGCATCAAAGTCTACCAGACCCCCCCTTCCCCCAATTCCGGTTTCGTTTCGTTTCGTGGCGTGTGGCTCAAACGGCAAGGGTATCTATCTGTAGCACCTTTTGTCGTGCTCGCGTCGATTATACTGCATGAAAATTGAAAATGTGTTGATACATCCCCTTTCCATCCCTCCTTCTGAATCGATAGATGGATGCTAGTGCATCACGCTCTGTCTCCACCGATCGATCATGTCCCGCTGTTTCATATCCAGAGGCAGCTCCGGCTGGAACATGCCCATCGGCAGGTTGGTGTTGGGAAATGGGGGGATCCCGATGCCTCCGAAACCGGTTGGGAATTGATTATGCGCAACGGAGTTGCTGTATTGTAGAGGGAGCATGGGGAGGTGAGCGGTAGGGTTGATGGTCGGCTGTGGGAACGACGGCGCTAGCCCTCCGTAAGCGCCCACTTGATTGTACGATGTAGCCGGTGGGACCATTCCATACGATGTGACTGGGTTGCTGAATGTAGGCTGCGATTGCAATAGATTCGTCGTACTTTGTCGCTGCATTGCTGTTGGTCTCGCAAAGGGAGGAATCGGCCCACTACCGCCGCTGACCTCTCTACTGTGGGGCTTCTGTTCTGCCTGCAGCCGTTTGCGCCGTTGGCCTAGCGTTTCTTCTTCCGGGTCTGCGGGGGTGCTAGGAAAATTCTTCGATGTATCTTTGTTACCTGTCTCTGGAAGTCCACCGAACTGGCCCAGAACTTCGCTGGCGAATTCACCGCTGATAGGTCTGGCTTGTGTGTCCGCTTTGCCCTTCAATCTCTTAATGCGTTGCGCCAGGGTCTCTCCCTCCTCAGCGCTAGGCTCCGCCTTTCCATCCGTTGCTGGAAGACCCGGTATATCAAGTGTATACATACTTGCTCGCTTGTCGGGACTGATACCTCGTTGCGGAATTGGTCCATCGCCTCTCAACCTCGCCCTCCGCTGACTCAGAGGCTCATTATCGTCAACGTCGCGTCTTTGTATCAATCCCACAGGCTGCGAGCGACCTGCATTCTCGTTCGCGGATACCTTCCGTCCGGGGAACAACATGCCCAGAGGTATGTCCTCGTCATCTTCTTTCTCGGCGCTGGCATAAGCGGCGCTAGGATCCTCCCAGGCTAGAGTTATGTGTTTCTGTCTCCGCGTCTTCTTTTGCACCTGGGCAACGGCGTCCAGTTCTAAAAGCGTCGAATGCATGCCATTGGGGAAGGCCGTCGCAGCTGTACGGTTCCGTTGCTTTTGCTGCAACTTTCGCAGTTGGAGCTCGGCGAGTAGTGTAGTGGGTGCACCGTGGTATTCAGGCTCCTCTGGATGGTTATCATACTGCTCTTCGCCCTCGAATGATTCGTGAGTATCGTAGAACTCTCCGTCTTCTTCAGGGCCATCACGGCCTGGGGTTCCCTGCCGCAGGGGCGTGTGTTCACCACTGGCCGCTGCCGCCTCTACTTCATCTAGCATGTCTGGATGTTGAATAGCTATGTCGGTGAGCAAACTGCTGTCAGGCCTCCCGATATCCGATGGTAAATATGAGCTAGCTCGCCGATTCTTGGGAAGATTCATAGAGCTTCTATTCTTTCTTTGCTCCGTCCTGTCCCTTAACAAGTTCCCAGAGCTAGGTCTTGCGGTAGAACTACTATAAACCTCGGCGCCAATAGAACCCACAATTGGATGATCGGTGAAAGCGCTGATCGGCGCGTATGCAGATGCCTCCAGGATGCTGTCCAGTGTGGCGACTGCCGAGTTTTCCTTGACCTGAATCGTCTGCGGAAGGGCCGGATGCTCGAAAAAAATGCTCGCTCGAAGTTGCGGTGGTATTGTTTTCCGATTTTCAACATTCCCTTTTGGCAAGGTATTATTATGGTCATCCTGATTGCTCTCGTCCACGTTCTCCAGCACCTCCGGTAACCACGCAGTTGATTGTCGGGCATCAGAAGATACACTGCTTAGTACATGGGAACGCCGCTTGTCTCTTTGCCCGGCTGGTGGAAGTTTGGAAAGTTTCTGTGGTAGGTTAAGGGTCATAGGTACCGGTGCAGGATAGAAGACCATGTTCTCTCCTGGTGGAGCTGCATAGGATTGTGGTCTAGGGACAATGGGAAGATGACCTAGGGATGTTTGACGTGTATGGCCCGTGGATGCACCCTCATTGGGCGGTGGAGGCGTTGTAATGTGCACGCCATCGAAGTCTGCGAAGAGATTGTTGGCTTTGCGATATGGGTCTGTGTTCACAGAAAAAGATGTCATGGATCTCTCCAGGGTTTCGCTAGCGGGTTCCAGCAGCCCATGAGTTGCGGAATCTGGCGGTAGCAGGGTGCCGTCGTACTCCTCATCAGACGCTGGCACCTCCTGCAAAGGTTCGTCATGGTTTGTAACCCGTAGGACTTGCATCGGGGTTTTCGGAGAGCCAATGACGGGTATAGAACGTGGTGATAGTGGAGAATCAAGTGGCCTGCCTTCTTGTTCAGGCTCTGGCATCTGTGTCAGTCGTGACTTCTGCGACCCAGATCGAGCTCGAACGGAATTATGCGACCAGGATGCTGAACGTAATGAAACTTGTGGGGAGGTGGCAAATCCGCCTGGAGAGAAACCTCCTGACCTGGCAGCGTTGTTCACGCCTAGGATCGAATTTGACGCGTTTGAATTCGGTGTGAAATTGCGCCTCAAGGGCGGCATTTCTTCATCCTCCACGTGGGTATCTAGCATCGAAGACCTTCGACTTTCCCTTCGGCTGTCCGACCGCTTTTGCTCCAGTCTCATCTTACGTAGCTCCTCCCCAATATCAGATGACATGCTCAGCCGTTCTGCACTGCGTTCCAGACGCTCCACATTCCCTATGTAAGCCCCTTGCAGCGACTGCAAGTCCGGGGTCGGGTGTCGCATGGGAATGGACCCTTCTCTGGAGACAGTCTTTATACTTGTAGAACCACGCTTTGGCGGTTTGAGTTGGTGGGCACCTCTTTCACTCGAGCTGCTGCGGTGACGGTGCTCGTCGATGCTCGAGTTAGGGGATCCGCGTCCACGGCCCGTGCTTCTGGCGTCGGCGTCTGCGCCATCATGTTCGTCATTCTCCACCATCTCATAACTCGAAGCAGCTGATATCATGGACCTCATCATATAACCGTTTGATGCTCCATTGCCGTTATCGGGGACGGATGCTTCAGGAGCGGTTGGGGAACCTCCTGAGTGCTCACAATCTGTAGGGAACGCGAGATTGCGGATCTGCGCATGAGCTGATGCAGAGAGATACGACGTGGGCGAATGAAAAAGGGCGCCGGGCTCGACGTGAGCAATCGCGTCGTCGGCCATATCGGCGATGCCTATGGCGGCGATAAGGGCGTCGAGGTCATGGTCGTGGTGATGCTGTCCTTGCTCGTTCCTCGACCTCTCCGCCGTCTGCATCCGCTTAAACGGCCGGCTCTAACTTTAGAATGGTGCAAGGGCGGAAGCTGCGAGCATGACACATTGCCGCATAAAGACCCGCGGCACGCCGCGATAAGAGGTCCCGCTTAAAAGACAGCCAACGGCGCGCAAACTAAACGCAGACTAACAGCTAGCGCCTTGCATCTTACTGCTATTTTTCAAGAAGTTCAGTGTGTGCCAACAATTTGTGCTGAGCACTGCAGAGGGCTTCTTGTTCAACATTGTGCGCTTTCATAGTGCTTCATACCTGAGGGCTCTCCGTCATCTCTATATTAGAAGTTGTTCAAAGCCTATCTTGAATTCTTAGAGTAGCTAACGAGACCCTCAGTCGTGTTTCTTACACATTTCAGCACTCATACCCTGAGCTTGACTAGTGGCTAGCTTACACGCCGCTGGCTGTCTTATACGGTACCTTAAACGAGATCCGATAAGCTAAGCTCCCTTGGCTCTAGCGTAGATTAACAGGGGCGGAATGTGAACCTCACAAGGCTGAAACGAATATCTAGAGTAGATTGCGCTACTTGACTTTGGTCACAAACTCACAATCAACAAGATCCCCGAGGACTACCATGAATGCGCTCGGTGGCAGAGGGTCATCTTCAGACTCATCCGATGAGAACGAAGATGAACTCCTCTTTCCAAGTACGAACCCCGGGGAGGAAGAATTCACCGAACACAGGCGCAAGAGGCGGAGGACTGGGAGAGACGCAAAGGAGAGCGCGGCATTAGGGATCTTTGGTTCAGAAAGCGAGGATGAGGGCTTGGGTCGGCGGTGGAAGGCTAAGACTTTACGGGGGAAGGGCATGAGCTTTACCAAATCGACAGAGGCGGCAGAGAACAGTGGGCGAATGGCTGATGATGACGACGAGGAGGATGACTATGACGACAAGGTTGAGGAAGAGGAAGAGGAGGAAGACGGTGGAGTGGACGGGGAAGAAATGGCGGGTTTGCGAGGCTTAGGCTCGGGAGGGCTGGGCTTTGGGGGTCTTGGGCGCAATACTTTGGGAGATGGGAACAAAACTTCACCACGTCAGGCATACGGGATCGGCACCCCTTTAGGCCAAGGCTGGACACCCTCGTCTGCGAGACGACCAGTCCTCAACCCTATGCTTTCAGATGACGAGGCTTCCACACCTACTGTTGTTCGACCTTCTTTCACTGCACCGAACCCTTCGCTTCGCACAAATGGAAAGGGCCGGGGCACGCCTGGTGCTTCTACGGCCAATGCCAACTCGTTTGCCGCAAAAATGATGGCCAAAATGGGATACGTGGAGGGTCAAGGCCTGGGCGCATCAGGGCGTGGACGGTTAGCTCCTATTGAGACCCAACTAAGGCCGCAAGGGGCTGGGTTGGGCGCAGTGAAAGAGAAGACAAAACAAGCTAAAGAGGAAGAGAAAAGAGAAGCGGCATTCCGAGGCGAGGTTGTGGAAGACTCATCGGAAGAGGAAAGGAAAAGACGACGGAAACAGAAGGAAAAACGGCTGTCGGGAGCCGTCAGTGGAACGAGTACGCCCGGGGGCACGAGGGCAAAACCGAAGTTGAAATACCGAACTGCAGCCGAGATCGAGGTAGCTACAGACGGTTTGGAGGTTCCGAATGTTCTCAAATCTATTATAGATGCAACAGGGAAAGGCACTAAACTACTCACCTCGACGGCGGGACTGATGACTCCGAATGGAGGGAACATTGCCGCCGAAACGGAGGCCACGAAGATCGCTCGCCGAGCTAGGAATGATCTGGAAGCATTCGCTGATGAGTGGAATGGACTCGCCGATAGAAAGAAGTATTTCGAAATGCAGAGCAGCGAGCTTACCAGAGAAATAGATCAGCAACAAGAGGAGATACGCCGGCTGAAAGGGGTTACAGGTATTGTTGAAGAGCTGCATCGTATGGCAATCGGTCGGGCCAGCGTTGAAAACATGTCAAGCGCCTGGAACGATCTGATAGGCAAACTGGAATCATTGGAAGTTGAATACAAGGACGAGATCGATGCATACGCTCTTTCAGAGGTAGCTGTGGCTGCCATACACCCTCTGCTACGAAATGAAATGGAATCATGGGAGCCGCTAAAAGACCCAACACATCTGGTTACATACTTCCAAAGACTTCGTGGTATTCTCGAAATAAAGTCTGCTGGGGACAGCACCACTCTCACTTTACAAAACGGCTACAGTCAGTCCTCTTCGCACAGCAAATCTACCACGCACTATGAGACGATGATGTACACCCTGTGGCTTCCACAGGTCCGCTCAGCTATAATCAACGACTGGGACGTTCACGACCCAAATCCGCTCATCGGTCTCATAGAACCATGGAAGTCGGTGCTACCACCATTTGTCCTGGCGAACATCGTGGACCAGCTTATCGTCCAACGGCTTGCTACTGCGGTAGCAGACTGGAAGCCTCGCAGCAGCCACAAGAGGAATCGTCACTCCCAACCTCCCCATGTCTGGCTCTTCCCATGGCTCCAATACCTTGATGAACATCACACGGACCCCAAGTCCTCATCCGGCCTGCTCGCCGATGTCAAGCGCAAATTCCGCGTCCTGCTAGACACATGGGATCTCAGTGCAGGGATTCTCCTCGGCCTACAGAACTGGCGCGAGGTCCTCCGCAGCGAACTCGACAACGTCTTGATCCGGCATCTACTTCCTCGTCTAGCCATGCATCTCCAAGAAAACTTTGACGTCGATCCCCAAGACCAAGATCTTACGCCTTTGTCACAAGCACTTGCCTGGAGAGACTTCTTCAAGCCCAGCACCATGGCCCAGCTTCTCGTTGTTGAATTCTTTCCCAAATGGCACAATATCCTCTACATCTGGCTGACCTCCGACCCAGACTACGACGAGATCCGCCGCTGGTACTTATGGTGGAAAGAGCAGATCCCGTCTGAAATCAACGAAGTGGCCGCCGTGGAAGCGGAGTGGAACAAGGGCCTCGAAACCATCACTCTCGCCCTAGATCTCGGCGACGATGTCAAATCAGAGCTTCCGCCTCCGGTCGCTGGACCCGTCAAGCCGCTTACTCAACCCTCGACACCTCTACCCGTTATCAATCCCGGGTCTAATGGCGCGTCAGCGAAGAAGCCAGTGGTCCAAGAAGCGACTTTCAAGGAGGTCGTGGAGGACTGGTGCGCTGAGAACGGGCTCATTATGATGCCGCTCCGAGAAGCGCATGCGGTGACGGGACTTCCGCTGTTTAGGATCACGGCTAGTGCGAGCGGGAGGGGAGGTGTGGTGACCTATTTGAAGGGGGATGTTGTTTGGGCACAGGGAAAGAAGAATAAGAGTTCTTGGGCGCCGGTGGGGCTGGATGAGGGATTGGTGGCGAGAGCGGAAGGGAATTAGGCGGGTGGGTTGGTGGAGGTCATGCAGGTTATCGATCTGCTGAGGATGGTTGAAGATTGGACTGTCTACTCTATGAGTACAACGTATGTGAATATGGTTGGAGACTTGTGAAAGCCTGCTGGATGGGGAAGGGGAAGCTTCATCTATGGGTGCTGCGGTCTTGCACCATGGGCATGTTCTCTGATGCTAAGGGCGTGTGGGTTATGGGAACCGTGTTCAACCCACTTGTGAGACAACGAAGCATTGAAGCACACTCGGTCCAAGTTGTCAAAAAGAAGATCAACGAATGCAGGAGAACAAAGGTATAAACGCAGATGTTCCCTCTTTCTTGTGAGAAGACAGTACTTGCTCGTGTCAAACACAGCCAGAAGCATCCACAGTCGCTCTCCCACTATCCCTCCACACCAATACAGCTGCAGTGCTGTCGGAGATCCTGTGCCTGATTTCCATGATGGAAAGACTCTCCCCTGGCACGGAAGCGCCTCCAGAACTCCCTCGACCTCCAATCGTCATTATCATCGTCCTTGTCATCCTCAGCTGCCATCAAAGCCCCTTTCGAGACCCCATGGTCACTCGCATCGGCATCACGACCCGCAACCTCAATCTACCTCAATACGTGGTATTCGCCCTCGCTAGCTGCCGCCATGTCCCCATCGCCACATCGTCACCTCGTCTATCTTCTTCCCTTCAATCCAAGACTTTGGCCCAAAAGCTTACAACACACCCCTCGACTGCTCGTATTCCCCTGACTCGTCCCCTCCACTACTCCCGAGAAACCTTCCTCACGACATCCACCTGTGACATCACATCCCATCCGTCCCGTGCCTCCCTCCCTTCCTTCCCGCCTTGTCATCTGGACTTAATTCCCTTCATTCGTCACCATCCCTCTCCACAATCCACCAGCCGTCCCTCCATTCCAATCCACTACTCCAAAAAAACACCCTAAAATCAAACAAACGCTAAATCCACCCCGATCGAGATACCATCGCAAAACCTAACTCAAGCCTCAGATCCAAATCGAGATGGAGATCCAGCTTGCTACCCCTCTCGAAAACGCCCAAACGTCGATTCCCATTCGCCCAAATGGTGCTAGGCGGATCTACATCTCCATCTGGATCTCGCGCCCACCGGGGTGGAGACGAGAGTTTTTGATTGCTTGCTTGGTTAGGTTTGAGATAAGGGGGGGGCGCGAGGGGAGGCTAGGAGGTATATTTCCGGGATTTGAGCCACGAGCTAGCCGCTTATGGAGGGGAAATTATCCGACATGGGAAATTCGATCTATCTTTGCCATGGTTTTTATCAGCCTCGTTCTTCACCACCACCACAACCCCAACCAGAGAGTTATTCCCGTCTGAATCCCCCCGCAACCAAAAAAATCCCCCAGTGCGCAAAACTCCTCTACTCTACCTCAACCTCTCTCTCTCTACACCGCCATGATCTCCCCTTTCTCTTCCCCCCTTCCCTTCCTTCCCATCCACACACCCTCCCCCAAACACAAAACCCGCGCTGCGTCCCTCCCCCCCGTCCGTCCCTCCCGAACCGGTCCCCCCGATCGACCCCCCTTTCACGCACAGATCCGTGCACACCCCGTTCCTGATCCACCACCACTACCACTACCTTACTTGCACTGCTATAGCGCCCAGCCCAGCCCCTCGCATCGCCTCGCATCGCATCGCCACCTGCACTCACGCACCAAAACGAGCGGCGCGAGAAAACGGAAAGGCGCGCGCGCAACCACTGATGGGGGAGTAGTAGGGGGAGCGGACCTTACGCTTTGGGATTGCGGCTCGTCTATAACTAGGTAGTTGTACTCTGGTACATGATGTAAGTGTTGTTAGTACGCCAAGGTGCGCATGGGTGTTAGTGTCATGCTGTTTTCACTTGTCACTCACTGTCACTATCCTACTCCGCAGCCGCGAACACATAAAAGGTTGAGTTTTTATAGAGCAGCATGGCACTAACAGCCCCTGCTTGCCTTGGTGTACTAACAACACTTACACCATGTACTGGAGTACGAGCGAGCGAGATGAGGTACTGAGCGATGATTGGCTGCGCATCAAGCAACCGCGTCGCTGAATCCGGGAACTTCGGGCGTCGTCTACTTTGAGAAACTGTGGGGCGTGTAACCTAGTTTGGGGAAGCGAAGAGGCCTAAGGGGAAAGGGGAAGGCAGATTACTCTCGATGGATGGATGGATGGATGGATCGGCTGGCGAGAAGGGGGGGGGGCGGGGGAGCCACACCAACGCCCGCCACGACCAACTCCCGAGGTTGGTGGGTATGCGCCATCGTTTCTATTGTTTGTTTTGTGGGTTGGTTGGCTCTGCTATGGGCGGAAGGGGAGATTATTCCTGCTGCGACGTTCTGGGTCACGGAAGCCGTCCCCCGGACTTTCCAGGGGGGCTCTGACAGCAAATTTCGTCAGAGCCACGCGGGAATCGTCAGAGCCACGCGGGAATTTCTTCATAAGGGGGTGGGGATGCGTGCCCTGGCGTTTCTCCACACCGAGCTAAACCTCTGACGTACGGGCGTCGGTTGCTGTCACGGGGGGATACCATAGCGCGAGCGGCGCCAAGTAGGACATGAGAGCAGATGCCGGATTGGGATGCTGGATTCTTGTGAGGACAGATTAGGACGCTGGAATTGTGTGAGGACAGTAGTGACATTGTATACGAGGGCCGTTACGCAACTTATGATACAATCCAACGAAAAAAAGCACTGATTCGCGCGCCCCTTTCATTATCCTCTCTCCCTGCCCAGACAGGACTCGTCAAAGAAATGGTATTTTTTTTATTGCCTGAGACTTCAGCCTTCCATGAATCGGTCTTTTTACTTGCCACCCTTCAATTTTGTCCGCCAGAGGCAGCCGCCGCAAAATGATCAAATGACATGAAAACGCAATGCATGACGGAAAAAACACACAAACAGCAAAAAACAGGCCCCGTAAAAAGGCAGCTGATACTGGCCTTGCCGGATTTGGGGTCTTGACCACCATAATGGCCGCCATCCCATACCGATCTTCAAACTCCAGGGTCGTAGACTCGTTCGTATGTGAATTAGCGCAGGAATGACAGACAACGCACAGCCTATTTGCAACAGAACACACACACAGAGCAAAAAACCCGCAAATTTCCCTTCCAGATAAGATGCCGGGATAATACCCTACCCGATGTTGGATAAAAACGACGAAGGCCAACCCTGAAAGGAGGAACGTAGCTTTTTGTTTTGGCGGGCAAACAAAGCAGACTCGAGGAAAACAGCCACGCAAAACCCCCATACAAAAAAACCCGCATCATCCTGTGTAAAAAGGCGCCATGCTCGCTGGTATGCATCAAGAGGCCAGTTTCGGTAAATGCCCAACTCCCGGACCGAAACGACCCTAAAAGATCGAAGCCTGTAAATGCAAAGACCCGTGTGTAGCGCGATTGATTATTATTTTCTTCTTTTTCTTCAACAACTCCAGGATTCCGCCACCCTCTGGCTTGGCAACAGTACGCCTGCATCCTCCGGCTTGATGTACCAGTCTTGAAGACCGGCAGAAGGGGTATATAAGCGCGGCTGGATCATTGGCTGGGTCGGAGTGATCATCATTGGTGCTTGGTAAGGGAGTGAATCGTACCATGACTGTTGCGTGGGCTGTGCTGGCTGTTGCTGCTGTGGTGGAGGGGGTGCCGGCTGTGGCTGTGGCAAAGATTGCGGCTGCACTGCCGGAGCGAGGGTGTATTGCTGCTGTTGTTGCTGCTGCTGTTGTGGTGGTGGAGGGATCTGTGTCGACTGCGGTGGCAACATGCATTGGACTTGATGGCATTGGTGTGGTGCGGCCACGGTTTGATACTGCGGATACTGCAGAGCGCCATTCTGGACCATCTGGGGGGCCTGGATCTGGTAACTCTGTGGTTGCACTTGAGCGTAATAAACGTCCTGTGTTTGGGTGTTGTCTGGCTGAGAAGAGCCTTCCGACATGCTCCCTGGACTGCTGTCGAGAGTCTGACCAGGCGCAAGAAGCTGAGTCTGCGTCGGTGTAGTCGAGTTACTCATTGTCTGATCTCCGGACGAATATTGATGCATCATGTTGACCGCGTTGTACTCCCCAGGCAAAGATCGTGGCGGACACATCTCTGAGTTTGAGGTATCAACTTGATATACCTGAGAAGTCGGCGATCGGTCATCGATACCGTGGCTTGCGTCCGGAACGTGCACCATGTTGTGCCTTTGATATTCGTACGCGTTTGAGTAGGTGTTGAGAAGTGGAGGTACCTGGCCCACTTGTGGATTGTAGGATTGCCCTTCCGTCTTGAAGACCTGCATGGTAGACCCTGGTCGCTGAAGTGGAGCGCTCTGTTGGCGAGGATAAGAGCGCGGCATTCCTTGATCCGGTAGACCCCAATGTCCCAATGAGTAGGAGATGTGTTGCGGTCTGCCAGCGGTGGGCGAGCCCTCACTCTCTGATTCTGATGCATCGTCGTCGGAGAACTGATTATCATTGTTCAGGCGATGTGTACTTCGCGCGTGCTTTGTCAAGGTTGTTTTACGGCAGAAACTACAGTATTTCATCAGTCTCGAGTTCTTTTGTATCGTCTGAGTCAATCTCACCTCTTGTCGCACTTTTCCACCGGACATCTGTAGGGACGCTTGCCGGTGTGTATGCGACGATGTCTCGCGAGACTTGACGACTGTACGGCTAGTTAGCCATCACGTCGCCAACGCCGGCACACCAAGGAAAGCTGTACATCTGAGAAACTCTTTCCACAAGTTGGAGCTTCGCACTGATGGGGCTTCTCGCCCGTGTGGGTCCGGATATGAACGGTCAAGGCGCTCCGCTGGATGAAACTCTTGCCGCAGTCGGGTTGATTGCAGGTGTAAGGTCGCTCGTTTGTGTGGATACGATGATGTCGCTGCAAGTCCGACTTGCGATTGAAGCTCTGCACGCCGCACAAACATAGGTTCGTTAGCTGCCATTATTGGGGGAGAACAAAGAAGCAAGAGATAGACTTCGGAGCGACAGAGTTTTGGATGAGGAGTTTGTCAAGAATCGCAATGCATACCTTGGGGCATTCTTCCCACGGACATGTGAACGGTCGATTTTGTTGAACGCCGCCGGCCTGCCCGCTATCGTCGATGAGCTCGAGGATATCCATCGACTTCGCCGCCGTCGTCTTCACGGGTGGTGGTGCGCGTGTCATGCGCACTGTTTCCGAGAAGTTCTCAATTTTGGCGAGGTTGCACGAGTACTACAAAGTAGTACTGGCGTGCGAAGTGCTGTAGCTAAATGCCTGTGTAGCGTGTCGGAGATGGAGACGAGAGAGAGGCACCAGTGGCTGAGCGAAACAAAGGATTGCTGCTTGTAACAACAAGCACACTGGTACTCAAATACCGACGGCGACAAGATGGGTGCTATCGCTGCCGTTGTAGCAGGAGCTGAGCTGGATGAATCGGCGTTCGAGGAATGCCAATGGGTATTATTGACGTTAATAATTGTAGAGGGCGGTCGCTAGGTCAAGTAGCAGCTGTAAGGTAATATCACGAGCAGATACCTGCTTTGACAGGTGCTGCTTGTGCTGTAACAAGCGTTGGGCAACCCCAGTCGATTATGCGGAGGTTTCTAGGAACGGCATGCAGATAGGCGCAAGTAGCTTCCTGGTCCTTGGATATGCGCACGCGTAGATGATGGCTGAAGGTCAAAGCAACGGAGCTTGAATGCTGCCGCCCAGGTGAGCGAGTCCAGGTTGCGACAGAGAACGGTGGTCAGTGGCAGCGATGGTGGTTGGGGAACCGGAGTCGAAGGAGCTTTAGAACGAGGCCTGGCTTCTGTTGCGTGTTGCGGGCGAGTGCAACAGCGGTTAGGCCGTGAAAGGCGTAAAGGCGTAAAGGCGTCGGACGGATCGCGGTGGAAAGTCAGATGTACCAGCCTACCAGGCCAAAAGCAGTCCAGCAGTCAAGCAGTCCAGCAGTCCAGCAGTCAAACAGTCGAGCAGTCGAGCAATCAAGCTCTGCTGGGGACTAAGTTCCGGACGCCTGTCGCTGTTACTGGCGGGACGAGTCGATGGAGCAGCCAGGAGCAGCTAACGCTGCCAAAAAGGCAGAAAAGGCAGAAAAGGCAGAAAAGGTGGCAGAAGCTGTGCCGATGAGCGACTGGAGTGGCCTGGGTGGATTCGAGGGGCCATGAGGCCGCTGGCACTTCGTTCCTGCCTCCTGACTGGCTGGCTGGCGGGCAAACTGGCCGACCGGTGCAAGTGCAATGACTGGGACTGACTGGCCGAAGGGTGCTTTGGGCTTCTGCGTGGCTGCCCGTGAGGCAAGAAGCGAAAGATACCGCCCCAGACAAGGATCAGTTTTAGTTACCTTTTGCTTACCTTTTGGTATGATCGATTTCAGCTAGAGCGCAGAGGCTAGAGCCTGGGCTTTTACGAGACTGCCCTTACGCCCAATGATTACCGGCAGATGGTGCGATTATGATGGGGGCATTTGGATTGGGGATGAGGGAGTGGAGCCGTGGAGCCAGTGGAGTTGGAGCTGGCGCTGCCACGGTGGAGCCTGAGCCAGTGGAGTCGGACGTGAAGCAGGCAGGGGACCAGGGTTTTCCGGGGAATCCTTGAGGGTACGCTGGTCGCGAGATCTGGGTACGTCAGGGAGGTTAAAGGCGATTAGCACCGCCCTGGAAATATCGCTGGAGATCCCCTTAAGCCGTTGTGAGTAAGGATGGTGTTGGGGAGAGCGATCGGGGCAGGGCCAGGGTAAAAATTAAGATATGCGATATGCATTTGCATCTGCATTTGCATCTGGGCGGGCTTTGGAAGCGTTCGAGTAAGATGCTCTCTTAGTCAGGGAGCTGGACGTCGGAACCAGACTTGCGATGCTCTCAAACTCCACTAGCTGGAGGTGGCGTACGAGGGACGCAAAACAAAAACAGTCATGCTGTGAGATAATGAGTTATGAGCGTGAGAGGGGCGGTGGGAAGACCACGTTCTGGATAAACGGATCGCCCGTCGCTTTGTGTTCTGACCGCTCTTGCCAGATACATGAGGCGAGGTCGAGGTCGAGGTCGAGGTCGAGGTACGAAGTGCGTACGTCGTCGAGGTACATCTACATCTCGCAATCGATTGGAGAAAAAGGTTCGGAAGGTTACACACTACAACCGACTACAGCCACCTAATGATTCGTGACACTTTTCGCCGCCCATCATAAGGTTGTTCCCTTACCTTATTCTTGCTAAGTCAATGCTAAGTCAAACTATTACTTGCCTTACTTGCCTTACTCCGTACTTGCGTGCGGGATTAACCATCGGAACGTCCTTGTCCCTGTTTCTGCCTCTGGTGCTTTGCCTACAAGTGCCGTCAGCCCAATGAGATTGTGATGCCGCTCCTATGCGGAATGGTCTGCTTTTCGTGCTTTCTGCTTCCTGCATCCTGTAGGTGTGGAGTACCTCTACGAGTAGGAGGAGTAAGGTAGGCAGCACACTTACTTCCGACTCTTGAGGCCTTTGTGCCACCGTAAGCCTGGCCATTTCTCGGCACAACACACCCAAAACCACACCCAAAACCTAGACGGTCCGGGCGCCTCCCCTAGAGGCTCCACCCCCTTGAAGTGCTCCACCTTGAGGCCCTAACGTGCCTACGAGGTCGGTAACCTAACCCTCGGCCTCGTCTGTCATTTCTAGGGAATAGAGCGGGTTGGAGCCATCAGGTTGGGAATGACTAGTAATTTCGAGGCGCTCTTCTGACCCTTCTAGCCTGCGCGCCTGCTGTACCATTGCCAGTAGTCAGCATCGAGAAGCAATTTCTGCCAAAATTGACAATACTAAAGAGCGCCGTCATAGGCGGCGCGAACTGCCTACGCATGGTCGGAAGCAAGATTGACGGTAGAGGATCCACAATCCTCGATGCCCTAACATAGTCGGAGATGTAGCTCATGCACCCTTCTTCCCTAACGTTTGAGACCTGCTCCAGATCCGCCGCCCTCAGGAGGGTGGAGGGTGCATGTCTTTCCGCACGATCACTGGTGCGTCATGGTGGCTGAGGGGGACTGCCAGAAGGGCGAGTCTGAGGGCGCCCGTTTGGGTTGTGATTACCGCGTTTGGCAGGCCACGCATCTATCAGATCTATCAGATCAAATTTGTGGGGAGTGTCCAAAAGTCTCCGGGAAGGAGGCTATCGGGCTATACCCCATCTCGCGGCCCGCCGTCCATGCAGGGCTGGGCGGCACAAGCAACGGTGATGATGCTTCTCCCTTCTTGCCTTCCTGTGCTGGTTGGTGTGTCTATCGCTACAAACTTGCTGTGAACGAACTGGTCCGATTCGTCAAACAAAGTACTGCAGTAAGGTGAAGAAATAATCTTATCACTCGTCAAGGGCATGCCATATTCCCGTCGAACGTGCAAGCGAGTATCATTGGGGTAAGGTACTGCAGATCGCCTTGCCTCTAGTGACGACTCCAACATTCAGCTCGCAAGTGACTGTCTGAGCTCCGGTTTGGAGTTTGGACGGGCTTGATAGCCTGAAGCTGGACGTCCTTCTCGCTAACGATTATGGCCTTTGGGGCTTGCGGTCGATATCGATTTGTGGAGGTTCAACCCCAAAGACAACCTTATATTACACCCCGGACCCTGGACCCCAGTCGGGGTTCTTCATCGACTCACTCTAGCAATCCCATTGACCTGGAAAAGGAGTGGGAAGTAGCACGCTGATTTGCGGCTGTAGGGGAGTACGTGGTAAGGATTCTAGTGGGTTTGGAGGCAGTGATGGTGTGGAGAAGTCGGTCCGAGGACGAATGACAAAGTCGATCTGCTTTCCTCGTGACAACAGGGATCATTGCGATCTTGGCATTATTTACAGTACCCCTCCCGTCCTGCTCCTCGGGGATCGAAGGAGGTACGATGCACGTTGTACGAGGTACTTTTGTACGAGTAGAGACATGGACACTACCCTTGTGAGGTCCCAAATCACAATCCGCGGTTTGTAGGTGAACAACGATGGAGTTGATTTCCTCTGGCGCAAGTGGCATTTGTACCTTACATAGCTTCATCTTGGGTAGGACGATAGTTTTGGCAGATACGCACGCTTGCATGATCCGGCCAATCCATGCAAGATCGGGACATACAGATGGCACTGCCAGTCTGCCACTTGCCATTGGCACTGGTTTCGGAAAATGAGCATTATACGGACGAGTAAGAACGATTCGAGCCTCCTGTAGTGTGCATGAGAAATGAGAAATGAAAAATCGTCTGTAGAAGAAGGTAAGGGTTCAAGGGAGCGGAAACGGGAAGCTTGGAGTGCAACGAGGCATCATTGGTGCGCAAAGCAGCCCTGAGGCTTCTCGGTACAACCTGCAACGAATCACGACGCCTTCCAGCCACAGAAATGTTAGCTCCAAGCACCTCCAAGCACCTTCAAGCATCTCATGTCGCCACTACCTTGGTATCGGGAATGCCCAATGTTCATCGGGGATGACTAGAATCTGACGCTTGTGAGGCCGGTGAGTGTGAGGCCTGTGAGGCCGGAGATGAAACTGCCAGTATTCAATTCTCCATCAGCCTCTCAGGCCACAATATACGCATTGACCGGTACTCTACATCCCTCGTCACAAACACAGCCACCACTTTAATCACCCTTTGGGGCACTGCTCTCCGTAACCGACGCCTTTCTGCGCCTATCCCTCCATCACAGCAGAAGTGAGGATTCGTGTTCGCTGAATGAGCCCTTGTCCGCATTCTCCCCAACAAGAACGAGTGTTCTGTAGCGAGAGTCAGTGCCAGCGGACTACTCCAAGGGTCCGCTGCAGTTATTCAAGGAAAAGCAGAGGGTTACACATGCCAAATACTCTCCGCAGCACATTTTGCATGGCTGAGTTGCCGCAGGTATCTCCGCACATGGTTATGATTTCCTCACATGCAGTGATCGAACAACCTATTCGTTTGGATTAGGACGGTTGGCAGGGACGAGATTCCCGTGCGGGTACCGGCGTTCAATCAGTCTCTACGTGTCAAAAGGAAACGTCACACTACATTTGCTGTCTCTATTTGGGCACTTGTGGTGTAGTCGCTCTGTGCTGTTTCGATCCTCTTCTGCGTGATACTCACTGCGGGTTCCTGCGTTGCCAGTGTCGGATAAGTAGGCAAGCAGCATCCGCACACTTTCTTCCTCCTGCGAGCAGTTGGTCTGACAGCGGAGGAGGATGCAAGCGACTGGCTAGGGCCGGCTTCATCGTTCATTAGAGCCACTTGTTCGAAGTCGCTGATCGGCACATGAGCCATTCAGAAGACTTCTTGTGCAGAAAGTGATTGCGAATCTATCCTGGCAACGCGGGCAAATCAACGTCTTCGCTCCTTGGCACGAATCTGCCCAACACTTCTACTGCCCCTCTGATTGGTAATCGATCGCTTCGGAGGCAAAGGAACGCCTGGCAAGTCTGGCAAGCCTGGCAAGTCTGGTTATGTATGCACGGTTCATGGGGCAACCCCAGTTGTAGTGGGTGCGGACGTGGGTACCAGACGCACGAGAAGTATAGGCGAGATAGGACAAGGCAGAGGAGTGAATAATGAGCTGTGAACTGTGGTTTTTGTACTCCTCACTCCGTACTCGGTAAGGTCGAAAGAGACATGGGATATGCGATATGGGATATGGGATCGCCTTCGATAGGGCACAGAGACATCCAAGAGGAAATGGATGCTGTGCGCGTCGTGTCGGTCTACCTTTGTCATCAGCCAGTGCGCATCGGATTTAGACCGAGGACTTCGACCTCCAATCACGCCCTTCAGTCGATGCCCTCCCAACTAGAGGGACCGTACCAGCAGACAATGTTGGCCGTTGTGAACCATGGTACGCAGCAGAAGTACGGTACTCTGCTTTCACGCCGTTACCAGGCGCCAGGCTCTTGACGTCGCAGATGGCCTGGTCCCACGAGTCACAGCACACCAAGATTGGGCTGCAAGCGCACGGCACCGATTTGAGCGCTTGGAATCTGCAGCACGCTCGGAACACTGCAGTATGCGGCACCACGAGTTACCTTATGTTACAGAGTACAGAATACGGAGGGTAGCACCGAATCCAGTCCTTTCTCTTTTCGGATGTCGGCGGCGTTTAAGGCCGACTTTGATGATTGGGGCTGGTCCCCGACGATACCGACGGACTGACTATGTGCACCACACTGTTGACCATCGCGAATGTTACTAAGTTTTCGCCGCTGCTTGCCTCCAATTATCTTCCTATCAACAAGTACTCCAGAAGACCGGTATACAATCCAGAAGCATGTTGATGCATCGGATATCCCACTGGCGAGAAGGCTTTATAAGCTGTACACGAGCGAGGTATCCGCATCTTAAGTTTGGAGCGTTGCAAGCCGTGGTGCGCGAGAAACCTCCAGTTGTTTGAGGAGCAAGTGGTGTCTGTGTCGTCGGGAGGATCATTATGGTCCCACCCATCTACCGGCGACACTACGGGCCTTTGCATCTCCCCCATCTTTGACTCAAGATTAGTACTCCGTCGTCCCCGATGCCACTTGGGTCTGCGCTGCCATCTCAAATCCCAACGTTGCATGTACTTCGAAATACGCACTACCAAAATTCGAGACGAGCAATGGTGGATCTCTCGACCTTGCCTCCAGGTGGTGATGTGAACCGTGGTCCAGTGATTCTGATCGTGGGCTGGATCGAATGCGCTGTAGCATTCAGTTTCTTGTGTGGGAGAATGTACGCACGGCTCAAAATCAACCGCAGTTTTGGGGCAGATGACTGGGCAATGGTTATGTCATTCGTGAGTTGAACCTCAAGATAGGTCTTCCAATTGCCACGGCAGAGTTTTGACTGGAGGGACAGCTTTTGGCGCTTCTGTTCGTTTGTATAGCAACCCCGGAGGTGTACTACGGGACCGGAAGGCATGTCTACTATCTGAGTGCTCATCAACGTGTAATGGCCGTGAAGCTCAACTGGGTCTCTCAAGCTTTCCATATTATGAGTACATGCTTTGGCAAAATCTCCATTGTTATATTGATGCTGCGAATAATAGGGAATAGTAAGCGTCAGGCCTGGTTTCTGTACTCTATAATCTCCGCCCTCTTTGTTATCAGCGTTGTTTGCGTTGCTTTCATTTTCGCCCAGTGCACACCAGCTTCGGCTCTGTGGGATCCTGCAGTGGTTGGGAAATGCTGGAGCCCTGTTGCACAGCAAAATTACGGCTATTTCACGGCGTGTATGTGCAAAACCATGTCACGTTGATGCCACCTATGGTCTCGCTGACACTCCACAAGCTTATTCTTCATTTACGGACCTCATCCTGGCTCTGTTTCCTATCACAGTTCTGTGGGACCTCCAGATGAAGCTCAGGGTCAAGGTCAGCTTGGCGATCATTATGGGACTGGGTATATTGTGAGTTGCTGGCCAGCTTCGTCAAATGCCTGAGACTGCAATCTCACTTGGGACCAGTGCTTCCGCGGCATCAATCATCAAGACGGTACAACTCAAGAGTCTCTCTTCCCGAGGTGACTACACGTGTGAGCATCCGACAGTTCTCCTTGGTAGAACTCAATGCTGACGGTGGTCTGTAGTTGAAACTATTGATTTAATCATCTGGATGATGTAAGTTGACCCGGCGATTGCTTCAAAGGGCATTCCACGGTTAATACTTCTCAAAGGACCGAGCAATTCGTCATTATCACTGCCGCCTCAGTACCTCCGATGCGAAGCTTGTTTGTGTCTTTCCGTGACAAACCCACTCACGGCAGCAGTAGTGGACGGCCAGGGAGCGGGCAACCTTACGGCAGCCATCTTTCTCGCAGTAAAAAGGGCTACTTCGCTTATAACGAAGACAACGACTCACACGCTCTTCAATCCATCTCAAACCCGTCCGGATTAATCGACGAAGACGGTTTTTCCCACGCCACCGCTTATCCCGAGAAAGCTATCTGGGAGGAGAATGGTCGTGGTCAAACGGGTAATCACGGCCCAACAGGCGAGGACAAGTACATAACAAAAACCACCAAGGTGGAGGTCACCTATAACGAGCCGTAAGTTATAGGAACAGTGACCTCGGCTGGAACGGGTCTACATCTCATAGTTGGGAAGATTAATCGAAAGGATAAACCCTGTCCTCGAGGAACCCTGAACAACAGGTCCTTTGAGTGGATGGATTGCTAGGCCTCTGTATTTGTAGGAGTATTTTGGGCACCGTGGAAAAGCGTCAACCTTAGAAGGGGGGGGCCTTGTATAATATCTAATGCGTATGCTTCTGTTTCGGGCGGAGGACATGTGCTTTCGGTGAACAACCTTCATTATTGCCTGAGACAGAAGAGTTATGGCAGATCAGCCGGGTCTCGCGGGACTGGGCGCTTCTCCGGTGGCCGTTACCATGGTTGAGAGAAGGAGGGCAGAGGATCCCGAAGCAGATCGGTTCTCACCTGCGGAGCTTTTGTGTGGGACTACGTATTAATTGAATGGGCAATGAGCTCCTTCATGCACTGCACTGAGGAGCCCTGGTTCATCCATCTTGAACGCCGGCGTTCTGCAGTACGATAACGGCAGGATTCCGATCTTCTGCATCATCGACAATTTTAGTAGACACGCAGCTTGAGTGATCATCAATGGGAAGGCCGACTGCCCATCCGTGGAAGAAGAGTGGAAAATAAGTATATCGCGTGTACCTTGCTCGACTGATTTGTCGAGGGTTGGCCTAGAAGTAGGAGTGTCGTCGTTCTCGCCACGACGGTTGGGCCGCTTGGCATGATGCGGCTGCGATGTGCTCAGGCCCTTGCGAATAATACATGGTACATGGTACATCGACTATCTGGATGCTGGATGCCAGCTATCTTGACGACGAGAAACCCTGCATTTGCTTCCTGCACCGAAACCACTGCTGCTGAGCCTGCATTTGTCATGAAGAAAGACCCCTGCCCGCACCGCTCCCTTGCCCACGGAAGCTCCACCTTCGCATCTTGCACCTTCGTATCTTGGTCCTGGCTGCACCGCTCCACCAGTCCAGGGCCTGTGATTCATCCAACATGAGCCTCGTTGGAATCGCGCTTGTCATTCGTACGTACTCTTGTACGTACTCTCGTATGTACTCTCGTATGTACTCTTGTATGTACTCTCGTATGTACTCTTGTATGTACTCTTGTATGTACTCTCGTATGTACTCTCGTATGTACTCTCATATGTAACTCCATACATTCGTATGTACTCTCGCCTTTGCTATCCAGCCGCGGCCTTTCGCTTCCTGCTCTCTGCCACTCCTCAGACCAACAGACCAACGCATGTCACATAGAGCCGGCTAACCCTAACCCGAACGGTGCAAAGCCGGAGCAGCAGCAGCAGTTCGTACGGAGTACAAGCTCCAGCTACACAAAAGGTAATTCATACCCGTAGCCGTTTCTGCACTGCCTGCGCCCTTTCATTTGTTCGTGCTCACCCTTTCTTCCTTTGTGCCTCCCTCTTGCTGCTCCGGTGGGCCGGCGCGCGGTCTTACGCATGACCGGCCCGTCTCTCTCTCTCGAACTGGCGCCCTATACTGCGATGAGAGATGACATGCAGGAGAGCAGCCATGGCCAACGGCTATGACCGTGGGCTTACCCAGTCCCATAGGTCGCCGGCGCTTCTAGGTTTGGTACTGTCGGTTCAGCAGAGTATCGCTGAGGAGGCATACTTCGTACGTGTGTCAATATCGAGAGCATCCCGGGAGAGAACGTTGGGTCTACAATAGTGTCGCAAATCTAATAATGCCTCATGTTCACGACGACGGTGAGAAATTACTGGGCGGAGTAAGTTAGGGCCATCGATGCAACGGCAAGCATGTCTCCCGTTCCACATGGCTATCGTGCCGCGCGCGAGCTCTGGGGCTTCGCTCTGCTATGGCGGTACAAATAACACAACGTGCAACATGCTGCTACGCGCTTTATACCATGTTCTTGCCAGCCAGTCCGTTTGTCTAGATCCTCTATTCATTTTCTTTCCCTGTTGCTGCAATTAATCAGCCCTTGCGCCTGTTTTCCGTATGGCCTCAGACCACTGCAATTCCTCAGACATGGCCTCCACTTCTTCCCCCCCGGACGTCGAATCCCTCGCAAGGAACGAGAAATTGGCGCCCACGGTCGATCTCGAGGAGTTGGGCGAGAAAGAGGGCTATGTGTTAGACGCCTCGCTCGGCGGCGCCAGTCTCAAAACTACAAAGGATGGGCGGACGATATTGATTCCCCAACCCAGCGAAGATCCCAACGATCCTTTGAATTGGAGTTGGTTCAAGAAACACCTTTTCCTGATCATCATCGGCGCGACATCCTTCCTCCCAGACTATGGCAGCGCGGTCGGAGCCGTTACGTTGATACCGCAATCGATGTCAGTTCTCAACATCCTTGAGGGTTTACCTTGCACCCCTGCCAATTCGCCTCTAACCTTTTTCCAGGATATGGAAAATCTCCGAAAACGAAGTCAATCACTCCCAAGTCGGGAATGTGTTCATGCTGGGCGCCGGCGGCGTCTTCGTCGTCGCCTTCTCCGCCTATTTCGGCCGCTACCCGGTCTTATTCTGGTTCATGATATTCGCCGTCGCAACAGCCATCTGGTGCACAGCAGCTACGACGTTCCACTCTTTCATGGCCGCGCGTATCCTGAATGGGTTTTTCTCTACCGTGGCGCAGGGCGTAAGCAATGCCCTTTTTCAATCCCAAGGGCAGCGTTAACAGAGGTCTTGGCATAGGGCGGTCTCATGTTCATCAAAGATCTCTTCTATCTACATGAACACGCGCGTAAAATCAACATCTGGGCTGCGTTTGTAGTGCTATCTCCTTATTTCGGACCACTTTTTACAGCATTTATCATTTCGACCCAGAAATGGCAGTGGGCATTCGGGCTGTACAGCATCGAGACAGGACTGTGTTTCATCGCCATCATCCTCTTCTTCGACGAGACGTTTTATAATCGACGCATCCCACCAAGCCAGCAACCACCCCGTAGATCCCGTCTCATGCGCATGGTAGGAATCGAACAATGGCGCAGCCGTAACCAGCGAAGCTCGTTCTTCGAAGCGATGAAACGCCCGTTACAGATGATCATCCGTCTCCCCGTGCTGATAGCCGTTTTCTACTACCTCCTTACCTTCGCCTGGGTCGTCGGAATCAACACCACCCTCTCCATTTTCCTCACTCCTCTCTACAATTTCGGACCTAAGCAAATCGGTACGTAATCTCCATCCCCTACCCACCCCCACACACACACTCTCTCTCTCCCCCTCCCCCCCTCTATCTCTCCCTCTCCCCCCTACTAATTCCTCCTCTGTAACAAAGGTTTCTTCTACTTCACCCCCATCCTCGCCGCCATCCTCGGCCAACTCACCGGCCACTGGCTGCACGACTCAATCGCAACGCACTACCAACGCCACCACTCCTCCCGCTTCCAACCCGAAGCCCGCCTCCTCGTCCTCTACTTCTCCACCCCCTTCCTCGTCGCCGGCCTCGTCCTCCTCGGCTTTGCCATCCAAAATAAATACCACTACATGCTCACCGCTCTCGGCTGGGGCCTGTATGTTTACGGCATCATGATCACGACGGTGGGCATTAGTGCGTACGTGCTTGAGTCATACCCCGAGGGCAGCGGGGAGGTGGCGGCGTGGTTGAATGCCGCGAGGACGACGGGCGGGTTTTTGGCTAGTTTGTTTCAGGTGCAGTGGGCGGAGAGGATGGGGGCGAGGAGTAGTTTTTCGATTCAGGCGGGGATTTGCGCGGGGGCGTTCGCGTTGGTGGTGGTGTTGCAGGTGTATGGGAAGAGGTTGAGGGGGTGGAGTAGGCAGCCGAGGTTTAAGACTCTTTAGAGTAAGGGGCGAGGAAGGGAAGGGGAGGGGGATGGGGACGGGACGGGACGGGACGGGGAAAGCTGGCGTAGGGGGATTGAGGATCGAGGTTTGGGGTTTGGGGTTTGGGGGGGCGGATGCGAGGGATCATTTTGGATATACCTTGGGTGGAGGTGTTGAAGGGGCGCTTTGTGGTGGATATAGTGTCGTTCATCGCAACGATGGTGGCAATGTCTAGATATCTCTCTGAAATGAAGATCGTGCTGCGCAGAAATAGAATCGCGAGCATGGTTGGAATGTAAATTGAAATCACTCCTTTCAAAGGCATTTTTCGCCTGGCATGGCCTACTTAGGAGATGTGACGGCCAAGGAGGACGACGTCCCTCTATGCGCCACGAGATTGCTATTTTGCGTAACATGCGAGTATACCGGTAATGAAGAGCGGAAATGGGTTTCTCATAGCCGCACGCTGTGGCAATGAAATATTGCACCACGAATCGTCCTTGTCGCACTCAGTACTACCTTAACTTACACTATCAGTCTAATTATATTTCAGCTTATATTAACTTAAGTTACAGTTAAACATTAATATTGGTTTATACAGATAAGGCTTTAAGTATTATAATGTTACAAATATTATATATTATTAATATTATAAGTAGTTAGCTTAAATGCTAACTTAATTTATCTACAGATTTTTCTTCTTTATATAAGATTTTATTAATTTAAATCTATATTTATCTTGAGTATTAAGTACATTATTGCACTGTATTATCATTATTATTAATACTCATTATTATTAATGCTTAAGTCTTTATCAACTATAAAATTATATTGCACTCTTTATAATATATTATTATTGTTGAATATGGGAGCTAATATACTGGCTCAGCAGTATGTTATCTGCTTTAGGACTAGTGTCTTGTTGCAGAGTTTGTTGTACACTTTGTACAGTCTTGACACTGTACTCTTACAATACTTGTCATATAAAACATAGTGCATATGAACAAGCTACTTAAGCTACTTAATCATTGTCTCACTAGATCAATGTAGCCCTGCTTATTTATCAGGTTATGAGCTCAGTCAGTGTGACTGAAATTGCTACATCTAACCCCTTAACACACTGAGTCCATCAACACACTGAATCCATCAACCTACATACACACCATTGACAACTATGGCCTCAGTGGATGAACAAAACAACTGTGTTTATATGAAATAAGTGATATTGACTGAATTCAACAATTGAGGGAGATGGTTAAGCAACATTAAGGCAAGTATGCAGGAGAAGAGAGTATAAGACTTAACAGGAAATGGAACAGCTTTTCAGCAGACACAGGCAGTCATGAAAAGGGCTAAAGAAGCAGCTTTAAGAATCATATTGAAATCTATTGATGACAACCTTTTTTGTACAATTGAAGGCATCAACAAAATAGCAGAGATTTGGGACAAACTCAGGACTACATGCTCACAGGTTAATTAAGGAGTGGTATACACCATTCTGAATAAGTTGTTTAAATACACTGCAGTAAACAAAGTAAAGGACTACACTAAATCAGTTAATACAATATTTAAAGACATTAAAAGTCTAATTAAGAGACTCAAGTCAGCTGTATGAGAAGACAGAGATATATAAGATGATATTCACATTGTTATTGCCCTTGAAGCTCTTGCCTCAGAGTATGACATTAACAAGGCTCACATCATCACATCAAAAGAGATACAGGTATGAGAGGTTCAGCAATACCTGGCATCTGAGAAAGTATAAATCAACTCTGACTGCCAGGTAGGCATTGAGCTGGAGCTGGCAATGAGTATGCAATATAAAGAGAGATCAACCAGCTACAACAATTTGTATAAAGGGAGGAGAGATTCTATTGACAACAGAGTATGCTACAACTGTAGTAAATCTGAACATGTAATGCAGAACTGTTGTCAGTTCAATAGAAGACCTGACTTAAAATGATAACATGATGACAACAGAAAATCATTTGTATAAAACAAGCATTCTAAACATCATCTCAACAAGGTCACTAATGTGAGCACTGATGACAATAATGAGAGTGAGGAGGAAGGAAAGAGGTTATCATTGAGGATGATTAGACAGAAGTAGAAGCTTCCTACAGAAGACAACTGCTGATATGTTGACACATGTGCAGCTCAGCATATCATCAACCAGTTAAATCTATTTAAGCTGTCATCATTCTATAATGAAGAACACAAATTTGAAGTGGCAAATGGTGAGGTGTTATATTGCACAAAGAAGGGAACAATAGCAATTCTCACTGATTCTAAATCATTCATACAAATACAGGATGTTTGTTATGTTTCAAAGACATCTACTAACCTCATCTCAATGAGTATTTTGAAGAGGTGTGAATGGTCATATTTAGATGAAGATGACCATATGTTGTTAATTAAAGCGGCTGTCACTATCAGAGCTAAGCTTACTAAACAGAACATCTACTGTCTAGTGATATATGAGAGTAAAGATGTTATTATAGCAGTGCAAGGTTAATGAGGAAGACCTACACATCTAATGAGTGTAACTTCAATGCAACATCTATAGCATTAGAGATTTAAGCACACAAGCTATGCAAGAATCAAGCTAGCATTCACCATAATAAACAGACTACTTCTGAATCAGGTGAATGAATTGTATAAAGCAATCAATGAATCTGTGAGCAATTCTGAACATCTAAGTTCAAATGATTCTGAATATCTAAGTCTGAACAATTCTGAACACCTAACTTCAGATGTGGAATCCCACTCAGTAAAAGGTAAAAGTAACTGCATTATTGAACCTCTTGCAGCAGTGTAAGCAGATGAAGCTTCTCTGAGTGTGTGCACACTGTGCATTTAGAGTAAACAGACAAGAATTATTCAACATACACTTATGAGAGCTACAAACTGAATTCTTGAACAGCTACATTCAGATCTTTAAGGACCTCATAATTCTGAATCCTTAGAAGGATCTTCATACACTGCACTACTGGTAGACAACTACTCTAAGAAGTCATGGGTTGAGTTTCTAAAGACTAAGAACAGATTCTATAACTGGTTTATAGGCATAGTTTCAAAGCTAGAGAAGTGTACTGATCAAGAACTTGAGCACCTATGTGTTGATGAAGGGGGAGAGTATATTAGCTATGCACTACTACACTGGTGTAAGACTAAAGAGATTACCATTAAACACTCAGCGTCACACACCCTGAAGCACAATTCAGTAAGTGAATGGACCTGAAGAACACTTCATATAATGAAGGACTCTCTATTATTGAATGCTAAATTACCTAATGTCTTTTGAGCTGAGGCAATGCTTGCTGCCAATGAGCTGAAGAATTTACTACCAACATTAAAGAGGGATAAAGTTCCAAACCACACCATTACCGGCATACAACTGAATGTAGCTCATATACAGATATTTGAAAGTGTCACTCATGTACATATTTCTAAGGAGAAGCAGATCAAATCTGACATCAAACATACCTGAACTGAGATATTTCTGGAATATACAGAGTCTGCAAAGAAATACTGAATATGGAGTCCACAACAATGTTCAGTTCATGAGATGTCATCAGTCATCATTGATGAGTCAACATCTGAAGTCTATCTACTCAATGAGTTTCCCCTACACCCTGTTAGGACAAAAAATGCTAATTGTACTGCTCCAGATGCACCACATTGTAGAGGTCAACTACACCTTGAAAAACCAACACAACAAAACACTGAGGAGGTGATAAAGTTGTATAAAGCTGTAAATACAGGTGCAACTGCCACACCTGCCTTAAGTCACAGAGGGAGCACTCAGAGTAAGACTGTGAGGGTGGTAATATTTAAGATAGGCAGGGAATGTCCTGAAAAGGTTGTTGAGGAGCCAATAATCAATGTGGCAGAGTCAGGTGAATGGGGCATTCTCACACTGACAAGGGAAGATGCTTAAGCAGGACATCTCACTGACCTGATGTCACACACTTATAGAACAGTGAGGAATAGCTGTTTTTCACCTGGCTTAACAGCTGTGAATGACCTGTACACACTATACATGAGGGAAAGAGCTGGCTTAAATGTGATCAAGTTGATAGCTACTCAAGACCTGATAGGTTACAGCACACAAAAGGCGTCATGCTTAAGAGATAAGATTTCTTAAGAGAGTATGACAATGAGTGAATTTCAAGTATTGTGCAATGAAGTGAAACTCTTGCACTCTATAGGATCAGTAGCTGGTGAAAACACACTACATGATTAATTGAGGTCAACAGAGTCAGACATTGAAGAGGTATATGTTTTAAACAAGAGGCTTAAGCTGATGAGTCTAGAGAAGACCAGTTTGTATGAAAAGATAGAAGAACTGAAGACCTATAAAGAGGCACTATCTGACCCCATCCATGGAAGGGGATGGCAAGATGCTATTCAGACTGAACTGAAAAGCTTGCAGTCACATGATGTATGAGAGCTTAACAAGCTACTGAAAGGATGAAAGCCTATTGGTTGCAAATGGGTGTTCAAGATTAAGTATGATGAGAATGAGCTAATAGAGAAGTACAAGGCCTGTCTAATTGCTCAAGGATTCTTGCAACAAGAGAGTATTAACTATGAGAAAACATTCACCCTGACTGTATAAAAGGAATCACTGAGATTGTACCTCACTATTGTTGCTGTCATGAATCTAGAACTGCATCAAATGAATGTTGTAGCAGCTTACTTAATCAGCAATCTAGAAGTGGAGGGACAGGAGATCTATATGAGAATTTCAGAGGGAGTGGATGTACAACAAGAATGTACAGAGTTTGTATAGTAAATTGTTAAGAGCTTGTACAGATTAAAGCAATCAGCACACCTATGAAACAAGAAACTGATTGCGTTCTGAAAGGATCAAGAGTATAAGTCTATGCTAGCAGACAGAAGCATTATGGTCACTTTATACAAATCAGGATTTATCATAATCAGCATCTATGTGAATGATCTACTTATTGCAGCAATGTCACTGGAACTCATCAAGGAAGCTAAAGCAGTCCTCAGCAAGGAGTTTAATATGAAAGATCTCAGAGAAGCTCAGATGATTATTGAAATGTGAATCATACATCATTAACTTAAGAGGTTACTAACACTGGATTAAGTGTTGTACATTTGAGATGTACTACAGAAAGAAAGCCTACTATTGTTAGGAGCATGACAGCGTGCAGGCATTGTTTACTCAGTGGCGCGCGCTAGCGCCTGGTTGGGCCTAGCGCGGCTTGTACACGCCCCTATATAGTAGACTGCTCGCTCGCCCATATGGCTCCTTACAATTAATGTCCTTTTGTCACCATATCTGCATGACTTGCTCTGCATGATCCTGACAACTATCTTGTAACCTGATATCAATTTCAATGGTGCCAGAATTGTACATCACTTTAGAGGACAACGGCAATAGTGATCATACTGAAATCACTGCATATCAACAACTCATTGAAAAGCTACTATACATTGCCTGTGAGACTCACTCTGATATTGTCTTTGCAGTCAGTTGCTTGTCTCAGCAATGTTCAGATTCTCAAATTGGCCACATTAAAGCAATCAAAAGAGTCCTACAATATCTTAAGAGAACAATAAATCTAGAAAATTACTATAACAGTTTGTACAATGACACACAACATCTACTAATCACCTTAAGTTATACAGACAGCAACTTCACTGGGGACATCAGTGAATAGAAGTCTACAATAGGATATTGTTTCTTTCTAATAAGAGGTGTAATATCATGATGTTCAAAGAAGCAATGTACAGTCTCAACTTCTACTACTGAAGCTGAGTACATTGCCATTGGCCATGCTGCTAGGCAAGCAGTATAGCTCCAACAGTTTCTTATTGAACTACTCATGAATCAGCCTCCTGTGTCTGTACAAATCTTGGGAGACAATCAGGCAAGCCTAGACCTTATCAAGAACACAGAGTACCACAACTGAATAAAACATATAGACATTCAACATCACTACATTAGGGAACTGGTTCAGGACAACTATGTACACATGGAATGAGTACTCATAAAGGAACAACTTGTGAATGAATTCACTAAAGTGTTGCCACAGCCAACATTCATTGAACATTGAATGAAATTGAGAGTAATGCCTATCATACATGATCAACATTCAATGAATGATGAGAAGAACTAGACTTGCAACAGCGGAAGTGCACCAGCATTGAATGGAAGGGAGTGCCTTCAAGCAAGTATTCAGACTATTGATCTCACTCTTTTCCCACTGGGTTTTTAATGAGGAGATCACTGAGTGCACTTGAGTGGCAGAGGATATATGAACTACAGAGTTCATGGAATCAGGGAGAGCAGTATACTGTCTCAGGGGGAGTGTTGAATATGAAAGTTAATATACTGACTCAGCAGTATGTTGTCTGCTTTAAAACTAGCATCTTGTTGCAGAGTTTGTTGTACACTTTGTACAGTCTTGACACTGTACTCTTACAATACTTGTCATATAAAACATAGTGCATATGAACAAGCTACTCAAGCTACTCAACCATTGCCTCACTAGATTGATGTAGCCCTGCTTGTTTATCAATTATTATATTATTACATACTAATGCTGATGTTAACACTGATATAATTAAGCTGTTATTATTTTATTATATTATAAACACTGTCTTTCTTGTGTTAGCAGTTATTAAGAAGTTTTAAGACTGAAATAACTACACTAAGTTTCTTAACATTGTACTTAATTGTCAGGGCCACCATATATAGTAGTACAACAGTATAACAGTACAACAGTATGTCACTATAGCTCACCTATATAATGACTCAGTGAGTAGCGCCTGAGCATTAAGTGAAAACTCTGCATGTAAAGGAAGAGACCTTCTTCCTCAGCAATCAGTGTTCTCCTCACTGAATAGAAGATGTATAACCACTGCATTAATTTTATTGTGACTCTACTGCCTACAACACCCTGTTCAACACCTGTATAACAACTGTTGTACACCCAGCCTCTTACATACTGATCACTCAGTATCTTCAGGTGAACGGTCACATCAGAAGCATAAGACATGATGGCACTAACACTTCAATCTCATCAGGTCAGTAAAACAGTTGACAATCAAGCTGAGGCAGGCCCTTCAACTAGCAGATCTACACTACCAGCTGTTGATACCTCTACTTCTGACATTGTTGATGACAACAATGAACATATTGCTGCAGGCAACTCTGACAACATTATTGAAGACCTTGAGGCAGTCACTGCCCACAATCAGGAGGTCATTGAGTGCCAGCAACTACAACTACAATGTGTACAACAAGAAATTGAGTTTGAGAACAATAAAAGAGAGCTTCAGAAGCTCAATCAACACCTGTAAGAAGGTTCTTCAACTACAACAAACTCAGAGAATGATGCAGGTTTGTCATACAGACTACAACATTGAGCTACAACAGACATTGCACTTCTCTCTTTTTAACACCTTGTAAAGCCACAAGAGTCTTGTCTCTATGCAGGAGGTGTCAAAGTCACAAGATAAAGACTTCAGAAATACCTAAATGAAATCAATCAGAACTGAGAGCTGATGTCAGAGCAATTCTCTACTGAATGGAATTTCATTGTCTGAGCAGGCACCTACCTAGAGAAAACAGTTATAAGTGACTGATGGAAGCAGAAGGAGCAGCATGACCACATCTGAGTCACCTATAACAATTACCTGAAGGTGCTGGAGAAGAACCTATCCCTCAGTGAAGACACAGATGAACAAAATATCATCATCTTCAATGCAGCTGAACCTCACAGTCACAATACAACCACTTCCTGATATAACAGACTATTAGAACTCTACTGCTTCCTTCCAGCTTTACACAAGGAAATTGGTGAGATGCTTATTTAAGACTGCTGGTGATTAAGACTTCCACATCACATCCTGACTGAACTACAATGTTGGAACCTGATGCAGGTTGCAAGACAGTCAGTGCAGGAAATCTCAGCACATTTTGACATCATTGTCAATTATGAACTGTTTTGAAGCTGTTTAGACACTAAAAAAGATCACTAAAGCAAGATTGATGATACAGACAAAAGTATGACACAGATGTTGTACTACAACAGAAAAGAATCCCCCACTGAATAATAAACAACCTGCATTCAATTCACTCAAAACAGCTGCAGAAGAGGGAACAACTCATGAGATTCCTACTGAGAAAGTAACTGCAATCAGAGTCAGAACCCTAACCACTTACCAGTCACTGAAAGAACAACTACAATGATGACATAAACATCTGCAGCTTCCTCACACTGACAAGAAGACTTTGTTTTAAGAAGGGAAGTGAATGTATAAAAGGCAGCAGGCCTTTGTATTAAGTGTAGAGTCACTGGCTATTAAATAAATGAGTGTACAATGAGATAGTTAACAGCAGTCACTACTGCAGTTGATGTGAATAAATGACTCACAGTCAACCTCCAGCTCACCTTCTTACCTATTATTGATGATATCTCACATCTGATATCAGGGCAGCTAGAGGTGGACTCTCATATGATAAGGGATGATTTGAAGAAAAGATACCCATATATTATTGACAATGGCAGTCAAGGTAATACTATCACACAATATGTTGTCAATGAACTGTCTTTACAAACTGAACCCTATGGAGCTCAAGCCAATGCATGAGGCAATATAGTTGACTTGCTGAAATTCATCATATTGACTATTATGGTGTATAACATCAACAGTCAACCTTACTGCTATAACAGCTGCTTCTTTGTCACTTAAGACAATGCACCAGCACCTTTCATCCTCAGGTTACCCTTTCTAGTCAATGCAAACCTGAATCATGAATATGACACAGGAAAATTCCTATGAAAAAAGGTGAGGCATATCATAGCACATTAAGTATTCACTGCCAGCAAGAGAAAGGCGCTGAAGAGTGTTCTACAGATGAACAACCTTATCATCACAGACCACTTTATAGGACTGTCAGACCTAGTAGCTGATATGAAAAAATATACCCTACAAATGAACTTGTTGCAATATAACAAAAGGTACAACAATGTCTACAACAATTTACCTCCTGAATATCATAATTTCACAGATATATTTCAGGTGGCTGAGAATCAGTCTCTGCCTGAGAGAGGTCTGCATGATCATGTCATTGACTTGAAACTGGGGCAGCAACCTCCATTCAGAAAGCTATACTTGATGTCTCCAGCTGAGCTTAATGTACTGAAAGTATATCTAGATGACACTATGAAGGCAGGCATAGTCTGCAAATCAATATCACCTGCAGCTTCACTCATTATGTTTGTACTGAAATCAGACAGCAGCTTACAACTAGTCATTGACTATAGGCACTTGAACAATATTACCATTAAGAATTGCTACCCACTACCACTTATATCAGACATGTTGAATCATCTTTAAAGAGCTAAGAAGTTCACTAAGCTGAACTGCAAGGATGCATATAATTGAATATAAATTAAGGGCAGAGATGAGTGGAAAACAGTGTTTCAAACACAGTTTGACCTGTTTAAATATCTTGCCATGCCTTTCAGTCTCACAAATGCTCCTGCTACATTTCAAGCCTTCATTAACAAGGTGCTTGATGAGTTTCTGGACATCACATGTGTGATCTACTTGAATGATATCTTAATCTTTAGCAAAGATGAGTCTAAACACAGTGAGCATGTACAACAAGTACTAGCTGCACTATAACATCATGGTCTTCACCTTAAGATCAGCAAGTGTTCATTCAATGTAACAGAAGTAGACTTTCTAGAATTTAAGATCAACACAGAAGGCATATATATAGACTCAGAGAGGATTCAAGCTGTTAAAGAATGACTGTCCTCAGAAAACATTCACAAATTGCAGGTCTTTCTAGGCTTTGCTAACTTCTTCTGAAGGTTTATAAAAGACTATTTGTGAATTGCAGCATCACTGTTAAACCTCCTGAAGACAAAAAGGAATAAAAAGAAGACTGAAGTTGTACCAGCTCCCATTTCTTCTCAATGAACTGCTCTTCATCAAGATATTGAAGGAAAGCAGAGCAGTTTAACCTCATTGTAGAGGTCTAGCACAGGCTATTCAGCACACAGTCTACAAGTTAGGGAAGAGCTACAATAAGAAAATGTTGTACCTGCCTCTTTTTCACTTTCAGAAGCTGCATTGAAAGCATTTAATGCTTTAAAGGAGACCTTCACAAGCACTTCATTGCTACACTATTTCAATGAAAACAAACTTATAAGGGTTAAAATGAACGCCTTCAAATTCACAATTGATGGAATTTTAACACAACACTTTAAGATCAATGGTCAATTGTACTGACTATCAGTTGCTTACTACAGCAAGAAGCTGCTAGATACTGAGACTCAATATAGTACAGGTAAGCAAGAGCTCCTTGTCATTGTGGAAGCCATGCACTATTGGTAGCACTACTGTCAGGGTGCTAGATACTAAATTGTTGTACTGACTGACCATGCAAACCTCATTTGATTCATGACTACTTTAAACCTCACACAAAGGCAGCTTAAATGGGCTGAAAAGCTTGCTGAATACAACTTCAAAGTCACATATCAAGAAGGCAAGAAGAACCCTGCCAATGACCTATTAAGACAGCCTGATTATGAACTGCTGAAGACTGCCAGTACCTCAACTGCTGCTGAAATAGTGTGACAGTTCTTCCACTTAAGAAGTCAGAACTATAAGTCAGTACAAGAGGAATTATACACACTTGCTGCAATGACATTGCAGTTAAGACACCCAGTACAACAGAGACTACAATAAAAGAATGTCATACCTGTTATAATGAATACTATCAGTACAATGAACACTGAAGACAGCAGTCTCATCAGAATACCAGCAGTGTGAAATCTACCTGCTCAAGAAGAAGCAAGCTGTAATGGAAATAATGAGAGTGTCATGTCAGATGAAGTTGGTAGTACCACTGAAACACCAGCAATGTGTCACCTACTCAGGACAACAATTACTGAAGATGATAGTTTCATTAAAACATCAGCAGTGTGAAACCTATCTGCTCAAGAAGAAGTAAGCTGTAATGAACTGCAGCTAAGACGCCCAGTATGATAGAAGCTACAACAAAAGAATGTTGTACCTGTCACAATGAATACTACTGATACAATGAATACTGAAGATGGTGATCTCACTGAAACATCAGCAGTGTGGAACCTACCTGCTCAAAAAGCAAGCTGTGTCATGTTAGAAGGAATCAGTAGTGCCACTGAAGCACACACTGTGCAGCATCTATCTGCTCAAGAAGTAAGCTGTTACTCAGTTAGAGGGCCTAGATATGCAGAGCCTCAGCAGCACTCACTTAAGAATAGCTCAGCAGACACTGAAGCTATAAACAGTGATGCAAGTCACATTTCTATTAGCCTTTAAATTGAGGATAGCACTTCTGCTGACACTGTTGAAGTGCTTCAACTCATGTCTACTTACTCACTAATAGGTGGGGAGATAACAGCTTATACAAGGATGTCTATTAAACAACTTGAATGTGCAATTTGTACTGAGCAGTTGAAAGACAGTTTGGTACAATGAGTACAACAGGGATTAGCTACCTCTATTAAAAATAGAAACAACTTGATTGGGTTTAAGATGACAAATATGAATATAGACATGAACTCTGAGATGATTATAACATCAGAGATGCAGCTAAATATGACATCTATACTGTTAGATGTACAAAAATGTTAGCAAGAAATAGATAATGTTGTACACTATAACAGTAAGGTATATGTTCTGTGGAACCCTACCCTCCACAATGTGGTGATCAGTTGATATCATGATGATGTCTTCACAGGGCATTTCAGGAAGTCAAGAACTGCAGAATTGATGCAGTGATCTTATAACTGGCCTGGCACCATCAGAGATGTATGATGTTACTGCCATAACTGTGTTGAATGCCAGAAGGTAAAGCCATCCCATCACAAGCTATACAGGTTATTAAACTCATTGCCAGTCTCAACTAAGCTGTGGCATACAGTGACAATGGACTTCATTACAGACCTGCCACTGAGCAGCACATATAAAAGTATGACATAAGATTCAATCCTTGTTGTAGTTGATAAGTTGACCAAAATGGCCCACTATGTTTCAGTACAGAAGACCATGTCAGTTGCTGACTTCATTGAAGTGTTTATTCAAGACATAGTCAGGCTTTATGACATGTCAGAAGTCTTAGTCACTGACAGGGACAAACTGTTTACATTAGAGTAATGAACCAGCTTCTGCTTTCACATGTGATGTTGTTGTAACCTATCAACAGCCTTTCACCTGTAAATAAACAGTCAAATAGAGAGATAAAACCAGTCTCTGAAAGCATATTTACACATATTCATTAATGAGCAGCAAGAGGACTGAGTCAAGCTTCTACCCTTTGCTGAGTTCTTGTACAACAACTCTATACACACTGCTACAGATAAGAGCCTCTTTCAGCTTAACCTAGAGTTAGATCCTCAGATGGGCCTAAGTAGGCTGTCTATACAGCATTCACATGAACAAATAAGACCCTATGCAGATGCACAGCAGCTTTAAGACCAAATTGCAACAGCTTAGAAGCAGCTACAACAGGTTAATAAGACATATGCACACTACTATAATCAGCATCAAACAGAGATAACGTTTAAAGAAGGCAATTTAGTACTGATCAATGGAAAGAATGTGTCAGTGAACAAGCAGACAAAGAAACTGCATTGGAAAAAACTCAGCCCATTCAAGGTACAATGTGTGATAAGTCAGTCATCATACAAACTCAACCTCTCAGAGGATTGAAATATCTATAATGTGTTCAATGTCACTCTATTGGAGCCATTTCAAGGCACACATTATGTATCTCCTGCATTAGCAGGAAAAGACCTACTACCTAATTAAGACAATAAGTGGGAAGTTGAGGCAATTGTGAATAGCTGCATTCATGACAGCAGGCTTCAATACCTCATCAAATAGAAGCTGACAGACCAGGTGTAGAATGACATATAAAAGCCAGTACACTTCACCCACAATGCAAAGGTAAAAATGTGAAAATTCTATGCTGACAACTCTAACAAGCTGAAATCTGAGCAAGCTGTACAATGTGAATGTAACTGAAGACCACCTTATCTGCATAAAAAGTTTGTCAGCTTTGTTCAGTCTTGTCTTCTATGGTGGAAATGTAGCTGTACCCTACAACAAGACTACAACAGGGGCTATAACAACTATGTTGCCCTCTATAAGAAACACTATAAGTCATGTGTGCATGGTACAGATGTCAGAATGGGAAAACAATTTCATTACTAGCTATTCACTCACTGTCTCTACTCATCTTTGCTGTCTGATGAGGCCTTCAACCCCATCTTCTCAACACAGCGCTGCTCAGAGAATTTAATGTACTCCTGACAGCAGTAAGATTGATGGGTGTTGAGGATGCAGAGAGTGTGAGCAGTGCCCTTCAGCAAGACAGTAAGGGCCTGGACAAGCTCCTTGAGACTACTAAATTAGCACATGTCAACTCTAAGGAAGCTAAAAGACTCACATTGAGGAGCAGCTGCAGGAAATGTAGAGGGTGTCAGTAGTGGTCAGTAAGGAGTGGCAGTGTGAGAATTGATTAATTAGTCATTGAGCGCTATACACAATTAGCATACCAATGGTATAACAGTATGACAGTATGACAGTACAACAAAATGTTGTATGTACAACAGGTACAACACAACTAAATAAAACAAAAATGAAAGAGGATTAGAAAAGGCAGACTTACAGTGTGCTGCCACCCCTTCTGCCATCATAGACATGTGCATGTGAGACAACAACATCAGATCTCTCAGAGGTTGAGGCAGTGATGATCAGAGGCTTCACTGTGCATTGACTACAAGGATTGTAGAGCAATGTGCAACAAGTGCAGGCTGGATTAACCTGTGACACAAAGCACTGATCAACCCTGGCCCTTCTGCAAGGGCTACAGCAAGCAGTACTCAACAGTATGTAACTGAGGTTCTCTCAAATTACACACCCACAATGATGGGCCTGCTGCACATGCATCAGCAGTGAGGTATCATTGCAACACTACACAGGGCAGGAACCTCTGTCAGAGACATCACTTAAAGATAGACATCTGACCCTCTTCAGGTGCTGAACAGATTGTTGTACCACTCTGCTTCCCTGTCTCTTTCTGAAGGTGTCAATCACCACAAGCTCACCTGTTGACAACAACACTTCAGAGCCCTCCTCATTGCACTGAACATAAAGATTAACAGGTTTGTCTGGTGAAGGCAGGTCTTCACCATTGTCTGTAGCTGTAGATTCAAGCATTTGAATGTTGATGAACTATATACACTATGTCAGCATTTATACAGTATGACAGAAAGTACAACACTGCAAAGAATTTTGAGCTGTGAGCTGCAAGCTCTACAACACTCCCTTCATGAGGTGGAAACCTCTGCAATGAGGACAGTGCTATGAAGTCATCACATTATTCAATGAGCAGTGAAGGAGCTGTGAGAAGTACAATGACATGTTATAAGAGAAGGCAATGAAGAAGAAACACAAAGGAGAGGTGTTTTGAACCTACAGTAAACATGTTGATTTTGATGTTTATGTTATGAAGAACTTACTGCCAGGCGCAATATCATCACAATTAAGTGAGGGCATGTGATTAGCCTTACTCTAGTGCAATCTCAATGTGCTCACCCTACAACCTCAACTGTTATAATGTTGTAATGAAGTTTATGAGCGGTCAGTTGGCTCTGAGGATGGCATCATAGAAAGGAGAATACTGTGTCAGGGCCACTATATATAGTAGTACAACAGTACAACAGTACAACAGTACATCACTATAGCTTATCTATATAATGACTCAGTGAGTAGCACCTGAGCATTAAGTGAAAACTCTGCACACAGAGGAAGAGACCTTCTTCCTCAGTGATCAGTGTTCTCCTCACTGAATAGAAGACATATAATCACTGCATTGACTCTATTGTAACTCTACTGCCTATAACACCCTGTTCAACACCTGTACAACAATCATTATACACCCAGCCTCTTACATTAATAAGATTATTAATAAGAATAAAATGCTTCTTATATTATAACATAGTAACAAATTGAGCCTAGCATCTATTAAGTGACTTAGCAGCACACAGTAAAACTCTACACTCATTTCTTCTTCTCTTCTTAGTTATTAGTTCTAGCATATATACAGACTATATATATATCTTGCTCTACCTCACATTGCTACAGACTCTGCCATACACCTTCTTAAAATAGAAGGTGCTATAGCCTCACAGTTCTAATAACTCTACTTTTTAAAAGGGTGACAGTCTGAGGTATGATGCAGACACATTATTAAAGTCAGTAAATCTCAAATAATGAGCTCAACAACCTTATAGCAGATCTACACCTTAATGATGATGAGCTCACAACAGCAGCAGATGAAGAGGTTAATATACAAAGTCTAAGTGAGTCTTCAACTGCAACAGAAAACTGACTAAATATTATAAAAAGAGTATATACAAGCATATAAATTGAGTCTATAATGCAGTAATTACTTTCTGCTGAACTTCTGAGGAGTTCAGACATGATGACAACAAGATTTTATACAGCATGCAGTTCCTGAAGAAGGAATTAAAGAATATGTAGTGTAACTATAAGGCTGTTGTTGATGCTGTCAATGTTTATTTAAGATTACTTCATAAAGTTTCTACTTAACATCATTCAGAACTCAGTGAACTGCCACCTCTACAATGCACAGTTATATATAAATGTGAAGCAGAACTTAACACAGTTAATATACAGTTTCAACATCTATCTTATAGAGCTGAAGGCTCAACTGACTTCTTATACAGAGGCTCAATTGATGACTTATTTCTTTACAAAGTTGCAGCTGAAACTGTGTAAGACTCTGACTAACTATTGAAATCTCTCTACAACTTAAGAGAGTCTTGTAGCACTGACAACACACCTAAAAAACAACCTTAAGAATAGCAGTTAAACTCAGATGAACTTCCAATTTGTAAAAGACTTAAGCTAATTAGATTAGTCATTAGATACTTATTGAGAAAAACAAGTAAATGCTGATAATGAGTCAGTGAAGTGAAGAGATAATGCAGAAGTAAGATCTGTAAAGAAGCCTCACTTTACTAGAAAGAATAAATCTTTAATGTTAAGAGACACCTGTTTCTCTTATAGAGAAAAGGGTCACTTTATTAAGAACTGTTTTAAGAAGGACAACCTCAACTACACATCTATTTCTGCAGTCAGTGCAACAAAAAAAGAAGAGGTCTCAGTACTCACTCAGCATCACTGAGGTGACAGGTAAAGATAGAGTCTGAGTTCAGCATTATTACATCAACAGAAGTTATTATCAGTGAAGAACTAATTACTACTGATGCTCTGTTAGATACTGATGCAGAAGTGAACATTATATCTCAACACTTTGTTATTAAGCATCAGTTAATGCCTATAAATAGCTTATTACTACAACTGTAACTCTTGAATAGATAGAGAGTTTATTGCTATAAGACTCACTGTGTAAAATATCAGTTAAAAAACACCTGAAAGCAGTTTAAAGACTGTAAACACACCTTCTACACTGTAAATAAGATCAGTTCTGCTCTGATTCTCAGTCTATCAGCTTTGATGGTGAAGTGTGTACACATTGATTACAGTGTGAAGGACTGGTGCTTCAAGGTAAAGAAGTCTTTTCTAGAGATTCAGACCTCTGAAGAGTTCACATAAATTATAGAGAAAGAGTCTGTAATTTACACTGTTCTATGAGCTGAGCCTGCAGGTGAGGTAATACATATATAGAGTGTAGACTAAGCACTGTCTTTACTCTAAGAGTACATTAACTTTACAGAAGTGTTTTCAACAGAAAATGCAGGTTGTCTACTCTTACACAAGATGAGTGATTATGTCATTAATTTTAATGATAAGAAGCCATCATATAAGTTCTTGTATAACTTATCAACTACAAAATTGAAGGTATTACAAGAATACCTAATTGATGTCTTAGTAAAGGGTTGAATCCATCATTCTGTTAGCTCAGCAGATGCTTCAGTTCTTTTTATACTTAAGAAAGATGAGGGTCTGCACTTATGTGTAGACTACTGAGGTTTAAATTAGGTCACAATTAAGAATTAATATTCTTTACTCCTGATTGAAGAAATCATGAACCAGTTAAGTAGAGTCAAGTTGTTCACTAAACTAGACTTAAAGAATGTCTATCATCAGATTTATATTAAGAAAGGTGATGAGTGAAAGACAGCATTCTGCACTCATTACAGCCATTTTAAATACATAATTATGCCTTTCAGACTCATTAACACACTGGTGATGTTTCAGACATATATTAACTGAATATTAGTAGGTCTGATAGATGTGTTTTGTGTTGTCTATCTAGACAACATTCTGATCTACTTTAAGATGTTAGAGAAACATTGAGATCACATATGTAAAGTTCTTATCAGACTACAGCAGTTTCAACTCTACATTAACTTAAAGAAATGTAAATTCTCTGTTACAAGAGTAGAGTTCTTGAGGTTTATAATATCAGTCAACAGTGTCTCAATAAATTCAGAGAGGGTTATTACTATAAAGAATTAATCAGTACTCAAGTTCTTTTAGGAAGTTTAAGTCTTCTTAGAGTTTGTTAACTTCTATCATCAATTTATACAGCACTACTTTTAGCTTACAGGGCCTCTGACAGATCTACTGAAAGGCAGTTAAAATGAGAGAAAGGTAGAACCTTTTGAGTGACCTTCTGAAGCTGTAAAGACTTTTCATCTATTATGTAACATCTTCACAACAGTGCTAATCTTGATTCACTTTAACCTGAACCTGAAGATCAGAATAAAACTGATGCCTCAGACTATGCAATAGCAGTAATCATCTTATAACTGCTAGTTACTGAGCTATAACACTCTGTAGCCTTCTGATTGCAGAAGATGACTTCAGTGAAGCATCACTATAAGATATATAATTAGAAGCTTCTCACTATTATAGAGGTGTTTAAACACTAATGTCACTATTTAAAAAGTAGTGCTTACTCAGTGAAGGTCTTAACTGACTATAATAACCTTTAGAGTTTTATGAAGGTGAAAGTTCCAAACAGTAGATAAGCACAATGAGCTATAAAGCTCACTGCCTTTAACTTTATCATTTTATATAGACTGAGAAAGATGAATCTCACTGATGCACTCTTAAGATGTCTGAACTACAAAGACATCAATGAAATAGTGAAAAAGCTTCTTCTTATACTTTAGAGAAAGTTTATTATGATAACATCTGTCTTTACACTCACATTCTCTCCTACTATAGAAAGAGTAATAGCTGAAGTGAAAGACTTTATCAGATGTAGAAACCTCAAACTCAGAAATGAACTCTTAAGAAGTGATGAAGAGACATCAACTCAATATATATATAATGTAGCTGAAGAGCAGCTTAACTCTGTTACTGAAACTGTTAATTGTAAACAATTTGTTTTATATGTAATAGTGAGAGAGCTTACTATATATAAAATAGTATTAAATACTTTTAGTAAAGACCTGATAGACCTGATCTGAACTCTTCAGAATTAAGATTCATTTATGAAGAAGTAGAGAAAGACTGTTGAGAAACAAAGTAAGCAAAGAGGACACATTAAAAAGTCTACTCTATAAACTATATTCAACAACCTTCTTATGCACTGAGAACAAATCTATATCTCAAAAGAAGAGTCTGTTAGGGTAGAGCTTTTAAAGCATCACTATAACAATGTTCTAGCAGAACACTTCAGGGTTGACAGAACTCTTAAATTAATTAATTACAAGTATTACTAATCTAATATAAATAAGAATGTTCATGACTATGTTGCATCATGCAACATTTGTTAAAGGGTAAAGATACTCAGATATTGCTTATATAAGAAGTTGCAAGTGCTTCCTTAATCAGAAAAGCTGTGACAGAAGATCACTATAAACTTTATAACAGAACTGCCATCAAGTAAGTGAAAGAAATGCATCTATAATGCAATTCTAGTAGTAGTTGACTGCTACACAAAAATTATGAGGTACATCTATATAATAAAGACAATTACTGCTGTAGAGCTTACTGAGTTGTTCTTTAATGAGATTGTATGCTGATATAAAGTATTAAAGAGCATTGTTTCTGACAGAAGGTCAGTCTTCACCAGTGCATTCTGATCAGAGATATGTTATCACTTAAAGATGAAGTGCAGACTTAGTACAGCCTTTCATCTGCAAACAGATGAGCAGATAGAACATCAGAATTAAACTCTAAAGCATTATCTGTGTTATTACTGCTTAGATGAGCAAGATAACTGAACAGATTTGTTATCACTGACTGAGTTTACTTACAATAATGACACACAGGCATCAACAGAAGCCAGCTCCTTTTTTACAATATACAGCTACTACCTACAGATTCAATATGATATCAGAAATGACAATTATAAGAAGAAGATGCTCACTGCTAACAAACAGATAAAATGAATACATAACATTTATAAAGTGCTATTAGAGTGCTGAACAAATGTTGTCAAGATGTAGGTCAAGTACTATAACAAGAAACACACCCTTCAGTTTTATATATTGTGAGTGACTTAATTATGCTCTCAATAAAGAACCTGCAGCAGAAACATTTAAATTGAAAGCTATTTCACAAGTTCATTGAACCCTTTAGAGTTCATGATATAATTGAAAAGTAAGTCTATCAGTTAACTCTACTCTTAAGCTATTAAATTTATGATGTCTTCTATGTCTTCTATCTTGAACTGTATATGCACTGACAAAGTGATGAATTCATGCTGTTACTACAGTCATTAAAGTTGATAAATAATGGGGAGAAATATGAGATAGAGGAAATTGTAGATAGAAAAATGTGAAAGAAGAAAATTTGATACAAGATGAAATGAAAAAGATGATTAGAGAAGTATAATTAGTGAGTCTCTGAAGAGGACCTGACTGAAGCATAAGAGATGTGTACTGCATTTAATGAAGGAGTAAGAGACTGAAAATGAAAATGTTAAAGAAAGTTTTAAGACTGCTCTAGAGACACTCTTTTCTGGTTTTTCTTATAAGATTTTACAGGTTTTATTAAGACTCTATTGACATGTTGTTACAACATTTCTTATAAGATGCAGAGGTAACACTGTGTTAACACTGCAAAGACATCACTGAATTCTGTTCACTATAAAGAGGTGATGAAGGCAAGAGCTAACTATTTAAAATTACAAGTTCAGTGAGAAAAGAAAGAAGAACACAGCTATACACTGATGCAATGCTGCTATAACTACTTGTTCTCTGTAATGCTGAATAGAGCAAGTAATGTAATGTACTGCATAATATCATTATCTGTTATACCTGCCTTAGATCTTAGAGTCCTGTCTGAAAGAAAGTGAGACACTGATTAAACTGATTTTCCTGATCTGAGAGTAGTGATGTAACACTCTGCATCAATAAAAATCTCTCAGTAGTGAGCCTTAATGTTATTACAAGCTTTAACTTTATTGAAACACTTGAAATACTTTGTTACACATTTAAGTTCATAATGTGACAGCAGCATGAGTCTGCACTTATACTTATTTAACAGCTTGCTGAAATTCTTTAATGTGAAGAACTTACTGAATAATAGAGTTAAATCACTACTGAGAGTTTTGTCTGAAGATAGAATAATGAGAGAGCACTTAAAGTTTAGTTTAAGATCAGTCTTTAAAGTTTTTAATGTAGAAGTCTGAGGCAGTGATGAGAAAGAGCCATCTGAAGGATCAGAGAACAATGACATCACAATAGAGAAAAGCTGAGAGCACTTTCTGCACTTCTTCAGAAACAGACTTTGCTTAACTTACTTGAACTTAGACTTAACTTTTAACTTAGATGCAATCTTGAGCTTCAGTTTTACAGCTGCAGCAGTCTGTTTCTTTGTTACTGATGTAAAGATAATGCAACTCTTGCCTTTAACCTTCATCTTAAGAACAGACTTGCATTTATAAAGATGAAAGCTGAAATCTTTACTGATGTTGTCACTATTGTCAGAGATGTGTTTCTTCAGTGAGTTATCAGTGTTGAGAAAGCTTGAGATGAATGTGTTATTATCTTTATCTGAATTAACTATATAAATGCTGAAGAGGTCTATCTAAGCTGAGTCAGCTATTGTACATACAATAGACACTGTCAGAACACTGAGTGAATATAAGAAAAACAGAGTCTACTTAAGAGTGATAGATATCTTGAATTCCCTTCAGTGTCTTAATAATATGTATAAAAATATCAATTATGATGATGCTAATGTCAATTTAGTTTTTTAGGTGTGAGGTACTGCTGAATTTCAAAGCTGTGTTAAGAAATGCAGTTACAGATTTAATATATCAGAGAATGTAACAGCTCAATATCTTACCTGCAATGTTCACATTGTTGTTATTGAGGTTAAAGATCTGCTCAGTGAGTGTTCTGAGGGTGTTAATGTGAAAGATATACTTCACTGAGATCTAGCAACATCAGTGTACAGCTGGCACCTAGAGAGTGTGTATAAATACTGAATAACACCTCTTATGCTCTTCAGTACAGTATGTGTATTGTTAATTAATCTTTCTATCACAGTTTAAGAGGTTGAAGTGGGGTTTATTAAGATTCTTAAAGTATTGCAAACACATTCACTTCTTTAAATGAGGTGGAGAGCCAGCAGATTAACTAGCTATCAGGATGCAGAGTGCCTATAAACACATTAGTAACATCATCACTGCACTAGAAGTCTACTCACAGGAAGAGATAAATTGTTCAGTGTCAATATAAAAGGAAGAGATGCTATAGTGCAGTGACTTAACAGCTTGAAAATAAGTAAAAGTGTAAAGAACATCATTGATACACTGATGTTGTGACAGGTGTGCACTACACTGATGTGTAATTTGACAAGATGATGCTTAACAGCACTCATCAGATGTTAAAAGATGCTGGATAATCTAAAGGCAAGCCTTCATACAGAAAACAAATAAGGTCTATGCAGAATTAAAGTGAGCAATATAAAGCTTAAACATAGTGATGACACTGATAAAGAACAATGTGAATGGAAGTTAAAGATGAAAACAAGAAAGTTTATAATCAACCTCTTAGTGTGAAATGCAGCTATATTTACTTCACAGTTACAACATCAATAAAGTGTCAGCTTAGTGACATCATCACACTACAATGATTATATACACTACTATAAGAATCTATGATTTCTACAGTACTGAAGATCAGCATCTAGAGAGGAAGGCAATTGTTATAACATAGTGATACATTGAGTCTAGTGCGTACTAAGTGACTTAGCAATGCACAGTAAAACTCTGTACTCATTTCTTCTTCTCTCCTTAGTTATTAGTTCTAGTATATATACAGACTACATATATATCTTGCTCTATCTCACATTGTTACAGATTTTGTCATACACCTTCTTAAAATAGAAGATGCTATAGCCTCACATCTTATTACTTATGAGCTTGTTTAAGCAATGTGTAACAAGTTAAATTAAGTACAAACTTAAATCATTAAGGTTTAAGCTATTAATAAACATTGAAGTACTCAGATTTAGAGTTATTTAATAAAAATTATATAAAACCTCTACTTATTTATAATACAGCTTTAGCTCAAGCTTTTATTAAACACTAACTAATTCTTTACTGAAAAAAATAAGCTTAACTACACTGTAACTTATCTAGAAGATGTTGCAGCTAATCAGATTCTTTTATATATTATTTGATAAACAAGCAGGGCTACATCAATCTAGTGAGGCAATGGTTGAGTAGCTTGAGTAGCTTGTTCATATACACTATGTTTGATATGACAAGTATGGTAAGAGTACAGTGTCAAGACTGTACAAAGTGTACAACAAACTCTGCAACAAGATGCTAGTTCTAAAGCAGACAACATACTGCTGAGCTGGTATATTGACTCTCATATTTAACACTCCCCCTGAGACAGTATATCACTCCCCCTGATTTCATGAACCCTGTAGTTCATATATCCTCTGCCACTCAAGTGCACTCAGTGATCTCCTTATTAAAAACCCAGTGAGAAAAGAGTGAGATCAATAGTCTGAATACTTACTTGAAGACACTCCCTTTCATTCAATGCTGGTGCACTTCCACTGTTGCAATTCTAGTTCTTCTCATTGTTCATTGAACATTGGTTGTGTATGATAGGCATTACTCTCAATTTTGTTTGATGTTCAATGAATGTTGGCTGTGGCAACACTTTAGTGAATCTGTCTATAAGTTGTTCCTTTGTGAGTATTCATTTTATGTGTACATAGTTGTCCTGAACCAGTTCTCTAATGTAATGATGTTGGATGTCTATATGTTTTATTCAGTTGTGGTACTCCACATTCTTGACAAGGTCTAGGCTTGCCTGGTTGTCTTCCAAGATTTGTACAGATGCAGAAGGCTGATTCATAAGTAGTTCAATAAGGAACTGTCAGAGCTATACTGCTTGCCTGGCAGCATGGCCAATGGTGATGTACTCAGCTTCAGTAGTAGAAGTTGAGACTGTACATTGCTTCTTTGAACATCATGATATTACATCTCTTACTAGGAAGAAACAATATCTCATTGTAGACTTCCTTTCACTGATGTCTTCAGTGAAGTTGCTGTCTGCATAACCTAAGGTGGTTAGTAGATGTTGTGTGTCATCATACAAATCATTGTAGTGGATTTCTAGGTTCATCATTCTCTTAAGATATTGTAGAACCCTTTTAATGACTCTGATGTGACCAATTCAAGGATCTGAACATTGCTGAGACAAGCAACCAACTGCAAAGACAATGTCTGAGTGAGTTTCACAGGCAATGTATAGAAGCTTTCCTATTAGGCATTAATATGCAGTGATTTCTGTAGAATCACTATCACTGTTGTTCTTCAAAGTGATGTACAATCCTGGCATCATTGGAATTGATACTGGGTTACAAGATAGTAGGCCTTCTTTCAGTAGTACATCTTGAATGTACAATGCTTGATCCAGCATTAGTAACCTCTTAAGTTGATGACATATAATCTGCATTCCAATAATCATCTGAGCTTTTTCAAGATCTTTCATATTGAATTCCTTGCTGAGAACTCTCTTAACTTCCTTAATAAGTTCTATCAACATTGCTGCAATGAGAAGATTGTCTACATAGATGCTGACCATGATGAATCCTGATTTGTACAATGCAACCATAATGCTTCTGTCTGCTAGCATAGGCTTATACCCTTGATCCTTTCAGAATAAGACTAATTTCTTGTTCCATAGGTGTGCTGATTGCTTCAATTTATATAAGCTCTTCATAATTTGTCATATAAACTCTGTACATCCTTGTTGTACATCTGCTCCCTCTGAAATTCTTATATAAATCTCCTGTCCTTCTGCTTCAAGGTCACTGATTAAATATGCTGCTACAACATCTATTTAGTGTAATTCAAGGTCCAATGCAGTGACAATAGTGAGGTATATTCTCAGGGATTCCTTTTGTACAGTTGGGGCAAATATTTTCTTATAGTCAATACCCTCTTGTTGTGAGAATCCCTGTGCAACCAGACATGCCTTGTACCTCTCTATTAATCCATTCTTGTTGTACTTGATCTTGAATACCCATTTGCAACCAATAGACTTTCATCCTTCCAGTAGCTTGTTAAGCTCCCATACACCATGTGACTACAAGCTTTCCAGTTCAGTCTGAATAGCATCTCACCATCTCCTTTCATGAATGAGGTCAGATAGTGCCTCTCTGTAGGTCTTCAGTTCTTCTATCTTTTCATATAAACTGATCTTCTCTAGACTCATCAGCTTAAGCCTCTTGTTCAGAACATATACCTCTTCAATGTCTGACTCTGTTGACTTCAATTAATCATGTAGTGTGTTTTCACCAGCTACTGATCCTATAGAGTGCAAGAGTTTCACTCCATTGTGTAATACTTGAAATCTGCTCATTGTCACATCATCTTGAGAACCTTTACCTTGTATACATGATGCCTTTTGTGTGCTGTAACCAGCTGAATATTGGGTAGCTTTCAACTTAGATGCGTTTAAGCCAGCTCTTTCTCTCACATGTAATGTATACAGGTCATCTACAGCTGTTAGACTAGGTGAACAATGGCTATTCCTCACTGTTCTATAGGTGTGTGACATTGAGTCAGTGAGACATCCTGCTTGAGCATCTTTTCTTGTCAGTGTGAGAATGCCCCATTCACCTGACTTCACTACATCAATTATTAGCTCCTCAACAACATTTCTGAGACATCTCCTGCCTATCTTGAGTATTATCACCCTCACAGTCTTACTCTGGGTGCTCCCTCTGTAACTTAAGGCAGGTGTGGCAGTTGTACCTGTATTCACAGCTTTATACAACTCTATCACCTCCTCAGTGTTTTGTTGTATTGGTTTTTCAAGGCATGGTCAGCCTCTACAATGTGGTGCGTCTGGAGCAGTACAATTAGCATTTTTTGTCCTAATAGGGTGTAGGGGAAACTTGTTGAGTAGATAGGCTCCAGATGTTGACTCATCAATGGTGACTGATGACATCTCATAAACTGAACATTGTTGTGGACTTCATATTCAGTATTTCTTTGTAGACTCTGTATATATCAGAAATATTCTGGTTCAGGTACATTTGATGTCAGATTTAATTCACTTCTCCTTAGAAATATGTGCATGAGCAATGCTTTCAAATATCTGTATGTGAGCCACATTCAGTTGTATGCCAGTAATGGTGTGGTTCAGAACTTTATCCCTCTTTGATGTTGATAGTAAATTCTTCAGCTCATTGGCAGCAAGCATTGCCTCAGCTCAAAAGACATTAGGTAATTTGACATTCAATAATAGTGAGTTCTTCATTGTATAGAGTGTTCTTCAGGTCTGTTCACTTACTGAATTGTGCTCTGAAGTATGTAGTGCTGAGTGTTTAATGGTAATCCCTTTAGTCTTGCACCAGTGTAGCAGTGCATGGCTAATATACTCTCCCCCTTCATTAACATGTAGGTGCTCAAGTTCTTGATCAGTATGCTTCTCTAGCTTTGAAACCATGCCTATAAACCAGTCATAGAATCTGTCCTTAATCTTTAGAAACTCAACTCATGACTTCTTAGAGTAGTTGTCTACCAGTAGTGCAGCATACAAAGATCCTTCTAAGAATTCAGGATTATGAGGTCCTTAAAGATCTGAATGTAGCTGTTCAAGAATTCAGTTTGTAACTCTCATAAGTGTATATTGAATGATTCTTGTCTGTTTGCTCTGAACACACAGTGTGTACACACTCAGAGGAGCTTCATCTGCTTGCATCACTGCAGGAGATTTAATGATGCAGTTGCTTTTGCCTTTTACTGAGTGGGATTCCACATCTGAAGTTAGGTGTTTGAAATTGTTCAGACTTAGATGTTCAGAATCATTTGAACTTAAGTGTTCAGAATCACTCACAGATTCATCAGTTGCTTTGTACAATTTATTTGCCTGATTCAGAAGTAGTTCATTTATCATGATGGATGCTAGCTTAATTTTTGCATGACTTGCATGCTTAAATCTTCAATGCTATAGGTGTTGTGTTGGAGTTGCACCCATTAGATGTGTAGGTCTTTCTCATTAATCTTACACTGCTATAATAACATCTTTATTCCTGTACATCACTAGATGGTAGATGTTCTGTTTGATAAGCTTAGCTCTGATAGTGGCAGCCGCTTTAATTAACAACATATGGTCATCTTCATTCAAATATAACTATTCACACCTCTTCAAAATACTCATTGAGATGAGGTTAGTGGATGCCTTTAAAACATAACAAACATCTCATATTTGTATAAATGATTTAGGACTGGTGAGAATTGCTATTGTTCCCTTCTTTGTGCAATATAACACCTCACTGTTTGTCACTTCAAATTTGTGTTCTTTGTCATAGAATGATGATGACTTAAATAGGTTTAACTGGTTAATGATATACTGAGCTGCACATGTGTCAATATATCAGCAGTTATCTTCTGCAGAAAGCTTCTGCTTCTGTCTAGTCATTCTTAATGATAGCCTCTTTTCTTCCTCCTCACTCTCATTATTGTTATCAGTGCTTACATTAGTGACCTTATTGAGGTGATGTTTAGAATGCTTATTTTGTACAAATGGTTTTTCATTGTCATCATGTTGTTGTTTCAAGTTGAGTCTTCTATTGAACTGATGACAGTTCTGCATTACATGTTCAGGTTTACTACAGTTGTAGTATACTCTATTGTCAATAGAATCTCTTCTCCCTTCATACAAATTGTTGTAGCTGGTTGATCTCCCTCTATATTGCATACTCATTGCCAGTTCCAGCTCAACTCCTACCTAGCAGTCAGATTTAATTCATACTTTCTCAGAGGTCATGTATTGCTGAACTTCTTGCACCTGTATCTTCTTTAAAGTGGTGATGTGGGCCTTGTTGATGTCATACTCTGGAGCAAGAGCTTCAAGAGCAATAACAATGTAAATATCATTCTATATGTCTCTGTCTTCTTGTACAGCTGACTTGAGTCTCTTAATTAGACTTCTGATGTCTTCAAATATTGTGTTGACTGATTTGATGTAGCCCTTTAATTTGTTTGCTGCAGTGTATTTAAACAACTCATTCAGAATGATGTATATTACTTCTTAATCAACCTGTGAGCATGTAGTTCTGAGCTTGTCCCAAATCTCTGCTATTTTGTCAATGCCTTCAATTGTACAAAAAAGGTTGTTGTCAATGAATTTCAATATAATTCTTAAGGCTGTTTCTTTAGCCTTTTTCATGGCAGCTTGTGTGCATTGTGAAGCTGCTTCATTTCCTGTTAAGTTTCATACCCCCTTCTCCTACATACTTGCCTTGATGTTGCTCAACCATCTCCCCCAATTATTGAATCCAGTCAATATCACTCATTTTGTATGAACATAGTCATCTCATTCATCCACTGAGGCCATAATTGTCAATGGTGTGTGTGTAGGTTAATGGATTCAGTGTGTCAATGGACTCAGTGTGTTAAGGGGTTAGGTGTGGCAATTTCAGTTGTGCTGACTGAGCTTATAACCTGATAAACAAGCAGGGCTACATCAATCTAGTGAGACAATGGTTGAGTAGCTTGAGTAGCTTGTTTATATGCACTATGTTTAATATGACAAGTATGGTAAGAGTACAGTGTCAAGACTGTATGAAGTGTACAACAAACTCTGCAACAAGATGCTAGTTCTAAAGCAGACAATGTACTGCTGAGCTGATATATTGACTCTCATATTCAACATTATTAAAGATAAAGTTAATACTGAGCTTTTATTAAGTATTAATGTACTGATAACACTTCTTACTCAAGTCTTTAATAATCTAAACTTAAAGATTACAGCACAGTGTAAGATGTACAATCTGAAATAAGTTAACTATAACTTCAATATATATCTTGTAGAGTTTCTTCATCTTACTTTAAACATTGAGTATGATGATAATATTAAGCTAGCAGTTTTAAGAAAAGAACTTTTTTAAGAACTCTATATACTTCTTCTCACTATTTTTAATAAGTTTAAAGACTTTAATAACTACATAACACTTCTTTAAAAACTTGATAGCAGACAGTAAGTGAAGAAATATTAAATTAAGTTATACACTGCTCACTTTGTCAACATCAGCACTTTTAAAGTTAATACTAGTAATAACACTTTCTCTATTACTTTTATACAATCTGCTTCTATTATAACTGCTGTATAGTCTGCTGCAATTACTTCTTGAGTCTTTATTATGACTGATACTCATTTTAAATCTATAAACTTATTCTCTGACTAATTTTTAAAGCTCAGTTAAGAAGAAAAGACTGTAAAAACTGTAAAGAGTTATACTAATACTGTTGAGATGCTGAATATATTATAAGAGTCTATTTCAATATTAACAAACTTAAGTCTCAGATTTTTTAAGTTACAGAGCTTAATGTATCTTCTAACATTAAGAAGCTGCTGGAAAATAAATAATCTCTAAGATAAGTTGCTCTTAGAGCTTTAACTAAAAGATAACAATCTCTACTTAATTTTTGTCAGAAGAATCATTAGAAGATAATTATTTAATTTTATTATATTTTTTATTTAATGATAGTAATACAATTAATATATTTTTTATAATTAACTGTCTTGAATATGGGAGTCAATATATCAGCTCAGCAGTATGTTGTCTGCTTTAAGACTAGCATCTTGTTGCAGAGTTTGTTGTACACTTTGTACAGTCTTAACACTGTACTTTTACCATACTTGTCATATCAAACATAGTGCATATAAACAAGCTACTCAAGCTACTCAATCATTGCCTCACTAGATTGATGTAGCCCTGCTTGTTTATCAGGTTATAAGCTCAGTCAGCACAACTGAAATTGCCACATCTAACCCCTTAACACACTGAGTCCATTGACACACTGAATCCATCAACCTACACACACACCATTGACAATTATGGCCTCAGTGGATGAATGAGATGACTGTGTTTGTACAAAACAAGTGATATTGACTGAATTCAACAATTGAGGGAGATGGTCAAGCAACACTAAGGCAAGTATGCAGAAGAAGAGGGTATAAAACTTAACAGAAAATGGAGCAGCTTCATAACACACACAAGCTGCCATGAAAAAGGCTAAAGGAACAGCCTTAAGAATTATATTGAAATTCATTGACAACAACCTTTTTTGTACAATTGAAGGCATTGATGAAATAGCAGAGATTTGAAACAAGCTCAGAACTACATGCTTGCAGGTTAATTAAGAAGTGGTATACACCATTCTGAATGAGTTGTTTAAATACACTGCAGCAAACAAAGTAAAGGGCTACATCAAATCAGTCAACATGATATTTGAAGATGTCAGAAGTCTAATCAAGAGACTTAAGTCAGCTGTATAAGAAGATAGAGACATATGAGACAACATTTACATTATTATTGCCCTTGAAGCTCTTGCCCCAGAGTATAACATCAACAAGGCCCACATCACCACTTTAAAGAAGATACAGATGCAAGAAGTTCAGCAATACATAGCCTCTGAAAAAGTACAAATTAAATCTGACTGTCAGGTAGGAGTTGAGCTGGAGCTGGCAATGAGTATGCAATATAGAGGGAGATCAACCAGCTACAACAATTTGTATAAAGGGAGAAGAGATTCTATTGACAATAGAGTATGCTACAACTGTGATAAACCTGAACATGTAATGCAGAACTGTCATCAGTTCAATAGAAGACTCAACTCAAAATGATGACATAATGACAACAGAAAATCATTTGTACAAAATAAGCATTCTAAACATCACCTCAACAAGGTTGCTAATGTGAGCACTGATGACAATAATGAGAGTGAGAAGGAAGAAAAGAGGCTATCATTAAGGATGATTAGACAGAAGCAGAAGCTTTCTGCAGAAAATAACTGCTGATATATTGACACATGTGCAGCTCAGCATATCATTAACCAGTTGAACCTATTTGAGCTGTCATCATTCTATAATGAAGAACATGAATTCAAAGCGGCAAATGGTGAGGTGTTATATTGCATAAAGAAGGGAACAATAGCAATCCCCACTGGTTCTGAATTGTTTATACAAATACAGGATGTTTGTTATGTTTTAAAGACATTCACTAACCTTATCTCAATGGGTATTTTGAAGAGGTGTGAATGGTTATATTTAGATAAAGATGACCATATGTTGTTAATCAAAGTGGCCACCACTATTAGAGCTAAGCTTATCAAACAGAACATCTACTGTCTAGTGATGTACAGGAGTAAAGATGTTATTATAGCAGTGCAAGATTAATGAGGAAGACCTACACATCTAATGAGTGCAACTTCAATGCAACACCTATAACATCAGAGATTTGAGCATGTAAGCTATGCAAGAATCAAGCTAGCATCCACTATAATAAACAAACTACTTCTGAATCAGGCAAATGAATTATACAAAGTAACTGATGAATCTGTAAGTGATTCTAAACACTTAAGTCTGAACAATTCTGAATACCTAAGTTCAAATGATTCTGAATGCCTAACTTCAGATGTGGAATCCCACTCAGTAAAAGGCAAAAGCAACTGCACTATTGAATCTCCTGCAGCAGTGTAAGCAGATAAAGCTTCTCTAAGTGTGTGCACACTGTGCATTCAGAGCAAACAGACAAGAATCATTCAATATACATCTATAAGAGCTACAAACTGAATTCTTGAACAGCTACATTCTGATCTTTGAGGACCTCATGATCCTGAATCCTTAGGAGGATCTTCATACACTGCACTACTGGTAGATGACTACTCTAAAAAGTCATGGGTTGAGTTTTTAAAGATCAAGGACAGATTCTATGACTGGTTTATAGGCATGGTTTCAAAGCTAGAGAAGTGTACTGATCAAGAACTTGAGCACTTACATGTTGATGGAGGGGGAGAGTATATTAGCCATGCACTGCTATGCTGGTGCAAGACTAAAGGGATTATCATTAAACACTCAGCATCACACACCCTGGAGCACAGTTCAGTAAGTGAACGGACCTGAAGAACACTTCATATAATGAAGGACTCACTATTATTGGACATCAATATACCAGCTCAGCAGTACATTGTCTGCTTTAGAACTAGCATCTTGTTGCAGAGTTTGTCATACACTTTGTACAGTCTTGACACTGTACTCTTACCATACTTGTCATATCAAACATAGTGCATACAAACAAGCTACTCAAGCTACTCAATCATTGCCTCACTAGATTGATGTAGTCCTGCTTGTTTATCAAACTGTAATACTTCTGAAAGAGTAATTTTTTAGTTTATTCTTTATACAGTTTTACAAAATTCTCTTACACTCTTTATATTAGCTGTTATGAGTCAAGGTATAAGAGTAACACAGGATAAGTGTAGCATTAATACTACTTATAGTAATTATATTATAATCACTACAAGCACTGAACCAGTCAGTAGAATACTGTTATAGATGCTTACTCAGCATAATACAGAATAACTGTAGTACTGATGTTACAAGAAAGAGTGATTATTATAATTAGTTAATTACTGTAGTTGCAGGTGTGACTGCAGTAACTACAGTGATTAGAAGAAGCTTAAGATTATTATAATCACTGCAGTAATCAGAAGAAGCTTAAGACTACTATATAGAAAATAGATTATTCTTTGTTAAATAGAAGCCTTGTACTCAACTTATATAGTAAATGTCAACCTACTGCCTATATCATCCTAATAGTTTTAAGTAGTACTTCACTTAATAATCTTTCAGCCTAGAGCATTACTCTGTTACACTTTAAGCATCATCTTCTAAGGGATGTTTAAAGTATTATTAACAACTATTATTATATGTTAAAAGAAAGATCTATTGAATATGAGAGTCATTATACCAGCTGGCTTACCAGCTGTGCTCAGATAGTCACCTGCTTTAGGACTAGCGTCTTGTTGCAGAGATTGTTATACACTTTGTACAACTTCCACTACTAACACTTAATATACAACCATCAATTACCATACTTGTTATATTCATTAGAGAGCATATCATCTAGTTATTCAGTCACTTACCCTAAGGAGACCAATGTAGCCCTGCCTATTCAATAGGTTATGAGCCCGGTCAGTGCAACTGAAATTGCCACACCTAACCCCTTAACACACTGAGTCCATTGACACACTGAATCCATCAACCTACTATGCACACTATCAACAACCATGGCATCAGTGAATGAATGAGATGATTTTGTTCATACAAGACAGGTGATATTGACTGGATTTGACAATTGAGAAAGGTGGTCAAGCAACACCAAGGCAAGCATGCAAGAAAAGGGTGTTTGAAACTTAACAGGAAATGAAACAGCCTCTCAGCAGACACAGGCAGTCATGGAAAAGGCTAAAGAAACAGCTTTAAGAATCATATTGAAATCCATTGACAACAACCTTTTTCATACAATTGAAGGCATCAATGAAATAGCAGAGATTTGGGACAAGCTCAGGACTACATGCTTGCAGGTTAATTAAGAAGTGATATACACCATTCTGAATGAGTTGTTCAGATACACTGCAGCAAACAAAGCAAAGGGCTACATCAAATCAGTCAATGCAATATTTGAAGATGATGAAAGTCTAATTAAGAGACTCAAGTCAGCTGTACAAGAAGACAGAGACATATGAAATAACATTCACATTGTTATTGCCCTTGAAGCTCTTGCCCCAGAGTATGACATTAACAAGGCTCACATCACCACATCAAAAGAGATACAGGTACAAGAGGTTCAGCAATACCTAGCATCTGAGGAAGTACAAATCAACTCTGACCGCCTGATAGGCATTGAGCCAGAACTAGTGATGAGTATGCAATATAGGGGGAGACCAGGAGGCTGAAACAACTCATATGAAACCAGAAGAGGTCATGATGATGACAGGGTATGCTACAACTGCAGGAAACCTGAACATCTAATGCAGGATTGCTGTCAACCCAATAGGAGACTTGACTTGAAACAACAACTTGACAACAATGCTAAACTGTTCATACAAAACAAGTGTCTCAAGAACTGCCTCAACAAGGTCACTAACATGAGTTCTGATGACAATAATGAGAGTAAGGAAGAAGGAACAAGACTATCATTGAGGATGACTAGACAAAAGCAGAAACTACCTGCTGAGAATAACTGCTGATATGTTGACACATGTGCAGTGCAGCATATCACTAATTAATTGAATCTGTTCAAACTGTCATCATTCTATGAGGAGAACCATAAGTTTGAAGCAGTGAATGGTGAGGCATTATATTGCACAAAGAAGGGAACAATAGCAATTCTCACCAGTTCTGAATCATTTGTACAAATACAGGATGTTTGTTATGTTTCAAAGGCATTCACTAACCTCATCTCAATGAATATTTTGAAGAGGTGTGGATGGTTGGTTGTACTTGAATGAAGGTAGTCACATGCTACTAATTAAGGAGACTTCCACCAAAGAGACTGTCACTATTAAGGCAAAGCTTATCAAACAGAACATCTACTGTTTGATGATGTACAGAGCCAAGGAGGTCATTATGTCATTACATGACCAGAGTAGACCTACTCATCTAATGGGCACAACTCCGACACAACACCTATGGCATCAGAGATTTGAACATGCAAGCTATGCAAGAATCAAGCTAGCATCCACCATGGTAAACAGACTACTTCTGGATCAGGCAAATGAATTATACAAAGCAACTAATGAATCTGTGAGTGATTTTAAACATCTAAGTCTGAATGATTCTGAACACCTAAGTCTGAAAAATTCTGAACACCTAACTTCAGATGTGAAATCCTGCTCAGCAAAAGGCAAAAGCAAAAGCAACTGCATTATTGAACCTCTCACAGCATTACAAGCAAATGGAGACCTTACAAAGGTGTGCCAGCCATGTGTGCAAAGTAAGCAGACAAGAATCATCCAACATACCTCTATGAGAACCACAAAGAGAATACTGAAACAACTACACTCAGATCTTTGAGGATCACATAATTCTGAATCCTTAGGAGGATCTTTGTATGCTGAAGTATTAGTGGACAACTACTTTAAGAAGTCATGGGTTGGATTTTTAAAGACAAAGGATGAGTTCTATAACTGGTTTACATGCATGGTTCTGAAGCTGAAAAGGCTTACTGATGAAGAACTTGCACACCTATGTGTTGATGGAGGGGGAGAGTATATTAGCCATGCACTGTTATGCTGGTGCAAGACTAAAGGGATTTCCATTGAACACTCAGCGCTATACACCCCAGAACACAATTCAGTAAGCAAATGAACCTGAAGAACACTTTGTATAATGAAGGACCTTCTATTACTGAATGCTGATTTATCTAATGTCTTCTGGGCTGAGGCAATGCTCACTGCAAACAAGCTGAAGAACTTACTACCAGCATCAAAGAGGGACAAAGTTCCAAATTACACCTTTATCAGTGTATGACTCAGTGTGGCTCACCTACACATCTTTGACAGTGTTGCTCATGTCCATATTTCTAAGGAGAAGAGGATCAAATCTGACATCAAATGTACTTGAACTGGCATATTTCTGGGATATACTGAATCTACCAAGAAATATAGAATATGAAGTCCACAACAACACTCAGTTCATGAGATGTTATCAGTCACTATTGATGAGTCAACATCTGGAGCATACCTGCTCAATGAGTTCCCTTTACACTCTATCAGAACTAAGAATGCTAATTGTACTGCTTCAGATGCACCATGTTGCAGAAGCTGACTACACCTTGAAAAACCAACACAATGAAACACTGAGGAGGTGGTGGAGTCATATAAAGCTGTAGATACAGGTGTGACTGCCACACCTACCTTAAGTTACAGAGGGAGCATCCAGAGTAAGACTGTGAGGGTGTTTATTTTCAAGATCAGCTGGGGACATTCTAGAGAGAATGTTGAGGAGCTAATAATTGATGTGATGGAGTCAGGCAAATGGGGCATTCTTGCACTAGCAAGAGAAGATGCTTGAGCTGAAAGTCTCACTGACCTGAAGTCACATGCTTATAGAACAGTGAGAAATAGCTGTTGTTCACCTGGCCTAACAGCTGTGGATGACCTGTACAAACTATACATGAGGGAAAGAGCTGGCTTAAACATGATCAAGTTGGTAGCTACTTAAGACCTAATAGGTTACAGCACACAAAAGGCGTCATGCTTGAGAGATGAGGTTCCTTAAGAGAGTATGACAATGAGTAGATTTCAAGTATCACACAAAGAAGTGAAACTCTTGCACTTTATGAAATCAGTAGCTGGTGAAAACACACTACATAATTAATTGAGGCCAATAGAGTCAGACATTGAAGAGATATACATTTCAAACAAGAGGCTTAAGCTGATGAGTCTAGAGAAGATCAGTTTATATGAAAAGATAGAAGAACTGAAGACCTACAGAGAGGCACTATCTGACCTCATCCATGAAAAGGGATGGTGAGATGCCATTCAGACTGAACTGGAAAGCTTGCAGTCACATAGTGTATGAAAGCTCAACAAGCTATCAGAAGGATGAAAGTCTATTGATTGCAAATGGATATTCAAGATCAAGAATGATGAGAATGAATTGATAGAGAGGTACAAGGCACATCTGGTTGCACAGGAATTCTCACAACAAGAGGGTATTGACTATGAGAAAACATTTGCCTCAACTGTATGAAAGGAATCACTGAGATTGTACCTCACTATTGTTGCTGCTATGGACCTAGAACTGCACTAAATGGACATTGTAGCAGCCTACTTGATCAGTGACCTAGAAGTGAAAGGATGGGAGATTTATATGAGAATTTCAGAGGGAGCAGATGTACAACAAGGACATACAGAGTTTGTATAGTGAATTGTGAAGAGCTTGTACAGATTGAAGCAATCAGCACACTTATGGAACAAGAAGTTGATCTCATTCTGAAAGGATCAAGAGTATAAGCCTATGCTAGCAGATGGGAGCATTATGATCACTTTGTACAAATCAGGATTCATTATGATCAGCATCTATGTGGACAATCTTCTCATTGCAGCAACATCAATAGAACTCATCAAGGAAGTCAAGAGAGTTCTCAGCAAGGAATTTGATATGAAGGATCTTGAAGAAGCCAGAATGATTATTGAAATGTGGATCATTTGCCATCAACTTAAGAGGTTATTGATGCTGAATCAGGCTTCATACATTTGAGATGTACTACAGGAAGAAAGCCTACTATCTTGTAACCCAGTATCAATTTCAATGGTGCCAGGATTGTACATCACTTTGAAGGACAATGGTGATAGTGATCCTACTGAAATCACTGCATATCAACATCTAATAGAAAAGCTTCTATACATCACCTGTGGAACTTGCTCAGACATTATCTTCACAGTTGATTGCTTGTCTCAGCAATGTTCAGACCCTTGAATTGGTCACATCAGAGCCATTAGAAGGGTTCTACAATATCTTAAGAGAATGATGAACCTAGGAATCCACTACAATGGTTTATACAATGACACACAACATCTACTAACCACCTTAGACTACACAGACAGCAACTTCATCAGAGACATCAGTGAAAGGAAGTTCACAATGAGATATTGTTTCTTTCTAGTAAGAGGTGTAATATCATGGTGTTTAAAGAAGCAATGTACAGTCTCAACTTCCATCACTGAAGCTGAGTACATCACCATTGAACATGCTGTCAGACAAGCAGTGTAGCTTTGTTGCTTCCTTATTGAACTACCTATGAACCAGCCACCAGCATTTGTACAAATTTTGAGTGATAATTAGGCCAGCCTGAACCTTGTTAAGAACACTGAGTACCACAAACAAACAAAACATATAGATGTTCAACATCACTATGTTAGGGAGCTGGTCCAGGATGACTACATACACATGGAATGAGTATCCACAAAGGAACAACTTGTAGACAGATTCATCAAAGTGTTGCCACAGCCAATGTTCATTGAACATTGAATGAAATTAGGAGTAATGCCTATCATACACAACCAATGTTCAATGAACAATGAGAAGAACTAGAATTGCAACAGCAGAAGCGCACTGTATAAATGTGACACCTCATCAATCATTTACAACAACACTTTATTACAGATCAGTTAGGAAGGGATGTCTTCAAGGAAGTGTTCAGGCTATTGATCTCACTCTTTTCTCACTGGGTTTTTAATGAGGAGATCACTGAGTGCTCTTGAGTGGCAGAGGATATATAGACTACAGGGTTCATGGTGTTAGGAGGAGCAGCAGTATACTGACTCAGAGAGAGTATTGAATATGAGAGTCATTATATCAGCTGGCTTACCAGCTGTGCTCAGATAGTCACCTGCTTTAGAACTAGTGTCTTGTTACAGAGATTGTCATACACTTTGTACAACTTCCACTACTAACACTTAATATACAACCATTGATTACCATACTTGTTATATTCATTAGAAAGCATATTATCTAGTTGTTCAGTCACTTGCCCTAAGGAGACCAATGTAGCTCTGCCTATTCAATAAGATCTGAATCTTCTTCTTTAAAGGAAGAAAAAGAGAGACTCTTAACTTTATTAGAAATAAAGTCAGTTACAGCCTCTGTAATCATTAAGACCCTTAAGATAGCACTCTTAAATAATTTTAAGAGAGAGAGAGAAAAGCTTAAGTCCTTTTTACTTTAGGTTGAGATGAATATTTATTTCAATGAACTACAGTTTAAGACTGAGACTGACAAGATGCTGTACACTATAACTTATTTGAGGAATTATACTGTTAAGTGGTTTCAGCCTGTCCTTACTGACTTTCTAAAACAGAGGAAGAAGAACTGAGATAATAATACAATTAAGATCTTCACCTCCTTTAAGATGTTTAAGAATTGCATGCAATGAGCTTTTAAAGATATAGACAAAGAATATACAGTGAAATAAAAGCTTTATGCATTAAAGTAAACTAGAGCTGTCTCAGTCTATTCTGCTGACTTTCAGAGAATCATCATTTCAACAATGTGAGAAGACAGTACACAATTATCTTAATACTATTAAGGGTTGAAGAATTCAGTAAAAGACAAGTTGTCCTGTACTGACCACTCAACTACTTTAAAGAAGATGATAGTTCAGGTCACAATAAGTGATAATTAACAGTATGAATGTAAGCTGAAAAAGAAAGGAGTGGTTTTATCAGAGGTAAAAGCAAAAAACTCAGTATTAAAACTCTACTACAGTCTTAAATCTATAGAAATCAATGCAACAATGTGATACTCACTGTTAAAGAAGTGGCAAGGAGGAAAGAAGTGTTATAATTGCAGAAAGATTAAACACTTCACTTAAAATTGCAGAGGCTGTAAACCTGAATTAACTTAAACCTTATACAAAAAAAATGTACACAGAAGTTCTCAAGGAAAAGACATCTAAATCTTCTTATATAAGTCTGTCTTAAACTGTCTGCTATAATAATAATTGTGCAAATCACTAAAGCAATAAAGATAACTTCAGGTAATTTCTACAAGCTAAAGATTGTAAGATGTTTACAGCAACTTAAAAAGGTCTCACATTCTTGCAATATGTTGCAATACACTATTTTAGTAAAGTAAGCAATAATAATTAAGAAGAGATTATGAGGAAAATAAGCTGAGATGATTTCAGTTTAGAATTATTGTTTAATTATGTAAAAAGTAATCTTAATACAGAATGAGCTGCATCTGAGTTACTTTCTGAAATAATGGCAGATAATAGAAAGGAGATGAGCAATATTAAAGATGAAGTAATTAAGTATACAGTAGTAGAAGTAAGTATGTATTTCTAGACAGTCTAATTAGAAACTTACAATGAAGTTTTTCACTACTTAGAAAATGTGGGTCAGGCTTTAAATATCAGATGCAACAGATATAAAAAAGAATCTGAAGAGTGATATTGAATAAAGAACAAATGAACAATAGTTAACTATTTAGAGAGATAGTCTTCCTGAAAGCACTAAGAAATGTAGTTTAAGAACATTTATCTAAAGAATTCTGTTTTATCAGAACTAAAGAATATGTGACTTCTAAAGAAACTCATGTTTTAAGAATGTTAAGAATGAAGATCTAGGTATTAAGAGCAGAATATATTAAGAAAGATCTGTAAAATAATCTGAGTCAGTGAGTTAACCTGACTAGTTTTGAGTATATAGAAGAGGTATATAAGAAATCTCTCTCTGACTTAAAAAACTAGAAAACTCTTCAGAAGTGAGGCTACTGAAGAGGTTTAGAAAAAGCCTTCAGAACTGTAAGTAAAATGCAGCAGAAGACCTGAAAAGTTTTTAAATCTAAGTTAAAGTTAAATAACTATACAGTATAACTATTGATAGATAGTGGTTGCACAGGGAATTTCTTATCATCAGCATTTGTTAAAAAACACAAAATTCCCCTACACATAAAGAATCTCAACCAGCAGTATTAACTGTATAGGTTTAATGAGAATTCAGTAAAGAGTAATGAAGAACTTATAGACTGTAAAACAGCTATTGTTCACCTTTAAGTAGCTTGTCACTGAGAGAAGATTCAGTTTAACATAGTGAAGTAATCTGAGAGCAACATAGTTTAAGAAACACTATAGCTTCAAAAGGCTAATCTGATGATTAATTGAGCTGAGAACAAAATATGCTTTATGAAAGAATCAACTCTGATGAAGCTGTTTTCTATAACATATTCACCTGAAGGTGTGAAAGTCTTCACTATGACAGCAGAAGAGATACATAAGAAACTGAAGAACTCTAATGCTCAGATACTCTAAAGCAGAATAGTTAAAGAAGATAGAGATCTCACTACTAAGTTATCTATCTTTAAAGAATATGATAACTTTAAAGAAATATTTAAAAACAAGAGTGATGACACTGTCTTATTAAAACATTAAGACTGAAACTATAAGATAAAGATAAAATAGAAAAAGAACTCACTAAACAATCTATCTACTTATTATCATCTCAGAAACTGAATGCATTGTGAAAATACTTGAAAGAGAACCTGTAAAAAGAATTTATAAAAGAATCTTAATTCTCAGCAGAATACTCAATATTGTTTATACTAAAGTCTAATAAGACTTTACAGGTTTATGTTAACTATTAAGTGCTTAACAATATTATAATTAAGAACAGTTACCTGTTGCTACTGATTTTAGAGCTTCAGAATCAATTTCAGAGAGCTTAGTAATTTACTAAGTTTGACATTTCAGAAGCATTTAACTAGATATAAATTAAAGAAGAAGATAAGTGAAAAACAGCATTTTAGTTAAAATCAGAACTTTATAAGTACTTAATTATGTTATTCAAATTGACAAACACTTTCATCACTTTTTAAGTCTTCATTAACAATGTCTTATGTAAGTATCTGAATACATTTGTAGTGATATATCTTAACAACATCTTGATATACTTTAAAATAAAGAAAGACTACATTAAACAGATTCAGTTAGTTTTACAAGCTTTAAAGAATATGAACCTTAGAGTAAAAGTAGGGAAAAGTGTGTTTTACACTAAGAGAGTACTGTTTCTAGAGTTTATTGTAATCTTAAAAGACCTTCAAATGAACTCTAACAAGATATAGTTAAGTGACTGACACCATTCAATATGAAGGAAGTACAGTTATTTCTTAAATTCACAAATTTCTATAGAAAATTTATTGAAAAGTATTTAAAGATTGCAGCACCCTTAACAGAGATAATTAAGAAGAATCAGAAGTTTTAGTAATTAGATAAAGCTGAAAAAGCCTTCATTATGTTAAAGAAGAAGTTCACTTCTTAATTAATTCTTACAAGTTTTAACTCTGAAAAACCTATTACTCTTAAGACAGACATGTTAGATAGAGCAATAGAAGTATGTATTAATTAATTAAACAATAAGAGACATCTGCACTCAGTAGTCTTTTACTTACAAAAGTTTCAGGCAGCTAAAATGAACTACAAGATACAAAACAAAGAATTGTTAGTTATAGTTAATGCTTTTAAGCAATAAGAAGTGTACCTGAAGGGATTAAAGCATAAGGTTTGAGTATATACAGATTATAAGAACCTGTTATACTTCACAACAACAAAAATCTTGAATTGAAGACAAGTATATTAATTAGAAATATTGTTACAGTATAATTTCAAGATTCACTACTAAAAAGAATCAGAAAATACTAAAGTAAATACTCTCAGTTAAAGAGCAGATTACCTTCAGAATAAGTTAGTCATTAACTACATTATACTTTGCATAAACAAGTAAGGTGTTATAAGATATAACTGAGAGTGCAACCTTATCTTAAAGATTGAAAATAACACTTTTAAAGAAGAAATTTAAACAGCATTAAAAAAAGACAAATTTGTGCAACAAATTCTAAAATAAGTTAATAATTATTTAAGTTTTAAAAAGTGAACTGGCCTTCTGCTCTTTAACAGATTAATCTATGTATCAGATATCTTACACTGAAAACTGATCAGTGAAAACCATTCAGTGTTAACAAACATTTATTAAGAAGTGAACAAAATGCTGAAAAAACTTAATCAGAATCTACTACTTCCTGCATATAAGAAAGAAAGTAGAGAATGAGATACAGAAGTGTAAAGTCTGCTGAAGAAATAAGATAAACTGCTATAAACTGTATAAATTACTAAAAATACCTACAACACTGTTTTAACTATAGTTAAGCATAGCATTAGACTTTATAGTTAAGTTGTCAGTATTTAAAGAGCTGCTAACTAAGGTACTTTATGACACAATACTAGTAATCACAGATAGACTAATAAAGTATAAGTATTTTATACCTTATAAAGAAAGTTTAACAGCAGAAGAACTCATCTATATATTCTTATAAGTGTTAGCAGCAAACTATAGAATTTCAGACAAAATTATATTAAACAGAGACAAGTTATTTATATTGAGATTCTGAAAGTCTCTAATGAATCAGTTAGAAACTCATTACAAGTTATTGACAGTGTATCACCCTTAAACAGATAGATAAATAGAAAGACTTAATTAGATAATAAAACAGTATTTACACTGTTACATTAACTATCAGCAAGACAACTGAGTACAACTACTATCAGTTACACAATTAGCATATAACACAGTGAAAACAGAAACAGCAGAAGTTTTATTATTCTATACAAATTATAGATATGATGTTAATTTGCTTAAACTGAGAGAACTGATCAGTGTAGCTCAAAAAGCTAGTGTACAGATACACTATCTAAGAGATTTACATTAACAACTACAGAAGAATATACAGTTTTATACAGAGTAATCAGCCATCTATTACAATAAGAAAAGAAGTAAAGGTTTTACTTTTAAAGAAAGAGATAAAGTGTACCTTCTCTGATGAAATATTAAGACATAATTATCAGGATTATGCAGAGCTCATTATGCAGATATAGTGATCAAGAGATTAATTTTAGAGAGTCATCTATCTGATGGCAGCCTGAACACATATATGTGAGTGCTGAGCTGCACTAAGACTAATTGAGTGTTAGTGCTGAGAACACCTGTTGAGGCACACTAAGCCTAATTGGGCACTAGCACAGGTCACTGAATATCAGACACCTGAATCAATAACTGAATGCCTGAATGAATAACTGAATGCCTGAACAACATCATGCTTCTAACATTACCCCTCCCTTTAAAAAAGTGTTGTCTGCAATGCTGTCATCACTGTTCAACTCCTCAGAAACCCCAGTTGTAGCAGTAGAGCTTGTGGTCTCTTCATAAGGTCATTCATTGAACCTCAATTTCACACTTTCTACAGAGGCTTCAGATGCTAACAACATGATACTTCTGCAGAAAGTAGTCATAGACAGTTAAACTGCAGAGCCTCCTCTTCTCATGAGTACAGGGAGAAGAGGATTCTGAGTCCCCATCAGTACTCTTAAGGAGTGTGAAGTACAGGGAGAAGAGGTTCAAGAAGAAATTAACAGCTCTGAACTACTGTAGCTTGTTTAAGTACTTTCAGTGGAACTTCACTAGGACATCAGCTGAGCCCTTAACTTCACCTTTATCAGTGTAGTACCACTTGTCATCTCAGTTAAAACTGTGCTATTTAACCTTGTATTGAAGTTGTTCACAGTATCACCTTGAGTTCAGGATGTTGTTGACCTCTCAGTGCTCCTCATCATTCTCTGTAACAATGAGAGTCAGTGAGGATGTCTGTTGACCTGAAAGAGGGTCTGTGGCACATAGACAGAGCAGTTTAGGACTGAAGACATTGTAGATTTGCATGATAGCTGGCAGCTCCAGTTAATAGGCTGCTCTCACTTATTCTTTGATGCAGAACAGTCTCAGCTGCTTATTCTCTAGATTTCAACATAGTCTGATGAACTTGATGTTGCAGCCTGACAGTCAGACCATGTCTTCAACCTCATATGTGACATCTTTACAATGTTTATCTGCTTGCACTTTTATAGATTTCCGGCTCTTTTCCAGTTGCTTGACTTCAAAGTCTAGAATCTCTTGCATGTGAGTGTTGATGTCCTCCACCTTCACTAACTATAGTCATTCATGTGTAGATTTATATATAGTTTTGTCAGGGCTGAAGCTCATTCAGGGGTAAAAGTCCTTGTTGAGGTAGAAGGGTGAGAGGGAGATTGCAGAGAAGGTGTTGTTATTGTTGCTGAACTCTATTATAGGCAGCCATTTTGTCCAGTTGTCTTGCATGTAGTTGCAGTATATTTAGAGACCTTATTGAACTTCTTAATTAGCCTGTTCAGTTTGACTGTCAGTCTCTGAGTGGTAGGCTGTTGACAAGTTGACCTTAATTTTCAACCACTTGCACATGCTTTGCCAAAGGGTGAAGATGAATTGAAGACCCCAATCTGAGACTATAAAGCTGGGCAGTTCATGCAGGTGGTAGACATTTCAAATTATGATTTTAGTCACCTTCTCAGTTGAGGTTCCTTTGTCTCCTGAATGGCACAGAATGTAATGCCTCTCCTTTAACAATTGATTAATGATTATACAAATGGTGTTATAGTTCTCTAACAGTGGGAGTTCAGTGACAAAGTCTATAACAATGTCTTGCCAGCACTGTTGAGGGATAGGGAGGGAGACAAGGAGTTCATTAGTGGCATTACAAGGTGACTTGCTTCACTGACAATGCTGACAGTTTCAGATGTATTGCTTCACTGTGGCCACATGTTCTGGCCAGTAGTAGTGATGGTGAATCAGATCTACTGTTCAGTTGATGCTCAGGTGGCTAGCTGACAGCTGGTTGTAAATTTCCTGAAGGAGCTCAGTGTGTAGAGACTTCAGAACCCACAATAGGTTGTTCTTAAACAACACACTGTTGATGACTCAGCATTTATGAAGATGTTGATTATGGAGTTTGACTGTGTTGTTGGCAATGGCCTCACAGTACTCATTGCACAACTTGTCTGCCTTATTGGTTACATGCACCTGTTTAAACAGGCCTTGTTCCACCTCCCTCACTTGAACATTCATACAGTCCAGGGTGAGGATGGTCTGATAGGCCAGGTTCTTCTCCTCAGAATTGAATATCTGAGTAAGGGTGTCAGCCTTACCATTAGTCTTACCTGATTAGAAGATCACCTGAAAGTTAAACTCTGACAGAATGTCTAGATATCTGACTTGCTAATAAGTCAGCTTCTTATTCTTTATAAAGGTCTTCAGGGCCTGGTGGTCAGTGAAGACTTGTATGAGCAAGTCAGTGTGTTTAAGTTCTGAACACCAGTGTTTAAAGCAGTGAATAATGGTCAGAAGTTCTTTGTCATAGATGTAATAGTTACACTCTGCTGATATCATGCTCTTGTTGTAGAATGCCACTGAGTGAAGGACTCCTTCCTTATCATATTGAGAGAGGATCTCACCAGTCACAAGGTCAGAAGCGTCAGTCTCTAATATAGCTTAATGACTGAAGTCAAAGTGTCTCAACATTGAAGTCTTTGTTATGACTTATTTGAGGTCCTGAAAAGCCTTAGTGCAGTTCTCAGTTTATGCAAATGGAACCTCCTTCTAAGTAAGAGCAATGAGAGGTTTGACTATCTTAGAGAAATCTTGTATGAACCAGCAGTAGAAGTTAGTGAAGTCTATAAATCCCTGAACCTCTTTGAGGTTCATTGGCCTAACTTAGTCCAGGACTGTCTTAACCTTTTGAGGATTCATACATAGTTCTTCTTCAGATATGATGATACTCAGAAAGACCATCTCAGAGACATTAAACTCACACTTCTTAATGTCAATTTGTAGGCTGGCCTCACAGAGTTGTTGAAGAACTTGTTTAACATGACTCTGGTGCTCCTTCCTGATCTTGCTATAGATAAGGATGTCATTTAGGTAGGCTTGACAGAAGTTGTTGAGGAAGTTTCACAAAATATCATTGATGTACTGCTGAAAGGTGCTTAAACTGTTGATCAACCCAAACAGTAGGACTCAGTATTTGTAGGAGTCTAATGCAGTGATAAATGTGGTCAGGTTCTCACTGTCTGAATGCATATGAAGCTTATTGAAGGCAGCAATGATGTTCAGATAAGTTAAGTGCTTGCATCTAAGAGTCTTCCCTATAACCTCTTCTATTAATGGAAGAGGGTATTAATTCTATTTAGTGAGTGCGTTGAGCTTTTAATAATCTACACAGAATTGTAGATTGCTGTTCACCTTAAGGATGAATAACACTGAAGAGAAGTAGGCCACCTTACTTAATTTAATGAAGTCTTTGAAGAGGTTCTCATTAAGGTACTTCTTGACCTTTTGAAGCTTGTAGAGTGACATACAGTAGGCCTGACTATGAGGTGAAACAGTGTCAGTCATCAGCTCAATTTTGTGGTTGTATGAGTGGTGTGGGGGAAGTTTGCTGACCTGAGAGTGGTTAAAGACATCAAGGTACTTGTAGTACTCAGCAGAAAGCTGTTAATGAATGTCTTTTAAGTGTTGAGAGGTGTTTTACTTGACACTGATTTCCTCTGCACAACACTCTCAATTCAGTGTCAGTTGTTTGTCTATGTCCTTCATTGATATAGTGAATATTTGTACCTCCTTCTGGTGAGCTAGCACAGTGTAGAGTGCTGCTTCCACACTGCATACCTAGAATGAAGTGTCATCTGAAGTAGAAGCAGGTTGAGGAAGGATTTTAATTGTTGTCTGAACGGTTCAAAGAGGTGTTTGAAGAGTTGATGAAGGGGGAGAAGTATGATGTTGAGGAGGAGATGGACATTCTAGCCCCATCTTCTTAGTCAGTGAGGGAAGGTCTTCTTTGAAGACAATAGAGTCATTCCTCATGTCTAGAAGAAGCTGATTTCAGTTCATTCAGGGTTTTCTCAGGATAATATTGTGCTGTCTCAAGTCAGCTATCAATATAGGGACAGTAGCCTCCTTGTAGTTCTTTTTCAGAAGCAAACCTGAGTAGATGGTGTGGGTGATCTTAAACTGAGAGAGCTGGCCATTGAAACCACAGACCACCTTGAGTTTGGAGAGAGAAACAGACTCCAGATTAAGCTGGTCACAGACTATAAGTGCCAGTCAACTATGAATGAGTGAGTATGCAGTGCAGCCAGTGTCAACTAGTACTCAGAAGGGTATAAGAAAGCTCTGAGAATAAAGCAAGCATGAGATGACAAAAGGCTGCAGGGAGAAGAGATCATGGGAGATGTCTGACTCAGCTTCATCAGGATTTAATGAACAGTTTATATTGCACAAGAAGACAGTATCACCCTCATCTGTGACTTTAGTAGAGGCTACTTATTTTTCAACTTAGAGTCAGAGTCCTTATGATCAATATGCAGTTCACTAACTGAGCCATCACATCAGAATGGGGTTGCTGGTGTAGCTCACTGCATGCAGTCATTGGCAAGGTGTTCAGGTCAGTGGCAAATGTAGCAGTTGCCAGCCTGTTCATCTGCTTGATGTTGAGGATCAGTGGCTGGTCTCCTATTGATCCCACTTGAAGGTGTAGATGAGCGCATCACTAGTTGAGGGTTAGACAATTTAAAGATGACGCATTTGAGTGTCTTAATTTCCTTTATAGAAGCAGTTATGGTGCTGGCATTCTTTTGATCCTTCACTGCCTTGACAGCACATTGTTTGTTATCAAGGTGAATGAGGTAAGTCTTCATGATTGATAGTGAATCTGGTTGGACCATTTAGGATGATAGAGCTGCCTGAAGATGAGGAGAGATCTTGTCTTGAATGTCATTCATACATTGAGTTTCACCATACCCAAGGAAGGTAGAAAGATGACAGAACTCAATATAGAATTCAGAGAACTGCTTAAAGTCCTGAATGAGATCAATGTAGGCTCAACAGTAATTCCTCAGCTTATCTGAGTCTTTATAGATCTCCTTCAAGTCCTCCAGAATCTCATTAGCTGTACAGTAGGGGTTGGTGACTGAGAATTCATATGGTGAATAAGACTCAGTGTGTTGAGCGGCCTTTTCACTCAATCAAGACAACACATAATTTATACAGGCAGTTTCAGTCAGATAATGGTCCTCATTGACTGCTAATTTAGCCTGCATCTTGCCTACCCATTCTTCCCATGTAGGTTTGAAGCTGTCATCTAGAATGAAAGGGTCTGAAATCTTGAGTGAGTGTTTGCCTCTGTCAACTGACAGTATAGAGGTGTTAAATAGCTGGGTTCCTTCACAATCAGCTCACTGGTGTTCCTTCAATAGTTAGTATTTGATGTTGAGGGTAGTGAAGTTAACTTTCAGAGAGTCCACTCACTCTTGCTGCTCAGTGACAATGCTCACAAGGCTATTTCTTTCTAGCAGTAGATTGTGAATGCTGTCACTGACTGTCATGCTTAAATTTCTCTGCTCTCAGAGGGTGGTGAGTGCCTCTAGAAACTGCTCTGACTCAGCATCTGCTCAACACTGAAGTTGTTCCACATTGACAATATTGTAGGGGGTTCCAGCATCATCTTCACCAGTTTGTTCATGGTGTCAGGCAGTAGGAACAGAGAACTTCCTGGCCTTTCTTCCTTTCTTAAGTTCCTTGAGGGCGGCATCTAGAGCTGGATAGATCACCTCTTTCACACTGAAGAGAGCCTCATTGTCTTGAGTTTCATGTTGCTGAGAGGAACTCACCTCAGCAGCCTTTCCTTTCTGAGCAAAACTCAGAGAAACTATGCTCTTGTGAGTCATCTCAGTAGCATGATCTCCTGAAGTCTTGTGTTTGATGCCCTTCTTGACAGAGGTCAACACATCTTATCACAGGTTTTATCACATCTGAGGACTGCTGAATGGTGCCAGAAACAGTATTCTGTCAGAAAACACTTTACTGCCCTTTCATGTGTTATAGCCTCAGTGTTGTTCAATTTAAAATTTGTTGTCCAGTGTCCCTCTTGAATGAGGACTTTGTTCAGTGTATTCAGTGGCTCAGTGACACTCACCTATTGTAGCAGGTTGTTTTGACTCAACTGCTCCACAAGCTCTTAAGTTTCTGTATAGCTTAGGTTGACTGGTATACATCTGTATGGCTTAGAAGGTGTTTCAGTGATTTCTTTAGATTCAGCTCTTTCACAAGAGCAATTCAGTGTTCTGTATAACTTAAGTAAACTGGTACACTTCTGTATGACTTAAGAGGTGTAGTTGCAGAGAGTAGTGTTATCAGTGTTTTTCAGTGTTATCAACACACACCACTCAAGGCCTTTCTGAACAGGTTATTTCAGTTCAACTGTCTCATGAATGTTAAGAGAATGAAAATTAATCTAATATCAGAATCATGCAGAGCTTATTATGCAGATATAGTGATTAAGAGATTAATTCTAGAGAGTCATCTATCTGATGGCAGCCTGAACACATATATGTGAGTGCTGAGCTGCACTAAGACTAATTGAGTGTTAGTGCTGAGAACACCTGTTGAGGCGCACTAAGCCTAATTGGGCACTAGTGTGAGTCACTGAATATCAGACACCTGAATCAATAACTGAATGCCTGAACAAATAACTGAATGCCTGAATGATGTCATGCTTCTAACAATAATAACTCAGTAATAAGTTGAACTGTGTAAAACTAGAATTATTTCAAATTGCAAGAATTAAAGAAGAAGTTAACTACAAACTTAAGCTCCTCTCATAAATGAGAATATATTCAGTCTTTTATATTTCATTACTTGAATCTGCAGACTTAAAAACTTCAGTACAGAGAGAATCATCAGAAATTAACTCTGAGAGTTAAGACATTGAGTACAAGATGAAGAAGATACTAAACAGCTAAAAGATTAAAGGTCAGCAATGTTATTTAGTTAAGTAAAAAGATTATAACTTTGCAGAAAACATCTGAAAGTCAGAGAAGAATCTTACTCATTACTTAACTCTATTATAAGAGTTCTATCAGGATCATGCAGAGCTCATTATGCAGATATAATGATAAAGAGATTAATTCTAGAGAGTCATCTATCTGATGGCAGCCTGAATATATATATACAGGTGCTGAGCTGTGCTAGGTCTAATTAAGTGCTAGTGCAGATCACTGAATGTCAGACATCTGAATCAATAACTAAACACTTAAATGAATAACTAAATATCTAAACAACATTATGCTTTTAACATTATTCCTCTCTTCAAAAAAGTGTTGTCTGTAATACTGCTATCACTGTTTAACTCCTCAGAAACCTCAGTTGTAGCAGTAGAGCTTGTAGCCTCTTTATAAGATTGCTCATTGAATCTCAATTTCACACTTTTTACAGAGGCTTCAGACACCAATGATATAATACTTCTATATAAAGTAGTCATAGACAGTGGGACTGCAGGGCCTCCTCTCCTCATAAGTACAGGAAGAAGAGAACCCTGAGTCTTCACCAGTACTTTCAAGAAGTGTAAAGTACAGAGAGAAGAGGTCTGAGAAGAAATTAACAGCTCTGAACTACTGTAACTTGTTTAGATACTTCTGGTGAAACTTCACTAGAATGTCAGCTGAGCCCTTAAATTCACCTTTGTCAGTGTAGTATCACTCATTGTCTCAGTTAAAACTGTGCCATTTAATCTTGTATTAAAGTTGTCTGCAGTATCACCTTGAGTTCAGAATGTTGTTAATCTCTCAGTGCTTCTCATTATTCTCTGTGACAATAGAAGCTGGTGAGGGTGTCTATTAACCTGAAAGAGAGTTTGTAGCACATGAATAGAGCAGTTTGAAACTGAAGACATTAAGAATTTGCATAGTAGTTAGCAGCTTCAGTTGATAGACAGCTTTCACCTGTTCTTTAACACAGAACAGTTTCAGCTGCTTATTTTCTAGATTCTGACATAGTCTGATGAACTTGACATTACAGCCTGACAGTCAGACTATGTTTTCAACCTCATGTATGACATCTTTATGATGTTTATCTGCTTGCACTTTTATAGATTTCTGGCTCTTTTTCAGTTGCTTAACTCTGAAGTCTAAAATCTCTTATATGTGAGTGTTGATGTTCTCTGCCTTCATCAACTGTAGTTATTTATATGTAGATTTGTACATAGTTTCATTGAGGCTGAAGCTCATTCAGGGGTGAAAGCTCTTGTTGAGATAGAAGAGTGAGAGAGAGATTACAGAGAAGATGTTGTTGTTGTCACTGAACTTCATTATGAGTAGTCATTTCACTCAGTCATCTTGCATGTAGTTGCAATAGATTTAGAGGCCTTATTTAGCATTCTGATTCACCTATTCAGTCTGGTCATTCATTTCAAAATGGTAGGCTGTTGATAAGTTGACCTTGATCTTCAACTGTTTGCACATGCTTTGTCAGAGGGTGAAGATGAATTGAGAACCTTAATCAGAAACTATAAAGCTGAGCAGTTTATGTAGACAGTAGACATTTTAAAGTATAATCTTTATTACTTTCTCAGTTGAAGTTCCTTTGTCTCCTGAATAGCAGGGAATGTAATGTCTTTTCTTCAACAATTAATTAATAATTGTACAAATGGTGTTGTAGTTCTTTAACAGCAGAAGTTCAGTGATAAAGTCTATAACAATGTCTTGTCAGTGTTGCTGAGGAATAGGGAGGGAGATAAGAAGTTTATTAGTGACATTACAAGATGACTTACTTTGCTGATAATGCTGACAAATCTAAATATATTGCTTCACTGTGATCATATGTTCTGATCAGTAGTAGTGACAGCAAATTAGATCTACTGTTCAGTTGATGCCTGAGTGGCCAGCTGACAGCTGGTCATAAATTTTCTGAAGAAGCTCAGTGTGTAGAGACTTCAGAATCCACAATAGGTTGTTCTCAAACAACACACCATCAATGACTCAGCATTTATAAAGATGTCAGCTATGAAGTTTGACTGCATTATTGATAATGGCCTCACAGTACTTATTGCACAACTTGTTTATCTTATTGACTGTATGTACCTGTTTGAAAAGGTCTTCTTTCACCTCTTTAACTTAGACTTCTACACAGTCTGAGGTGAGAATAGTCTGATAGACCAGGTTCTTCTCCTCAGAGTTGAATATTCAGGTAAGAATGTCAGCCTTATCATTAGTCTTGCCTGACTGAAAGATCACATGAAAGTTGAACTCTGACAGAATGTCTAGGTATTTGACCTGTCAATAAGTCAGCTCCTTATTCTTTATAAAGGTCTTCAATGCCTGATAGTCAGTGAAGACTTGTATAAGTAAGTCAGTGTGTTCAAGTTCTGAATGCCAGTGTTTAAAACAATAAATAATGGCCAGGAGTTCTTTATTATAGATGTAATAATTGCACTTCACTGATATCATGCTCTTATTGTAAAAGGCTACAGGGTGAAGAACTCCTTTCTTATTGTACTGAGAGAGGATTTCATCAGTTATCAGGTTAGAGGTGTCTGTTTCTAGTATAGTCTAACAGTTTAAGTTGAAATGTCTCAACACTGAGGCCTTCATTACAACTTTTTTGAGGTCTTGAAACACCTTAGTGCAGTTCTCAGTTTATATAAATGAAACTTCCTTCTGAGTAAGAGCAATAAGAAGCTTAACAATCTTGAAGAAGTCTTGTATAAACTGATGATAGAAGTTAGTGAAGTCTATAAACCCCTGAACCTCCTTGAGGTTTATTGGCCTAACTCAGTCTATAACTGCTTTAACTTTCTGTGAGTCCATATATAGCCCTTCTCTAGATACAATAACATTCAGAAAGACTGTCTCAGAGACATTAAACTCACACTTCTTAATGTCTACTTGTAGGCCAGCTTCACAGAGTTGTTAAAGAACTTATTTAACATGACTCTAATGCTCCTTCCTGATATTGCTATAGATAAGAATGTTGTTCAGATAGGCTTAACAGAAGTTATTAAGAAAGTCTTACAGAGTATCATTAATGTACTGCTGAAAGATGCTCAGACTGTTGATTAACTCAAACAGTAGAACTCAGTATTTGTAGAAGTCTAATGCAGTGATAAATGTGATCAGGTTCTTACTGTCTGAATGCATACACAGCTTGTTGAAGGCAGCAATTATGTTCAGATGACTTAGATACTTGCACTTAAGAATCTTTTCTATAACCTCTTCTATTAATAAAAGAGGATATCAATTCTGTTTAGTGAGGGTGTTGAGCTTTTAATAATCTACACAGAACTGTAGATTACTGTTCATCTTTAGAGTGAACAGCACTGATGAAGAGTAGGCAGTCTTACTTAGAGTGATGAAGTTTTTAAAAAGGTTCTTATTTAGGTATTTCTTGACCTTCTGAAGCTTGTAGAGCAACATACAGTAGGCTCAGCTTTAAGGTGAAGTGATATCAGTTGTCAGCTCAATTTTGTAGTCATATAGATGGTGTAGGGGAAGTTTGCTGACCTGAGAGTAATTGAAGACATTGAGGTACTTGTGATACTCAGCTGGAAGCTGTCAGTGAATGTCTTTTAAGTGTTGAGAAGTGTTTTACTTAACACTGATTTTCTCTATACAACACTCTTAATCTAGTGCCAGTTATTTATCTATATTCTTTATTGACATAGTGAATATTTGTACCTTCTCTTAGTGAACTAGCACAGGGTAGAATGCTGCTCTCACACTGCACATCTGAAACAGGGTGTCATCTGTGATAGAAGCAGATTAAGAAAGGATTTTAATTGTTGTTTAAACAGTTCAGAGAGGTGTTCAGAGACTTAGCAGAGGGAAAGCAGTAGAATGTTGAGGAGGAAACAGACATCCTACCCTCATCTTCTTAATCAGTGAGGGAAGGTCTTCTCTGAAGACAATAGAGTCATCCCTCATGTTCAGAAGAAGCTGATTTCAGTTTATTCAGAATTTCTCTAGAATAATATCATGCTGTTCTAAGTCAGCTATTAACATAGGGACAGTAGCCTTCTTATAGTCCTTTTTCAGAAGCAAACCTGAGTAGATGATGTGAGTGATCTTAAACTTGAAGAGCTGGCCATCAAAACTGTGAACTGCCTTAAGTTTAAAGAGAGGAACAGGCTTCAGATCAAGCTGATTGCAGACTATAAATGCCAGCCAACTATGAATAAGTGAGTATGCAGTGCAGCTGGTGTCAACTAGTGCTTAAAAGAGTATAAGAAAGCTCTAAAAATAAAGTAAGCATAAGGTGACAAAAGACTGCAGAGAGAAGAACTCATGAGAGATGTCTAACTCAGCTTCATCAGAATTTAATGAACAGTTTGTATTGTACAAGAAGACAGTATCACCTCTATCTGTAACTTTAATAGAAGCTACTCATTCTCTAACTTAGAGTCAGAGTTCTTATAATCAATATGCAGTTCACTAACTGAACTGTTGTGTCAGAATGAGATTGCTGATGTATTTCACTGAGTGCAGTCACTGGCAAGGTGTTCAGGTCAGTGATAAATGAAGTAGTTGCCAGTCTGTTCATCTGCTTAGTGTTGAAGATCAGTGACTGGTCTCCTATTGATCCCACTTAGAGGTGTGAAGGGGTGTATCATCAGTTGAGAATTAGACAATTTAAAGGTGATGCATTTGAATATCTTAATTTCCTTTGTAGGGGCAGTTATGATGCTGGCATCCTTTTAATCCTTTGCTGCCTTGACAGCACATTGTTCATTATTGAGGTGAATGAGGTAAGTCTTTATAGTTGATAGTGAATCTGGTTGAATCATTTGAGATGACAGAGCTGTCTGGAGATGAGGAGAGATCTTGTCTCAAATGTCATTTATACATTGAGTTTTGCCATACTCAAGAAAGGTAGAAAGATGACAGAACTCAATATAGAATTCAGAAAACTGCTTAAAGCCCTAAATGAGATCAATGTAGATCTGACAGTAATTCCTCAACTTATCTGAGTCTTCATAGATCTCCTTTAAGTCCTTCAGAATCTCATTGACAGTACAGTAGAGGTTGATTGATGACTGAGAATTCATATAATGAATGAGACTCAGTGTGTTGAGCAGCCTTTTCACCCAATTAAGACAACATATAACTCATACAGGTAACTTCAGTTGAATAATAATTCTCATTAACTGTCAATTTGGCCTGCATCTTGCCTACTCATTCTTCTCATGTAGGTTCAGAGCCATTGTCTAGAATGAAAGAGTTCAGAATCTTGAGTGAGCATTTGCCTTCATTAACTAATGGCATAGAGGTGTTGAATAGCTGGATTCCTTCACAATCAGCTTGCTAGCATTTCTTCAATAGTTAGTATTTGATGTTGAGAATAGTGAAGTTAACTTTTAGAAAGTCCACTCACTCTTGCTGCTCAGTGACAATGCTCACAAGGTCATTCTTTTCTAGCAGTAAATTGTAAATGCTGTCACTAACTGTTATATCTAAATTTCTCTGCTCTTAAAGAGTGATGAGTATCTCTAGAAACTGCTCTAACTCAGCATCTGCTCAGCACTGAAGTTGTTCCACATTGACAATGTTGTAGGGGGTTCCAGCATCATCTTCATCAGTTTGTTCATGGTGTCAGGCAGTAAGAACAGAGAACTTTCTAGCCTTTCTTCCTTTCTTAAGTTTCTTAAGAGCAGCATCTAGAGCTGAATAGATCACTTCTTTCACACTGAAATGTGATTCTTCTTCTTTGTTCAGATGAGGCTGGCAGAATGAGTTTGCCTCAGCAGTCTTATCTCTCTGAATCTAATTCTGTAAAGCTGTGTTATTGTATGTTATCTCAGTGACATGATCTCCTGAAGTCTTGTGTTTGAGGCCCTTCTTAATAGAGATCAACATGTCTTATGACAGGTCTTATCATGTCTGAGAACTGCTGAACAGTGTCAGAAACAGTATTCTGTCAGAAAACACTTTGTCACTCTTTTATGTGTTATAGCCTCAGTGTTATTTAATTTGAAATTTGTTGTTCAGTGTCCTTCTTAAATAAGGACTTCATTCAGTTATTCAGTGGTTATTTAGATCTGACTCTCTTTACAAGAGCAATTCAGTGTTCTGTATAACTTAGAAAGGTGTGAGCAATAACAGTGTTATCAGTGTCTTTCAGTGTTATCAACACACACAGTTTAATGCTGAGTTTCAGAGTAGGTTCTTTCAGTTCAACTAAACTACAAACATAAGATAATGAGAATTAATCTAATATCAGGATCATGTAGAGCTTGTTATGCAGATATAGTAATGAAGAGATTAATTCTAGAGAGTCATCTATCTGATGGCAGTCTGAACACATATACACAGATACTGAGCTGTGCTAGATCTAATTGAGCACTAGTGCAGGTCACTGAATGTCAGATGCCTGAATCAATAACTAAATGCCTGAACAAATAACTGAATGCCTAAATAATGTCATGCTCCTAACAAGTTCCAGCACCAGAACTCACAATAAACCAGTTAAGAAAAGTCAGCATAAGATTAAAATCCTTAATGCTGAAGAAGAAGAATGAGTTAGAAGCAGGGGTAAAACTCTCACCTTATAAGTATTTATCTACTTCAGCTTTCTCTATAGTTTGAAGCTCAGTTTTTACCAGCTCCCTGTGTCATTTTTTTAGAATTAAGAGTTGTTTATAAAGTTGCTCTTTCTTTATCTTAATCTCTTAACACTGCTTATTCAGGATTTACTTCTTTTCAAAAACTGCAAGCTTTTTTTTTATATAAACAATAAATCTTCTAATCTACATAATTAAATTCTTGAGAAGAAATAGTTAGCTTACAGCTTTACTTTAAGTGAATACACTCCCTGCAACAATTAGACTCTGATGATATCTTACACTTACAACTGATATTCACACACTGCACACAGAGATGCATAGCAGTAACTTCTAAAGAGTTAATAGAGTTAGTTAAGTGTTAATAACAGAATGTTTAAGTTGAGAAATAATGTTTCTAAATGTAATTTAAAGGCATTTAAAAGTTGAAAGAGTAGAGCTGAGTTCTTTAGAATGAAGAATCTTAAAGAGGGACTAGTGTTACAGATGCTTACTCAGCACAGTACAGAATAACTGTAGTATCAGTGTTATAAGAAAGAGTGATCACTATAATTACTGCAGTTACAGATGTGACTGCAGTGACTGCAGTAATTAGAAGAAGCTTAAGATCACTATAATTACTACAGTTGCAGGTATGACTGCAGTGACTGCAGTGATTAGAAGAAGCTTGAGACTACTATATAGAAAATAGATTATTCTTCATTAGATAGAAGTCTTATGCTCAACTTATATAGCAAATGCCAACCTACTGCCTATATCACCCTAATAGTTTCAAGTAGTACTTTACTTAATAATCTTTCAGCCTGATAGCATCACCTCATTACAAATACTGCTTGTAGTAATTATATTATAATCACTATAAGCATTAAATCAGTCAGTAGAATACTGCTTAAAGTGATTATATTACAATCACTACAAGCACTATATTGATCACTTAAATTAAAGTATGTTGAATAGGCAGGGCTACATTGGTCTCCTTAGAGTAAGTGACTGAACAACTAGATGATATACTCTCTAATAGATATAACAAGTATGGTAATCAATGGTAGTATGTTAAGTGTTCATAGTGGAAGTCATACAAAGTGTATGACAATCTCTGCAATGAGACACTAGTTCTAAAGCAGATGACTAGCTGAGCTCAGCTGATAAGCCAGCTGATATAATGACTCTTATATTCAATACTCCCTCTGAGTCAGTATACTGCTGCTCCCCCTAACACCATGAACCCTGTAGTTCATATATTCTCTGCCACTCAAGTGCACTCAGTGATCTCCTCATTAAAAACCCAGTGAGAAAAGAGTGAGATCAATAGCCTGAACACTTCCTTAAAGACATTCCTTTCTGACCAATTCATAATAAGGTGTTGTCATAAATGATTGATAAGGTGTCACATTTGTACAGTGCACTTCTGCTGTTGCAATTCTAGTTCTTCTCATTGTTCATTGAATGTTGATTATGTATGATAGGCATTACTTCCAATTTTGTTTGATGTTTGATGAATGTTGGCCATGGCAACACTTTAGTAAATCCATTCACAAGTTGTTCCTTTGTGAATACTTATTTCATGCATATATAGTCATTCTGTATCAGTTCTCTAACATAATGATGTTGAATGTCACTATGTTTCATTCATTTGTGGTGCTTCATGTTCTTAATAAGGTTCAGGCTGATCTAATTGTCTCTCAAAATTTGTACAAATGCTGGTGGTTGATTTATAGGTAGTTCAATAAGGAACTGTTAGAGCTATACTGCTTGCCTGACAGCATGATCAATGATGATGTACTCAGCTTCAGTAGTAGAAGTTGAGACCATACATTGCTTCTTTAAACACTATGATATTACACCTCTTACTAGGAAGAAACAATATCTTATTATAGACTTCCTTTCACTGATGTCTCTGGTGAAGTTGCTGTCTGCATAATTTAAGGTCATTAGTAGATATTGTGTGTCATCATATAAATCATTATAGTGAATTTCTAGATTTATTGTTCTTTTAAAGTATTGCAGGACTCTTTTAGTTGCTTTAATGTAGCCAATTTAAGGATCTGAACATTGCTGAGACAAGCAATTAACTGCAAAGGTGATATCAGGATGAGTTTCACAGGCAATATATAGTAGCTTTTTAATGAGTCATTGATATGTGGTGATTTCAGTATGATCTCTATCATTCTCTTCCTCCAATGTGATGTATAATTCTGGTACCATTGGGATTGACACAGCGTTACAAGATAGCAGACTTTCTTCCAGTAATACATCTTAAATGTATAAAGTCTGATTCAGTGTCAATAACCTCTTAAGTCAGTGGTGAATGATCTGCATTTCAATAATCATTCTGGCTTCTTCAAGATCCTTCATATTGAATTCCTTGCTGAGAACTTCCTTAACTTCCTTAATGAGTTCTATTGATGTTGCTGCAATGAGAAGATTGTCCACATAGATGCTGATCATGATGAATTCTGATTTGTATAAAGTGACCATAATGCTTCTATCTGCTAGCATAGGCTTATACTCTTGATTCTTTCAGAATGTAATCAGTTTCTTATTTTATAGATGTGCTGATTACTTCAATCTATACAAGCTCTTAACAATTCATTATACAAACTCTGTACATTCTTGTCATATGTCTGCTCCCTCTGAAATTTTTATATAGATCTCCTGTCCCTCCACTTCTAGATCACTGATTAAGTAAGCTGTCACAACATCCATTTAATGCAGTTCAAGATTTAATGCAGTGACAATAGTGAGGTATATTCTCAGGAATTCCTTTTGTACAGTTGAAGCAAATGTTTTCTCATAGTCAATATTCTCTTGTTGTGAGAATTCTTGAGCAATCAGATGGGCCTTGTACTTCTCTATTAGTTCATTCTCATCATACTTAATCTTGAACACTTATTTGTAATCAATAGGCTTTCATCCTTCTGGTAGCTTGTTGAGCTCTCATACACTATGTGACTGCAAGCTTTCCAGTTCAGTCTGAATAGCATCTCACCATTTCCTTTCATAGATGAGGTTAGATAGTGCCTCTCTGTAGGTCTTCAGTTCTTCTATCTTTTTGTACAAACTGGTCTTCTCTAGACTCATCAGCTTAAGCCTCTTGTTTAAAATGTATATCTCTTTAATGTCTGACTCTGTTGACCTCAATTAATTACATAGTGTGTTTCCACCAGCTACTGATTCTATAGAGTGCAAGAGTTTCACTTCTTTGTGTAATACTTGAAATCTGCTCATCATCATACTCTCTTAAGAAACCTCATCTCTTAAGCATGACACCTTTTGTGTGCTGCAACCTATTGAAGCTTAAGTAGCTACTGACTTGATCACACTTAAGTCAGCTATTTTCCTCACATATGATTTGTATAGGTCATTCACAGCTGTTAGGTCAGGTAGACAACAGCTATTTCTCACTGTTCTATAGATGTGTGACTTCAGGTCAGTGAGACTTCCAGCTTAAGCATCTTCTCTTGTCAGTATAAGAATGCCCCATTCACCTAACTCTGTTACATTAATTATTAGCTCCTCAACATTCTCTCTAGAATGTCCCCAGCTGATCTTGAGAATAACCACTCTTACAGTCTTACTAAGAATGCTCTTATGTCTTAAGACAGGTGTGGCAGTCACACCTGTATTCACAGCTTTATATAACTTCATCACCTTCTCAGTGTTTTATTGTATTGGTTTTTCAAGGTGTGGTTGACCTCTGAGGTGTGGAGCATCTGAAGCAATACAATTAGCATTCTTAGTTTTGATAGGGTGTAAAGGGAACTTGTTGAGCAGGTAGGCTTCAGATGTTGACTCATCAATAGTGACTGATGACATCTCATGAACTGAGCATTGTTGTGGACTCCATATTCTATATTTCTTGATAGATTCAGTATATTCCAGAAATATGCCGGTTCAAGTATGTTTAATGTCAGATTTAATCCTCTTCTTCTTAAAAATATGAACATGAGCAACACTGTCAAAGATGTGTAAATGAGCTACACTGAATTGTACACTGATAAAGATGTAGTTTGAAACTTTGTCCCTCTTTGATGCTGGTAGTAAGTTCTTCAGCTTGTTCACAGTGAGCATCACCTCAGCCCAGAAGACATTAGGTAAATCAGCATTCAGTAATAGAGAGTCCTTCATTATACAAAGTGTTCTTCAGGTCTGTTTACTTACTGAATTGTGTTCTGAGGTGTGTGACGCTGAGTGTTTAATGAAAATCCCTTTAGTCTTACATCAGTGTAACAGTGCATAGCTAATATACTCTCCCCCTCCATCAACACATAGGTGTGTAAGTTCTTAATCAGTAAGCCTTTTCAGCTTCAGAACCATGCATATAAACCAGTTATAGAACTCATTCTTCATCTTTAGAAATTCAACCTGTTAGGAGCATGACAGCGTTCAGGCATGATTTACTCAGTGGCGCGCGCTAGCACCTGGTTGGGCCTAGCGCGGCTCACCCCTATATAGTAAACTGCTTGCTCGCCCATATGGCTCCTTACAATTAATGTTCTTTATCACCATATCTGCATAACTTGCTCTGCATGATCCTGACACAACTCATGACTTCTTAGAGTAGTTGTTCACTAATACCTCAGTGTACAAAGATTCTCCTAAGGATTCAGAATTATGTAGTTCTCAAAGATCTGAGTGTAGTCATTCCAGTATTCTCTTTATAGTTCTTATAGAGGTATGTTGGATGATTTTTGTCTGCTTACTTTGCACACACAGCTGGTACACCTTTATAAGGTCTCCATTTGCTTGTAATGCTGTAAGCTGTTCAGTAGAGGTGTTGTTGATGTCTTTAAGATTTTCAGCTAGATTGGCTTTCATGTCCAGACTTGACTATTTAAAACAGTTCAGACTTAAGTGTTCATTATCACTTATTTGTTGATTGACTGTCTCATACAATTCATTTGGCTGATTCAGATGTAGTTTGCTCAGTTCATTCATTGATTAATTAGTCATTCCATTTGCTTGATTCAGAAGTAATCCATTCATCATGATAGAGGCTAGCTTAATTCTTGCATGACTTGCATGTTCAAATCTTCTATGCCAGAGATGTTGTGTTGGAGTTGTGCTCATCAGATGGGTAGGTCTACCCTGATCATGTAATGACATAATAACCTCCTTGACTCTGTACACCATCAAACAGTAGATGTTCTGTTTGATAAGCTTTGCCTTAATGGTGACGGTGTCTTTGGTGAAAGTCTCCTTAGTTAGTAGCATGTAATTACCTTCATTCAAGTACAACCATCTACACCTCTTCAAAATACCCATTGAGATGAGGTTAGTGGATGCCTTTGAAACATAACAAACATCCTGTATTTGTACAAACAATTTAAAACTGGTGGGAATTGCTATTATTTCCTTCTTTATGCAATATAATGCCTCACTGTTCACTGCTTCAAACTCATGGTTCTCCTCATAGAATGATGATGGTTTGAACAGATTTAATTATTTGGTGATATACTGCACTGCACATGTGTCAACATATTAACAGTTATTCTCAGCAGGTAGCTTCTGCTTTTGTCTAGCCATCCTCAATGGTAGTCTTGTTTGTTCTTCCTCACTCTCATTATTGTCATTAGAACTCACATTAGTGATCTTATTGATGCAGTTCTTAGAACACTTGTTTTGTATAAACAGTTTAGCATTGTCATTAAGTTGTCATTTTGAGTCAGGTCTTCTATTGAGTTGACAGCAATTCTGCATTAGATGTTCAGATTTCCTGCAGTTGTAGCATACTCTATTATCATCATGACCTCTTCTGGTTTCATATGAGTTGTTTCAGCCTCCTGGTCTCCCCCTATATTGCATACCCATCACTAGTTCTGGCTCAACACCTATTAGGCAGTCAGAGTTGATTTGTACTTTTTCAGACATCAGATATTGCTGAACCTCTCATACCTGTATTTCTTTTGATGTGATGATGTGAGCCTTGTTAATGTCATACTCTGAGGCAAGAGCTTTAAGAGTAATAACAATGTGAATGTCATTCTATATGTCTCTGTCTTCTTATACAGCTGACTTGAGTCTCTTAATTAGGCTTTTAATGTCTTCAAATATCATATTGACTGATTTAATGTAGCCCTTTACTTTGTTTACTGCAGTGTATTCAAACAACTCATTTAGAATGATGTATATCACTTCTTAATTAACCTGCAAGCATGTAGTCCTGAGCTTGTCCCAAATCTCTGCTATTTCATTGATGCCTTCAATTGTATGAAAAAGGTTGTTGTCAATGAATTTTAATATGATTCTTAAAGCTGTTTCTTTAGTCTTTTTCATGACTGCCTGTGTCTGCTGAGGGGCTGTTCCATTTTCTGTTAAGTTTCAAACACCTTTCTCTTACATACTTGCCTTGATGTTGCTTGACCACCTTCTTCAATTGTCAAATTCAGTCAATATCACCCGTCTTGTATAAACACAATTGTCTCATTCATCTGCTGATGCCATGGTTGTTGATAGTGTGCATAGTAGGACAGATTCAGTGTATTGATGAACTCAGTATATTAAGGGGTTCAGTGTGTTGTTCTAAGTTATGCTGGCTGGGCTCATAACCTGTTGAATAGGCAGGGTTACATTGATCTCCTTAGGGCAAGTGACTGAACAACTAGATAATATGCTTTCTAATAGATATAATGAGTATGATAATTAATGATAGTATGTTAAGTGTTCATAGTGGAAGTTGTATGAAGTGTATGACAATCTCTGCAATGAGACACTAGTTCTAAAGCAGGTGACTAGCTGAGCTCAGCCAGTAAACCAGCTGGTATAATGACTCTCATATTCAATAAAGTATTTTTATGATACTATAAGTCTCTAAGAGACTATATAGTTAGAGATAAAATTATAGTTAAAAGCTTATTCTCAACTTATATAGTAAATGTTAACTACTGTCTACACTTTTTAATAGTCTCACTTAATACTTCACTTAATAATCTTTCAGCCTTAAGACATTCTTCTGTTACACTTTAAGTATCATCTTTTGAGAAACATTTAAAGCATTAAGTACAACTATCATCTCTTAATGTCTAAGAATAGATCTAAGTTCTCTTTCTTTAAGAAATGAGAAGTTCTTCAGACACTTTCAGAAATGAAAGAAGTTACAACTTCAGTGATTATTAAAACTCTCAAGATAATACCTCTCAATGTATTTAGAGATGAGAGAATTAAGCTTAAACTCTTTCTACTTCAGATTAAAATAAATGTTTACTTTAATAAGTTACAGTTTAAGAGTGATGCTAACAGAGTGTTGTACACTGTAACTTACTTAAGAGACTATACTGTTAAGTGATTTCAATCTGTTCTGACTGACTTTCTGAAACAAAAGGAAAAGAACTGTAATAAAGATATAAATAAAATCTTCTCTTTCTTTAAAGTGTTTAAGAACTAAATACATTGAGTCTTTAAAGACATCAATGAGGAGAAAACAGTAGAACAGAAGCTTTATATATTAAAGTAGACTGAGACAGCATCAATCTACATTACTGAGTTTTAGAGAATTGCTGCTTCAATCAGCTGAAAAAATAGTGTGCAGCTATTTCAGTTTTATCAGAGATTGAAGAACTCTGTAAAGAATAAGCTCACTCAAGCTTACTAATTAAATACATTGAAAAAAATAATAGTCTGAGTTACAGTTATTAATAACTGCCAGTACAAATGCAAGCTGAAAAAGAAAGATGTAGTTATATTAAAAGAAAAAGAGAAGAATTTAATACTAAAACTATATAACAGCTCTAAACTGATGGAAATTAATGCAGTAATATACTGACTTTCTCTCTAAATGCAGAAAATGTAACAGAGAGAAAAGAAGTATCACAATTGTAAAAAGATTAAACACTTCACTCAAGATTGTAGAGACTGCAAACCTGAACTAACTCAACTCTTATAATAAAAGAAGATATACACTGAAGCTCTTCAGAAAAAGGCATCTGAGTCATCTTATACAAGTTTATTATGAACTGCCTGCTATAATAATAACTGTACAATTCACTGAAGTAATAAGAACAGTTCTAAGTACTTGTTTCAGATAAAAGACTAAAAAGCCTTTACAGCTACCTGTAAGAGACTTTATCTTTTTATGACATGCAGCTGTTCAACACTTTAGAGAGACAGAAGCAGATAATTAATAAGAAGTAATAAGAGTAATAAGTTGAAATGATTTCAGTCTAGAGTTATTGTTTAACTATGTAAAAAACAACTTAACATCTGAGAGATCTTTTTTAAAACCACTATTAGAGACTGTTAGAGAATAGAGAGAAGATAATAGTAACAGAGAATAAAACTATTGACATCACTGTAGTGAAAGTAAGAACTTATTTCTAAGCTGTGTAACTAAAAACTTACAATAAAGTTTTCAATCTGCTTATCATAACATAGTAACACATTGGGCCTAGCACCTATTAAGTGACTTAGCAGCACACAGTAAAACTCTGCACTTACTTCTTCTTCTCTCCTTAGTTATTAGTTCTATTATATATACAGACTACATATATATCTTACTCTACCTCACATTGCTACAGACCCTGCCATATGCCTTCTTAAAATAGAAGGTGCTATAGTCTTACAGTTCTAATAACTCTATCTTCTAAAAGGGTGGCAGTCTGAGGTATAGTGCAGACACATCATCGAAGTCAGTAAATCTTAAATAATGAGCTTGATGATCTTATAGTGAATTTACACCTCAATAATAATGAGCCTGTAACAGCAGTGAATGAAGAGGTCAATATATAGAGTTCAAGTGAGTCTTCAACTACAACAGAAGCAGACATTGATGAACAGATTCAGAATGTAGAGAGAGAACAGAATCAACTTCTTAAAAAACACTGACTTAAAACCCTTTAAGAGAAGGTACAACATTTGTGTTAGTCAGAAGCTGAGGAGATACCGATACAGTGTCTTCTTATAGAATCCTCAAGGTCTGCTTTAGTGAAGCAGTCCTATCAACCCTTCTTCACTGAAAGCACTGGCACAGCTTAAAGTGATTGATTCAGCCTCAGAAACTGGCTAAATATTATAGGAAGAGTATATATAAGCATATATACTGAGTCTGTAATGCAGTAACTACTTTTCACTAAGCCCCTAAAGAGTTCAGACATGATGGTGACAAGATTTTGTACAGCATACAGTCCCTGAAGAAGGAATTAAAGAATATATAGTATAATTATAAGGCTGTTGTTGATGCTGTCAATGTTTTCTGAGATTACTTTATGAAGTTCCTACTTGACATCATTCAGGACTCAGTAAACTGCCACCTCTACAATGCACAGTCATATATGAATGTGAAGCAGAACTCAATGCAGTTAATACACAGTTTCAACATCTATCTTGCAGAGCTGAAGGCTCAACTGGCTTCTTATACAGAGGCTCAATTGGTGACTCATTTCTTCACAAAGTTGCAGCTGAAACTGTGCAAGGCTCTAACTAACTATCAGAATCTCTCTACAACCTGAGAGAGCCTTATAGCACTGGCAGCACACCTGGAAAACAACCTTAAGAGTAGCAGCTAAATCTGAATGAACTTTTAATTTATGAAAGACTCAAGCTGATCAGGTCAGTCATTGAGTACTCATTGAGGAAAACAACTGAATGCTGATGATGAGCCAGTGAAGTGAAGAGATAATGCAGGGGTAAGGCCTGTAAAGAAGTCTCACTTTGCTAGAAAGAATAAACCTTCAACACTAAGGAATGCCTGTTTCTCTTGTGAAGAAAAGGGTCACTTTATTAAGGACTGTTCTAAGAAGAACAACCTCAACCACACACCTATCTCTGCAGTCAGTGCAACAAAAAAAGAAGAGGTCTCAGTACTCACTCAACACTGCCAGAGTGACAGATAAAGATAGAGTCTAAGTCCAGCATTATTACATCAATGAAAGTTATTACTGATGAAGAACTGATTACTACTAATGCTCTGTTAGATACTGGTGTGAAAGTGAACATTATATCTCAACACTTTGTTATTGAGCATCAGTTGACACCTATAAATGACTCATTATCACAACTGCAACTCTTGAATGAACAGAGAATTTATTGCTATAAGGCTCACTGTGTGAAATATTGATTAAAGAACACCTGAAGGCAGTTTAAAGACTGTAAACACACCTTCTACACTGTGAATAAGACTGATCCTGCTCTGATTCTCAGTCTACTGACCCTGATGGTGAAGTGTGTACACATCAATTGTGGTGTGAAGAACTGGTGCTTCAAGGTGAAAAAGCCTTCTCTAGAGATTCAGACCCCTGAAGAGTTCACATAAATTATAGAGAAAGAGTCTGTAGTTTACACTGTCCTATAGGCTGGGCCTGCAGGTAAGATGGTATATATACAGAATGTAGATTAAGGACAGTCTTTACCTCAAGAGTACACTGACTTTACAGAAGTGTTTTCAACAGAAAATGCAGATCATCTACCCTTACACAAGATAAGCAATTATGCTATTAATCTTAATAATAAGAAGCCACTATATAAGTTCTTATATAACTTATCAACTACAGAATTGAAGGTATTGTGAGAATACCTGAATAACATCTTAGTGAAGGATTGAATCTGTCATTCTGATAGCTCAGCAGGTGCTCTGATCCTTTTTATACTTAAGAAAGATAAAGGCCTGTACTTATGTGTAGACTACTGAGGTTTATATTAGGTTATAATTAAGAATTAGCACTCTTTGCCCCTGATTGAAGAAATCATGAACCAGTTAAGTGGAGCCAAGTTATTCACTAAACTAGACTTAAAGAATGCCTATCACTGAATTTATATTAAGGAAGGCAATGAGTGAAAGACAGCATTCTGCACTCATTACAGTCATTTTGAATACATGATTATGCCTTTCAGACTTGCCAACACACTGATGACATTTCAGGCATATATTAACTGAGCATTAGCAGGCCTGATAGATGTGTTTTGTGTTGTCTATCTAGATGACATTCTAATCTACTTCAAAATGCTAGAGAAACACTGAGACTACATACATGAAGTTCTTATCAGACTACAGCAGTTTCAACTCTACATCAATCTAAAGAAATGTGAATTCTCTGTCACAAGAGTGAAGTTCTTGAGGTTTATAATATCAGTCAACAGTGTCTCAATGAATTCAGAGAGGGTCATCACTATAAAGAATTGATCAGTACTCAAATCCTTTCAGAAAGTTTAAGTCTTTTTAGAATTTGCCAACTTCTACTGTCAATTTATACAGCATTACTTCCAGCTTGCAGGGCCCCTGACAGACTTACTGAAAGGCAGTCAGAATGAGAGAAAGGTAGAACCTTTTGAGTGATCTTTTAAGACTGTAAATGCTTTCTGCCTATTGTGTAACATCTTTACAATGGTGCTAATCTTGATTCACTTTGACCTGAACCTGAAGATCAGGGCAGAGACTGATGCTTCAGACTACACAATAGTGACAATCATTTTATAACTGCTAGTCACTGAGCTATAACACTCTGTAGCCTTCTGGTCACAGAAGATGACTTCAGTGAAGCATCACTATGAGACACATAATTAGAAGCTTCTCACTATTGTAGAGGCATTTAAACACTGACATCACTATTTAAAGAGTAGTGCTCACTCAGTGAAGGTCTTAACTGACTATAATAATCTTTGAGGTTTTATGAAGGTGAAAGCCTTAAACAGCAGGCAAGTATAATGAGCTATAAAGCTTACTGCCCTTGACTTTGTCATTTCACATAGATTAGGGAAGACAAACCCTGCTGATGCACCCTCAAGATGCTCAGACTATAAAGACATCAATGAAATAGTGAAGAAGCTTCTCTTTATACTTCAGAGAAAGCTTATCATGATGGCATCTGTCTTTGCACTCACATTCTCTTCTACTATAGAAAGAGTAATAGCTGGAGTGAAAGACTTTATTAGATATAGAAACCCTGAACTCAGAAATGAACTCTAAAGAAGTGATAAAAAGATGTCAGCTCAATATATATGCAATGTAGCTGAAGAGCAGCTTAATCTTGTTGCTGAAACTGTTAATTGCAAACAACTTGTCTCACATGTGATGATGAGAGAGCTCATTATACATAAAATGGCATTAAATGCCTCTAGTAAAGGCCTGACAGATCTGATCTGAACTCTTCAGGATCAAGACCCATTTGTGAAGAAGTAGAGAAAGGCTGTTAAGAAACAGAGTAAGCAAAGAGAATATACTGAGAAGTCTAACCTGTGAACTATATTTAACAACCTTTTTATGCATCAGGGACAAATCTATATCCTGAAAGAAGAGTCTCTTAAAGCAGAGCTTCTAAAGTGCCATTATAACAATGTTCTAGTGAGACACTTTAAGATTGACAGAACTCTTAAATTGATTGATTACAAGTATTACTGACCTGATATAAGCAAGAATGTCCATAACTATATTGCATCATGTGATGTTTATCAAAGGGTAAAGGTACTTAGACATCATCTATATAAGGAGTTGCAAGTGCTTCCTCAACTAGAAGAGCTGTGACAGGAGGTCACTATGAACTTTATAACAGAACTGCCACTAAGTAAGTGAAAGAGATGCATCTATAATGCAATTCTAGTAGTAGTTGACTGCTACACAAAAATGGTGAAGTACATCTATACTACAAAGACAATCACTGCTGTAGAGCTTACTGAGTTGTTCTTTAATAAGATTGTATGCTGATATAAAGTATCAAAGGGCACTGTTTCTGACAGGGAGTCAGTCTTCACCAGTGCATTCTGATTAAAGATATGTTATCACTTAAAGGTGAAGCACAGGCTTAGCACAGCCTTTCATTTATAAACAGATAGACAGACAGAATGTTAGAATTAAACCCTGAAGCATTATTTGCATTGTTACTGCTCAGATGAGCAAGATAACTGAACAGGTTTATTATCACTGACTGAGTTTGCTTACAATAATGGTATACAGGCATCAACAGGAACCAGCTTCTTTTTTACAATGTATAGCTATCACTTACAAATTCAATATAATATTGAGAATAATGATTATAAGGAGGAGGTGCCTGCTGCTAACAAACAGATGAAATGAATACATAACATTTATAAAGTGCTGTCAGAGTGCTGGGCAAACATTGTCAAGATGCAGATCAAGTACTATAACAAGAAATACACCCCTCAGTTATATATTGTAAATGACTTAATTATGCTCTCAACAAAGAATCTGTGGCAGAAACACTCAAATCAGAAGCTATCTCACAAGTTCATTAAACTCTTTAGAGTTTATGATATAATTGAGAAGCAAGTCTATCAGCTAACTCTACTCTCAAGCTACTGAATTTATAATGTCTTTCATGTCTTCTATCTTGAACTGTATACACAGTGACAAGATGATGAATTCATGCTATTACTACAGCCATCAGAGTTGATAGACAATGGGGAGAAATATGAGATAGAGGAAATTATAGATAGGAAAATGTGAAAGAAGGAAATTTGATACAAGATGAAATGAAAAGGGTGATTAGAGAAGTATAATCAGTGAGTCCCTGAAGAAAACCTGACTGAAGTGCAAGAGATGCATACTGCATTTAATGAAGAAGTAATAGACTGATAATAAAAATGTTAAAGGAAGTTCTAAGACTGCTCTAGAGACACTCTTTTCTGATTTTCCTTATAAGGTTTTACAGGTTTTATTGAGGCTCTATTGACATGTTGTTATGACATTTCTTATGAGACACAGGGATAACACTGTGTTAACACTGCAAATACATCACTGAATTCTCTTCATTATAAAGAGGTAATGAAGGCAAGAGCTAACTATCTAAAATTATAAGTTCAGTAAGAAAAGAAAGAAGAACACAGCTATACATTAGTACAATGCTGCTATAACTACTTATTCTCTGTAATGCTGAATGAAGCAGGCAACATAATGTACTGCATAATCTTATTATCTGTTATGCTTATTTTAGACCTTAGAGTCTCATCTGAAAGAAAGTGAGGCACTAATCAAACTGGTTTTCCTGATCTGAGAGTAGTGATGTAACACTCTGCATTATTAAAGATCTCTTAATAGTGAGTCTTGATGCCATTATAAGCTTTAACTTCATTGAGATGCTTGAAACACTTTGTTACACATTTGAGCTCATAGTGTAATAGTGATGTAAGCCTGCACTTGCACTTATTTAACAGCTTGCTGGAACTCTTTAATGTGAAGGACTCACTGAACAACAGAGTTAAACTGCTACTGAAAGTTTTGTCTAAAGACAGAATGATTGAGAAGCACTGAAAGTTCAGTTTAAGATTAACCTTTAAAGTTTTCAGTGTAGAAGTCTGAGGCAGTGATAAGAAAGAGTCACCTGAAGAATTAGAGAATAATGACATTACAATAAAAAAGAGCTGAAGGCACTTTCTGCACTTCTTTAAGAACAGACTTTACTTAACTGACTTAATCTTAGACTTTAATTTTGACTTGAGTGCAATTTTTAGCTTCAGTTTTGCAGCTGTAGCAGTCTGTTTCTTCATTACTGATGCAGAGATAATGTGACCCTTGTCTTTAACCTTTATCTTGAAAGTAGACTTACATTTGTGAGGATGAAAGCTGAGACCTTTACTGGCATTGTTGCTATCATTAGAGATATATTCCTTCAGTGAGTTGTTGATGTTAAAAAAACTTAAGGCAGATATGTCATTATCTTCATCTAAACTGACTATATGAATGCTGGAAAGGCTTATCTGAGCTGAGTCAGCTGTTGTACATACAATAGGTGCCATCAGAATGCTGAGTGAACACAAGAGAAATGAAGCCTACTTAAGAGTAATAGATGTCTTGAATTCCCTTCAGTGCCTTAACAATATGTATAAAAATGCCAATTGTGATGATGTCAACATCAATTTAGTTTTTTGAGTGCAAAATACTGCTGAACTTTAAGGCTGTGTTGAGGAATGTAATTACAGATTTAATATACTGAGAAACACAATGACCCAACACCTCACCTGCAATATTTGCATTCTCATTATTGAGGTTGAAGGCCTGCTCAGCAAGCATCCTGAGAGCATTAACACAGAAGATATACTTCATCAGAATCTAGTAATGTCAGTGTACAGCTGGTGTCTAGAAGGTGTGTAAAAATACTGAATAGCACCTTTTATGTCCTTCAGCACAGTATGTACATCATTAATTAACCTTTTTATCACAGTCTAGAGGGTTGAAGTGGGGTTTATTGAGGTTCTTAAAGCATTGCAAACACATTCACTTCTTTAAATAAGGTGGGAGCTCAGTGAACTGACTAGCTATCAGAGTATGAGGTGCCTATAAACACATTAGTAATACCATCATCATATTAGAAGCCTACTTATAAGAAAAGGTGAATTGTTTAATGTTGATATGAAAGAAAGAAACATCATAGTGCAGCAACTTAACAGCTTAAAAATGAGTAAAAGTGTAAAGAATGTCATTAACACACTGATGTTGTAACAGGTGTGCACTACACTGATGTGTAATTTGATGAGATGAGAATGCTTAATAATGCTCATCAGACATTAAAAGATGCTGAACAATTTAAAGGCAAATCTTTGTACAGAAAACAAACAAGATCTATACAGAACTAAAGTGAGCAATGTGAAGCTTAAATATAATGATGATGCTGACAAAGAGCAATGTGAATGGAAGTTGAAGATGAGAATGAGAAAGTTTATAATCAATCTCTTAGTGTGAAATGCAGCCATATTCACTTCACAGTCACAACATCAATAAAGCATCAGCTTAGCAACATTATCACACTACAACAATTATATACACTACTATAAAAACCTATAATTTCTACAGTGCTGAAGACCAGCATCTAGAGGGGAAGGCAATTGTTATAATACAGTAATATATTGAGTCTAGTGCCTACTAAGTGACTTAGCAGTGTACAGTAAAACTCTGCACTCACTCCTTTTTCTCTCCTTAGTTATTAGTTCTATCATATATACAGACTATATATGTATCTTGTTCTACCTCACATTGTTACAGACCCTGCCATACACCTTCTTAAAATAGAAGGTGCTATAGCCTCACACTGCTTCAGAAATGAGAGTCAAAATTTAAGCATCAGATGCAATAAGTGAAAGAAAGAATCTAAAAAGTAATACTAAATAAAGAATGTATAAATGATAGCTGACTCTCTAGAGAGATTACTCTCTTAAAGACACTCTGAGATATAGTTTAAAAACACTCTTTAAAGAAATCTCACCTCCTAACTGAAGAAGAATATGTAACTTCTGAAAAAGCTCACAATTCTGAGAAGTTGTAAACAAGAGTCTAAGCTTTAAAAGCAGAATACATCAGATAAGATTTACAAAATAATCTACAGCAATAAGTTAAGTTAGAAAACTTTAAATACATTAAAGAAGTGTAAGAAAAGCTCTTTAGATAAAAGGCTATTAGAGACATCTACTCAGAAGTCTTCAGACTGTAAGTATAATGCAGCAGAGAACCTGAAAAGCTTTCAAATCTGAGTTAAGATTAATGATTATGCAGTGCAACTACTGATTAATAGTGGCTGTACAGGAAATTTTCTATTATCAGATTTTATAAAGAAACACAAGATCTTGATACAAATAAAGAATCTCAGTCAGCAGTACTGACTGTATAGATTTAATAAGAATTTAGTAAAATATAACAAAGAACTTATAGACTGTAAAACAGCTATTATTTATCTTTAAGTAGTACAACACTGAAAGAAAATTCAGTTTAATATGATGAAGTAATCAGACAGTGATATAGTTCTAGATATATTATAGCTATAAAAGACTAATTCAATAATTAATTAAGTCAAAAATGAGATATACTTCATAAAAGAATTAACTTCAATGAAGCTATATCTAATAACATACTTATCTAAAGATGTAAAAGTCTTTACTATAACAGTAGAAGAGATGCATAGAGAACTAAAGAACTCTAATACTTAAATACTGTAGAGTAGATTAGTTTTAAAGAACTAAGACTCTGTTATTAAGTTATCTATTTTTGAAGAATATAACAACTTCAGAGAAATGTTTACAGATTGAAGCAACAATACAGTATTACTGAAACATTAAAACTGAAACTATAAAATTAGACTGAAGAAAGAAAAAAAACCCTTAAAACAGTCTATCTATTCATTATCACCTCAGAAAATGAATACATTATCAGAATACTTAAAAGAGAACTTGCAGAAAGAATTCATATAAGAATTTCAGTTATCAGTAGATTATTCAATATTTTTTATACTAAAAGCTAATGAAATGTTATAACTGTGTATTAACTATTGAGCTCTTAACAATATTACAATAAAGAATAACTACCTGTTATTATTGATATTAAAACTTTAGAATAAATTTCAGAGAGCTTAGTGATTTATAAAGTTTAATATATTAGACACCTTTAACTAGATACAGATTAAGGAAGAAAATAAGTGAAAAACAGCATTTTAAACAAGATTAAAACTCTATAAGTATTTAGTTATACCATTTAGACTTATTAACACACTCACTATCTTTTAAGCATTTATTAACAATGTGTTAAGAGAGTATCTGAACTCATTTATAGTAGTATATCTTGACAACATCTTAATATACTTAAAGATAAAGAAAGATCACATTAAATAAGTACATCTAGTTTTACAAGTGTTAAAGAACATAAATCTAAGAGTAAAACTGAGAAAGAGTGTGTTCTATATATATAAAAGATACACTTCTTAGAGTTTATAGTAACCCCTGAAGACCTTCAGATGAACTCAGAAAAAATTAGATTTATAGTAAAATGATCAACACTGATGAGCATTAAGAAAGTACAATTGTTTCTTAAATTTGCAAATTTCTATAGAAAATTTATCAAGAAGTATTTGAAAATTGCAAAATTATTAATAGAAATGATTAAGAAGAATTAGAAGTTTCAGTAATTGACTGAAGCTGAAAAAGCCTTTATTAAGTTTACGCTGCACCATGGGTTGGGTTTGGGTTGGGTTTGGGTTGGGTTTTGGGTTGGGTTACAACAGAGGAAACCCAACCCAGAAAAAACCCAACCCATTAACCCAAGCCCAGAGAATTCTGGGTTAACCCAGTACATACAAATAGTTATAGTAGTCTTTATGGTAGTCAGTCAGTCTGAGAGTGAAGGCCATTCTCACCTTCTAATAAAGCCGTTTCTTACCTTCTGATATGGCCGTTTCTCACCTTCTAATATGGTCGCTTTCTCACATGCTTTCTCACCGTCTAATTAGGCCGTTTTCTCGCCTTCTAATATGGCTGTTTCTCACCTTCTAATATGGTCGCTTTCTCGCATGCTTTCTCACCGTCTAATAAGGCCGTTTTCTCGCCTTCTAATATGGCCGTTTCTCACCTTCTAATATGGTCGCTTTCTCACATGCTTTCTCACCGTCTAATAAGGCCGTTTTCTCGCCTTCTAATATGACCGTTTCTCGCTGTCTAATATGGCTGTTTTCTCACCTTCTAATATGGTCGCTTTCTCGCCTTCTAATACGACCATTTCTCGCCGTCTAATATGGCTGTTTTCTCACCTTCTAATATGATCGCTTTCTCGCCTTCTAATATGGCCGTTTCTCGCCGTCTAATATGGCTGTTTTCTCGCCGTCTTTCTCGCCTTCTAATAAGGCCGTTTCTCGCCGTCTAACAAGGCCGTTTTCTCGCCTTCTAATATGGTCGCTTTCTCACCTTCTAATATGATCGCTTTCTCGCCTTCTAATATGGTCGTTTTCTCATCTTCTAATATGGTCATTTTCTCGCCTTCTTTCTCACCTTCTAATAAGGCTGTTTCTTGCCGTTTAATAAGGCTGTTTTCTCACCTTCTAATATGGTCGTCAATAGTACTTCTTTCGCTCTTTGCTTTTTAGATCTTCATAGTGTATTTTTAGTAATTTCACTGGGTTAAACCCAACCCAAACCCAACCCAAACCCAACCCATTTTGACCCAACCCAAAAAAAACCCAACCCATGGTGCAGCGTAATTAAGTTGAAGAAGAGGTTTACTTCTTAATCAATTCTTACAAGTTTTGACCCTGAGAAACCTATAACACTTCAGATAAACACATTAGATGAAGCAATAAAAGTATATATCAGCTAATTAAATAATAAAAGATGTCTATATCTAATAGTCTTCTATTTATAAAAGTTTCAGACCGCTGAAATGAACTATAAAATATACAATAAAGAGCTATTAGCTATAGTTAATGCCTTTAAGCAGTAGTGAGTGTATTTAAAGAGATTAAAATATGAGGTTTAAGTATTTACAGATTATAAGAATCTGCTATACTATATAACAACAAAAGTCTTAAATTAAAGATAAGTACATTAATTGAAGAAATTGTTGCAGTACAATTTCTGAATTCATTATGAAAAAGAATCAGAGAATATTAAAATGAACACTTTTAGCTGAAAAGCAGACTATCTCTGAGATAAACCTGTTGTTAACTATATAATACTTTAGATAAATAAACATAAGATAATGAAGTACAACAGAAAATACAGCCTTACAATATAAGTAGAGAATGATAAACAAGCAGAGCTACATCAATCTAGTAAGGCAATGATTGAGTAGCTTGAGTAGCTTGTTTGTATACACTATGTTTGATATGACAAGTATGGTAAGAGTACAGTGTTAAGACTGTACAAAGTGTATAACAAATTCTGTAACAAAACACCAGTTCTAAAGCAGACAATGTACTGCTGAGTCAGTATATTGACTCCCATATTTAACACTTCCCCTGAGACAGTATACTGCTCCCCCTGATTCTATGAACCCTGTAGTTCATATATTCTCTGCCACTCAAGTGCACTCAGTGATCTCCTCATTAAAAACCCAGTAAGAAAAGAGTGAGATCAATAGTCTGAACACTTTCTTAAAGACATCCCTTCCTGACTGATTCATAATAAGGTGTTGTCATAAATGATTGATAAGGTGTCACATTTATACAGTGCACTTCTGCTGTTGCAATTCTAGTTCTTCTCATCATTCATTGAACATTGATTATGTATGATAGGCATTACTCCCAATTTCATTCAATGTTTAATGAATGTTGACTGTGACAACACTTTGATGAATCTATCTACAAGTTGTTCCTTTGTGAATACTTATTTCATGTGTATGTAGTCATCCTGTACCAGTTTCCTAACATAATGATGTTGAATGTCAATATGTTTTGTTTGTTCATGGTACTCTGTGTTCTTAATGAGGTTCAGGCTGGCCTGGTTGTCTCTCAAAATTTGTATGAATGCTGGCAGTTGATTCATAGGTAGTTCAATAAGGAACTGTTAGAGCCATACTGCTTGCCTGGCAGCATAGCCAATGGTAATGTACTCAGCTTCAGTAGTAGAAGTTGAGACTGTATGTTGCTTCTTTGAACATCATGATATTACACCTTTTACTAGAAAGAAACAATATCCCATTATAGACTTCTGTTCACTGATGTCCTCAGTGAAGTTGCTGTCTGTGTAACCTAAGGTGGTTAGTAGATGTTGTGTGTCATCATATAAACTGTTATAGTGAATTTCTAGATTCATTGTTCTCTTAAGATATTGTAAAACCCTTTTAATGGCTTTGATGTGACTGATTTGAGGATCTGAACATTGCTGAGACAAGCAATCAATCATGAAGGTGATGTCTGAGCAAGTTTCACAGGTGATGTATAGAAGCTTTTCTATTAGACATTGATATGCAGTGATTTCAGTAGAATCACTATTGCTGTCATCCTTCAAAGTGATGTATGATTCTGACACCATTGAAATTGATACTGAGTTACAAGATAGTAGGCTTTCTTCCTGTAGTACATCTTGAATGTATGACACTTAATTCAGCATTAGTAACCTCTTAAGTTGATGATGTATAATCTGCATTTCAATAATTATCTGAGCTTCTCTGAGATCTTTTATATCAAACTTCTTGCTGAGAACTGCTTTAGCTTCCTTGACAAGTTTCAGTAATGTTGCTGCAATGAGAAGATTGTTCACATAAATGCTGATCATGATGAATTCTGATTTATATAAAGTGACCATAATGCTTCTGTCTGCTAGCATAGACTTATATCCTTAATTCTTTCAGAATGCAACCAGTTTTTTGTTTTATAGGTGTGCTGATTGCTTCAATCTGTACAAGCTCTTAACAATTTGTTATACAAACTCTGTACATTCTTGTTGTACATTCACTCCCTCTGAAATTCTCATATAGATCTCCTGTCCCTTCACTTCTAGATTGCTGATCAAGTAAGCTGCTACAACATTCATTTAGTGTAATTTGAGGTTCAATGCAGCAACAATAGCAAGGTATATTCTCAGAGATTCCTTTTATACAGTTGAGGCAAATGTTTCCTTATAGTCAATATTCTCTTATTGTGAGAATTCTTGTGCAACCAGATGTGCCTTGTATTTCTCTATTAATTCATTCTTGTTGTACTTAATCTTGAATACCCATTTGCATCTAATAGGTTTTCATCCTTCAGGTAGCTTGTTGAGCTCTTATATATTATGTGACTGCAAGCTTTTCAGTTCAGTCTGAATAGCATCTCACCATTCTCTTTTATAGATGAGGTCAGATAGTGCCTCTCTGTAGATCTTCAGTTCTTCTATCTTTTTGTATGAATCAGTCTTCTCTAGGCTCATCAGCTTAAGCCTCTTGTTTGAAATGTATATCTCTTCAATGTCTGACTCTGTTGACCTCAATTGATCATGTAGTGTGTTTTCACCAGCTACTGATTTTATAGAGTGCAAGAGTTTCACTCCTTTGTGTAATACTTAAAATCTGCTCATCATTATACTCTCTTAAGAAATCTCATCTCTTAAGCATGATACCTTTTGTGTGCTGCAACCTATTGAATCTTGAGTAGCTACTGACTTGATCACACTTAAGCCAGCTATTTCCCTCACATATGGTTTGTACAGGTCATTCACAGCTGTTAGATCAGGTAGACAACAGCTATTCCTCACTGTTCTATAAGTGTGTGACTTCAGGTCAGTGAGACTTTCAGCTTGAGCATCTTCTCTTATCAGTGTGAGAATGCCCCATTTGCCTGACTCTGTCACATCAATTATTAGCTTCTCAACATTCTCTCTAGGACATCCCCAGTCTATCTTGAGTATTATCACCCTCACAGTCTTACTCTGAGTGCTCTCTCTATGACTTAAGGCAGGTGTGGCAGTCACACCTGTATTCACAACTTTGTAAAACTTCACCACCTCCTCAGTGTTTCATTGTATTGATTTTTTAAGGTGTAGTTGACCTCTACAATGTGGTGCATCTGAAGCAGTACAATTAGCATTTTTAGTCCTAATAGGATGTAGGGGAAACTTGTTGAGTAGATAGACTTCAGATGTTGACTCATCAATAGTGACTGATGACATCTCATAAACTGAACATTATTGCAGACTTCATATTCAGTATTTCTTTATAGACTCTGTATATCTCAGAAATATTCTGGTTCAGGTACATTTGATGTCAAATTTGATCCACTTCTTCTTAGAAATATGTATGTAAGCAACACTTTCAAATATCTGTATATGAGCTACACTCAGTTGTATACCAGTAATGATGTGATTTAGAACTTTATCTCTCTTTGATGTTAATAGTAAATTCTTCAGCTCATTGGCAGCAAGCATTACCTCAGCCCAAAAGACATTAGGTAATTTAACATTCAATAATAGAGAGTTCTTCATTGTACAAAGTGTTCTTCAGGTTCATTCACTTACTGAACTGTGCTCCAGGGTGTGTAGTGCTGAGTGTTTAATGGTAATCCCTTTAGTCTTGCACCAGCATAGCAGTGCATGGCTAATATACTCTCCCCCTCTATCAACATGTAGGTGCTCAAGTTCTTAACCAGTACACTTCTCTAGCTTTAAAGTTATGCCTATAAACCAGTTATAGAATCTGTCCTTAATCTTTAGAAACTCAACCCATGACTTCTTAAAGTAGTCATCTACCAGTAGTGCAGTGTACAAAGATTCTCCTAAGGATTCAGAATCATGAGATCCTCAAAGATCTGAGTGTAGCTGTTTGAGAATTCAGTTTGTAGCTCTTATAAGTGTATGTTGAATGATTCTTGTCTGCTTACTCTAAATGCACAGTGTGCACACACTCAGAGAAGCTTCATCTGCTTGCACTGCTGTAAGAGGTTCAATGATGCAGTTGCTTTTGTCTTTTACTGAGTGGGATTCCACATCTGAAGTTAGACATTCAGAATTGTTTGGACTTAGATGTTCAGAATTGTTCAGACTTAAATGTTCAGAATCACTTGCAGATTCATTGATTGCTTCATACAATTCATTTACCTGATTCAGAAGTAGTCTGTTTATTATAATGAATGCTAGCTTAATTCTTGCATGGCTTGTGTGCTCAAATCTCTGATGTCATAGATGTTGCATTGAAGTTACATTCATTAGATGTGTAGGTCTTTTTCATTGACCTTGCACTGCCATAATAACATCTTTATCCTCATATATCACTAGACAGTAGATGTTCTGTTTAGTAAGCTTAGCTCTGATAGTGGCAACTGCTTTAATTAATAACATATGATCATCTTCATTTAAATATGACCATCCACACCTCTTTAAAATACTCATTGAGATGAGATTAGCAGATGCCTGCAGCACATAACAAACATCTTGTATTTGTACACTTGATTCAGAATCAGTGTGAATCACTATTGTTCCCTTCTTAATACAATATAACACTTCACTGTTTGCCACTTCAAATTCATGTTCTTCATTATAGAATGATGACAGCTTAAATAGATTTAACTGGTTGATAATATGCTGAGCTGCACATGTGTTAACATATCAGCAGTTGTCTTCTGCAGAAAGCTTCTGCTTCTGTCTAATCATTCTCAATGATAGCTTCTTTCCTTCCTTCTCACTCTCATTATTGTCATCAGTGCTCACATTAGCAACCTTGTTGATGCAGTTCTTGAGATGCTTGTTTTATACAAACAGTTTAGCATTGTTGTCAAGTTATTATTTCAAGTCAGGTCTTCTATTGGACTGACAGCAATCCTGCATTAGATGTTCAGATTTCCTGCAGTTGTAGCATACTCTGTCATCATCATGATCTCTTCTGATTTTATACAAGTTGTTTCAGCCTCCTGGTCTCCCTCTATATTGCATACCCATCACTAGTTCTGGCTCAACACCTATCAGGCAGTCAGAGTTAATTTGTACTTTCTCAGATGTCAGGTATTGCTGAACCTCTCATACCTGTATCTCTTTTGATGTGGTGATGTGAGCCTTATTAATGTTATACTCTGGGGCAAGAGCTTCAAGGGCAATAACAATGTGAATGTTGTCTTATATGTCTCTGTCTTCTTATACAGCTGACTTGAGTCTCTTGATTAGACTTCTGACATCTTCAAATATTGTGTTGACTGATTTGATGTAGCCCTTTGCTTTGTTTGCTGCAGTGTATTTAAACAACTCATTCAGAATGATGTATATCACTCCTTAATCAACCTGCAAGCATGTAGTTCTGAGCTTGTCTCAAATCTCTGCTATTTTGTTAATGCCTTCAATTATACAAAAAAGGTTGTTGTCAATAGATTTCAATATGATTCTTAAAGCTGTTCCTTTAGCCTTTTTCATGACTGCCTGTGTTCACTGAGAAGCTGTTTCATTTTCTGTTAAGTCTCATACTCCTTTTTCCTGCATACTTGCCTTAGTGTTTCTCAACCATCTCCTTTAATTGTTGAATCCAGTCAATATCACTTGTTTTGTACAAACACAGTCATCTCATTCATTCACTGAGGCCATAGTTGTCAATGGTGTGTGTGTAGGTTAATGGATTCAGTGTGTCAATGGACTCAGTGTGTTAAGGAGTTAGGTGTGGTAATTTCAGTTGCACTGTCCAGACTCATAATCTGATAAACAAGCAGGGCTACATCAATCTAGTGAGGCAATGATTGAGTAGCTTGAGTAGCATGTTCATATACACTATGTTTGATATGACAAGTATGGTAAGAGTACAGTGTCAAGACTGTACAAAGTGTACAATAAACTCTGCAACAAGATGCTAGTTCTAAAGTGAACAATGTACTGCTGAGCCGGTATATTGACTCTCATATTCAACAGAGAATAACAACTTTGAAGAAAAAGTTAAAACAGCACTTAAGAAAGACAAATCTGCACAACAAATTCTAAACAACATTAGTAATTATTTAAGCTTTAAGAAATAGACTAGCCTTTTACTTTTTAACAGATTAATCTATGTATTAGATGTTTTACACTGAAAACTAGTGAGAGAAACCCATTTTACAGTGATAAATAGACATTAGAAATTGAGAAAACACTTAAGAGATTGACTAGAATTTGCTACTTTCTGTATATAAGGAAAAAAGTAGAGGAAGAGGTACAGAAGTGTAATATTTGCTGAAGAATTAAAATAAATCACTATAAGCTGTACAGACTGCTAAAATCATTAAAAACATCACTTTAATTATAATTAAGCATAGCACTAAACTTTGTAGTTAAGCTACTCAGATTAAGAGAACTGTTAATTAAGATATTATATAACTTCATACTGATAGTTATAGACAGATTAATAAAGTATGAATATTTCCTTCTATATAAAAAAAGTTTAACTGTAGAAGAACTAGTATACACATTTCTAAAAGTGTTGACAGCAAACTATAAAATATCAGATAAAGTAATATTGAATAGAAATAAGCTATTTATTTTAAAGTTCTGAAAATTTCTGATGAATCAGCTAGAAGTTCATTACAAACTGTTAATAGTGTATCATTTACAAACAGATAAACAGACTGAGAGATTAAATTAGATAATAAAACAGTATCTATACTGTTATATTAACTATCAGTAAGACAATTGAGTAGATCTTCTACTCATCACTTAACTAGTATATAATACAGCTAGAATGAAAACAACAGAAGTCTTACTGTTCTTTATAAACTACAGATTTATGTCAACATCTACAAAGTAAGAGAACTAGTTAGTATAGCTTAAAAGACAAGTATAAAGATGAATTAATTAAAGAATCTATATAAACAGTTATAAAGAAATATACAGTTCTATTTAGAAGAGTCAGTCTTATATTATAATAAGAAGAGAGAGAAGAAACCTACTCTTAAGAAGAAAAATAAAGTATATCTTCTCTGACAAAACATTAAGACTTAATGACTTAATAGTAAGTTAGATTACATTAAGCTAGAATTATTCCTGATTAAAGAAGTAAAAGAAAGTATTAACTATAAACTTAAACTTTCTCTGCAGATGTAAATATATCTGATCTTTTATATTTCCCTACTTAAACCTGTAGACTCAGAAATATCAGTACAAGAAATGCCACCTGAGATCAACTCTGAGAGTTAGAACATTGAGTTTAAGATAGAAAAGATACTGAATAAACAGAAGATTAATGATCATTTATACTTCTTAGTAAAATAAAAAGATTATAAAACAGCAGAAAACATCTAGTATTGAATAGGCAGGGCTACATTGGTCTCCTTAGGGCAAGTGACTGAACAACTAGATGATATGCTCTCTAATAGATATAATGAGTATGGTAATCAATGGTTATATCTTAAGTGTTAGTAGTAGAAGTTGTACAAAGTGTATGACAATCTCTGCAATGAGACGCTAGTCCTAAAGCAGGTGACTATCTGAGCACAGTCAGTAAGGCAGCTGGTATGATGACTCCCATATTCAATACTCCCCCTGAGTCAGTATACTGCTGCTCCTCCTAACACCATGAACTCTGTAGTCTATATATCCTCTGCTGCTCAAGAGCACTCAGTGATCTCCTCATTAAAAACCCAGTGGGAAAAGAGTGAGATCAATAGTCTGAACACTTCCTTAAAGACATCCCTTCCTAACTGATCTGTAATAAGGTGTCATTGTAAATGATTGATGAGGTGTTACATTTATACAGTGCGCTTCTGCTGTTGCAATTCTAGTTCTTCTCATTGTTCATTGAACGTTGGTTGTGTATGATAGGCATTACTTCCAATTTCGTTCAATGTTTAATGAATGTTGGCTGTAGCAACACTTTAGTGAATCTGTTCACAAGTTGTTCCTTTGTGAATACTTATTTCATGTGTATGTAGTCATCCTGAACCAGCTCCCTAACATAGTGATGTTGGATGTCAATGTGTTTTGTTCATTTGTGGTACTCAGCGTTCTTAACAAGGTTCAGGCTGGTCTGATTATCACTCAAAATTTGTACAAATGCTGGTGACTGGTCCATAGGTAGTTCAATAAGGAAGTGATGAAGCTACACTGCTTGCCTGGCAGCATGTTCAATGGTGATGTACTCAGCTTCAGTGGTGGAAGTTGAGACTGTACATTGCTTCTTTGAACATCATGATATTACACCTCTTACTAGGAAGAAACAATATCTCATTATAAACTTCCTTTCACTGATGTCTCCAGTGAAGTTGCTGTCTGCATAGTCTAAGGTGGTTAGTAGATGTTGTGTGTCATTGTACAAACTGTTGTAGTGGATTTCTAGGTTCATTGTTCTCTTAAGATATTGTAGAACCCTTCTAATGGCTCTGGTGTGACCAATTTGAGGATCTGAACATTGCTGAGACAAGCAGCTAACTGCAAAGGTGATGTCTGAGTGAGTTTCACAGGAAATGTACAGAAGCTTTCCTATCATGCATTAATATGCAGTGATTTCTGTTGAATTACTATCACTGTTGTCCTTCAAAGTGATGTATAATCCTGGCACCATTAGAATTGATACTGAGTTACAAGATAGTAGGCTTTCTTCCTGTAGTACATCTTGAATGTATGAAGCCTGATCCAGCATCAATAACCTCTTAAGTTGGTGGTGAATGATCTGCATTTCAATAATCATTCTGGCTTCTTCAAGGTCCTTCATATTGAATTCCTTGCTGAGAACTCCCTTGACTTCCTTGATGAGTTCCAGTGATGTTGCTGCAATGAGAAGATCATCCACATAGATGCTGACCATAATGAATCCTGACTTGTATAAAGTGACCATAATGCTCCTGTCTGCTAGCATAGGCTTATACCCTTGATCCTTCCAGAATGAGATTAACTTCTTGTTTCATAAGTGTGCTGATTGCTTCAATCTGTACAAGCTCTTCACAATTCACTATATGAACTCTGTACATCCTTGTTGTATATCCACTCCCTCTGAAATTCTCATATAAATCTCCTGTCCTTCTGCTTCTAGATCGCTGACTAAGTAGGCTGCCACAATGTCCATTTGATGCAGTTCTAGGTTCATGGCAGCAACAATAGTGAGGTACAATCTCAGTGATTCCTTTTGTACAGTCAGAGCAAATGTTTCCTCATAGTCAATATTCTCTTGTTGCAAGAATCCTTGAGCAACCAGACAGGCCTTGTACTTCTCTATTAGTCCATTCTCATTGTACTTGATCTTGAATACTTATTTGCACCCAATAGGCTTTTGTCCTTCTGGTAGCTTGTTGAGCTCCCATATGCCATGTGACTGCAAGCTTTCCAGTTCAGTCTGAATAGCATCTCACCATCCCCTTCTATGAATAAGGTCAGATAGTGCCTCTCTGTAGGTCTTCAGTTCTTCTATCTTTTTGTACAAACTGGTCTTCTCTAGACTCATCAGCTTAAGCCTCTTGTTTGAAATGTATACCTCTTTAATGTCTGACTCTGTTGGCCTCAATTGATTACATAGTGTGTTTTCACCAGCTACTGATCTCATAGGGTGCAAGAGTTTTACTTCTTTATGCAATACTTAGAATCTGCTCATCATTATACTCTCTTAAAGAACCTCATCTCTTAAGTATAACACCTTTTGTGTGCTGTAACCTATTGGGTCTTGAGTAGCTACTAACTTGATTATATTTAAGTCAGCTCTTTCCCTCACATATGGTTTGTATGGATTATTCACAGCTGTTAGGCCAGGTGAACAACAGCTATTCCTCACTGTTCTATAAGTGTGTAACTTTGGGTCAGTGAGACTTCCAGCTCAAGCATCTTCCCTTGCCAGTGTGAGAATGCCCCATTTGCCTGACTCTGCCACATCAATTATTGGCTCCTCAACATTCTCTCTAGGATGTCCCCAGCTGATCTTGAGAATAATCACTCTCACAGTCTTACTCTGAGTGCTCCCTCTGTAACTTAAGGCAGGTGTGGCAGTCACACCTGTATTCACAGCTTTGTACAACTTCATTACCTCCTCAGTGTTTTGTTGTGTTGGTTTTTCAAGGTGTGGTCAGCCTCTGCAATGTGATGTGTCTGGAGCAGTACAATTAGCATTATTAGTTCTGATAGAGTGTAAAGGGAACTTGTTAAGCAGGTATGCTTCAGATGTTGACTCATCAATAGTGACTGATGACATCTCATGAACTGAGTGTTGTTGCAGACTCTATATTCTATATTTCTTGATAGATTCAGTATATTTCAGAAATATGCCGGTTCAAGTATGTTTAATGTCAGATTTAATCCTCTTCTTCTTAGAAATATGGATGTAGGCAATGCTGCCAAAGATGTGTAGGTGAGCCACACTGAGTCATACACTGATAAAGGTGTGGTTCAGAACTTTGTCCCTCTTTAATGCTGGTAGTAAGTTCTTCAGCTTGTTCACAGTGAGTATTGCCTTAGCCTAAAAGACATTAGGTAAATTGATGTTCAGTAATAGAGAGTCCTTCATTGTATGAAGTGTTCTCCAGGTCTGTTCACTTACTGAATTATGTTTCAGAATGTATAGCACTGAGTGTTTAATGGAAATCCCTTTAGTCTTACACCAGTGTAACAGTGCATGGCTAATATACTCTCCCCCTCCATCAACATGTAGGTGCGCAAGTTCTTCATCAGTAAGCCTTTCCAGCTTCAGAATCATGCATGTAAACCAGTCATAGAACTCATTCTTCATCTTTAGAAATTCAACCCATGACTTCTTAAAGTAGTCATTCACTAATACCTCAGTGTACAAAGATTCTCCTAAGGATTCAGGATCATGTAGTCCTCAAAGATCTGAGTGTAGTTGTTTCAGTATTCTCTTCATGGTTCTCATAGAGGTATGTTGAATGATTCTTGTCTGCTTGCTTTGCACACACAGCTGGCACACCTTTGTAAGGTCTCCATTTGCTTGTAATGCTGTGAGAGGTTCAATAATGTGGTTGCTTTTGCTTTTGCCTTTTGCTGAGCGGGATTCCACATCTGGAGTTAGACATTTAGAATTGTTCAGACTTAGGTGTTCAGAATTGTTCAGACTTAGGTGTTCAGAATCACTTGCAGATTCATTGATTGCTTTATACAATTCATTCACCTGATTCAGAAGTAGTTTGTTTATCATGATGAATGCTAGCTTAATTCTTGCATGGCTTGCATGCTCAAATCTCTGATGCTATAGGTGTTGCATTGAAGTTGTGCTCATTAGATGGGTAGGTCTACTCTGATCATGTAATGACATAATGACCTCCTTGGCTCTGTACACCACCAAACAGTAGATGTTCTGTTTGGTAAGCTTTGCCTTAATGGTGACAGTCTCTTTGGTGGAAGTCTCCTTAATTAGTAGCATGTGACTACCTTCATTCAAGTATGACCATCCACACCTCTTCAAAATACCCATTGAGATGAGGTTAGCAGATGCCTTTGAAACATAACAAACATCTCATATTTGTATGAACAATTCAGGATCAGTGGGAATTGCTATTGTTCCCTTCTTTGTGCAATATAACACCTCATCATTCACTGCTTCAAACTCATGGTTCTCCTCATAGAATGATGACGGTTCAAACAGATTCAATTGATTGGTGATATGCTGCACTGCACATGTGTCAACATATCAGCAGTTATTCTCAGCAGGTAGCTTCTGCTTTTGTCTAGTCATCCTCAATGATAGTCTTGTTCCTTCTTCCTTACTCTCATTATTGTCATCAGAACTCATGTTAGTGACCCTGTTGAGGCAGTTCTTGAGACACTTGTTTTGTATGAACAGTTTAGCATTGTTGTCAAGTTGTTGTTTCAAGTCAGGTCTCCTATTGGGTTGACAGCAATCCTGCATTAGATGTTCAGGTTTTCTGCAGTTGTAGTATACCCTGTCATCATCATGACCTCTTCTAATTTTGTATGAGTTGTTTCAGCCTTCTGGTCTCCCCCTATATTGCATACCCATCACTAGTTCTGGCTCAACATCTACCAGGCAGTCAGAGTTGATTTGTACTTCCTCAGACACCAGGTATTGCTGAACCTCTCATACCTGTATCTCTTTTGATGTGGTGATGTGAGCCTTGTTAATGTCATACTCTGGGGCAAGAGCTTTAAGGGCAATAACAATGTGAATGTCATTTTATATGTCTCTGTCTTCTTGTACAGCTGACTTGAGTCTCTTAATTAGGCTTTTAATGTCTTCAAATATTGTGTTGACTGATTTAGTGTAGCCCTTTGCTTTGTTTGCTGCAGTGTATTCAAAAAACTCATTCAGAATGGTGTATATCACTCTTTAGTTAACCTGCAAGCATGTAGTCCTGAGCTTGTCCCAAATCTCTGCTATTTCGTCAATGCCTTCAATCATACAAAAAAGGTTGTCGTCAATGGATTTCAATATGATTCTTAAAGTTGTTTCTTTAGCCTTTTCCATGACTGCCTGTGTCTGCTGAGAGGCTGTTCCATTTCCTGTTAAGTCTCAAACACTCTTCTCTTGCATGCTTGCCTTGGTGTTGCTCAACCACCTTCCTCAATTGTCAAATTCAGTCAATATCACCTGTCTTGTATGAACATGATCGTTTTGTTCATCCGCTGATGCCATGGTTGTTGATAGTGTGTGTAGTAGGTTGATGGATTCAGTGTGTCAATGGACTCAGTGTGTTAAGGGGTTAGGTGTGGCAATTTCAGTTGCGCTGACCGGGCTCATAACCTATTGAATAGGCAGGGCTATGTTGATCTCCTTCAGGCAAGTGACTGAACAACTAGATGATATGCTCTCTAATGAATATAATGAGTATGGTAATCAATGGTTATATCTTAAGTGTTAGTAGTGGAAGTCATATGAAGTGTATGACAATCTCTGCAACGAGACACTAGTTCTAAAGCAGGTGACTATCTGAGCACAGCTGGTAAGCCAGCTGGTATAATGACTCTCATATTCAATATCTAGAAATTAGAAGAAAACCTTACTCATTATTTAATTCTGCTACAGGAATTCTGTTGCTGAAACTTAAAATAGATCAATTAAAGAAAGAAAGTGTAAGATTAAGATTCTCAGCTGTAAAAACCTCAGAGAAAAGAGTTATAGACTGAATAGGAGTCTCAGTCTAAGTATACTTATCTCTCTTTAGCTTCTTAATGTTACAAAGCTCAGTATCTATTAGATACATTTAATACTTTAAGAGAAAGGTGATTTGTTTATAAAGTCTCTCTTTCTTCACTTTTAGTTCTTTTTTTTATAGAGTCTATAAAGCTCCTCTTTTACATGATTAAGCTTAACTGATGAGATAGTCAGATTGTAAGAGTTTTCTAACTGAATACAGTACTTACACTTGTCTAACTCTCTCAATATAAAGTAAAAACAACTATTTAAAACACAATAACTATAAGATTTCATTATAAAGTCTCTGTACTCAATAATACAATTAGTTAAGAAATTTCAACAGAATGATAAAAAAGTCTTCTTTTTAATATAAGAGAAAGGCATGAAGGAAAGGTTAAGGTTTTTAGAGATGAAAATGTTGAGAGAAGAGCTAATGTTACAAGTCAAGATATAAGAGTAATACAGAATAAGTATAATGTTAATACTGCTTATAGTGATTATATTATAATCACTACAAGCATCAAATCAGCCAGTACCTACACTTACACAACTTATACATTTATTAAAAGGCTAACATCTTAATCTTTAACTTTATACACAGTATTAATTATTGCCTCACTGTTTTTAAGTTAATTACTGTTTATAAATTATCAATTATACCTGAGTTTCTATTATTTTATAATTAACATTCTTTCAAAGTACTGCTTTTTATTTTCTTAAATATAAAGATTTCTGAAATAACTTCTTTATCGTCTTTAAATACTACTGTAATAAATGCTGCCTTCTTTCATATATAATTAAGTACTATTTTATAAAAGTACTTACTGTGACTTTAAGAGATATTAAAAAGGCTCTTACAGTAAAGAAATATATTAACCTTACTGTTAAGTTGCTAAAGGAATATAATATTTTTCTTAATGTGTTTTCTATGTAAAAAGCTAATATACTGTTTGTACATTAACTATATAATTATAAAATACTGCTAAAAGATGAGAAAAACTCACATTTAAAGCACTTACATAACTGTATAATCTTATATATGTTCATAGTGCAGGGTTTATATATTAAGTGTAGACACCCTCTAATTTTAGCCTTTATGACTTAGTAGTTATAGTCTCACTCACTTAGACTGACAGATGAGTTGAGTCAGGTCAGATTCATAGCCTCAGATTTAACTTATAGATTCAGCATCTTTAAGGACTCAGTATTCTATAATTAACTGAGTTGACTCTGAGGTATCTATATAGACCCTGAGCTAATTAAATACAGTTAGATCTGCTTAGTATTACCTCTACATTTTAGAGCTAAGGCTGAAAGGTAATGCTGCTATTCTAATTGCAGTTTATCAGCACTACAGAATATGTTTGCAGTGAATAATTAGAGACTGATTAGCACAATTAGATATTGTCTGTTAAACTGAAATTCTTTACAATTACATTGATTACCTGTTAGAAGTATACTCTGTACATTAGATTGTCTTTATAGTAAGATACAATGTTATTTAACTGTATGTTTAAGTAATTAGCTAAAGTACTATTGCAGAGACTCTAATATTATACATTAAATGTAGTGTATATCTTAGAAATTGTATCTAGAAAGAAACACAAGATATAAAAAGATATTGTAAAAAGATAATGTCAAAGTGTCAAGTCTAGAATTTGTAAAGACTGTACACTCTCTTCAGTTTTATAGCCTGCACCTGTAGTTAATCTTGCAAAGCAACACAGTGCTAATCAGCAGACAGCACTACTGACTAATTAACACTAACAGTAATGCACTGCTTATATATTAAATTCACAGGTTGCTTATCTTGTTTAACTGTAGTTGTTCTCTTTAAGACTTAAGTGTTTTATACTGAAGTGAGAGAGTTGTTGAGATCATCTGCAGAGGAAGAAATTTTCAAATTATACTGCTCACTGTTCTCTGACTCAGTATTAATTATAATAAAATTATTAAAATTATCTTTCTGCTCTTTAAACCTTATCTGATGCATCTCAGTAAGTCTATTTACTTTCAGACTCTTAATATTGTTCTTGTCAGACTTATTATTACTGTTACTGTTTATTAATGTTGCCTTGTGCTTAGTAGAGGCAAGTCTTTATTGTTGAGAAGTCTTTATAAACTTGTAAGCTTCTTCATTGTCAGTTATAGTCAGCTCATCTATAATGAAGGCTTTACAGACTTAAATTTCAGTAGTACTGACATTCTTATCACTGTCATCATTATTGACTGAATTATTTAACAAGGTGCTTCACTTGTAGTATTTAATTAGACAGAGCATTTGTATTATCTCAGCACTTAGATGTTTATATTGTCAGTTGCAGATGTCTCTAACTATATTGAAAATGTGTTTCACATCTACTTCAGAGATATATACTGTCAGAATATCTCTTGCCATTTAAGAGAGATCTTTAAGATTGCTGTAGTTAATGCTTTAAATCTAATTATGCAATTAGTTAAAAAGCTTATATCAGCATTATCTTTAAGCATTATCTTTAGTGAATTGTTGACATAGTTAATCAGTATGAAGAGATATTTAGAGATATCATCTTAATTATCTATTTATTGTTAATCTTTCAGCTCTGTTTATCTAATTAGTGCATTGAGATTTAGATACTGTAAGTGATCTACAGAGATGCTTAAGATTGCTGCTAGACTCTTATATTTAAAGTAATGTAGATTGTAGTAGTTCTGAAATTGTTAATTTTGTTTAATCTCTTAAGTTTTAATTACCTTCTTTCTCTACTGTGCATTAGCTATAAATAAGTAGAGAATAAGATCAAAATTACTCTATATTTAATCATCTTACAGAATGAGTTTAAAACTGTTGTAAGGTTGTAAATCTGTTATTGACTTGCCTGAGAGCCCTTATAGTAATTCTTGAGTTTATCTTGACAGACTTTTATGGCAGTGACTAGTTTGCACTTCTATAAAGTGATTTTCAGCTGTACTCAACAGATATAATCTGCAATGTAACTAATGAGTTAGTTATACACATATCAGGTCTTGTATATTGTAACTTCAGTGATCTTTAAGAATGTTGCAGTTCATTTCTTTAATAGTTTTAGTAGTGTTAAAAGGTAAAGAATCTGCTTTTATTCTAAATTAGTGATTATAAGAACTCAGAGTTTCTTATTCTGTTCATTAGAAACAAAGCTACACAATGCTTCTTATAGAGTATAAGCTCAGAGAAGCATGTTATATATAGAGTTTTATTATGTCTTTACATTCTGAATTATATAAAGGGGTTATTGACTTAAACTGTCTGTATAGACTTGCACTTATATATCTGCAAATTACTTAAATCTTTGAGGGGAAAAATTAATTGCAATTAAGAGATAGCAAATTTGTTTTACAATGTTAGCATCTGAGCATTACCTTTAAGCATTATTATTACTTATCTTCTTTATAATGTTTATTAAGGATATCTTTTCTTAAATCTTCATTAACTTCTCTGCATTTTATATCTCTACACAATGGTCATTTCTGGCATCTACACTGAGTGACTTTAGTAGAACCTTAACTGCAAGAGTTAATATATATACTATATAGAGTATTATTGTCTCTGCATTATTCTATAAACTTTTATGTTCACTGCTTAAAACTGATTTCAAATGTGTGTGCATAGTATTGTTATTGACTGCATTGTTAGTAGTAATTGTAAAAAGTCTATCCTTGATCTTAAATGTCTCAAGAACACTGAGTACAAGGTGTATTAGTGTAGCTTCAGTATGTAATTCATTTATATTTTTAAATCTCAACAAGACCTTGTTGTAGTTTCAGTTATTATTAATGTAGTAGACTGTGATTGTTAAGAAGAATAGATAATTGTGAGATCAGTAGTTTAAAGCTAAAGACATCTTACTATCTGTTTTCATAATGTTGTTCTGTACTGCAGACATGATTTTATAATATTAATCTGTGATCAGATTGTGTATCTTGTTACAGCAGAGTATGTAAATATTATTTTACAGCATTATAAGAGTATTGCAAAGTTGCTTATTCTTAATAGCTTGAAAGAAGGTTTTCATAAATATAAAAGCACTGATAATCTGCTGCTCAAAGGCCTTCTTTATATATATAAAAATATTCAGGTTGCATACATTTCATTTCTAGAAGAAAATAAAATGAGCATTAACTTTCAGTACGCTGCACCATGGGTTGAGTTTGGGTTGGGTTTTTTTTGGGTTGGGTCAAAATGGGTTGGGTTTGGGTTGGGTTTGGGTTGGGTTTAACCCAGTGAAATTACTAAAAATACACTATAAAGATTGCCATTACGCTGCATCATGTGTTGGGGTTTTTCTGGGTAAGCCTTATTAGAAGGCGAAAAAACAGCCATATTAGACAATGAGAAACAGCCTTGTTAGAAGGCGAGAAAGCGACCATATTAGAAGGTGAGAAAGCGACCATACTAGAAGGCGAGAAAACGACCATATTAGAAGGTGAGAAAACAGCCATATTAGACGGTGGAGAAACAGCCTTATTAGAAGGTGAGAAAACGACCATATTAGAAGGCGAGAAAACGGCCTTATTAGAAGGTGAGAAAATAGCCATATTAGAAGGCGAGAAAGCGACTAGTTATACTAATATGATCACTTTCTTGCCTTCTAATAAGGCCGTTTCTCGCTCACTGTCTAATAAGGCCGTTTTCTCGCCTTCTAATATGGTCGCTTTCTCACCTTCTAATATGGCTGTTTTCTCGCCTTCTAATATGGTCGCTTTCTCACCTTCTAATAAGGCCGTTTCTCGCCTTCTAATATGGCTGTTTTCTCGCCTTCTAATATGGTCGCTTTCTCACCTTCTAATATAGTCGCTTTCTCGCCTTCTAATATGGTCATTTTCTCACCTTCTAATATGGTCGCTTTCTCGCCTTCTAATATGGCCGTTTCTCACCTTCTAATATGGCTGTTTTCTCACCTTCTAATATGGTCACTTTCTCACCTTCTAATATGGTCGTTATCTCACCTTCTAATATGGTCACTTTCTTGCCTTCTAATAAGGCTGTTTCTCGCCTTCTAATATAGCTGTTTTCTCACCTTCTAGTAAGGCTGTTTCTCACTGTCTAATACGGCTGTTTTCTCACCTTCTAATAAGGCTTACCTGGAAAAACCCCAACTCATGATGCAGCGTAATGGCAATCTTTATAATGTATTTTTAGTAATTTCACTAGGTTAAACCCAACCCAAACTCAACCTAAACTCAACCCATTTTGACTCAACTCAAAAAAAACCCAACTCAGACTGAGTTCAGTCAAGATGGTCAAAACCCAACCCAAACCCAACCTATAGTGCAGCATAATAAGTTGTCAACAGTGCACTATTCAAAAATAGACAGATAAACTGAGAGATTAAATTAGACAATGAAACAATATTTACACTGTTATGTCAACTATCAGCAGACTAACTGGGTGGAACTTTTACCAGTAGTTCAGCTGGTGTACAATACAGTAATTACAGAAATAACAGAAGTGTTATCATTCTTTATAAACTACAGATTCAATATTAATATTTATAAACTAAGAGAGATAGCTAGTATAGTACAGAAAGTCAGTATTTAAGTAAATTAACTTAAGAATTTGCATAAACAGTTACAATGAGACATTCAGTTCTATTTTAAGTAATCAGCTATATATTATAACAGGAAGAGAGATAGAGAATCTACACTTAAGAAGAGAGACAAGATGTACCTCCTTTAAAGAAATATTAAGATTAAATAACTCAGCAGTAAACTGAATTACATTAAGCTAGAATTATTTCAAATTGCAAAGACTAAAGAAAGTGTTAACTATAAACTAGCACTTTCACTACAGATAAAAATATTTCTAATCTTTTACATATCTCTTCTTGAACCAGCTGACTCAGAAACACTGTTATAAATGAAATCACTGAAGATTGACTCAGAGAGTCAGAAAACTGAGTTTAAAGTAGAAAAAATACTAGAAGAACAGAAGATTAATAATTAGCTGTATTTCTTAATAAAGTAAAAAGGTTATAACTTCACAGAAAACACCTGAGAGTCAGAAGAGAATCTTACTCATTATTTAACCCTGCTTTAAGAGTTCTGTTGCCAGAATCTGAAGCAGATCAGTTGAAAGAGATGAGAGTAAGATTAAAGTCCTCAACCTTAAGACTCTCAGATAAATTAGTGAGTAAAGTAAGTACTGCTGTTTATATATACTCCTTTACTTCTAGTTCCTCAATGTTATGAAGCTCAGTGTTTATTAAAAATGACTGATACTTTATAAGAAGAGCAATCTGTTTATAAAGTCTTTCTTTCTTCACCTTCAGTTCTTTCTTCATCTCTTCAGTCTTTTCCTTCTCTTTACAGAGACAACAAATCTCATTATTAATACAGTCTAGCTTAACTGAAGAGATAATTAGATTACAGAAATGACCTGACTGAACACAGTGCTCACACTTATCTGACTTCTTTAAGACAAAACAGAAATAACTACCTGTAATACAGTAACTGCAGAACCTCATTGTGAAATCTCTAAACTTGATAATATAATCTGTTAAGAGAGTTTAGCAGTGTAAGAAAGAGGTTTTCTTTCTAATATAAGAAGAAGACATAAGGAAAGAAGATTAAGGTTTTCAGGAACAAAAACTAAAAGGGAGGAGCTAGTGTTACAGACTTCAGAATAATAGTAACACAGATAGTGCATAGTCTTAAGACTGCTTGCAGTGCTTATACACCTTAATGATGCAAGCAGTATGAGCAATAGGATGCAGCTTGCAGTAATTACACACCTTAACAGTATAAGCACTGTGAGCATCAGAACTAGCCAGTTAGAGCACAGTATCTTTATAATACTATGAGTCTTCTATTATCTATAAAATCAGAGATAGAATCATAGTTAGAAGCTCATGCTTAACTTATATAGTAAATGCTAACTATTGCCTACAGTACTCTAATAGTCTACTCTTAATACTTTACTTAATAATCTTTCAGCCTTAGAGCATTTTTTTGTTATAACTCTTTTTCACTGTTACACATTAACTTATATAATAAGGTGTAAGTTTAAAGCAGTGGCTAGGTTTAGAGCTGAGAGTTAAATACTGAAGGTTGAGAAATTAGGGTATAATTATAAGGCCCTTAACCTTACAGATTATTCAGTCTATTATAAGAACATTATGACTGATGCTATCTCTAATTTTATTAATAAGAAGATCAGAATTTACATTAGATTAGATCAAATTCTAGATACTCTTCAGCTTAACAACCCTGACATTTTCCTAGCTATAAAAGATGTTTATAATGAGAAGAAAAAGCAGTGTTGTTAAAGATTAGATTTTGAGAAGTTAATTCAGGTTCTAATAACAAAGCTTAATAAGAAGAAGGACTGATATTCAGCTTATACATAAGATGAAATTTATTAACTGTTTAATCTCTTCTTTATTAATATAGAGTCTTTACACCTGCTTTCTATAAACTTTAAGGTTCTAATTATGAATTGTATTTATAAAATGAACTGATTCTATATCAGGATCATGCAGAGCTCGTCATGCAGATATGGTGACTAAGAGATTAATTCTAAAGAGGCAAGTATCTGGTGGCGAGCTGAACATACATATGCGAGGTGCCAAGCCTCAGCCGAGGCGCACTAGACCTAATCAGGCGCTAGTGCCAGGGACACCTGCTGAGCTGCGCTAGGCCTAATCAGGTACTAGCGCGCGCTACTGAAATATCAAACGCCCAAATCAATACTGAATGCCTGAACGCTGTCATGCTCCTAACATTCTAAATGCTTTTCCTCAATATTCTCAGTATAATCTTCTTAAATTGAATCTTTTAAATGACCTTCTGCTTCTTTTACAATTTACAACAAGAAAGAAGTTGATTATATATAGATTTTAAACTATGTAAAAGTTCTTTTTGTAATTCTGAAGCTACAGTGCTCTAAAATCATTCTTATTAATAGAGTATTAATCTTTCTGAATGCTCTAATGACTGTTTTTCAGAGATGAAGCATCTGCTCTGTTATTAGCATGCTGACAATAATGTTATTATGTACTGTTAAGAAGTCTTTAAGTTAGAAAAGGAATAAAGTAAATTCTATAAAGAATAAGTGTTTATTGTACACTCAAAGTTAGTAAAGACATATAATACTATATAAGAAAGCTTTCAGAACAAGTAAAACAAGAAATATAACTATTTAATATAATATCTAGATGATACCTGACTTTAATGATGGAAAACTCACTTTGTTAAAGCCTGAACAAACTAGATAGTGCATTTTAACACCCTGATAACATCTTAAATTAAAGGCAGTTATACTGTTTTAAAGCAGACTCTTGAAACAAGTAGTAGCAACCTGCTACAGGTTTTAAATAATATTAAGCTAATTCTGACCAGTTAGCTTGCAAAGCATAAGACAGAAATCAATCTCTACTAAAGTAATATTATAAACCACTATAACATTGAGGTTTTTACTCACTTGAAGTGAGAGATTAGTCCTCACACCCTGAATTTAATGCTTAAATAGTACAATGTACTGCAAGACACAGTTTTTAGAGATCTTCTCCAGAGCCTTTAGAGCTACCACAGAGCTTCTCTGCAGTAATAACATGCAGAGAAGCATTAAAAGTGACTTTCTTTCTACCTCTAATGACATACACTGTCATTGACACCTTCACACAACTCTTTCACCTCTTCCCTGAATTCAAAACTGAATTCCAACCCCTGAACATGCTTCAGAGCCAGTTCCCAGGCAGTCCAGCCCTCAACCAGGAGCCCTAGACTATATTTGTGACCCAGAGACCATTCAAGGTCATAGTGAACACAGTGAAAGAGGTTGGAATTAAGGCAGGGAGTCAGAGAGCTCTACTCAACAAGAGTACAGTCTCTTTGAGGTTATTGAGCATGCTGTGGGTGCTAGGGACTGCTGGCAGCAGCAGCAGGTCTTTCAGTCACAGCTGGAGGATGCTATGAAGGCTTCAGCCTCCTCACAGAGAGGTTGAGGTTGTGAAGGACATAGAGAGTGTAGAGGACAGTGAAGGCAGTGAGGGCAGTGAGGAAGAGCACATGGCCAGACTCAGCAGCAAGAAGAGCCACAGGAGCAGCTGGCTCCAGATCAGAAGCAGCTTCAAATAACCCTCTCTTAGTTTGCTGCTTTCAGCCCTGTTGCTAACCGTCTCAGCGATATGAGAACTCAGGGGCAGCAGGGGCAGCAAGGGCAGCAGGGGCAGTGAGCTTAAGGCACTCCTTCCTATCAGGGGGCACTGGAGGCTCTGGGAGGGTCGTTCCAGCTAGCTAGCCAGTAGGTAGGTCTTCACCACAGTGACATGCCATTGAGGTAATGACCTAGCTGACTAGTGTAGCTAGTAGAGTTTTGACAGCACTTTGTTGCCTGGGACCACCCAGATTTTATTTGAGGGGGTGGGCTGTGGCAGTGGTAGTGGCGACAGCAGCAGCGACAAGCTAGCTATTATGTGGGGGGGTGAGGGGGCGGCGGTGACAGCGTGGTAGGGAGTGAGCAGTGGTCTCTGTACACACGTTAGCTAGATCTTTATATGTCATGAAAAACGCATCAAAGTAAGTGTTCAAAAGCACTCAAAAGGACTCCTTAATTAATGAAACATAAAAACATGAAGTTATTACCCAATTAGGCTAGTGTAGAGGGGGAATGTCAATGTAAGAAGTAGCGGGGTGTCAATTGAGAGGTTTAGCAGTTATTTGTAATGCAGTGTTAATTACCTAGTGGCTCCGGAGTAATAGATTATCCGGCGCTAAGCCTAAACGCGCAATATAAAAGTCATTTTGAAGAAGCCCCTTTTTCCATTGCAGTATTTTCATTATTTTCTATATGGCTCGACCAGGCCTTGCTTGACGGCTTAGATGTTGCCTAAGACGTTGTCAGCTATTGAAAGTGGATCTATTTCTTGTGCTATACACTGAGAAGCTGTTGCTGCTGTCTAAAAGACATGGCTATGCTCCTCAAGTCCGATATCGCCCACTTCACCCACAAATTGAATATGCACCCAAAAATGGCCCATTCAACGTTGACCGCTGGTCAGATATCAACTTCAAGGCGCTATTCAGGTAGGCTTCAACGAGTATATCTAAGTCATAGTCGGTCAGGGTGACTCGCTGGCTTGTTTGAGAGCTCAGTGGAGGCTGGGAGCTCAGCGGAGGCTGTCAGAAGGCGAGTGGAGCTGGCAGGTGAAGGAGGGAGGGGTGGAGAGGTGGTTCTGGATGTGCTTGGGGGGTGGTGAAGGAAGCCTGCATTTGTTCCAGGTCTCCGGGCACCACTGTTCCCCGTAGCAGGTGTTGGGTGGCCTGGGAGCGCTGCTCCAGCCACTCAAAAGCCTCTGGAGAGAGACACTGGCCTCCGAGCAGGGTTCTTGTGGCTGGCGGCAGCGAGGGGCTGCCTGAGGTGAAGCTATTCACACTGGGCAGGCTTTGATTGCTGTACATTTTGCTTCGTTTTTTTCCATTCTATCTAATCTACATCTATAGCTACATATCAACTTGAACTGACGTTGGATTGACTTCCTGAATGACCTCATAGTGAGTCAATTAAACCCTCTAATTGCCTAATTGGGATAACATAGATTGAGTGTAGTTCTACACTCAATCTATGTTAAACTAGCAGGTTTGACTTCTCGTGAATCAATTCTATTGATTACTATTCTACATATAGCTAGTATTACATAACAGAGAAACTGCTAAACCTCTCAAATGTAGCAAGTAAGGGTGTCATTTTAGGCACACCTGTACAGCTTCATTATAAGTGTAGAAGTACAGTCTCTTCACCTGCCTAATTTGCACTAGTGTTGTTTAGGTTACGCCTGCACTCATCTAGTGAAAAAAAACAACCTCATAAAGCTCAACCCTAATTTTTGAAATAACCCTACTAAAACAAGCTCTATAAAACTCAAAATCAGAGCTCTAGATCTGCCCTGCCACCCCCTATTGTTTGACACACATCAAGCATAGAGAACAATGTTGGAAGGTTCATGACTGAAAATAGGGGTGATACCTGCACCACTTTCAGAGCATGCAACCCACTTAAAGTATAGGGTGTCAACACTCCAGGAGTTTGCCAAGGGCAACAATGACAGCAAGCTCAAAAAGACCATACAGTGGTTATACATTGAGCCCTTCATTGTCTCAGCTATGAAGCTGGCAGAAAGAGTCCTGAACCAACCAGGAATCACTCAAATCACAGTGAATTTAGGGGCCCTGGTCTGAAGGATGAATTCAGTGGAGAAAAACACTACAATAATAAAGAACTTGCTTGAGACACCTGTCAACAGGAACTCAAATCTGTTCACTACAACAGGGTACTGAAATACACATCTCTGAGTGCAGGTGACTGCTCAGGCCATGCCTCTTCTGTCAGCAGCCTCCTTTCTGTCCACTTTTACAGCTTAAAGCACTTAAGGCACCTCTGTAGATCTTTCAACACCTGATGATTGAAGGGTAGTGGTCAAGCTGAATTCAACCCTCATTGACCACTTCTGCACCCTTACACTGAGAGCTCTGCATGACTGAGTCACAAGTCACATCAACACATTCTCAGACCTCAACATAGTGGCCACACAAGTGGCAGCAGCTAAGCAGCTAAGGTCTGAAGATTTAGCAATATATACCTGTACAGTGGCAGAGAAGGGGGCCTTGCAGATTAACCCTAACTGGTTGAAGGCCTTAGGAGTGTGCAAGGTTGTAGCTACAACACACAGAGTCATTGTTCACAGAGTTTCAGTGAACAGCATTTAAATGAACAATTAGAAGCAGACTATTGCCTGTATTCAGGCCAAAAACTACAAGATTGAAGTCAACAAAAACATCTCAATTAGCTATATGAGATGACTGTGCACTTCAAAGTGCACCACTGGTTCTATGATGATGAAATTTATGAATGCAGAGCAGGCCAATGTGGTCCTGCAGACAGGCCTAATCTGGAACTCAGAATACAAGAAGACAGAGCTATACAACAGAACTTACTGCATTCAGAAGTGTTTCAGATGCTACAAGTTTGATCACATAAGTGCTCAATGCAGTGGGCAGCAGAAATGTGAGCTATGTGCTGAGAATCACAGGTCTGAGAAATGCCCCTTTAAAGACCTAGGAAAACAGAAGTGTGCAAGCTGTGAGGGCCCACATAGAGCCTGTGACAGCAAATGCTCAGAGTTTCAGAAAGAGGTAGCACAGGTGTGTCAGGATCATGTAGAGCAAGTCATGCAGATATGGTGATGAAAGGACATTAATTGTAAGGAGCTATATGGGCGAGCGAGCAGTCGACTATATAGGGGCGCATACGAGCCGCGCTAGGCCCAACCAGGCGCTAGCGCGCGCCACTGAGTAAACAAGGCCTGAACGCTGTCATGCTCCTAATAAGGTGCAGGTCGCACAAAGCAATAAGTAGACTCACTGAAAGGTGCTCAGTGTAGATGTGCAGACTCCATCTCTACCTTCAACCTCCTCCACCTCCTCCACCACCTCACATGCTTCCACATCAATTAACGCCCCACATATGAACGCCTGCACCCCCATCAACGCCCTCATCAACATCAACAACCCCCCCTCTGCCCCATTGAAGGCCTCAGTGGTCAGGGGACTTCAGAAGGCGCCTGTCATACTCACACCTAAGCTGAAACTGATGCTGAACACTAATGAGAAGCACCCTGCCTCTTTCACAAAGACTGGCAGCAACCACACCCCTCTAAACATTATTAACAACAATGAGAGAGTCAAGTGCAGCATCACTAAGTCCATAAAACAGCAAGTTATAGAGGTAGAGGCAGAGTGGGAAAGGAGCAGCAGAGGTGCAGTTATTGACTCAGAAACTCACTCTAAAGCATTGAGTATAAAGCAAGAAAGTTCAACAATTGCAGACACTGTAACTTTCACCACTATCTAATGTCAGGACACTCAAGCCTGACAATCTTACAGCACAACACTATGAAATCACACAATAAGATTATGACATTCATGCTTCAGAACTCACAGGTATGAGAGTACAACATTCTGGCAATTCAGAAGCTATGAAAGAATCTCTTTAACATCAGCACTCATTATTCATGCAAGAATCAGTTCCACCTGATGTACCCCACTGCTATAGACCTGAAGTTTGGGCCTGCCAGGGTGTGCTTCTTCATGAATACATGGCTGGACAGGGCACAGTGAATCTTTAAGGAGCACACAAAGGATTTAATCACCCTGAACCTGCACTATCAGAAGCATAAGCAGAGGAAATGCCTCTATATCTATAACATCTATTGAGAAGCTGTCAGGAGAGATGTCACAGAGACTCTAAACTGATTAAACAGTCTGTTCAATAAAGACTCAGATGGACAGCATCTGATAGTGAGAGACTTCAACCTACATCATCCCACCTGAAGAGGGGTGAAGATTGAGGAAAACAGGGAGGTGGAGCAGCTGCTAATCATCATAAATGAGAGGCAGCTATCTCTTCTACTTTCTTAAGACTCCATCACCTGAAGGGCAGGAGAGTTACAGAGTACAATTAACCTCACTCTAAATACACCCTCTGTAACACAGAGGCTCATAGAATGCAAGGTTATAGAGAAGAATCATAACTTAAACCATCTCTCAATACTGACAACACTGCTTCTGAAAGCACTGAAGGCCACACTCAGAACATACAGGCAATGAGATAGAATAAATAAGACAGTCTTTAAAAAAGCTCTTATTACTCAGCTTCCTATACCTCTGATGAAAATGACAGAGTCAGAGTGAATGAAGCAACAAATTGTAGACATTATAGAGGCTCTACAATATGCAATTTAGAAGACAGTCCCTCTGATGTGCTTAAGCAAATAATTAAAGTCTGAATTCAGACCAGAAGTAAAGAAGGTTATACAGAAAGTTAATAGAGCTTAAAGGAGATGGCAGAGAGGACAAACAACAGAGCTATAAAAGATTTATAAGAAGACTCTTAATGCAAAAGAGAAGAAGCTCATTAAGCTGATGAGAAATACTCACTGAGAAAGAGTTGAGGCAGCCTCAGCAGACCTAAAAGGCCTATAAAAGCTGGCAAAGTGAGCAAAGAACAGGGAGGTAGAGAGTTAGACTTTCACTTCAGCATTACAAAAGCAGAATGAAACCTCAGCTACAGAATTAGAAGATAAGGCAGAACTTCTATAAGCAACCTTCTTTTCAGCACCCCTGAAGGCTGACCTCAGGAACATAAAGAACTATGAGTACTTAGAACCATTACAGATGCTACTAATTGAGGAACAGAAACTAAGCAACATCATACTGCAAGCCTTAAGCAATAAGGCCCTCAGGTCAGATAGAATTTCAAACTGCATTCTACACCTCTCTCTCCCTCAGATTCTCCCACTACTTCTATCACTATACAATCAGTGCCTGAGAAGTGGCATTCACCTGAGGGCCTTTAAACAATCAGTTACAGTGGCCCTTCAGAAATTAAATAAAGGAAACTATAGAGTGGTAAAGGCCTATAAATCAGTGGTGCTTCTGAACACTCTAGAAAAAGCTATAAACTCAGTGATGTTTAGAAGATTGAGCTGAATGACAGAGACACATTAACTACTGCTAAAGACACTACTGGAAGGAAGAAAGGGAATCTCAACAGAGCATGCAGTCCATATCCTTATAAAGATTATTCAAGGGGCATGAAACTCAGGCACATCAGTGACATCACTTCTCATACTGAATGTCTCAGGGGCCTTTGACAATGTGTCTCATTAGAGACTTCTACACAACTTGAGAAAGAGAAGGATCCCTCTAAACATGATCAACTGAATAGGAAGTTTTCTACAGGATCAGACCACAACACTTAAGCTCTTAGAGTATAAATTAGAGCAGTTCAGCATACATACAGACATCCCTCAAGAATCACCCCTCTTATCTATTCTCTACCTCTTTTACAATGTGGACCTGCTAGACATTAGGAATAGGGGGGACCTTCAGGCAGCAGTAGTGAGTTGAATTAATGATGTGGAATTTACAGTAACAGGAGCTACAGCAGAAGTGAATTGCTAGACACTTCAAACACTACATACAGAGGTGAAGAACTGAGTACACAGACATGCATCAGTATTTGCCCCCACTAAATATGAGCTCATTCACTTTATGAACAGACTCAGAGCACACAATACATCTGCAGAACTGACTCTGAAAGCCAGCAACATCTTCTTATCTAGAACATGTCAGTTTCTGAGAGTCATCCTGGACTCACAATTGAATTTTGAGACCCACATTTAACACATTGAGGTGAAGGCAATAATGAGTCTAGGAGGACTGGCAGCCATTGCAGGCTTCATATAGAGTTTCAGCCTCAGGAACCTACAGAGACTATACACTGCAGTGATTCTCCCCCAGATCACATACTGCTGCTCAGTGTAATACATTGTGAACCAGGCTCATGAAACAGCTGTATGACAACAACACACCATTCAAAAGCTTACTGCCATTCAACACTGCACAGGGGCAATTATAGCTGAGGCCTTTTGAACAACAGCAGAACCTGCTCTAAATATAGAGCTCTTCCTGCTTTCTATGAAGCAACAACTGAAGAAAGCTGCAGGCAACATCACAATCTGCATACTCATCTCCCCTGCACATCAGGAGCTTATGAAAGGCTGGAGACTCAGGTGAAGAAAGGTGCAAAAGCTTCAGAGCTTCATAGAGTGAACAACAAGACAGAGGAAGGTGATTAGCTGAATACCTAACAGTATGTCAGAAATTAAACACTTATATATGGCCTCACTATAGTGAATCCCACCAGCTATACACATTGTCACCTCTGCTGACATCATCATTTATACACATGATGTCAATGCTCTGTGCAGAGATGATGAGGTGCTGAACATCTTTACAGATGAGAGCACCATTGAGAGTTATGTGAGGGCAGCAGCAGTGGCTCTCAGGGTAAAAGAGGGGAGAGTATGCTACATGAGTACAGAAGGGGTGACTACAGTCTTTAAAGCTGAGCTACAGAACATAGTTATAACTACAACTATAACAATAACAATTAAGGAGACACAAATTCAGGACATGTGAGCAGTGAACATCTATGTCAACAATCAGGCAGCCATCTAGGCTGTGATCAACTCAGGACAACAGTCAGGACAATATCTGCTGAAGGACATTGTTCAAGGCATTGATAAACTAAGGGAGGCTGGAATTCAAGTGGAGATTCACTGAATCCCAGCACATGTAGAAGTTTCAGAAAATGAGGAGACAGACAGAGCAGTCAAGTCAGCAGCTCAGAAACTTAAAGTCTATTCAAGAAGAATCTTCTACATGCTTTCAATGTGCAAGTGGAGTCTCCAGAAGTGTGTCACTAAGCAGTGAGCAAGAGAGTGAGAGAATGAGAATTCAGAAAGAACAGTCTTTCATCTGAAAAGAGAGTCTAATTCAGGGGTTTTAACAAAGTATACAGGTGTTCAATGTTCTCTGAGCTCACTAATCATGCAGCTTCAGACAGGAAAAATTGTCTTGACACACTACCTTCACAAGATTCAGAGGCAGGACTCCCCTAGGTGCCCATGCTCACAGGATATTTAGACAGTTCACTACATACTTACAGAATGCCTGAGGAACCAGGACCTTTAAGAGGAACTTTTAGGGTGAGCTCATAATGTTTAAAGGATTCTTAAAGACTCAGCATTAGTTAAAGCAGCCACTATCTTAGTGCTACAAGGCAACCTCCTGAGGCAGTTCCAGGATGTAAGAGAGGCTTCAGAAGACCTACAGGGTCTGAAAAGGCCTTCAGAGAATCCTGAAACAGATGGTTCTAGGACTGCAAATCAATAACCACAGGAAAGGCAATTAATTGTTTATAGAAATGCTCATTCCTGAAGGTGACAGTCTGAGGGAGGCATTAGCTTTTAACTCAACAGAGACTAGAGGCATTGAGAGACACAGGTATAGATTTCAATCAAGGGGCTTAGGCAGTGAAAGGTGGAGGATGAAAGGACTGGCAGGGGTGAGCAAATGGAAGGTGGCAGTCACAGGGTTTCAGGGCCTACAACATATGATGAAGCCACTTACAATCATTTATTTACTTATACTTGCCTATTTTGCCTATTTACACTGTGCATAATGCGCTAGTCTCTGCTTAGTCACACAGTGTATGACAGCATTAGGCAGCCTCAGTCATCTATGAATCAATTAATCAATCAATTAAACTCATCTATAATAAACAAGCAGGGCTACATTGATCTAGTGAGGCAATGATTGAGTAGCTTGAGTAGCTTATTTGTATGCACTATGTTTAATATGACAAGTATGGTAAGAGTACAGTGTCAAGACTGTACAAAGTATACAACAAACTCTGCAACAAGATGCTAGTCCTAAAGCAGACAATGTACTGTCAAGCTGATATATTGACTCTCATATTTAACACTCCCCCTGAGACAGTATACTGCTCCCCCTGATTCCATAAACCCTGTAGTTCATATATTCTCTGCCACTCAAGTGCACTCAGTGATCTCCTTGTTAAAAACCCAGTGAGAAAAGAGTGAGATCAATAGTCTGAATACTTGCTTGAAGACACTCTCTTTCATTCAATGCTGGTGCACTTCTGCTGTTGCAATTCTAGTTCTTCTCATCATTCATTAAATGTTGGTCATGTATGATAGGCATTACTCCCAATTTTGTTCAATGTTCAATGAATGTTGGCTGTAGCAATGCTTTGATGAATCTGTTCACAAGTTGTTCCTTTGTGGGTATTCATTCCATGTGTACATAGTTGTCCTGAACCAGTTCCCTAATGTAGTGATGTTGAACGTCTATATGTTTTATTTAGTCATGGTACTCCACATTCTTGACAAGGTCTAGGCTTACCTGGTTGTCTCTCAAGATTTGTACAGACGCAGGAGGCTGATTCATAGGTAGTTCAATAAGGAACCATTAGAGTCATACTGCTTGCCTGGCAGCATGGCCAATGGTGATGTACTCAGCTTCAGTAGTAGAAGTTGAGACCATACATTGTTTCTTTAAACACTATGATATTACACCTCTTACTAGGAAGAAACAATATCTCATTGTAGACTTCCTTTCACTGATGTCTTCAGTGAAGTTGCTGTCTGCATAATCTAAGGTGATTAGTAAATGTTGTGTGTCATTGTACAAACTGTTGTAGTGAATTCCTAGGTTCATTGTTCTCTTAAGATATTGTAAAACCCTTCTAATGGCTCTGATGTGACCAATTTGAGGATCTGAACATTGCTGAGACAAGCAACTAACTGTGAAGATGATGTCTGAGTGAGTTCTACAGGTGATGTATAGAAGCTTTCCTATTAGATGTTGATATGCAGTGATTTCTGTAGAATCACTATTGCTGTCATTCTTCAAAGTGATGTATGATCCTGACACCATTGAAATTGATATCAGGTTATAAGATAGTAGGCCTTCTTCCTGTAGTACATCTCAAACGTACAATGCTTGATCCAGTGTTAGTAACCTCTTAAGTTGATGACATATGATTTGCATTTCAATAATCATTCAAGCTTCTTCAAGATCTTTTATATTGAATTTCTTGCTGAAAACTCCCTTAACTTCCTTAATGAGTTCTATCAATGTTGCTGCAATGAGAAGATTGTTCACATAGATGCTGACCATGATAAATCCTGATTCATACAATGCAACTATAATGCTTCCATCTGCTAGCATAGACTTATACCTGTGACGATCATACTCAGAGTTTAGTGTCAGCCTTATGCTTAAGTGAGCTGTCTACTTATGTTGCACAAATTCTGTACCTTCTTCATCCTTTAGTTTAGAATTCTAGTCTACTCATACCCATATGATTTACTCTATGCTTAGTCTTGATATAATTCTAAACTTACTCAATCTCTTGTCACCAGCAGATGACATTAAATAGCTGCTACCAGAAACCCAGAACTTGAACAAACCAGATGCATCAAATTGTGACTGACAGAAGGAACAACACACAAATCAACAACTTAATAATTTAAGTGTTAACCAGAACCAGAACCAGAACAAGCAACTCAATAATTGAGCACTTTTGATAGTATTAGGACACAAAGTTCAGTATAATCAGAACCAGAAACATTAGAACAAGGAGTTCAGTGTTACCTGAATCAGAACCTGAACAAATGAAACTGAAGTGAGGCACAATACCCTCTTCAACTGAAATAACAAAATGAACCCCCAAGAACCAGACCAGACCATAGACATAGCTCATCTGAGTAAGATAAACTGACCTTCCATGGTACCAGAACAAATGAATGAAAACAAAGATTAGATTGCTGAAGTAGTGACAGACATCACAACCCTGAAAGACCTACAGTATTGGGCTCAACACCATCCTCAGGAACTGCTTAATGAAATCACTCAAATATGTCAGTATCATGATGATACAGTGACGTCCCACAATGAATTGATGGACCAACTTCAAATGCTGGAGCATGAGCTTCAAGACCTTGACAATGATCATGAGAAGCAGACTGATGACTTGCTTCAGACTCAGGCACACCTTGACCAGGCTTGAAAGCAGGTCTGAGCCTTAAAAGCTGAAAATGCCGCTGAGACAACACGCCATCAGGCACTTGAAAATGACATGAAAAGACCAGAACTGTCATCAAGAAGACTGAACTCTCCTGTCAACTTCAATGACACCCTCAGGTCTCAGAGCTGAACAAACAAATCCTCAAAGCTACCAGACCCCCCAGTGTTTACAGACAGAAAGAACTCAACCTGAGAGGTGTGAGAGACCAAGATTTGGGACAAGCTGGAAGTCAACACAGACTACTACTCAATGACCCTATCTCAGATTGCCTATGTTGTGAGTTGTACTGAAGGTGACACCGCTGAGCATATTCATGCCAGATGCTGTGATGGAGCAGCTAATCTGTACACTTCAGTCAACACACTTCTGGAACACCTCACTGGCATCTATAAAGATTAGGATGTGAAACTGACTGTGTATAACATGTACAAGAACCTCTGTATAGGAATCACTGAGTCATTTGCAACCTTTTACTTAAACTTTGCTCAGATAACCAGTGTGCTTCTGTATGACAAACACATCTTAATGGATGACTTGAAGGACAGGTTGGTCTGATGTCTTCAGGATGCTTTGGCCCTGTGCAAAGTTGAATTTGAAAATATGGCCTCTCTTAAAGCATATTTACAGTGAACTGATAAGGCACAACACTCGTTGTACCTTCAGTGACAGAATGATCAGAAGGAATCCCCTTTCAGTATCAGTAGATTCAAGGATTCTATGAACACCTCTTGAACAGTCTCAGCTACACACTCAACTCTGGCAGCTGCACCTGCAGTCTCAGTCATCTGATCAAACTCTTTCCCATGAGCTACCACAAACACCACTGCTGCAGAATGTGAGCAACTGTGAGCTCAAGGAAAATGTTTTCTGTGCAAGCAGGTAGAACATATGTCAGTTACCTGTCTGAACAACTAAGAAGCTCAAGCCTCAAGCCCAGCATAAATTCAGGAACTTGATATGACTGAGTTGTTAAAAAATGAGTGACCTTCACTAAAGTTGTGGTGAAAGGTTCATTGTTGATTTCATCTTCTTTGAGCATGGCAGATGACTCATTTGCTTCAGAACCTCTAATTACATCTTGTATTCTATTCAATGACAATAAGAGAAACACAATTAAAGCTCTTGTAGATACTGATGCTACTGAATACACTTTTATTGATGAAACAACTGCGCATATCATTTGTGAAAACCTTGAGATAAGCTCTATCCCCCTTTTAAAACTAAAGCTGGTCAAAGGCTTTGACAGACACCTGGCAAAACGGCTGATCACCCATGCCATTTATTCAGACCTGATGGTTCAAGACCACTCTGAATTGACTGCTTCAATGTTGATCACCCTGTTGGGACAACACCTCATAATCCTTGAAAAGCCTTGACTTAATCAACACAGAGTTGTTCTTGACATGAGGTCAGACAGTCTTATCTTTGTACCTGACTGATGCTCTCACTTTGAAGCGCTAAAGGAAACCAGAATCCAGAATCCAGAACCACTTGAGGAACTGTACAGAAATGACTCAAGTAAAGAGGATGTCCCTATTCCAAAGGTGACAAAGATATTAAAACAGACTGAAATCAAACTGAACTGAACTGAAATCAAACTGAACTGAACTGAACTGAACTGAACTGAATCACTGAGACTCTGAGAGTCCGCGAATTGAACTGAGAAATCAAGCCTCAGGGAATCCCCTATAGTTGCAAAGCCTAGGAAATTCAGTATAGTGATGGTAGGAGCTGCTGCCTTTCAGACAGTCATCCGCCAGAAAGGGACCCAACCATTCTCAATAATGATGTCAGAACTTGACAAGCAGTTGAGTGGACTGAAAGACAGCATTCAACTGAACAAAATAAGTGAAATGACTGAAGATGAAAGAAGGGACTTGAGGATCAAGGTGCTCAAGGAATTCCATGACCTCTTAAATGTATTTAACAGGAAAGCTGCTGAAGTACTTCCCCTGAACCGAACCTACAGTTATAAGATTGAGATCAACTCAGATGGACCCTTGTCTAAGAGTCAGCTGTACCTTTTGTCACAGTTCAAGCTTGAAAAGATGAAGGAATACCTTGAGGAGAACTTGTGAAAAGGTTTCATTATCTTAAGCAACACTCTCTATGCCTCATCTATTCTGTTTGCTCAGAAGTTAAATGGCGACCTATGATTCTGTGTTAACTATCAAAAGCTCAACACTCTTATAAAGAAGGACTGGTACCTGTTACCATTAATTGATGAGACACTGGCTTGCATGTCAGGTTGCAAGTACATCACAAAGTTTGATATCATTGCAGCCTTTAATAAGCTCCACATGGACCCCAGAAGTGAAGACCTTACAACCTTCATTACATCAATGGGATTATACAAATATTGTGTGCTGCTGTTTGATCTTACAAATAGACCTGCATCATATCAGCACTACATGAATGACACCCTCTTGCTGTTCCTGAATGACTTTGCGCAAGCATACCTTGATGACATCATCATCTACAGTAAAACCTGGAAGGAACACATCAAGCATGTTTGAGCAGTACTTGTGAGGCTCTGTGAAGCTGGCTTGCAAGTGGACATAAAGAAGAGCAAATTCTTTGTACAGGAAACAACCTTCCTAGGCTTGCTAGTGTCTACTGAAGGATTGAAGATGGATCCACAAAAGATTGAGGCCATTCTGAAATGAGCAGTCCCAATCAGGCTTGTAGAAGTTCAGTTCTTCATTGAATTTTGTAACTTCTACCACAGGTTTATCAAGGAATTCTTGAAGATTGTACAACCTTTAACATGGCTGGCGCAGAAAGACACACTGTTTGAATGGAATGAAGCATGTTAAACTGCTTTTGACTCACTGAAGAAATGGATGACTGAAGCCCCTGTGCTTAGGCATTTTGACCAGAATCATGAATCATATCTCAAGATGGACTTCTCTGATTACATCAACAGCAGTGTGCTCTCTCAGAAGAATGATGACAGTGTTCTACACCCAGTCACATTCTATAGCAAGAACCTATTACCTGCTGAATGCAACTATGAGATCTATGACAAGGAACTGTTGACAATAATTCACTGCTTTGAACACTGGAGACTGGAGCTTGAGTTCTCTGATGTACCAATTAAGGTCTTCACTGATCATAAAAGTCTTCAGCACTTTATGACAACCAAGGAGTTGACACAACATCAGGTATGATGGGCTGAGAAACTTTCTGAATTTAATTTTGTAATAATCCCCTGACCTGGAAAACAGAACAGTAAAGCGGATGCTCTGACCTGAATGGCTGGCTTCAAGCCATTAAATGCTCAAGATGAATGGAAACAGTTTCAGCAGATGACTCTGTTAGCTCCAGAGAAGTTCTCTGTATCATGCATTGATGCGCCTGAGGGACCGGTTGAGGTTAGGGATGAACCTGATGAGGTTATTCAACCTCTCTTTGAATGAATTCAACAAGTCAACATAGCCGACAAACTATGTTCTGAACTACAGACTGCCGGATTGAAAGGCAAAGAAAAGTGCCATGAGACTACACTCTGAAACTGCTCCATTCATGAAGGGGCCTTGTACCAGCATGAGGGCCTATAGGTTCCAGTAAATAATGAACTGATTCTGAAACTGATTCAGGAAGTGCATGTTCCCCTGTCAGGCAGACATAAAGGCATCAACTGAACAGTGAAATTGATCAAGCAGTACTACCACTGGTCAGGTATGCAGAAGACAGTGAATCAATACATTTGAAATTGCTATGAGTGCAAACATTTGAAATCCTCAAAGAATCAGAAGAATGGGCTGCTCAATTCACTCCCCATTTCAGAACAACAGTGACTTGACATTTCAATGGATTTCATTACAGGATTACCTATGATGAAGACTGGGAAAAATATAATACTCAATGTCATGGACAGACTATTAAAGGAATGTCATTACATTGCCTGTACATCTGATGATAATGGTACAAAAACTGAGGAGACCCTAAATATGCTGATTTATTGAGTATACTGATTGCATGAAATGCCAGCTTCAATTGTTTCTGACTGCGGATCACAGTTTATCTTAACAATGTGGAAATCCTTTTGCAAGTGCATGGGAATACAGGTTAACCTATCAACTGCATTCCACCCTGAGACAGATGGCCAAATGGAACAAGTGAACCAGGATGTTGAGACCTTCTTATAAGCCTACACTAATGAGATGCAGGATGACTGGAACACATGATTGCTGATGGCTGAATTTGCAGATAACAATGCTGACTCTGCTGCAACCACATTGTTGCCCTTCTTTATGAATTACAGATTTCACCCATGAATGAGTTTTGAACCTGACTCAACAACATATAAAATGACTCACCAATGTCTACAGGCACAAAGTGCTGGAGAGTTGACTGCAAAGATGAATGAGATACTTGCATTCACAAAGCAGCATCTAACAGAGGCCTGTGAAGCAATGTTGAAACAGGTAAACTGACATTGAAAGGATGTAGAGTATGAGGTTGAAGACATGGTGTTCTTGAGCTCAAAGAACATTAAGACTCAGAGACTGTCAAAGAAGTTGAATGACAAGATGCTTGAACCATTCAAGATTGTCAAGAAAGTAGGAAGGGCGTTTCAGCTAGAACTTCTGAGAACAATGTTGATCCATGATGTGTTCCACTCAAGCCTTCTGTGAAGAGCCACCATGAACCCACTGCCAGGACAGAAGCAAACTCCGTCACCACCAATAATTGTGAAGGATCAGGAAGAATGAGAAGTTGATGAAATCTTGAATTCAAGACTCTTTGAATGAGGGAAACACTTGCAATATCAAGTGAAATGGCATAACTGGAATAGAGACCTTGAATGGTACAACGCAGATGACAATCAGTTTGAAAACTGCAAGGATCTCATACAGGAATATCATCAGGAAAATCCAATGAAGCTGGGCCCATAGCACAAGTGATGCGGGCATCACTTTGAAAAAGGGGGGGGTAATGTGACAATCATACTTAGAGTTTAGTGTCAGCCTTATGCTTAAGTGAGCTGCCTACTTATGTTGCACAAATTCTGTACCTTCTTCATCCTTTAGTTTAGAATTCTAGTCTACTCATATTCATATGATTTGCTCTATGCTTGGTCTTGACAATACCCTTGATCCTTTCAGAATGAGACTAATTTCTTGTTCTATAGATATGCTGATTGCTTCAATCTGTATAAGCTCTTTACAATTTGCTATATAAACTCTGTACATTCTTATTGTACATCTGCTCCCTCTGAAATTCTTATATAAATCTCCTGTTCTTCTGCTTCAAGGTCACTGACTAAATATGCTGCTACAACATCCATTTAGTGTAATTTAAGGTCCAATGCAGCAACAATAGCAAGGTATATTCTCAGGAATTCCTTTTGTACAGTTGGGGCAAATGTTTCCTTATAGTTAATACCCTCTTGTTGTGAGAATTCCTGTGCAATCAGATGTGCCTTATACCTCTCTATCAATCCATTCTTGTTGTACTTGATCTTGAATACTTATTTGCAATCAATAGGCTTTTGTCCTTCCAGTAACTTGTCAAGCTCTCATACACCATGTGACTGCAAGCTTTTCAGTTCAGTCTGAATAGCATCTTGCCATCCCCTTTCATGGATGGAGTCAGATAGTGCCTCTTCATAGGTCTTCAGTTCTTCTATCTTTTTATACAAACTGGTCTTCTCTAGGCTCATCAGCTTAAGCCTCTTGTTCAGAACATATACCTCTTCAATGTCTAACTCTGTTGACCTCAATTGATCACATAGTGTGTTTTCACCAGCTACTGATCTCATAGAGTGCAAGAGTTTCACTCCATTGCGCAATACTTGAAATTCACTCATCATCACACCATCTTAAGAACCCTTGCCTCACATGCATGACACCTTTTGTGTGCTGTAACCGGCTGAATATTGGGTAGCTTCCAACTTAAGCGCATTTAAGCCAGCTCTTTCCCTCACATATAGTGTGTACAGGTTATCTACAGCTGTTAGACCAGGTGAACAACAGCTATTCCTCACTGTTCTATAAGTGTGTGACATTGAGTCAGTGAGACATCCTGCTCAAGCATCTTCTCTTGCCAGTGTGAGAATGCCCCATTTGCCTGACTCCGCCACATCAATTATTGGCTCCTCAACAACCTTTTCAGGATGTCCCCTGCCTATCTTAGATATCATCACCCTCACAGTCTTACTCTGAGTGCTCCCTCTGTAACTTAAGACAGGTGTGGCAGTCACACCTGTATTCACAGCTTCATACAACTTCATCACCTCCTCAGTGTTTTGTTGTATTGGTTTTTCAAGGTGTAGTCAGCCTTTACAATGTGGTGCATCTGAAGCAGTACAATTAGCATTTTTTGTCCTAATAGGATGTAGGGGAAACTTGTTGAGTAGATAGGCTTCAGATGTTGACTCATCAATGATGACTGATGACATCTCATGAACTGAACATTGTTGCAGACTTTATATTCAGTATTTCTTTGTAGACTCTATATATCTCAGAAATATTCTAATTCAGATATATTTGATGTCAGATTTGATCTGCTTCTCCTTAGAAATATGTATGTGAGCAACACTTTCAAATATCTGTATGTGAGCCACATTCAGTTGTATGCCGGTAATGGTGTGATTTAGAACTTTATTCCTCTTTGATGTTGATAGTAAATTCTTCAGCTCATTGGCAGCAAGCATTGCCTCAGCTCAAAAGACATTAGGTAATTTGGTGTCCAATAATAGCAAGTTCTTCATTGTATAAAGTGTTCTTCAGGTCTGTTCACTTACTGAATTGTGCTTCAGGGTGTGTGGTGCTGAGTGTTTAATGATAATCCCTTTAGTCTTGCATCAGTGTAGCAGTGCATAGCTAATATACTCTCCCCCTCTATCAACATGTAGGTGCTCAAGTTCTTAATTAGTACACTTCTCTAGCTTTGAAATCATGCCTATAAACCAGTCATAGAATCCATCCTTAGTCTTTAGAAACTCAACCCATGACTTCTTAGAGTAGTCATCTATCAGTAGTGCAGTGTACAAAGATCCTTCTAAGAATTCAGGATCATGAGGTCTCTAAAGATCTGAATGTAGCTGTTCAAGAATTCAGTTTGTAGCTCTTATGGGTGTATGTTGAATAATTCTTGTCTGTTTGCTCTGAACACACAGTGTGCACACACTCAGAAGAGCTTCATCTGCTTACATCACTGTGAGAGGTTCAATGGTGCAGTTGCTTTTACCTTTTACTGAGTGGAATTCCACATCTGAAGTTAGGCATTCAGAATTGTTCAGACTTAGGTGTTCAGAATTGTTCAGACTTAAGTGTTTGAAGTTGCTCACAGATTCATCAGTTGCTTCATACAATTCATTTACCTGATCCAGAAGTAGTCTGTTTATTATAGTGAATGCTAGCTTAATTCTTGCATGGCTTGTGTGCCTAAATCTTCAATGCTATAGGTGTTGCATCAGAGTTGCACTCATTAGATGTGTAGGTCTTCCTTGTTGACCTTGCACTGCTATAATAACATCTTTATCCCTGCACATCACTAGACAGTAGATGTTCTGTTTGATAAGCTTAGCTCTGATAGTGGCGGCTGCTTTGATTAACAACATATGGTCATCTTCATTCAAATATGACCATCCACACCTCTTCAAAATACTCATTGAGATGAGGTTAGCAGATGCCTTTGAAACATAACAAACATCCTGTATTTGTATAAACAATTCAGGACTGGTGGGAATTGCTATTGTTCCCTTCTTTGTGCAATATAATGCCTCACTGTTTGCTGCTTCAAATTTGTGTTCTTCATCATAGAATGATGATGACTCAAATAGGTTCAACTGGTTAGTGATATGCTGAGCTGCACATGTGTTAACATATCAGCAGTTGTCTTCTGCAGAAAGCTTCTGCTTCTGTCTGACCATCCTCAATAATAGCCTCTTTCCTTCCTCCTCACTCTCATTATTGTCATTGATGCTCATGTTAGTGACCTTGTTGAGGCAATGTTTAGGATGCTTGTTTTATATAAATGATTTTCCATTGTTGTCATGTTGTTGTTTTGAGTCAGGTCTTCTATTGAACTGACAACAGTTCTGCATTACATGTTCAGGTTTGCTACAGTTGTAGCATACTCTATTGTCAATAGAATCTCTCCTCCCTTTGTATAAATTGTTGTGGCCAGTTAATCTCCCTCTATATTGCATACTCATTGTCAGCTCCAGCTCAACTCCTACCTGGCAGTCAGATTTGATTTGTACTTCCTCAGAGGTCATGTATTGCTGAACTTCTTGCACTTGTATCTTCTTTAAAGTGGTGATGTGGGCCTTATTGATGTCATACTTCAGGGCAAGAGCTTTAAGAGCAATAACAATGTGAATGTTATTCTATATGTCTCTGTCTTCTTGTACAGCTGACTTAAGTCTCTTGATTAGACTTCTGACATCTTCAAATATTGTGTTAACTGATTTGGTGTAGCCCTTTACTTTGTTTACTGCAGTGTATTTAAACAACTCATTCAGAATGATGTATATCACTCCTTGATCAACTTGTGAGCATGTAGTTCTGAGCTTGTCCCAAATCTCTGCTATTTTATTGATGCCTTCAATCATACAAAAAAGGTTGTTGTGAATGAATTTCAATATGATTCTTAAGGTTGTTTCTTTAGTCTTTTTTATGGCAGCTTGTATGTGTTGTGGAGCTACTCTATTTCCTGTTAAGTCTTATACCCCCTTCTTCTGCATACTTACCTTGATGTTACTTGACCATCTCCCCCAATTGTCAAATCCAGTCAATATCACTCATTTCATATGAACACAGTCATCTCATTCATCCACTGAGGCCATAATTGTTGATGGTGTGTGTGTAGGTTGATGGATTCAGTGTGTTGATGGACTCAGTGTGTTAAGGGGTTAGGTGTGGCAATTTCAGTTGTGCTGACCGGGCTCATAACCTGATAAACAAGCAGGGCTACATCAATCTAGTGAGGCAATGGTTGAGTAGCTTGAGTAGCTTGTTCATATGCACTATGTTTGATATGACAAGTATGGTAAGAGTACAGTGTCAAGACTGTACAAAGTGTACAACAAACTCTGTAACAAGATGCTAGTCCTAAAGCAGACAATGTACTGCTAAGCTGATATATTGACTCTTATATTCAACAATCTAGTGAAGAAAAAACAACCTCATAAAGCTTAACCCTAATTTTTGAAATAACCCTTTCAAAACAAGCTCTATAAAACTTAAAATCAGAGCTCTAGATCTGCTCCACCACCCTCTATTGTTTGACACATGTCAAGCATAAGGAATAATGTTGGGGGTTTCATGACTGAAAATAGGGGTGATACCTGCATCACTTTCAAAGCATGCAACCCACTTGAAGTACAAGGCGTCAACACTTCAGGAGTTTGTCAAGGGTAAAAACAATGACAGCAAGCTCAAAAAAACTGTACAGTTGTCATATATTGAGCCCTTTGTTGTCTCAGTTATGAAGCTGGCAGAAAGAGTCCTGAATCAATCAGAAACTGCTCAAATTGCTGCAGATTTGAGGGCCTTAATCTGAAGGATGAATTCAGTGAAGAAAAACACTACAATAATAAAGAACTTGCTTGAGACATCTGTTGACAGGAACTCAAATTCATTCATCACAACAGAGTACTGAAACACACACCTCTGAATGCAGATGACTGCTCAGGTCATACTTCTCTCATCAGCAGTCTCCTTTCTGTCTACATTTATGGCTTAAAGCACTCAAGGCATTCTAGTGAACCTTTCAACACCTGATGACTGCAGGGTAATTGTCAAGCTTAACTCAACCCTTATTAATCACTTCTGCACTCTTACACTGAGAGCTCTGCACAACTGAGTTACAAGTTACATCAACACATCTACAGACCTCAATATAGTGACTATATAAGTGGTGACAGTTAAGCAGCTAAGGTCTGAAGATGTGACAATATATACCTGTACAGTGGCAGAGAAGGGGGCCTTGCAGGTTAACCTCAACTGGGTGAAGGCCTTAAGAGTGTGCAAGGTAGTAACTACAACACATAGCATTATTGTCTACAGAGTTTCAGTGAACAGTATCTGAATAAATAATCAGAAGTAGACTATTGCCTGTATTCAGACTGAGAATCACAAGATTAAAGCTGACAAGAACATCTCAATTAGCTATATAAAATGACTGTGCACTTCAAAGCATGCTGCCAGCTTCATAATGATGAAATTCATGAATATAGAGCAGGTCAATGTGGCTCTGCAGACAGGCCTAATCTGAGACTCAGAATATAAGAAGATGGAGCTATATGATAGAGCTTACTGCATTCAGAAGTGTTTCAGATGCCACAAGTTTGATCACATAAGTGCTCAATGTGATGAGCAGCAGAAATGCAGACTATATGCTGAGAATTACAGGTTTGAGGAATGCCCCTTTAAAGATCTAGAAAAACAGAAGTGTGCAAGCTGTAGAGGCCTGCATAGAGCCTGTGACAGCAAATGCTCAGAGTTTCAGAAAGAGGTGACACAAGTGCAGATGGTATGTAGTAATAAGCAAACCTGCTGAAAGGTGCTCAGTGCAGGTGTGCAGACTCTGCCTTCATCTTCAGCCTCCTTCATCTCCTTCACTGCCTCACATGCTCCCACATTAATTAACACTTCACATACAGATGCCTGCACCCTCATCAATATTAACAACCCCTTCTCCACCCCATTAAAGGCCTCAGTGATCAGGGGACTTCAGAAGGCGCCTGTCATACTTACATTCAAGCTGAAACCAACACTGAACATCAATGAAAAGCACCCTGCCTCTCTCACAAAGACTGGTGGCAACTGCACTCCTCTAAGCATAATCAACAACAATGAGAGAGTTAAGTACAGCATTACTAAGTTCTTAAAACAGCAGGCTATAGAGACAGAGGCAGAGTGAGAAAGAAGCAGTAGAGGTGCAGCTATTGATGCAGAAACCCACTCTAAAGCCTTAAACACAGAGCAAGAAAGTTCAACAATTACAGACACTGCAACTCTCATCACTATCTAATGTTAAAACACCTGAGCCTGACAATCTTACAGCACAACATCATGAAATTATGCAATAAGATCATAATGTCTATGCTTCAGAACCTATAAGTATGAGAGTATAACATTCTGGCAATTTAAAAGCTATGAAAGAATCTCTTTAACACCAGCACTCATCATCTATACAAGGACCAGTTTCACCTGATGTATCTCACTGCTATAGACCTGAAGTTTGAGCTCATCAGGGTGTGCTTCTTCATGAACACACAGCTGAACAGGGCACAGTGAACCTTTAAGAAGCACATAAAGGATTTAATCACTCTGAACCTGCACTATTAGAAGCATAAGCAGGGGAAACACCTTCATATTTACAACATCTATTGGGAAGCTGTTAGGGGAGATGTCACAGAGACTCTGAACTGATTGAACAGCCTGTTCAATGAGGACTCAGATGAACAGCATCTGGTGATAAGAGACTTCAACCTACATCATCTCACCTGAGGGGGTGTGGAGATTGAAGAAGACAGAGAGGTGAAGCAGCTGCTAATCATTATAAATGAGAGGCAGCTATCTCTTCTACTTTCTTAAGACTTCATCACCTGAAGAGCAGAGGAGTTACAGAGCACAATTAACCTCACTCTAGACATGTTCTCTATAATACAGAGGCTTATAAAATGCAATGTTATAAAGAAGAATTATGACTCAGACCACCTCTCAATACTAATCACACTGCTTCTGAAAGCACTAGAGATTACACTCATAACATGTAGATAATGAAACAGAATGAATAAGAAGGCCTTTAAAAAAGCTCTTACTACTCAGCTCCCTATACCTCTGATGAAAATGACAGAGTCAGAGTGAATGAAGCAACAAATTGTGAACATTACAGAAACTCTACAACATGTAATTTAGAAGACAGTTCCTCTAATGCATCTGAGTAAATGGTTAAAGCCTGAATTTAGATCAGAAGTGAAGAAGGTTATACAGAAAGTTAACAGAGCTTAAAGAAGGTGGCAGAGAGGATGAACAACAGAGCTATAAGAGATTTATAAGAAGGCTCTCAATGTAAAAGAGAAGAAACTCATCAAGCTGATGAGGAATGCTCACTGAGAAAGAGTTGAGGCAGCCTCAGTGAACCTAAAAGACCTCTAAAAGCTGATAAAGTGAATGAAGAACAGAGAGGTAGAGAGTCAGGCTTTCACTTCAGCATTACAAAAGCAGAATGAAACCTCAGCTACAGAATCAGAAGATAAGATAGAGCTTCTATAAGTAATCTTCTTTTCAACACTTCTGAAGGTCAACCTCAGAGACCTGAAGGACTATAAGTACTCAGAACCTTTACAGATGCTGCTAATTAGAGAACAGAAACTAAGCAACATTATACTGTAAGCTCTAAGCAACAAGGCCCCTGAGTCAGATAAAATCTCAAATTGCATTCTATACCTCTCTCTCTCTCAGATTCTCCCACTACTTCTATCACTATACAATCAGTGCTTGAGAAGCAGCATTCACCTGAGGGCCTTCAAACAATCTGTTACAGTGGCCCTCTAAAAATCAAATAAAGGGAACTATAGAGTGGTAAAGGCCTATAGGCCAGTGGCACTTCTGAACACTCTAGAGAAAGTCATGAAGTCAGTAATGGTCAGAAGATTGAGCTGAATGATAGAAACACATCAACTACTGCTGAAGACACTACTGAGAGAAAGGAAGAGGATCTCAACAGAACATGCATGTCAGGATTATGCAGAGTAAGTCATGCAGATATGATGACAAAAGAGGACATTAATTGTAAGAAGCCATATGAGCAAGTGAGCAGTCTACTATAGAGGGGCGTGTACAAGCCGCGCTAGGCCCAACCAGGTGCTAGCATGCACCACTGAATAAACCCTGCCTAAACACTGTCATGCTTCTAACATTACTCCCCTCTCTGAAAAACCGTTGTCCGCAACGCTGCTAGCTAGTCCTCTCAACTAGACTGCCTTTGAACAGTCTGAACGGTCTGAGCAGAGGCGGTGGAGGTGGTGTAGGCAGCAGAGGTAGCTGAGGTGGAGGCTGCTGCAGAGGCAGAGAAGGAGGTCAAGAATTGAATAAAATCAACGCATATAAAATCAATGCAGGTGTGTAAAATCCACCACTTTAACCCCTGACTCTTAACCACCCACTCAGGTGCTTTGTATTCCACCTCAGTCCTATGCAATTGTGCCATACCCCAGCGCTCACAATAGCGGAATCCGACCATACCTCACATGCTATACCCCATTGCTCACAACTTATGGCGGACTCTGGCTACAACTCATATTTCCAGCCATGCAAACACTTTGTACTGTTGTAGACGTGTGTAGGAGTAAAGGAGGAAGAGGTGTTGAGAATTGAATGCCATTGAAGCAGGCTCACTGACTGAACAGGCTTGCAGAAGAGGTCGGTCTTTGAACACACCATTGAAGCAGGCTCACTGTCAACAGGCTCACTGAAGAGGTCAACTTTGAATGATGACGCAGGTTATTTCAACTTGACTGCTCCATGAGCTCCCAGGTTTCTGTATGGCTTAGGTAGACTGGTACATGTCTGTATGGCTTAGGAGGTGTAGTTGCAGAGGGTTGTGTTACCAGTGTCTTTTAGAGTCGTCAACACACACAACTCAAGGCCTTTTCAAACAGGTTATTTTAGTTTGACTGTCCCACAAATGTAGCTTGAGGAGAAGCTGAAAACAGCAGAATTTAGCGGATCTGACCAGAGCATGTCATGGCGATGTAGGCTTCCTTCAGTGCTCAGCTTCAAACCCATATCATAGGGTTGACGGACAATTAATGTAATGTCAGGATCATGCAGAGCAAGTCATGCAGATATGATGACAAAAGAGGACATTAATTGTAAGGAGCCATATAGGTGAGCAAGCAGTCTACTATATAGGGGTGTGTACGAGCTGCACTAGGCTCAACCAGGCGCTAGTGTGCGCCACTGAATAAACCCTGCCTGAACGCTGTCATGCTTCTAACAATGCAGTTCATACTCTTATAAAGATCATTTAAGGGGCATGAAACTCAGGTACATCAGTGACATCACTTCTTATACTTGATGTCTCAGAGGCCTTCAACAATATGTCTCATTAGAGACTTCTACACAACTTAAGAAAGAAAAGAATCCCTCTAAACATAATCAGCTGAATAGGAAGTTTTCTACTTAAGCTCCTAAAGTATAAATCAGAACAGTTCAGCATATATACAGACATTTCTTAAGAATCACTCCTCTCATCTATTCTCTACCTCTTCTACAATGTGGACCTGCTAGACATTGAGAATAGGGGGGACCTTCAGGCAGCAGCAGTGAGTTGAATTGATGATGTGAAATTCACAGTAATGAGAGCTACAGCAGAATTGAATTGCCAGGCACTTCAAATGCTACACACAGAGGCAGAGAACTGGGCACACAGACACACATCAGTATTCACTCCCATTAAATATAAGCTTATTCACTTTACAAACAGGTCTGAAGTACATAACACATCTGCAGAACTGACTCTAAAAGTCAGCAACATCTCTTTATCTAGAATATGTCAGTTTCTGAGAGTCATCCTGAACTCACAATTGGATTTTAAGACTCACATTTAACATATTGAGGTGAAGGCAATGACAAGCTTAGGAGGACTGGCAGCCATTGCAGGCTTCACTTAAGATTTCAGCTTTAGAGACCTACAGAGACTATACACTGCAGTGATTCTCCTTCAGATTACATACTGCTGCTCAGTGTAATACATTGTGAATCAGGCTCATAGAACAGCTGTGTAACAACAACACACCATTTAAAAACTTATCACTATTTAACACTGCACTGAGGTAATTATAGCTGAGGTCTTTTGAATAACAGCAGAACCTGCTCTGAATATAGAGCTCTTCCTGCTTTCTATAAAATAACAACTGAAGAGAGCTGCAGGTAACACTACAATCTACATACTCATCTTCTCTGTACATCAAAAGCTTATAAAAGGCTGGAGACTCAGGTGAAGAAAGATGCAAAAGCTCTAAAGCCTCATAGAGCAGACAACAAGACAGGGAAAGATGAATAGCTAAATATTTAACAGTATGTCAGAAATCAGACACCTATATGTAATTTCACTATAATGAATCTCATCAGTTATACACATCATCACCTTCACTGACACTGTCATTTATACACATGATGTTAATGCTCTGTACAGAGATAATAGGGTGCTGAATATCTTTACAGATGAGAGCACCATTGAGGGTTATGTGAGGGCAGTGGCAGTGGTTTTCAGAGTAAAAGAGGGAAGAGTATGCTATATAAGCACAGAGGAGATAACTACAGTCTTTAAAGCTGAGCTACAGAGCATAGTTATAACTACAACTATAACAATGACAATTAAGAAGACACAAATTCAGAACATGTAGACAGTGAACATCTATATTGACAATTAGGCAGCCATCTGAGCTGCAGTCAACTCAGAATAACAGTCAGGACAATATCTGCTGAAAGACATTGTTTAAGACATTAATAAACTACAGAAGGCTGGAATTTAAGTAGAGATTCACTGAATCTCAGCACATATAGAAGTTCTAGAAAATGAGAAGATAGACAGAGCAGTTAAGTCAGCAGCTTAAAGACTTAAAGTCTATTTAAGAAGAATCTTCTACATACTTTCAACATGCAAGTAGAGTCTTCAGAAGTGTGTTACTAAGCAGTAAGTGAGAGAGTGAGAGAATAGAAATTTAGAGAGAACAGTCTTTCATCTAAAAAGAAAGTCTAATTCAGGGGTTTTAACAAAGTATACAGGTGTCTAATGTTCTCTGAGCTCACTAATCATGCAGCTTCAGACAGGAAAAATTGCCTTAGCACACTACCTCCACAGAATTCAGAGACAGGACTCCCCCAGATACTCATGCTCACAGGGCATTCAGACAGTCCACTACATACTCACAGAATGCCTGAGAAATCAGGACCTTCAAGAGAAACTGTTGAGGTGAGCTCATAATGTTTGAAGGATTCTTAAAGACTCAGCACTAGCTAAAGCAGCTGCTATCTTAGTGCTACAAGGCAACCTCCTGAAGCAGTTCCAGGATGTAAGAGAGGCTTCAGAAGACCTACAGAGTTTGAAGAGGCCTTTAGAGAATCTTGAAACAGGTGATTCTAGAACTGCAAACTGATAACTGCAGGAAAGGCAATTAATTGTTTATAGAAACACTCATCCCTGAAGGCAACAGCCTGAGGGAGGCATTAGCTTTAAACTCAACAGAGACTAGAGGCATTAGGAGACACAGGCTTAGACCCTAATTAAGGGGCTTAGGCAGTGGAAGGTGGAAGGATAAACAGGGGCAAGCAAATGGGGGGTGGCAGTCACAGGGTTTTAGGGCCTACAACATACGACGAAGCCATTTGCAACCATTTATTTGCTTATATTTGCCTATTTTGCCTATTTACGCTGCGCATAATGCGCTAGTCTTTGCTTAGTCACATGGTGTATGGTGTTCGTCGTCGGGGCGCCGACTGTGTGTTGGCTGGAGGTGTTGTTCGGACTTGTTCAGAGTCTCACTACGTCATTGTTTTAGCCGTCACGTCATGTGCTAGTTCGGATTCGGAATAGCTAGTGTAGCTGGCTTAAAAGCCCAGATTTTCTCGAGGACTTCAGTCTTCATCAAATACACGAATCGTCTTGCCCACCATAGTCATCCTTTTTCTGGCGACTTCGGACGGGACAGAAACGTTCTCGTTGTGACTGTACTCGATCAACATATCTTTCTTTATCCCCAAGTCTTGAGAAGAGTAGACCTCAGTAGGCCTTTTGCCCCACGAAGGAAAACTTCAGCGAGACCGTCCCTGACCTCAAATCCTTCCCTTTGGAAGGACATTGTTCCAAAACGGAGTCCAGTCTTGAGAATAAGACGTTATCTCTTTTCCAGGAGCTTCCTGGCCTTATCTTTCCCATTTCACCTTGTCCGAGTACCCTGAGCACTCCTACAGAGTATTCAGATCCTTTGTCGTTGGCCTCTGCATTCTCATTCAGCCCTGTTCCTACCCCAGCTTTGTATCTCACTATGGCCTCCATGAACGGCCCTGATTTTGCGTTGTGTGGGCCATTTACGGGAAAGAATGGACAGTCGGCCACTAGATGGCTAAAGAAGCTGGAGTGGGAGCTGAGAAAGCACTCCAGTGCTGGATCCATTGACCCGGCCGATTTCCTCCAGGCTGTCGACCTCTTACTGGCAGATGATGCTGCAGTCTGGGCCGAAACCACTCCCCTCATCACACAACTCCTTGAGACTCCGGCCCCCACATCAGATACGGTGAGCCAGTTCAAATCGTTGTTCAGCCAGAGATACCCCATTAAAATTTCGGAGACTGCACCTGTTCACTTTGACTCGGAGATATCAGACCTACGCCAGCAAGAAGAAGAGGCATTGATCGCCTACTACCAACGAACAACCGGCCTGTTATCTCGAGTCGGTGGACGAGACCGTCCCAGGGAAATCACGCTCTCGACTCCTGCACTATCACCATTGGAAGCAGCCATGTTGGACACTGTGATGAGGGCGTTCACACGAGGCATTTGGGATTCAGATATTCGTCGAGACGCTTTGCGAGGCCTGGTGTTGTCAGACCGGTCTCTCTACGGGGTCTATTCGATATCGGAGGAGTCACGGAGGGTCAAAGGGGAATACGCACACTTGCAGGAGGAGGAGGCTAAGGCCCAGGAATTACAGTTCTATCAGGAGGTGGTTCAGAGCAACATGCCGTCGACCCAGATCAACTCGTTGAGAGCGTCTTTTCACGCCCAGTACATGCCTCAATGGGGCTATCCTAGTCAACCGGCATATCAGCAATCCATGTCATGGTCGGCACCAGTCTATCAAACAGCTCCGCCCTTCGTTCCGCAACCTACGCAGTGGCCCATGCCTACATTGACTCCAGCCTATCAATCAGCTCCGCCATACTACGCTCCTCGACCTTTTCAGCTGCCGTCGCCTCCATCTGCTTTATGTTCTCCGGCTATTCCGCCTGCTCTGTCCATTCCGCCTGTTCCGCCTACGCTGTATCGGCCGCCTGCAGCTCCTCTGCCAGCTGCTGTTACATCCGCTCCGCCTGCTGTCACGTCTCTGCTGCCTGCAGTTCAGCCTGCACTGTCTGCTTTATCGGCTACATCTGCTTTATCTGCTCTGTCTGTCACACCTACTCCGTTAGCTCCGCCTGCTGAGCAAGTTTGTCCGCTACCTGATGTTCCGTCTGTTCCATCTGCTCTGTCTGTTCCGCCTGCAGTTCTTCTGCCGCCTGCTCCGCCTGCACCCTCTCTGCCGCCTGCTGTTACACCTGCTCCATCTGCTCCGCCTGCTGTGGGTGTTCGTTCGATAACCTACGGTGTCACAGGCCTGAGAATTTCGAATGTTAAATCGAATGTCAAATTGGATTGGAAGTCAAATGTCGACTTGAATAAGAAGTCGAATGTTGATTTGAATAAATGCGCCTATATTGTTTCCCCTGCTCGCCCTGAGTTGTCTGTTGGCCAGGACCTGTTCTTTCGGAGTCGAAAACGAGCTGGCAAGACAGCAACAATCACCATGTTGTCTAAGACTCTGAAGATGGACAAGGAAGAGGAGGAGCCAGGTTGATCACCTCTGCCCAGTCCACATTTGGGGTCTCAGTCTATTTGCTCTTCCAAACAGCCGTTCCTACGCGTCGTACGCTACGGCAATCTGTCATCGGCTTCGACATCCGAGGAGGGGTTAAATGGAGGACAGTAAGGGCTGGAGAAGTCGGAGGACTATGGGGTGGAGCGGAGGATCATTGAAGGGGGGGTGCATCGTCGGTCTGGTCGAGCCGGGGTCTCGACGTCATTTAGGGGATGGGCAGTTGTTCGTCGTCGGGGCGCCGACTGTGTGTTGGCTGGAGGTGTTGTTCGGACTTGTTCAGAGTCTCACTACGTCATTGTTTTAGCCGTCACGTCATGTGCTAGTTCGGATTCGGAATAGCTAGTGTAGCTGGCTTAAAATCCCAGATTTTCTCGAGGACTTCAGTCTTCATCGAATACACGAATCGTCTTGCCCACCATAGTCATCCTTTTTCTTATGGCAGCGTTAGGCAGCCTCGGTCACCTATGAACCAATCAATCAATCAATCAATCAAAGCTCATCTAGCGAAGGCGTGATGTGGCTACTAGCGTGTTTTCTCTTCTTCTCTATATAGCCAGCCGACCTCTAGAGTATGGTTCTTGGTCGATTACACGAAACGTCTACCCCCCCTTACCAGCCTGCGTGTGGTCTCCCCTTTTCTCCAGGCAGCTTTATTAGTCATTAATACTAATAGAAATTGGGTAATGATACTTGAGCTAACCAGGCAAAAGGCTATCGCGGCCAGTGCGAGGGTTACTCTTAAAACACTATACAACACTAATTATTTCCCTTCACGTCTCGTTTCCTCACCTCCCAGAATCTCTCCAACTCAAGTTTTACACGATTAGTCTTGTCACGCCCTTCGATGAGACTACCTTACCATAGCTACAATAAAGCTTCTTTGCTAAAGACGGTACAAAGCCTGGCGCTGGGATGGCCACTCTTTCGCCCGACGATCGCTCTATTATCGCAGAGCATCCTTTGGACAACTCTCTAGACCATTTACGAGGCTCACTTCGAGAGGCAGAGAACTCTTGGGATGCAGCTAACGATGACTCTGATCAAGGGCCTCAAAAAGCAATATTAAAACTCCTAATCACTTTACTCGGGTCTGAAGCGGCCAGTTATCTTCCCTCAAAGACTGGAAATCGAGATGTGGCTTCTGAATTACTCAGGCTTCGTCAGCGAGTCCAGAAGGGCGACTTCAACTACCAACACTATCGCCCACTGTCACAACTTGTCATCAAAAAGGCATCTGACGTCGATGTTTGGAGCGCTGTCTTCAACCTCATTGCCACACTCACTCGACTGAGTCCGCCCACGAGCATCGCTCCCTCGTTCGACGGCACACCCATCACGCGTTCCTCGGCGTCGTTCCAGGGCAAGGAGCAGACCAGACAACTACTTAGAGATGCACTATTTTGGGAAATCAGGACTTGCACCTACCGAGATGTGGAGGGATTTTTCGAAAAGTACTTTGAAGGAAAAAGATGGAGTAGGCGAAGCAAGGGGATCTACAATGCTGTCAAGAAGCACCACATCGACGGGCGATGGACCGACTTCCCCGATCCCCCAATTGAGGACGACGTGTGGGACTGGCTATCTCGTTTTCAGAACGAGGTTTTGACCAATTCACGGAACGCCTTTTACAGGGCCGAGAAGACGAGTGACCTAACCGGTGGTGAACCATCACGTCAGATGGATATCTTCTTCAAGCACCGGAGCAAGCCCGTCGACGCAAAGCACGATTGGAGGGACGTTCTTGTCGTCGGAGAGCACAAGAAATCTGGCGGCAATTTCAAGAACGATCTAGTTCAGCTCAGCGGGTTCGTGCGTGAAGTCTTCGCCGTGCAACCCACTCGCCTTTTCGTACACTGCTTTTTCCTTTTAGGAACGAAAATGGAGTTGTGGGTATTTGATCGCTCTGGTCCCTATGGCTCAGGCGAGTTCGATATCCACATGGAGCCGGAAAAATTCGTCCAAGCCATTGCAGGGTACGCCATGATGAGTGACGACGAGCTGGGCTTGGATGCATTTCTCCAGCAGGAAGATGGCGGCCCGTTCGTTTCCGTCACCGAAGATACGTCGGGGGAGGAGAAGAGACTGCGACTCGAGCCGAAGCCGTTCGTCAAACAACGCGCGCTGGTCTGCCGGGGAACGACCTGCTTTCGCACTTACGACCAAGCGAGCGTCGTCAAGCTCTCGTGGACGTCCGACAAGCGGAAACCCGAGGTGGAGCACCTCAGGCTGGCACGCGAAAAGGGCGTGAAAGGCATCACGAGCCTTCTAGGCTACCATCGCATAACGAGTATCGAAGAATTGCGCAAGGGTCTTACCTTCACTAAACCGTACTCTTTTCGGTTCGCCTCGCCCAACTCATCCCTCTTATCATCTCAATCGCCGTCTGGAATCCCTCAATCCCTTGGAGCGTTCGGAAAGTTCAGCATCGATGAAGTCGTACACGGGAAACGGAAGTCCGATGATGACGCCACGGCAAAGCTTCCGAAAAAATCGAGATCCAACAGCCAGAGATCCAAACTGAGTCAAGAATATGAAGTGCACCAAGAACACAAAGCGCTGCAACCTATCGGGAAGGAACAGGTGAGCCTCTATGCCTCCAACAATGGGTCATTTGAGAATCGTCTGTTCGGCTGCCTAGTCATCTCGCCCGCAGGACGCGCTCTTGAGGAATTCAAGTCTATTCCGGAGCTGCTGACCGTATTGCGCGACGCGATCAAGGCGCACCGATCCTTGCTTTGCGATGGTGAAATCTTACACAGAGACATTTCGGAAAACAATATCATCATCACCAACCCAAAGCAAGCCGACGGCTTCGTTGGAATGCTCATTGACCTAGACCTTGCGAAGGTGCTCAACAGCGAGCGCAGCGGCGCGCGGCACCAAACAGGCACAATGGAGTTTATGGCCATTCAAGTTTTACAGCGCGCTGCTCACACCTATCGGCACGACCTGGAATCATTCTTTTACGTTCTTCTGTGGATCTGCGCTCGTCGGTCGTGGGAGTTGGGGTACGAACACCAATTCGACCCCCGGCCCAGCAAAAGCGTATTGAGGGACTGGTATGTCGGCTCCTTTGAAGAAATTGCAAGATCAAAACGGGACTCTATGCATTCGGAAGGGTTCAAGGACATTTTGAGGGAGTTTCCGCGAGCCTTTGATTGTGTCAAGCCTCTTTGCTGGAGGATAAGAGGCATTTTATTCCTCCCTCTGCTTGAGGACGGAGAGCTGAACATCGGAACCCCTTCAGACCCGCCAGAGAAGCTCTACGACGCCATCATCGGAGCGTACGATGACGCCATAGCAGACAGCAAAAGTAGAGGATAGATAAATGTACGAAAGTGGTATTTCGTGCTATATCCGTTTTTGCACATGCTGTCGTGGTGATTGATGACGAGAGTTCGGACATCTCTTTTGATACAGTAGACCATATGAGCAAGCTTCAGCTTCCGTTTAATGAAACGAGTAGCCCGAGTTCGAATTGTAGTGGGGCTTTACGTCGAGGCTGCAGCCGTTCTAGTGCAGCTGATAGAAAACTGGGCTAAGCTCGATAAGATGTAGAACCAAGCTTCTTAACTTAATACCGTGGTCGTTTTACACAACGCTTTCTTGAGACCAAGCTCTAATCTATCATTTCTTTCACACTGCTTATCACAAGCACAATTAGTAGCTATGGGTATCGATGCCAGGTTTGATGTGGTTCCACGTTTGTCTAAAGGAGCAGCAGACAGGCAGAATTGGCAATCATTCATCAGGATCATAAGAAAACGTTACCACAATGACGACATGGTAGAGGTCAAACCCAACTCTATCATGTTTAAAGCAGGCGAACATCTGTTGCTCCCTTTTGAAGGTCATAAGTTCTTGCGCTTCAGCTCAAAGATCTCAGGCGGTAACGCCAAAGGAATAGAGGAATACGTCAATACAGTCACCCTAGTCGCACAGGCCAATTTCGGTTCTCGTGTTCAATACTGGAATGAGACTATTGGTGATTGGGGTTTTTACAACTGGCAAGAGGTCTGTAACTCATTAAAGTCATATAGCAGGTTTGTTATTGCATACTTAGTATGACCTAATGAGTGTTTCTAATGCTGTTAGCCCAACAAGCCGGAAATTCCAACTAGCATAGCTCAATATGTGCTTGGGACTGACCCCATAAGTGAGCTGAAGCTGTTGAATTTCGCCGTTCGTAGTCGTAGTAGGCGTATTTCTTACAGGGGGTTTTACCGAGCGAAGCAGTCACGTCATGAGTAAGCGTCTCAATTGGGCTTAGTGAGGAACTCTCAATGGTCTATATTAACGTTTCTATGCCCTCGATTTCTCCTTCCGACCTTACGTTCATTACATCAACTCTGCACGATATTTTAGATAGCAGCAGCTTAAAACTTCTATAAGTAAAAAGCTATAAGATGCATTTATAATTATTTTAATAAGTTTTTAAGTTAAAATCTATTAGCTGGTGTTTTTTAATGTGTTGAGAAAGATTTATAAAAGTGTAACTGTATATTTAACAGTGTTAATTATTGTAATATTAGAGTTTTCTATCTTGTAGATCTTCTTATACTTTATAAATTACTCTTAAATAACTTTTATTATTCTATATACTTTAATCTGCCTGAAGTGAAATTGTTTTTAAATTATAAAAGAAAGTATTAACAGAGTAATTAAGTTAAATTTCAGACTAGAAGTAAAAATGAAAATATTATTTTATTACTTTATTTATGTGTATAAAGGCTTAAACTTAAAAAAGGAACATTTTAATGCATTATATTTATAAAGGACCGGACGGCGAAAGGCCGGCCGGTTCCTGCTTCCAGGCAAGCGGGGCCCTGAACGGGTTTGGCGCGGCCGATTCGGGCAAAGCGCGGCGCCTCGGCCGACCCGCCGCTTTCTCAAGGTATAAAGACCCTCCGTCCCTCGCCGTCTTTTCAATCCCCTCCATCTTTCCCTTCTACCCCCTCCAGCCGTCTCCCTCATTCCTTCATGCATCTACGCCTCGCTGCCTGGTCGACCATCGCCGATCGCCTTGCCTCGACCTTGCACGAGGCGTTTCGCGGAACCGCCTTCGTATCGACCCCTGGCCCTCCATCCTCTTATCCTCTCATCTTCTCATCCTCGTCCCTCTAGCCTGCCCAGTCGGATCTACGGCTTGAACGAGTGACAGAACGGTACCCTCTCATTCGCTGCCCTCTCTCTCTCCACCGTCACTGCAGCTCAGCTCGAACGGAGATGGTTCCGTTTCGGGGCGAGCTGAAAGCCTCCATGTGCTCGACTCTGCCGCTCTGAACCCTGCTGCCTCTGCCTCCGCCTCCTTCGCCGGCCACCGTTTCACCACTGCTCCGCTGACCTCCGACTCTGCGACAACATTGGTTGAGAGCTTCAGCTGGCGGCGAGGATCCTACAGCGATACGAGTGTTGGATCACAGGATGCCTGCCACACGACCAATGAACGAGATACCTCATCCCTCATCGTGATCCGCTCAGGCTTTCTACATGTCTGCCTGGCCGTGCCGACAGGGATCGCACCTTGGCAGTGATCGGATGACCTGGCACCGAGGGACCTGAGCGTGAAGCCAAACATTGACGGTGAGCGGTAAGCCAGCGAATGGAGTTTCAGGAGAGTTGGCTTCACCTCAATCAACAGCGGTCTTTGCATGTCTGTTTGGTTGCGCCGGCAAGGATGCCGCAATGGCGTGGGATCCGGTGATGTGGCCTCAAGACGTCGATCTTGTTTTTGGGCAGGCATTGTGGAGGGTGCGGTACAACCGATGCGTCATGGAGTCTCAGCTTGAAGATCCAGCCCGCCGCAGCTGACATGGCTTGACTGATGTGGACGTCTCTGAGGGGTGAAGGGGAAACCTAGCTGTAGAGGATGCCGATGCGCAGGGAACGCTCAGCCCGCATGAGACGTGGATCGAATATGAGGTTGTAATGGCCGGGAGCTGCGCCAGAGCGTGCAACTTGGTGTGAGATGAATGGCTGGAGATCAGCGATTGATGGTCTTGAGGGGGAGAGGGGAGAAAGATGGGGTTTGCAAGCTGGAAAGATTCCAGCAGACCACCTGAAAGCCTTGGGCGTATAATAATCCTCCTCTCACCCTCTTACTTCACCTAGAATTTCCCTTGCAGACTCCCCAGTCAACAAGATCCAACTTTATCTGTATCCTCTGGTTACCTTTGGTATTTTTGTCATACAATGGCCTTTGTTGAGATGGGCTCTTTCCATCATTATCAACCCGCAAACGCAGGCCTGCGTCGCGATGGGCGGCCTGCAGCCTCCAACCTTCATCTCCCCATGGCTTGTGGAAAGGGCAACGATCCTGCGGCTCTCAGATCAAGTAAGAACCCGAGTGCTAGACTCCAAGACTATGACTGGATCACATTTTTTGATATGACTGGCCCGCCACCCAAGGAGCCTCTCAATCCATTCCATGTGCCAGCACTGGATCTTGATGGCACCCACAGAGACGCGGAAGGTACGGTTCTCTGTCAGTGTATTTGATAGACGGTAACTAACGCTTCCAGATACCTCAAACGGAATCACCAGCACTCATAGCCACGGTCGCAGTGGTGGTGAGGAAGACAATAACTTCCCACCTGTTGAGGAACTGTTATTCAATAATGGAGAAGCGCAGAAGTGCCAATGAACGGGCCCAAGTGATGGACACATGCTGGGAGGACCTGAAGGCAACTTCAAACATACTGCTGAGGGTGATCGCAATAGCGCTACCAGCCCCAGATTGAGTGAAGGCGAGCACCAGGGTGGGCATGTCAGATCCACATGCCGCCGAAAACAATACTGACAGCCGACAGAGAAATCAGTAGCAGTGGGTGACAGTCTTGTAGAGGTTCGCGATATCCAAAACGCTCAGCAAGAGGCTGACGGCAGTATTGGCGTCCATAGGAATGACGACTTGACTGCTGATGGAGAGGATGAGGAAAGAGAGGTTGTGCATCTAGGTCAGTGTGGACGACTTAACCACTGTGGACATATCTGATGATTTTAGACAAGTCAATCATAACCTACGGGATTGATGATGACGACACTGACACTGACGATGGGTTTACCACTTCACGGAATAAGCTGGTGCCCCAATTCAGGTATCCTCCTGGCCTAGGACCTAAAGACAGGGATGAGTGCGCAAGTTTGACTCAGAAAGAACCTGGTAGTCCTGGTAAGCGATGAATGCAGATTTCTGGCTCAGCAATCAAATGGAAATCTAACATTATCCAGATGACCCGGTTGTTATTCAGGATCAGGACACCGATAGCAGCGGCGACAGTACTTTGAAGGAGCAGGGTAGGAACCAGGGGTTGCTCAGCACTCCATCGACATCTGTAGCGGGTTCAGATGCTGGGTAGGGCCCCAGATCCCCACTTGATGATTCCTATACTAACAGATTGCGTCGATCCAGATATTTCAACCTCCACAAATGTGATACCCTAAATACCTCTCCCACAAACTGCAATACCCTCTCATTGACGTGCGGCAAGCAGAATTACAGATCCAAAGGCGGACATCGCGAGGGTCTCACACCTGATCCATCAATGAATGGGAACAAGAAAACTACGCCTTTGTTGGGATCTACAAAGAAAAGGGGTCTGTCTACTGTTGAGGGGAAGTCTGTGTTGAAGCGTTGCCTCAAACCTCGCCGCTGTTCGTCACGTATTTGAGATGAAGCTGTCAGCAACCAAGGTGGGTGTGGAATGCGCATTTGTACTCTGAAAAGTGAATGACCCGTCTAACATTTCACAGATAACACATTTGCGGTCCAGGATCAGGATCTTGACACTCAGGCTGACGGCACTTCTCTTGAGTCAAAGGGTATCAAGCCTGAGATCCATAATGTAACCATTCCCTACAGCCCTACTAGTGATACTACCAGCAGCCCACCTATTGTTGAGCAGGCTCAGGGACAAGGTGATGCAGCACAAGCTGGGGAGCAGGAGTGGGAAATCATAAAGATACTCAACAAGAGAGAGATGGTGTCAGGAATGAAATACATGGTATGCTGGAGGAACACATGGCTGCCCAAAGGTGAACTAGGAAACGCACAGAAGTTGCTGTGGGAGTTTGAGGCAAAAGGCTAAGCACGGCATGGACGCAAATGGGGCAGACCCGCTTGCACAGACAAAGTTTGGTGATGATTATATACTTTCATGTGGAATTTATTTTGTGACTGGAGGATGTACATGTTTCCTATCCTGCAATCTTGTGTTTGACTTATGACGGGCAAATGCTGGGCTTTGTGTGTGTAGAGAGTCATCATGATGATAACCAACTATACCTTGAACCCTTGGCCCTTCAACCCTTTGACAGACTTCTTCCTACTTCCTTGGCCTTGATCAGAGACATTAGCGGCGTTGTGATGGATTTGGTAAGTGAGGGTTAGGATTAGCATTGATCACCTTTACTGGAAAGGGTCTACAGGCGGTAGCCATAGCAATGGAAAGTTGTTGATACAAAAGCAATCAGTTAAGCTAACAGGTGCATCTAACACGGCAGCCTGATTCAGGTGGGCTGTTATCCAATCAACATCTTATCAGACAAGAGAAAAGATGACTAATCACAGCGCGTGATGTTCTGTGACGCTTCAGCACTCAAGAACACCTCTGATGGCTTGACTTTAGAAAACCAGGCCGGCGTAGAATTTCCAGGCTGCTATGGGCACATGGCTCATCCCAATGCTGCCTTCATTGCCTTCTCTATGCGTGTTTGCCTGACTCAAGCATGATTGACATACCACCTAGGCAGCAGGTGCAGCAACAGATGCTTTCAACCCAATTAGAGTCAATATCAATCACACACCATTCGCTTGTCACATCAGGTGTACATGCGGGATGCAAAGCATGAGTGCCTTTCTCCACTGAAGACCGTGATAATGCCGCGGCCATCAAAAACTTATCTATTCTGCCTTCGCTCTTATCTCATCCTTCATCAATCATCAGCGTCGCCAAAAGTCCCTACTCACCCAAAGTCCCTACTCCCTTTGACTCCCTTTGAGTCCCTACTCCCTTTGAGTTCCTCCTCCCTTAGACTTCCTACTCCCTTTAGACTCCCTACTCCCTACTTCCTTAATGTCCCTAGAATCCCCTCAATCTTTGGGTGAGTAATGTACGTCCCTATATCACGAGCCACCCAGCGTCGCGAGCCAAAATCTGGGTACGTTGACTTTAAAGCAATCTTGACTTCGCATGCACATTACATTTGACTTGATTCTGTGTGAGTCCTGTGGTTGGGCCACCGTGGACTCCCCAGACGTCTCCCAACTAAAATTTTACGCTGACGTCGCCGCCTCGCGGCCTGGTTTGTAGAGGTCTCCTTTTCAAAGCAATACAGGGTCCCACCACCACAGCTCCACCACTGAGCCTTCATCACTCCCAATACTTAAAAACAAGCAGTATCAGACCCTCTAAGCATCCCCATTCTGCTGAGAAGCCTTTGTCAGCCGTGGGGGTGCCGCATGAGGTTGATTCATGTAACAACGCCACGCCGATCAGTACCTTCCTATCAAAGCGATATGATCCTGGTCATTCCTAAACGCCACCCGCACGTCTCACATAATAATTACACTGTAATTTAACCAATGAAAGCTAACCAAGCTGAGACTGTGGCTTGAAAGCCTGTGGCTGGGCTCTTTTGACGAGTGCAGCTCTCCGAAAGTGCCAGCGCAGACTCAGATAGCGAGAAAGCGGAAGGCACTGACTAAATCTCACAGCGAAGCCCTAAGACATTCCAGCATAGTGACGACTGCGACTCGCCGCTACTGCAGAAAACCTTTTATGTCAGCTTTTTCTCAATCGCAAACACACGTTCGCTCAGCCGTTTGTGTGTGTTGTGTACGTCAAATCATACGTCGTACTTATTCTTTTTGTCGGCATTCATGTAAGCATTCATATCACCACCATGGCTGAAGCAGCTGCCGTCATCGGACTTGTTGCCTCAATCGCCACTCTTGTCGAGCTCACGGCCAAGGTCGTCTCTCGACTGCACGAGTTCACCTCCAAGTCCTCAGAAGTCCCTGAGTCGTTTCGCTCTCTGTCGACCCGCTTACCTTTATTGACGGCAACGCTCAAACACATCCAGTTCCAGGCAGAGTATAGCCGCTTTCCAGATAATTTAAAAAAGGCCCTGAAAGTAGTTATCGACGACACTTCCAAACAAGTGTCCGATATACAGACATCTCTGTCTAACATCCTCCCATCAGATGGTGCTTCGAAGCTGGAGCGGGCGTTGAAAGCGTTGAAGAGTCTGGCCCAGGAAGATAAAGTACGGCGAGCATTGGAGAAGATATATGAGAACAATAATAGCTTGGTACTGTACCAGACGACACGGGATGTCGATACGGGTGACCGCATCCTAGAAGCACTGTCGAAGCTGAGTGTGATACCACCGACACTACCGTGCCCTTCGTCGACCATCCCGTTTGGGCGGGACCCCGACTTCGTCGATCGCGGAGCCATCGTTGATCAGCTCCATCGAAAATGCGCCGTGCCGGCGTCTCGGACGGCGCTCGTGGGCTTGGGCGGGGTCGGGTAAGCGGAGACAAGCAGGTGCAAATATAGCGGATCGAAGTACTGACTTCGGGCCAGAAAGTCGCAGCTCGCCATCGAACTCGGCTATCGAACCAGGGAACAGTCGCCCGGGACGTGGGTGCTCTGGGTGCATGCCGGGAGCACGGCACGGTTGGAGCTGAGCTTTCGGGATATCGCTGATTGCGTCGAGATTCCCGGGCGGCAGGATCCCAAAGCGAATGTCTTCCGACTTGTCCATGACTGGTTGCGCGGCGGACAGAGTGGGCGGTGGTTGCTCATCCTCGATAACGTCGACAATACTGATCTCCTCTCCGAGGCTGGAGACGCTGGCCATCGAGGACAAGAGACCGGGGTGGATGGTAAACGCCGGCAGCCGATATCAGCGTATCTCCCTCAGAGCCAGAATGGGTCGATTCTCGTCACCAGTCGGAGCCAAGCCGTCGCGTTGGAGCTGGTGGAAGAGAAGAATATCGTGGCAGTGCTACCGATGGCCCCATCGCATGCGCTGGCACTGTTCGAGAAGAAGCTAGGGCCGCTCGGTCAAGGCGATGATACTGCGGACTTAGCAGCAGCACTGGAGTTTATGCCGCTCGCCATCGTGCAAGCGGCGGCGTACATCTCTCAGAGGGCACCGCGGTATTCCGTACAGCGATATCTCGAAGACTTCCGGAAGAGCGAGCCCAAGAGGACAAGTCTTCTAAATAATAAGGGAGGCCAGCTCCGGAGAGACCGGAAAGCCCAAAACTCCATCATCATCACATGGCAGATCTCGTTCGAATACATCCGTCAGACTCGGCCATCGGCAGCCGACTTGCTGTCGCTGATGAGCTTCTTTGACCGACAGGGCATCCCAGAAGCCTTGGTTCGGAAGCGAGCCGAAAGTGGAAATGGTCACGGAAGCCAGGAAGAGCGCGGTGAGCATGATGGCAGAGAAGAAGAGGAAGGTGATGACGATAATGACTATAATACCTCGGAATGCAGTGAGGACGACGGGTTTGAAGACGACGTGCAGACGTTAAGGGACTACTCATTCCTCTCCGTCGATACGGATCGGACCTTTGAAATGCATGCACTGGTGCAACTGGCTACGCGAAAATGGTTGGAGGCCAACGGAAAGCTCGAGCAGTGGAAGCAGCGTTATATCAAGAACCTTTCCGCCGAGTTCCCGACCGGAGAGTATAAGAATTGGACGTACTGCCGAGCACTCTATCCTCACGCGAAATCGGCAGTTACACAACGGCCAAGGGGGGACGGGTCGTTGAGAGAATGGGCTTCACTGCTATATAATGCGGCATGGTACGCGTGTAGCAAGGGGAGCATAACTGAGGCTGTCGACCTGTCCGAACTGGCGATGAAAGTAAGGAAGAGAATACTTGGTCAAGAGCATATGGAGACTTTGAGCAGTATGGGTATGGTAGGCCTAGCATATAGGAATCAAGGACGCTGGAAGGAGGCCGAAGAGCTGGAGGTACAAGTGATGGAGACAAGGAAGAGGGTACTGGGCGAGGAGCATCCCGAAACGCTGATCAGCATGGGCAACCTTGCTTCAACATATTGGAATCAAGGACGCTGGAAGGAGGCCGAAGAGCTGGAGGTGCAAGTGGTGGAGATAATGAAGAGGGTACTGGGCGAGGAGCATCCCTCTACGCTGACTAGCATGGGCAACCATGCCTTAACATATGGGGATCAAGGACGCTGGAAGGAGGCCGAAGAGCTGGAGGTACAAGTGATGGAGACAAGGAAGAGGGTACTGGGCGAGGAGCATCCCTATACGCTGAGCAGCATAAGCAACCTTGCTTCGACATACAGTACTCAAGGACGCTGGAAGGAGGCCGAAGAGCTGCAGGTACAAGTGATGGAGACAACGAAGAGGGTGCTAGGTGAGGAGCATCCCAATATGCTGAGCAGCATAAGCAACCTTGCTTCGACATACAGGAATCAAGGACGCTGGAAGGAGGCCGAAGAGCTGCAGGTACAAGTGATAGAGACAACAAAGAGGGTACTGGGCGAGGAGCATCCTGATACGCTGAGCAGCATAAGCAACCTTGCTTCAACATACAGGAATCAAGGACGCTGGAAGGAGGCTGAAGAGCTGCAGGTGCAAGTGATAGAGACAATGAAGAGGGTGCTAGGTGAGGAGCATCCCAATACGCTGAGCAGCATAAGCAACCTTGCTTCAACATACAGGAATCAAGGACGCTGGAAGGAGGCTGAAGAGCTGGAGGTGCAAGTGATAGGAACAACAAAGAGGGTACTGGGTGAGGAGCATCCTGATACGCTGAGCAGCATAAGCAACCTTGCTTCAACATACAGGAATCAAGGACGCTGGAAGGAGGCTGAAGAGCTGGAGGTGCAAGTGATAGGGACAACAAAGAGGGTACTGGGTGAGGAGCATCCTGATACACTGAGCAGCATAAGCAACCTTGCTTCAACATACAGGAATCAAGGACGCTGGAAGGAGGCTGAAGAGCTGGAGGTGCAAGTGATAGGGACAACAAAGAGGGTACTGGGCGAGGAGCATCCTGATACACTGAGCAGCATAAGCAACCTTGCTTCAACATACAGGAATCAAGGACGCTGGAAGGAGGCTGAAGAGCTGCAGGTACAAGTGATGGAGACAACGAAGAGGGTGCTAGGTGAGGAGCATCCCAATACGCTGAGCAGCATAAGCAACCTTGCTTCGACATACAGGAATCAAGGACGCTGGAAGGAGGCTGAAGAGCTGGAGGTGCAAGTGATAGGGACAACAAAGAGGGTACTGGGTGAGGAGCATCCCAATACGCTGAGCAGCATAAGCAACCTTGCTTCAACATACAGGAATCAAGGACGCTGGAAGGAGGCCGAAGAGCTGCAGGTACAAGTGATGGAGACAACAAAGAGGGTGCTAGGTGAGGAGCATCCCAATACGCTGAGCAGCATAAGCAACCTTGCTTCAACATACAGGAATCAAGGACGCTGGAAGGAGGCCGAAGAGCTGGAGGTGCAAGTGATAGGGACAACAAAGAGGGTACTGGGCGAGGAGCATCCTGATACACTGAGCAGCATAAGCAACCTTGCTTCGACATACAGGAATCAAGGACGCTGGAAGGAGGCTGAAGAGCTGGAGGTGCAAGTGATAGGGACAACAAAGAGGGTGCTAGGCGAGGAGCATCCCAATACACTGAGCAGCATAAGCAACCTTGCTTCGACATACAGGAATCAAGGACGCTGGAAGGAGGCCGAAGAGCTGCAGGTACAAGTGATGGAGACAACAAAGAGGGTACTGGGTAAGGAGCATCCCGATACGCTGACCAGTATATATGACTTTACATTCATTTTGAAGGACAAAGGCGAGGATAAAAAGGCTATCGCGCTCATAGAAGAATGCATTGGAAAGCGGAAACAGGTCCTTGGCCAAGACCACCCATTTACGAAGGAGTCGGAAGACACGTTTAGTAGGTGGCGCATAGAGGGTTTGCACTTGGGCTCGCTAAGCAAGGACGTCAACAGCACGGCGGCTGGGGAATAGCGCGTGGCAGAGACGATACCGCGACTGTCTTCGAGGGAATAAGGCTCATAACTAGCAACGGATATTGGTCTCTGCAACAGGTTGGGATGATTTCAAAGGAATTGATAATTTAAGATATATTGACTCGCATCTTCGTTATCTATTAACTTGTTATCAAATCGTCAATGGAATAAGAGTAACTAGATTATTAGTGTGATTGATTGCCTGGCGGGAATGGGGCACCCTGATTCATTGGTAATCAATGGTTGCGTTCAGTGGCAAAAACGGGTTGGGTTACAGTAATTAACATAGAGGGCTTGCGCCCTGCGACGATAACCGACTCTCTCATTTATTTTCTATCAATCAAACAGTAACAGGACGCGAAGCCCGCGCGAGCCTGCCTCAGACCGATTCTAGCCTCATCCCGCGTGCGGCAGTCTCGTCGTCCGCATCCTCCACTACCACATCCGCGCCACTGGGGCTCTCCATGGTTCTGGCGCAATTTCATCCTCCTCAACCTGCGCTTCGCTCATCCGAGCAACTTTGGCCTTTGGCTCTGGCGCACCTGCTTCTTCCGGACTCTTGCGCTTCTGAGTTATTTTGCTCCGACCAAGTTTTTTCTTACCCGCAGTAGCTTTCTCTACCTCTGGTGTAGCACTTGCGACTTCCTTTGCCTCTTTCGCAGCCTTCTTAGCTTCTTTCTCAGCCTTTTTAGCCTCTCTCTCAGCCTTCTTAGCCTCTTTCGCGGCCTCTTTCGCAGCTCGCTCCGCTCGTGCCTTCTCGAGGCCCTCATAGCTCATCACCCTCGCCTCCCCTAAGTTCTGTGACTTGGTCGATCGGCGAGCTTTGGCTTCGTTGTTTATTTCGGCCAAGAATCGATTGTGTTCCTGAAGGAGGGCACGTTCGGCAAAGGACAGTTGGGTGGCATTAGTGAGCTTCTGTATGTGCCTCTGTATGCGCTGTTTGCTCGCCTCATCAAGCATATTAGCATCCTGTTTGATTAGATTATGTAGCGAGGCAACTGCTTCTGCTGACACGGGCGTTACGGGCGTTTGCGGTACTTGGTTTTGCGTATGAGAACCTACCTCGTTGGTTTTCGGAGCGGTTAGTTCAGCGGGGGGCTTTGGTATATCACTGAGTACCTTGTCTGGGTTGAAGGGGAAAAGGCCGGCCTTAGCCCATCCAGCTCGTATGTTTCTAGATGTGAGCGCTTGGGTCCTTGCGGGGCTATATAGATAAGTGAAATGCTCCTTGCCGATTGTTCCTACACATCCCCGCTCTAGTCGTTCGACCTGGTCGCGATAGGCCGCCTTCAGTGGGCCAAATACTGAGATATCACAGGGCTGGAGCTTATGCGATGTGTGAGAGGGGAGACGGCACAGGGTGATATTGTTTTCGAAGCAAAACTCTAAGACCTCGAGAGTTTCGTGCGTCCCGAAGCCGTCGCATATCAGTACTCGAGGTTTCTGGTTAGCGCGCTCTTTGGTTTGGGGGTCAAATACAAGCTTGAGCCACTGCAAGCTGATATATGAGTCGGTATATCCAGTGTCGGAACACGCATAATGCCATCCAGGAGTGGGGTACGTGATCCAGTTGGCTCGAAGAGTTGCCGCTGGCCAGATTATCATGGGATTCAAATACCTACCCACTGCACTCACGCATTCGATGGCTGTTATCGTCGTGCGCTTAACACGCGCGCCTCTATAGCCTCGCACCAAGGGGAAGCAATTGAAGCGGCGATCGATGGCGCCAATGAAACGATCGACCGCTTAACCAACACCGCGGTAGATCTCGTTACGGACTGGTGTTCTGAAAGAGAAATGGCTGTAGAACAGTGACACATTGACAATAACTTCATAGACTTGCGAAAGAGAGACTTCAGAGGTCTAAACCACGAATTCGGCTCGCGACGGTGGGCGGCTCGCGTCACTGGGACCCCCCTTAGGGAGTTTTATGCCGCAGGGACTATTATGCGAGCGGTGTTGTCCTTGGAAGCTTATTAGGATATTATAAGTGTCCAGTTTCTCCTACCAGTACTGTGGAAGTCAGTACTGCAATAGGCAGCACTGCAATAGGCAGTATTGTGAAAGGCAGCACTGCGATAGGCAGCACTGTGAAAGGCAGCACTGCGATAGGCAGTACTGTGAAAGGCATGAAAGGCAGTACTGTGAAAGGCAATACTGTGAAAGGTAGCACTGTGAAAGGCAGCACTGCAATAGTACTGCAAAAGCCAGCACTGTGAAAGCCAGCACTATGAAAGCCAGCACTGTGAAAGCCAGCACTGTGAAAGCCAGCACTGTGAAAGCCAGCACTGTGAAAGCCAGCACTGCAATAGCCAGCTACTATGCAAAAGGTAGACAGGAACCAGATTGAACACTGGAGAGAAGTGGATGTTGGATCCAAAACGGAGTAGGAAGTTAGAAACGCATTGATAATTCTTCCACCACCTCCAGTCATCGTCGCCTCATATCACCAACCCCACGTCTTCCAGTACCGACCAATGGCGGTGGTCAATCGTGGGACAGCTGATGGATTTCAAGAGTTCACGCTATGTATCAGTCTCTACACAATTTTCTATTGACCTTTTAACCTAATATTGGTTCTGAAGTCTCTACTGTATAGACAAGATGTCCCAATCCCCTAACCTGGCCGCTCTCAGTGCGCAAAGACGTGAGATGTGAGGCACGTTCAGAGAGGTTCTTGCGGTAGAAAGTCATGCTTGTTGTATTAGAATATATCCCTGGATCTAGATCAATCAGGGACTTACCTCTTTCAGCTCCTGCAAGAATTTGTCTTGTGTTGCTGCCAGAAAGTCTTCTATCTCAAGACCATCCTTCCACTTATCTGCGTCTTTCAGCTTCGTGGATCCAGGGTCCAGGATATATGTCATGGGCTCCATCAGCTCCATCATAACAGTTCTGAGGCTACGAATGTAATTGCGCTCGCTATCGGGATTCAGCCGTCTGTTTTCAATGAAAGAATCGCTGACATTCGCTGGGATGGATCAGCAGCCGCCCGCACACGCGCCCTGTCAAAAACTTACGAAGTTTCACTCTTCCGTTGAGATCGAGAAGGATCGTGCTGCAACTGAGCGCGCCATGAGCCAGACCAAGCTCTTCATGCATGTAGAAGGAGGTCGCTCACCACCTGTCATCCGTGAGCATGGTTAGCTCCAGCCTTATCGACGCTGGGGCCTACCTCTCGGCAGATTGCTGCAATCTGAAAGGCTTTCAACGGACGATCTTGCAAGATACCTGTCATATGCCGCAACGACACGTCCATTTGCTCATAAACGAAAACGACGTCACAATCTTCGACGTACATGTCGTGAATGTTGGCAATCTGATCACAAGTGGACGGCGGCACCTGATGGACAGAACCCTTGGGTTTCCTCACCCGTTTAATGGCCACTCGCTTCCGTCGGTCGGTGTTGTCAACCCCGATGACCGCAGGCCCAGCCTGCTCAATGATCATGAGGTGGTGATATGATTGTTTGGGAAACGTCTTGGCGAGCTTCTCGTCTCTCGGAGCTCTTGAAACTGCGACATCATTCACGCCCTGATTGGGTTTCGTAAAACGCGAAACAGAAGATGCACTTTCCAATTTTGCCTTCTGGGGGATCGGAAGGCGAGGCGACGTGATCGAGTGATTGGGCGGAGCGTACACTATCGCTCCTTCATCAGCAGCCTCACCGTCCTTGAGCGTCGCTTTATAACCAAAGGTTTGGGTCACGGGCCTTTCCTTTCTCAGTATTTTGGAGAGTCCGAGGTGAAAGTGGGAGAAGGGAGAATTGGGTGAGTATTTAACATTTGGCCTTGCAAGCCAAGAATGGATGCTTGAGGACTCAGAAATGGATGTGCGTTATTTATAGATGATTTCTGTGAAGTGAGGGGCTCCAATTATGGATGTGGAAGCTGCGGGCGATTCTGGATACCTGTTTATCAGCACGGAGCGTTGATGTCCAGTTGCTTCCACCACAAGACGAAGATTCTAATTCACACACAGAGATTCTCTATCTAAAAAGCTCAAGTACTACGGGTGGCCTTGGACCCCCATACCGAAGACCACAAACGTTGTCGCCTCTCCACGGGCTGATACTCGAGTTCCAACAATTCCATACCCTCGTGGAGACGTGGCCTGATCAGGCTCCGTACCTCATCGCGAACATTTTCGTTCGCAGAGACTGCAAGGGGATGTCAGCTCGGGAGTTTTCTGGAAGAGGTTGCATACACACCTGTAATCAAGGTTCTCTCCATCTTCGTGTATCTGAAACGCGCCTCACGTGACCCCTCGCTGCTTTTGGGCGCCCGCCCGCGCCTCGCCACCGTCCGGCTCAACGCGAGGGAGATCGCCGGCCCCGCCTGTTCCGCACCCTTTCACAGCCCGATCTGGTGTTGGCTGAGACAGATTAAGGAGGCGGGCCTGAAGGGCAGGGTCATGCGCCGCCTACACGGCCGAGCGCTTCCATGCAGCTCTTATCTATCTCCCAGGTTCAGGCTCACATCAGCAGGCAGGAATCCGAACTGACACCTGAGGAATACGACCATGGCTGCTGGTTGCGAACCCCATGCTGCGGCATTTTGACAGCACAGACCGTGTGCCGCTCACTGAAGCACCAACGGCCAATCCTTCACGTTCGTATTCTGAAGCCAAGACAGATCTTTCAATGTTGAAACACTTAGGTGCATCACGCCTCTGCATGGGTGCCAACAGACATGTGGAAACCAACAATTGAGAGAATGGAAGCCATGACCAGCATTATCAGCGCATGCAGCCTCAACCAATGGCACTTGTCTTAAGTGTCATGGCGGCAACCTACAGCTGTTATGGGCCCAGGCAGTCCCCCTGGAGGGACCTTACCCCACCCCGACAGGTGGGGAGTTCGGAACACTTGGGGCATTTCGCCAGTATCCCGTGAGATTACTCGTACATGGAGTTTTAGGCCAATAGGAATTAACTTGATCTGATACGGGAAGATTTAATCCCTGTCTAGTGTAGAGTAGCTCATCTCTAGAGACGCTACGCAACTGTCGGAGACGCTACACAAGCCCTCCAGCCAACAAACAGGGCGGATTCTGGGTCAGGGAGAAACGTTATGGCGGGCCTATCCGACGGAATTATCCTAGTGTTACAACATTCATCGGCGGGGCGCTTTACAGATCGATCTTCTTCTCTTTCAAAACTCATACTGTACAGAGCGTCTTCTTGCCAGATAGGCCGCTGGCAATAACGCTCAGATCAACTTCACTGCTTCTCCCTTTGCACATCATGTCAAACTCGGCTTCCCACCAGAACCAACTCACACAGAAGCTAGAAATCGGGATCGATTTTGGATCCACATACTCATCAGTAGCGTTTGCCCGCACGCAGAAGAGCCCTGACACAAGATCTCCTGAGGCTGAGGGACTGCTTCAGCAGGAAAACAGTCCTTCTCCCATGGCAAGCAGATATAATCTCAGGTCGGCAAGGCATGCTACAGGTGCTCCGCAGACCCATCCAGGCTGTGGTCTTCTTCCTCCGCAAAAACCTCCCCCCTGTTCCCGTGCACTGAAAAGAAAGAAGCCCATTCCACGGACAACAGCAGGGTCTAAGTTTGCACTACCTTCAGCAAGCTCAGAGATCAGTGCGGCAGAAACTCTACTCTGTCATCACCCTGCCCCAGAAGTCCTGTAAAGCAGTATAATCTCAGTGACCATGCTGACGAACGACAGCCCATTTCAACTCAGTCTGCCCCCTCAGCCGCTTCCCAAGAGTCAAGTTCCAGTGACGGCGAGGAGACACACAGCCACACTTCTGACAGTTTTTATCGAAGCTACGGTTATCTGCCACCACATGAAATCATGCCACGAAGGAGTCAGGTTTTGTCTCAAAAGATCTCAGAAGCCCCATCAGCCCTGAAGGCAAGTGATACCGGCTTCTTGCAGGGCTTGAGAGATCGAAATGTCATTCTCAAAGGTTCAGTTGACCTCAACCGTGATATCTCAGCTTCCATCTTGAGAGAAAGCATGAGTAAAACGACTGAAGAGAAAGAAAAGAACTGGCGACTAGACCTGCAAGAAAGCCAGCTGGCTGGTGAAGCCACCTTTCAGCGAACTAATCATCAATCGACATAAGCTTGACCATCGCCTTAAGTACTCCTGTGAGTCCGTTTGGACTTGTCAGCCTATGCCGAGGAAGAAGTCAGAGAGCTTTGATCGCATGGCTGCGCCCAAACCTGATCTGGCTGTCAGTTTTCAGACCAGTGCGGTTATAGATGAGCTTCGAAGAAATCACCTTTCCTATCTAACGCAGTACATAGCTCCTGAGTCACTAAAAGGTGACAAGATTGATCGTGCTTTTCATTTTTTTTCTAGTCAAAAAACATCTTCTCAGGACAACATCGCCCTCCGTCAGAGAACTTCAATGTAGCCAGCCAAGCTCTGCACAATGTCTATATGATAATGAGGTTCGCTAAGATGGAAGACTTCGTCTTTCAGGATGTCAGATTCTTCTCTGTGGCTGTGACCTGCTCCAGGTTCCATGTTCGATGTCACAGGGCCGTCAGAGTCCATCCAGACATGTGGCTCAAGGAGGACTACCCTCTGGGTTTCCGTTTTGAAGACATCTTCTCAGCTGGTGAGGGATACACTCGTGCCAAAGTCACTGGAATTGTCCAGAATATCTTCGGATACGGCATCAAGACACTGCTTCTGAAATTGCAAGAAGCTGTCATGGCGGCTTTCAAGTCGCTTCAGGAAGGCACTTCTTTGTCCAGCTCTTTGGGCAAGCGACCTGCAGAAGACTCAGTTGAGCCGCAAGAGTCATTCAGCAGTTCAGAGTCCTTGCTCAAGAGTGGCAGTCCAGAGTCCTTGCTTGAGAGTCGCTACTGATGGCTGTGAATTCCTTTCTTGAGTTTCATCCCTTTGAACAGAGCTCTGACTTTGCTACAGGCAGGAGGTGATGACATGCTTGTGTCCTGTGGTTTGTTGTGCTGTGTCTCTTCTGTCCTGTTTGTTCACTGTGCGGTGTTGCCTAAGGAAGAGATTCTGCGGGCGTGTGCGAATTGTCATTGGGGTCTGAAGGCCAGGGAATGTGAGTTCCCCTACCCTCTGCTTACGCCAAACTGACCTTTACAACTGGTAGATCCCCTGGAAATTGCGCATGAGGAGGCTGTGAAGGCGAAGATGCCTCCACCAGCCTCACCCAAAATGCCAAAGACGATGAGGACTGTGGCCGCGGTTGCGCCGCCCTCACTGGCCCTGGTTCAGTCCAGCGCCACCTCTGCGGGCGCAGTGAATGACTTCACAAGAGTGACAGCATGGGTGGTCAGCACCTTTGCGTCTGTCTTGTCTCTGAGGTCTGGTGACCTCACAATCTCTCTGACAATTGAGGCCCTTCAGGGCATCCAGCTTTCTCATGGGTCGGTGGAATCGCGACACTCGGTGGAAGCGGAAGTGGAGAAGGAAGAGGAAGTGGAGGAGCTGGCGGATGAGTCTCTGAAGCTGAAGAAGAGGAGGAGGGCTGTGGCGGCGGTGTGCGCACTGCCCTCTCGTCAGGGTGGACCTTCTTCTCAAGGCCCTCATGGCTCTGGGAGCTTGTTTGCTGGGTTCAGAAGGCCTTTTGCCTAGATAGCGAGTGTTTCTTGTTTTTTAGTTAATAGAAATGGAAATGCTTTTGTTCAAAGAATCTTCTCCTTCTTTGAAAGTGGTTGTAATAAAGGAGATGAGGCTGGTTGCCTTCATAGTCCTGATTCTGGAGGAATATTCGTTATGTTGTGCTTACAAGGAGGACTGAAGTGCAAGAGCATTCTTCACACCTGCCAGACTTCTAGCAGTTGTGGAGGACGCCCTTGAATGCTCTCTTTTTGTTGCGTTGAAGCTTCTGTAGGTTCAAATCTTATCTAGTTTCAATCTTTACCTTTTTGGATTGATAACTTCGTCAATTCTTAATTTATGTAATTGATATAAGGTGCGGGCGGAGGTGAGTTGCGGGAGTCGGAGGGGTGAGGTGAGGTGCAAGGGGTGGGAGGAGTTGCAGGGGGGGTGAGGAGGGAGGGAAGGCAAAGGTGGATGTCCTGTCGGGGTTGAGTTAGTTGGTTGTGAGGTTGGGCTTGCAAAGTCGAAGGTGTTTTTTATGAAGCCTTATCGGTTCAAGAGAGACGTTGAGCTTGATTGTGACAGTTCAATTGCCTGGTATCTCAGAGGCAAACTATTCATCCCAATGCTGAGCCGCTTTGAGTGGTTGAAGCAAGTGCTTCAGCACTGCCCTGGCCTCCAGCTCGTCCACCGCTTGCTTGCTATAATTCTTCCGGCTGTCATAGCTGTAATCACTCAATTCCTTTACTGTCCAGAAAATCTGAACCTATTTGCCACCGCTGCGGCCCCATGCGATGAGATCGATGATGTTGATGTAACGGCCGCGGACAGACTGTTTCGAGGATTAGTGCTCACATGTTTGGAGGATGGGGGGTTGTAGACCTACTGATCGACATAGCTCACATGTTGTAGGGAGGGGTGTGATGCGCACCGCCCGGCAAAGTGAGTGCCATGCGTCCAGGTCATTTTCAACACTGAACCACAGGAGTTTAGCCAACGCGGTTACACAATGGCAGAGTTTTGAAGAGGTCAATGACTTCCTTCAGCCAGTCATTTGCCTGCTTGCTCTGCTCCCTCTCCTGTTGCAGCTGGTCAAATTCCTGCTTGCTCTGCTCCCTCTCCTGTTTCAGCCAGTCTGTGAGCTCCTTGTTTTGTTCCATGAGCCTGTCAACCCCTTGTTTTAGCATGGATTCGTTTGCAGAGCTTACATTTGATGGATGTTATAGTTTCAAAAGGTTAACTTGCCCATTAAATTGATCCTTCAGCTCATTAATTTGCTCCTTTTGCCGGTTGTTTTCCTTCTGTAGCATGACCTTTGGTGGTAGCTTTGGTTTTTTAAAGCCCACGTTATCTTGAGATGAAGGGGCGCTTGCTGTTATTTCTTGTGAATCTGGCAACTTCAATTCATTGTCCGCACTAGCAATTGATGTGAACAAATTGTCAAGTGAGACACCAAAGTTTACATCTTCAGGGATTTCCTCAATGGCCGAGCAAATCAACTTGTGGTGATCCGGCATCCATACATTGTAGATGTTCTTCGTGAATCTGTAGGCAGTCCATTTATCTTTCCCTTCTTCGCTTGTGAAGTTGAACTTTTTGATAGGGTGGTGGTAGAAGGTCGTCTTGTCTCCATCAATTATAGGATAATGGCCAAAGATCCTTACAACCTCGTCATTGTGCGAAATTGAAAAAGCTAGAATTTTCTGATGAAGCTGACCCTCGCGATTCACAAGCCTGAAGAGTTCAACAACACCTCTTACTGCAAGGGTCATATTGTTAGCATTCTGTCAGTCCGCGACATCAAGTCCTGCAGCGCCACATTTCACTTCGCAGGTGAAAAACGGGAAGTACATCCTCCAAGTAGCGAGAAAGAAGGAAGAAAGTTTGGTCGCGGAGAAGACGTTTTCAGTATAAGGCTCCAGCTTTGTAAGTTGATCCTGAGTAAACGCAGATCGCTTAAATCCCACAGAAAAATCTGCTTGTAGACGGGCAGCGGTAGCGGTTATAGGAATAGATTTGTTCCAGCGTTTGTTCATGCCGACGATCAATTTCTCTAAATGGATGGCACCATATGTTGTTAAAGTCTCAGCAGAAGGAACAATTAATCAAGAGATATTGTTGTAAACCCTCACCTCGTTTCAATCTTGTAGTTTCTTACAGGTTTCTTCAAACAGATCGTCGCAGAATAATGAATCTGAATCTTGAGGCACCGCCTGCTCTGTATTTAGCAAAATCTGACACTCTTTTCTATCATCATCTGTGATCCTCTGATGGAAATTATCCAGAAAACTTCCTTTGTCTGCGAGCCAACCAATGTAGGATGGATCTTTGTAAGGTGCACTTTTGTCCTCTGTCTTTTGACTAGGTGTGACAGAGCTAGATTTCAATGCTTGACAGTGAAGAGACTTTCTTCGGACAAGTGGTAAACTCATGTTGATTTTTTGTTCAAAATATTCCTTGGGCCAGCTCCCCTCCCTGATCCAATGATTGATTGGATCACCCTTCTTATTGTTGGTATCGGTCGTTGAGTCTTTGTTCACAACAGCACAGCTTTCCAAAAAAATTTGTGCTCATTTTTTAATAGGCTCATCTTGAACTTGAGGAGATTGAGCTTCTTGCAATTGCTTTCACTTTTGATCTGTTTTGTGTTCGCTTCAGGAACACAGTTGTTTGACAACAGCTTCAGGTTTGAGGTAGAATGAGGAATTCAGAAGGACCTTATATTGAACCAGCTTTAGACTAAAGTAAGAGAGACCGCCAATGTGCCTCTTTGCTGGGGGTGTTGCTTGTTGACAGAGATGGGAATAGGCGTTTTTAGGTATTTCTGTCTTCAGAGACAGCTCACTTTTGAAAACGTTTTATCTCTTCTAAGTGTGCGCTCTTGTGAATAGCAGGTTGTTGTTTCTTGATACCTTGAGGGCGCTTCCCTATTAATGGTCAGCTAGAGTAGGATGGAAAGGAATTATAAAATGTCACACCACAGCCTAAAGATTGCCGCCCACTGTTTTTGATGTCTGACTTTGGTTAATTTGGGATCATGTCGATTGGAATAGAGAGGGATAGGAGATGTCTTCATGTTGCTGCTGGCTCAAAACAAGAAGCTGACAAAAAGATGGTGTTGATGAAAGTGCTAAAGTCTTGGCAAGAACACCAGTGCGCCTGTCAGTTAGTGGCAACTCAGCCCAGCCTACATCACATTTGATCAAAACTTCTACAAATCAAGCTCAACCCTTGAGCTAGCTTCACCTTCTCTACTTTTCGTACTGCCTGACTAATTCAAAGCTCCATACCAGCAGTCTCTTGACTGTCACATGTACAGGCAGAATGTTGTCTGCGCTCCGCTGTTTGAAGTTTCCAAGAGCTTCTGCAGACCGTGATGCTGTGCATCAGCGGCGCAGCAAATGGAAACCTGCTCAAGAGCATGAGGCATTTATTTAATTAGCCTTTCTCGCGAGAGAACCTGTTCCGGCCAGGGCTCCCTATTGCTGGCACCTCTCCATAGCCACGCCGATCGCCCACAGCTGGTCGCAGGGGGGTGGCTGTGTCAAACCGGCCAGATCCGGAGCGCCAGCCCGAACGCCAGCCCGAACGCCAGCCCGAACGCCAGCCAGAACGCCAGCCAGAACGCCAGCCAGAACGCCAGCTGAAGTGCAATAGAGCGCAGCGGCGAAATGTAAGGACGTCAATGGGGAGCAGAATAAGGAGAGGGCAGGAGAGAGAGAGCGTAGAAAGCGGGCGTGGAAGGAGCATCCAGAGTAGGGTGTGCTGATGAAGATGATGAAGCCAGAAGCACAAAATATTGTGATCATTGTGGGAAATCTTTTGACTGAGGTCAGCGGCGTTGGAACTAATAGCGATCGTTGTCGCTTAGTAGCGTGGGATGCAGGTTCAAACAAACAGTCATGACACAGTATTGGAGGAGTTGACAGCTGCGTGAGCTGTGTGAGCGAAGGAGGGAGTAAGAGGGTAAAGGAACAGAGTGTGTGAAAGAAGACAGGAAAGAAATTTTGGAGAGCGCTTGAGAGGTTGCACATAATCAGAAGTCAAAGGCGGCATTTTCTACTGTAAATTGGCAGGCACAAGACTTCTATTCCATTGGAATGACAATGATTTCTATGGCCTAATCTACTTCATAAATATATCTTGAATGAAACTATTCTATGGAACTCCGAGATTCTCAAAATTTAGCTTCAGATGAGAGATGTTTTGATTAAGCCGGGAAGTACTAAGATCTGAAGGACTTTAGTATTATATTACATAAATGCCAGTTTCTTTGACATCACTATGAACTCCTAATAGCCCCTTGCAATTTATCTGCTAGCATAGGACTGCTCAACTTTCTCTGATATCTGTTTGCTTCTGCGCGGAGTTGTACCAGCAGATGAAGTTTGTTCTAGGCCTGTAAATGATGTGGACACCAATGCATCCAGCTTCCTTTTCTGCTGATACTGGGACCGGACAACATTGGTAAGTGGTGGTAGTGAATTTTTATCATCAGCATGCTGTTTAGTTGATGATTGTGTGGGGTAAGATGTTTTCTTTCTAGCAGCTTTGGAAACTTTTGATGAGTGATTGGGGTGAAGAAAGGTGCTTGCTGAGTTAGGCAGTGATGTGTTTTCCTTGAGTTTAGATATCCGTTCGCTTCTGCGCAGGGCAACATTCAGAGTTGATGGTAGCGCCTTTACATCAAGCCCTAAATCTTGACTGCCTGTCTGCTCTCCGGGTGGCAATAGCGCAATGTGAGAAATGCTCTCCTCTCAATGAGGTCAAAGTTTTTTCTTTCAAGCAACTTTGGAAACTTTTGATGAATGAACTGAATCAAAAACTGACTCTGCTGTCATTTGCTTGCTTCTGTTGCAGGATTGTTGACTGCCTTCTAAAGATCCTTTGAACCTAGAGAACCCAGCAATTTGATCTAACCATAGTACCGATTCCAGCATCTCAGCTTGATTGTAGTGGTGATGGTTGCTGTCCTTGCTCTCCTGATTGGCATCTGCGCACTCAGAAGCGATTATCAAGAGTTGCTGATTGATTCACTTCAATACAATCTTACGCCGCCCTAATTCTCTTGTACCACATGTCAATTTACTTTGAGCCATTAGAACTTTTCCTATGAGTGGAAATGTTTCCCTCAACTTTCTTATCTCATTCAGTCACTTCTCTACTGATTTGACTTCTTTCTGGGCCAGCTCAGCTGAAGCAACTCTTTCAGCTATGTCTCTTGTGTCATTCAATTCTGCAGTCTTCAGTTGTTGTTCTGCCAGCTCCATCTCTTGTTCTGTTAATTTCATCTTGTGATCTGCCTCACAAGACCGCTGACCATTTTCAAAAGCCCAACTGATGTAATTCAGCTCATTTACTCCTTTGAATCCTGCTGTTCCTGTCTCCCTCAATCTGGTCTGTGCTGATTCTAGCTCTTGTTGAGCTTGCTTAATCTTCTTCTCTAATGGCTCTAGCTTTTGATAATGATAGAATTGATATTTCATTCAGTTATTCAGCCTGCTCTATCGGTCTCGCTCCTGGTGCAATTTGACATCCCCCTCAAGTCCCATCTTCTGTCGACGCTCCCGGAAAGACTGTAGGAAATCAGAAAACGTGTTTCCTTTTATATGATATCGCTGGGTTCTTTGCTGCCACTTACGAAATTTCCTCCAGTCACCCAATTGTTCCTGGAATTTGGATCAATCCATACCCCAATAAGAGATAATATCCTTGTACTCTCCAGGCTCTTCCAGGATATCGAACCCGAGATGGGCTGGGTGACAAGGTATGCCACCCTCTTGAATCAGAGCGACGTGGGCTTTTTTCTCTTGATGTAACTCCCATTCTATTTCTCTGGGATTGTCAGGACCTGGGGTGGATCTTGAGGTGGATCTTGTTGTGGATCTTGAGGAGACATGTCTTTCGTTTCTCAGCGCGTTAGTATGATGAAAGGTTGATATTGAGGATAGTCTTACCTAAGTTTTGCCTCAAGCTCATTTGCGTTCACAGCAGCAGACAGGGCCATCTGATCTCTCTGATGACCCAGGTCTCTTGAAAGGAGAAATCTCTTGTAAGCATAATGATATTGTGTTGGAGGAATAATTTGGAGGGCAAAATTAGAGCTTCTTATCTAAGTTTCTCAAAGTGTTCTGAAGTGAGATTGGAGGGATCCTGTACCTCAAAGACTCTTTTGACAAAAAAACAACGGTGTTAGCACAATTACCTCATGCCAAAGTGAGAAGCTGCAGGTCCTACCTACCTCCAATTCTTAAGATTCTTGACAGTCCAATTCAACAGATCCTTGGCGAACGGTAGCTCTGAGGAGGAAGACATGGCGTCCAAATAAGACAAGATGAGTTAGATGGATGCAAAAGTGATGGGGAAATGGGAAATGTAGGTGACTCAGGTGATTGAAGTTGAAAAGGTGACGTCACATAGACCAGAGTCAAGTATCTCCAAATCCTAATGATTGCCGATCTCTTTTGACCTCATGAAACCTGTAGTCCACTCATCCATGTTTAGTCCCATATACAAGCACATGGTTATCCACACTTTACAATGGGCGCTAAGGTCGACCAATAATTTTTCTGTATAACCCTGAATACCCCTCATAGATAAGACCCATTCATGTTATCCTACCCACCTCCAGGCCAAAGTGTCGGCAACATATCATACAGAAACCATCACCACCAGTTTCATTCCTTTTCCAAAGTATCCAAGATGGAAGATCCGGGCCTCATCTTGACGTTAAAGGCAACCAGAGATCTTTTGAAGTATGCATTCGGCCTACCACACAACAGTGACTGATACTTGCCTCCCTCTCATGAAGTCAACGATGAATCCACCAATCTGTCCAGCTGAGAAGCTACCCTGTACACGCTACCTGAGACAGAAGCTGACGAAGAAGATTCCAGCCATTGAATTGAATTGAATTTCACCCAGAGGCCGAAGAATATTAGAGAAGGTTATGTGTTCAGCAGCAACCCCTGAGTCTGCGACATCTTATTGGGAAACAAAGGTTGTAACCGCGTCAGCCATCGGCATTTCTGTATCATGTTTGATGAGCAGAAGCGCGTTGTGCTGAGGGATTTTTCAAGATGGGGAACTTCTGTCAGCTATGATGGGCAGGCAAGGAATCAAATACGGCACCATTTTACCTGGATCATCGATTTCAATGACGAGAAAGTCGACTTCAAAACAATTGAAGTGAGAATTGCAGGGCGAGACACTCTTACCTTCAAGATCAAGTTGGCGGAACATAAAACTTGTGAAGACGAGTATGGCCTGCGCCTAAACTCATACCTTGAAGAGAGTCGGACCGCTTTGCCTCTATTCAACATGCTTGGTATTTACAGCCAGGAAACCACTGCAGCTCCAACTCAACTGCTCTCTCCCAGACGACGTCCCATCTATGTGAAGTCTGAAGAGCTTGGGCGGGGTGAGTTTGGGAGAGTTTATAGAGTCAATGACATGAGCACTGGTCTTACCTTTGCCGGTAAAACATTCCTGTCAGATTGCCAGGGAGAAGTTGAGATCATGAGAAGAGTGTCACATGTAAGCATATTTATCTATACAGTGGCGCAACAATATCTTACCAGTCAAAAGGAGCATATTGTGCAGTTTGTGGATTTCACAGAAGAGCCTGTACCTATGCTGGTTATGGAATACCTTCCTCTTGGAAGTATGATAGACCAGCATCAAGAAAGTCCGATCACTGTGGAAGAGACCATCACAATTCTTCATCAGGGTTTGAGGGCTCTTGAATATCTGCATTTTGACGGGATCGCACATTGAGATATTAAACCGGCAAATATTCTCATTCATTCTTGAGTGCCCCTAAGGATCAAGCTTGCTGATTTTGGGTTGGCAAAGGATGCAACTGTCTTACAGACATGCTGCAGAACACATCTTTACTGTGCACCAGAGACTTGAAAGGGTTCTGCATACTCAGCTACTGTGGATATATGGTCACTTGAACTTGTCATATTTGAATTCGCATTTGGCCTTCCTGAGCAAAGGGGCCAGTTTGATCCTGGACAGTGGTATAAAAGGCTCATCAAAGCGGTTGACAATTGGGATGCGGATGACTTGATAGTTTTCCTCAGAGACAAAATGCTGAAGATGGATTATTGAAGGAGACTATCAGCAAGCGACTGTTTGGAGGAAGTATCCAATATTCACAGTGCAATGAGACTCGCGCAGAATCCTGAAATAGAAACTGAAGTGCCTACAGAGAAGATTTCTACATCTCTTTTGATGAGATATGCAAACAGTATTCAAGAGGCGGAAACTCAAATTGACTACTCTAAGTTCAATCCTCCAGGGGAAGTGGAAGAGGAATCAGATCTGCCAGGTCCAGCAACTTTGCTAGAGAAGTCATGAAAGCACTTGCAATCTTCTAAATCTACCTCTTTCGGGAGGCAAACAGTGAAAAGAGTTCTAGGAGGAGCTCAGTCAGAGAAGAGTTTGGAATCAAATGTCAGAGATCTATTGGCTGGAGAGACCTATGCGCATAACTGTGAGGATAGATTGACAAGAAGTCCAAATTGTGATATCTGTGAGCCTCACCAAGGGTTGCAGACACCAGTGAAGCAACCTTATCAGGACTCAACACAAAAGCGTCAACAGTCTCTCAACTGTTCTCCACCTCTCAACAGGTCTTCACCTCGGATTGCAAGAAGTTTGAGAGTCAAGAATGGGCATCCCCTGGAAGAGAGCAGTGTCAACAGTCACATTCACAGGGAAGATGATCCGGCAGAAATGCAAGTATGCACTCACACATCTCTTAGTCTTCCTTTGACGTCGCTGCTGATCTATGTGTCTTTAGGTAACAAATTTTGACCAGGAATATGTACAGATGGTAATCAATAATCAAGCTGTGCTAATGCGCAGATCGGACTCCTTGATTTGTGTGACTCACATCTTCAAACTTGCTGGAACGGTAAGATGGAAGCGGGATTACCTTCTTGGCAAGCTTAGGAAGCAAACCAAGGTTGAGTACAATCTTAGTCCTGAAAACATTTGTAAACCAAATGCTTAGGTTGAACTCAGATATGGACAGAAGCTCTGCAAGCACCTTGAACTGGAAAAGGTGCTGCAACTGTTATTGAGTTACAGACTTCAAACCATTGGCAGCCAGAATTATGTCAAAGAATATGACCATGTCTTCAAAGAGGTGGTTGTCCCTCTCTGTTACATTATGCTTACTGATTTTCTCACCTAGAATCCGGAATTCTTTGAGGTAGAAGCGCATGGCAAGCGTATTGCAATACGCATTAAAGACTTCAAGGTTAACACCAGTCATTTACTAAGAGCTACTAAACATAAGAATACAAGATATCGGATGCAAAAGGTCAAGGAAAAATATGATCATATCACCTTTAAATTTGTACATGGATTACATTTTCAAGGCTCATATGTGGACTTCAAGTTTGGGCTCCAGCTTTGCCAAGTATACAGTCTGGTTGAGTTAGAGCAGCAACTTTGAAAGGCCTGAGAGATGACTTCAAAAGCGGCTATTCCATGTGAGATTATCTCAGAAGAGCATCCAGGCTGATTAGAGAGGACATCTTTCAACAATCCATCAGTAGAGGACAGAGGCTCTGAGGTCACCAGTCAATTGAGCAAATCATCCTTACAGACAACTTCTCAACTTGAAGCTCAAGAGCTAAGTGGCTGACTGAGATCCTCAGTTTCCAGTCAATCCCGAGATAGACTGGAAGATACCAGCCTTTAACATCCGGTGTCCAACAGATCATCCAGCCATGACCTTGAACATAAAGTCTGAAATTTGTCACCGGAGAAATTGTACTTGAGTAAAGTTGAGCTGGATTTGAAGTGAGTCACTCAAACTTACAGTCGCGATGTCACACAGTATAATTGGTCTCCATCAGAGTTCTATGCTTTTCCACTCAGGTGACCAAGCGCAGCAACAAAGTAAAGGGTGTGAGTGCTTACACAGTGATGCTCATTGTGGCTGCTATCTTTGCAGGAGTGCTATATTTTGCAGTTTGCCCCATTTCAATTTCAATGAGTTGGGTGATCTCTTGTAGAACTCGTCCACATGGGAATAGTACTTGTCATTGATGAAACCCCATCCTGCGTGGGGAAAGGTTGTTGGATGTTTGTCAACAGTTCAATCTCAAAGGGAGACCATCACTGAAGGGACGTCAAGGATGGTGTGAAACTTCAGTCTGACTGTTTGAGGCGGTAGCCATACTGTTGGCCATTTGATCTAGCCTCTCCTTACTGGTATCAAAGTTTCTTAATTCAGCTCTGCAGATCCTCGCTACTGTCCTTGTTGGGTGAGTGTCAAAACACCCAGCTCAATTTCCATTTGCTTGTAGTATTCTGCTGAGAGCTCCATCGTTTTTTTGGCGGCTTCACTGTGTCTGTTGGGGGAGATAGAGTTGACAAGCGTGGGGGACAGGTGAGCAACTTGAAGTTCAAATGGGGAGGATAGAGATGAGAGAGTAAGAGGGTTGAAAAGAGAAGTTGTATGCTTCTTCTGCACCGGAGGACCGGCGCATGGAGGGAAGGCAATTTTCATGATATAGTGGCAATATAGGACTAGCGCAGGGTTATCGCCCTGTAAGTGACTTGGCATCTTATCCACCACACATAAAACTCTGCGTCGCTCGCTCCCACCAATTCGCTCCTTAGTTATCAGTTCTATAAGGATAGGACTATATAATATATCTCTATACCCTACCATATTATTTCACGCTACCACGAACCTAGCTATAGCCTAGGGCAAGGCCTACTATAGCCTCAACAGTTCTAATAACTAATTAAGCAGCTGTAGCCCAGTTGCGCTAGACGTCCGCTGGACCTCCTGAGGCCTAATCTGTGATGGACGTGAGCGGAGTTTAGCCAGTCCGGTCTTGGAATACTTGGTTTTTGCCTGGCTTCAAACCTAGCGGTACGCCTCCATAATTTTCATCTCGGCTCTTCAGGGCTGCGGCTCAGCGGATTAGGGTTGGTGGGGTTGAGAGCGGAGCCGCTGCGGGATTCAGTTCCCGCAGTGGAAGGCTTAGTGTTTACTTTTTGCAACTGGCGGAGTTGGGGATTGGTCATAACTGGTTTGTTGCCCAGAAGGGGCTCAAGATCATGCTCAGGCTGCATTCTTATAGCTGAGGGTGCCAGTTCTCGCAATAGTTGGGAGTCTACCTCAGTAGATAGTGGTAATTCCTGTACATCTTCAGAAGGTGAAGCGTTCTCACAATCCTCAAGGGTTGTAGCACTAGCTATCAGCACGTCTGATGAAGCTGGTGCACTAGGGTTATCAACCATCACTGACAGTACTACCACTGGCTCAAGAAAAGTTTTCACTTCCTTGCAGAAGCGTTGGAACGGTTATAAGATAGGTGTTCAATGTTCCAATTGTTGTCCAGGCTCAGGATTAATATCTCCAGATGAGGTGGATCATGTGTGAACAAGCCATGATGCCTGAAGGCATCACTGCCTGCCAGCAGTCCTGATTCTGCCTTCTATAGTATTGCTACCATATGTGGTTGATAATAATGAATTGTGTGTGTTCTACAAAGTGAAAAATGAGCTTCTTATACTTGCGCAAAAGATCTGCCTGACATTGGTCTAACTGTCTCTGACACTCTGAACGGAAATGAGACCCGCGCCTCCTTTGGATGGGCTGCATCAGAATCAGTCAGCTTACACTACACTAAAGCTTTCAGCGCTTGAATGATGCTCTGCCCCATTCCTCTTCTCCCTTTTCCTCTGCCTTCCAACTGTTCATGAGCCATGAGTCCTTCAAGCAATCTTCAACTGTAGCTCTTCGCCCTGAATCATGATGAAGCAGCTTCTGCAGAAAGATTTGCAACTGAGAGGATATGGAGTTGAGTGGTAGCTTCAGCTGTTCCACCCAGACTTCTGCTCTCTTTGCAGGCTCAACCTTCTCAGCTGTGAGGATGTAGTCAACATAGACAGCGGCCTGTTCATCTTGTGATTTGCTGTGATCCAAGTAACAAGGAGTGGTCTCCAAGGTGAGTTCACAGCAGACGGCACCACAACTCCATATGTTTACAGGCGTTCCAGGGCGGGGCTGAGGCCTTATTGTCAGGTGGTCTTGCTTCTTGAGCATGTCGTCCCAGACTTGAGGACCATTGCTGTCCCAGAAGTGATGCTCTCAAACTTCTGGAGTGACATGACCTGACACAGCGAAAAAGGAAGAACGAAGAGTGACGGGAGTAGCCAACTCAAAGCCAGTGAGCTTGATGTGCAGTGGATCCTGTGAGCTAATGAGGAGGTCGTCCAGCTTGATTGCTCAGTGCACTATACCAAGCTCATGCAGGTACCTAACCACATCAAGCAGCTCTAACGCTCATAGTTCAGAGGACAAATTGCTCTCTGGCTCTTGCAGTGTTCTGTGCTTAGCTGTCTGTGAAGGCACCTGAAGTGGCAATTGGAGAGGATTTGGACAGCACAGGATGGTACACTATAGAAGATTTTACCCACATTCTTGTAGCACATGAGAACAGCAGACATGGCTTGCTGCCCACAGGCAGCAAGCCTGAGCTGGGTCATATATGGCGTTGCACAGTCATCTTGACAGCTTGGTTGATGCTTCCTCACCATCCATATTTTTCCCTTGCATAGCAATGAGCAGCAGCAGCATAAGTTGAAAGTTTTAGTGTCTCACTACTCTAGTCATGAAGACAGATGGCTGGGTACATGCTCCTGTTGAAGTGTGCCATTCAACTAAAAACAGCCTGAATTCTTTGTCTGTGTCTAGATCCTTCAATGATCCATCAAATTTTTCTGTGGTCATGGCACACGGAAGACCACAATTTTTGAGAGTCAAGATGAATGCTACAAGGGCTTTCAAGGTTGTGCGAGCTGGCGGTCAAATGAGTAGATGCTCATCCATCTCATGAGTAATCATGTTCCTTTGAGTCTGGTGATGAGACAGTACTGGAGGATCAGTATTAGATGCAGTCTTGAGGAACGGCTCTGGAAAGCTCTGAAGAATGTTCTTTGGTGGAGAAGAGTCAAGAGGACCGTTTGGCGTGTGACGTTGATGAATTGCAGGAGCAGAAATTGAAGTTGAGATCTGCGGCGCTCATGGTGAGCACTGAGGTTTGCAAAACCTGCCCCAGTATTGGAGTGACCCATTGGAACATCTCCTCCTTAGACATTGCAGAACTGCAGAACTGGTTGCTATCTTCACACTCTTCATCACTCATAAGTGCATCGTCCGTTTCCTCCCACATCAATTCAGAACCCTCACCCTCATCAAGTGTTCCCTTGTGCGTCAGAGGTTTGACAAACCCCCCTTTTCTGGATACATTGGTTTCAGTAAATTGGTCAACCTGCGCTTGTTGGGGCCATAATTAGCTCATTCAAGAGGTGGGCAGGTGAAGAGGCTTGCCTTGCCAGCACTCACTGGTGAACTAGGAGGAGCGGGTGGAGGAGGAGGAGAAGAAGAAGAAGAAGAATAAGAAGCAGTCAGAGCAAAACATTTGTCCATGAGAGGCAGCAGGACCTGTGAGTCCCCAGATGGTGATCAAGCAAGGTGAAGGATGCAACTAGAGTAGAGGATAAAGACTGTGCAGAAACAATGATTCAATACACATATAACCCCTCCAGCTATCAATCATTCTGAAAATCATATCAACTGCATTGAAGCCAAGAACTCTCCACACCTGACAGGGGCTAGCAGCTGGGTTCAATGATTGTCAGCCATAGATTGTCTTTATCAGCCACTTTGTGATGAATGCATGCAGGGACAGCTTTCTTTGAGCCAATTCCATTGATATCACCCATATCAAGATATCACAGGGGAATTTTCTGTTCATGTATGAAGTTGCAAAGGCGGCATAGTGCAGAGCAGTCAGTCAAGCCCATACACAAGGATTCAAAGTACGCATTCATGCAGTTGTATGTGCCATCTGCAAAGTGATGGTGGCTGCTTGCATCTCATTTGTGATTATTGTTTGTGAATGGTGCAGGCGGGGGTGAGGTGAGACTTGGCATCAATCAGCAATCTCAGTGCGCGCTATTCCATGTTTGTTACTTTATTCGCACTATTCCACTTTGGTTACTCCAAATGAAGTAACCAAAGTGGAATAGTGCGCATAGAATTTCCAGCCTCCAGACTTATTTTTTAGCGTTTCTTGTATCTCCACCCTGCACATATGGTATCAGTGGATAGAATGGGAAGACCTTTTGTCATTGCTATCTCCTATGCTGCTGGAGCTACATGAGTTAAAGGGAGCCGCTATGTACCTGTCTTAAACCATGTGAGAGAGTTCATGTTCACTTTGGTCATGTTGCGTCATGAAATTTCAACCTTCATGAAGCACCCACAGTTGTGTCATGAAGCACCCACAGTTGTGTCATGAAGCAACCCACCCTTCATGAATCAACTTATTAGTGCACAAAGTGACTGTTTCTTCATGAACCACTCAACGCTGTTGTTATTTACCCTTTCCCTCACTAATTGACCCTGGTTGCGGCCCCAGAAAAGACTGCAAGAAGCATGGATATTCACTGCAGCAGATAAGGCATCCCATCTTCTAATTCACCACCTTTTTACAATGCCTTTCTTGAGTTATTGTGGTAGCAAACATGAGGCCTTTCTTGAGTTACTGCGTCATGGTAATAGCAAAAGGTGATTACCTTCAGATTCTCGTCAGATCATCATTGATTGTCATAGAAGGTTTGAGAGCAGGGTTCTGAAAAGCTAATATGATACATTCATATGAGCGGAATGAACAATGGCCATTAAAGCTGTTTGCATGACTTAATGTGGATGTGGGGAATTGACTACTACCTGTATTGAGGGGGGTGTTTCACCTAAGAAAAAGCAGCATTAGTCAGGTGATGAAGACTTAGGTTGCTTCATGAATGCATAGGTGGTTTATGAATTAATAACACTGTCATGAAGTAACTAGGCAATTTGTGAAGTGACTGGGTTGCTTTATGAATACTCAATCCTTTATGAGTAAACTTGATCAGCGCACGCTGCATGAGCATTGCGGTTACCTTACCAATATTAGATCATGAAGGGTCCACTGAGAAAGCTTTTTGTTCAAACAATATTGTAATCTCAACGCTCCTGCTCTAACTTAGGGCAAACTGCAACATCTATAGTCAAAGATCAGACACTTCAATCAGACCCTGTCTTCCTCCAGCGCTGAACCCAGGGCATTGAGTAGGGGGTGTAGAGAGGTGATGGATGCGGTATTTAAGTCATTTTAGGCAATGCATCAGCAAGTTTATCTGTAAGCTGTGAGCGAGCAGTGGCAGTCAAATTGCATAAGCAAAGCAAAGGATCTCCAATGATGCAGGAGTTCAAACAATCAAGACCAAAATGAGTGGGGGAGAAAGTTGAGGGAGACGCGCTTCGCGATCAATGCAGGTAAATCAATACTCAGCTCCTTCAGGCTTAGCGTGTAATAATGAGCTTTCAAGGTTTCGTAGAGACTCAGCTCTCAGCCAACACAGGTGACTCATCTTTGAATTCCTCAAGCTCTAGATCCTGAACTTCAAATCTGTTCAACAGGCAGAGACCACTTTCACCTTTCACCCCTCACTCCCACGCTGCCATCACTGTTGCCACCCCCACCCTCACTGCCCTCGCTACCACTGCCGCCCCGTCACGCCCATACGCCTCTCCTCTCTGCCAACGCCTCTCCTCTCTGCCAAAATTCTGGGAAGGCCCCAGCCAACGAAGTGCTGCCAAAATTGAAACAGCAACAAGCAGTCAGCAGCTAGCTGGATCACTGGCTAATGGCATGCCACTGAGGAAGAGATCTAGCTGACTAGCTAGTCAAGAACGCTCCACACATTAAGCATCTTATGGGGGATGCCTAACGTGCTGTTGTCAGAGCCTCATCACTCTTTTCAACCTCTTTTCTAAGTGGACTGTTCTATATGAAAGTTTTAAGTTCCAATCCAGTTATTGTAAACTGAACTCATATAACTGAAGCGTGCGACTTGCAAAAATCTATGAACTTTACAGAATTCAATGGTTCTTGCTTCAGATCAGTCCCATCTAAATTCTCAAACACATACTTTTGACTCAAGTCTTCTCAGTATAGAATCTTGCAGATGTGTTAAGAAACCAATTTACTGACTTTGTGAAGAAAGTCTCCACAAAACTCAACTAGGACGTCCAAAAATAATGCAATCAGAGGTTCAGGCAATCTTTCAACCCTAATCTGTGTTAGAACAAGACGTGAAATATCTGTAAGAAATCATACTCAGAGTTTTGAATGTTATAATCTCCGCATGTGGGCATCAAAGCAAGAATCCCTGGAGAAAGCCGTTGCTGCATCTCATACCAATTCTTTCCGCTATAAATTCTCTCTTTCAAAGACCGATATTTTTTTTGGATATACTGTGTCCGGTTCTGTTCCACGCTTTCCACCTGACTTCAGATCAGGATAAGCCTCAGCTATCATATCAGCTAGAGCCATAGAGGAGGCACGGCTGTACCCATCTCCCCTCAGCACTGTTCATCTTGTATGTGTTGAACTCTTATAGCCATACTTTAAAGTCCTTGGCACACATTTGCGCCCTTGACTTCAATGGTGGGCTTCTCGTTCGTTGCGACGAGATACAAGGAACGCCAAATGATATTGTTGTAAAATTGAGGCTGTGGACATTGAGACATTGAGCTGGTCAAGGGTTTGTACTGTTTGGCAGACACTGTTTGTTGACTGAGCTGTTATAAGCTCTCCATCTTGCTGACTGGCTGTACAGGCATCACATAGCTGGTAGAAGGCATCTGGACTCACAATAGCAAAGAATAGTTGTGTCAGAAACTAAATCACATTGTGGTCTTCGTTCTGGCTGCGGTTGACAAAGATATGAAACACATCAGCTGGCTGTTTCAAGTTTTTAGGAATCAGCGTGAGCTCCTTGAATAATGCAAGACCACTGTTTGTAGGGGATTTGTGTATTTTTGAGGCTTTTGTCGGCGCTTCTTTAAATATTTGAATAGCAGACTTTCTTTTGGCCCTTCCACCTGAGGAATCCTGCTTTTTGGGGACTGCAGTTGGCTTTTGTTCTGGTTTTCTTCAAGACACTTCTCGTTTTTTAGCTGTAGAGTGGTCATTCCTGCGGGCTTGAGAGTTTTTCTTTTCAGTCAGATTGCTGGCATGTCTGTCGTTGTCACTACCTCCCTCTGAATATTGTACTTCGTCCTGACCTCGGAATTCCAGCATTTTATTTTTAATGGACCCGTCAGAGCAATCTGGAGAGCCGCATTCATAATACCCCTGGATGTTTCAATTTTGATCAGCATAATTGATAGCTTCTGCAAACGAGTATCCTGCGCTGAAGCCTTGGTGGTAAACCTGAGGGAAGGTAATGATGACCTCTCCAGCTTTCTGGTGAACGATTTTGTATGAGATTCCTCAATCATTCAGAATAGAGGTAGGATAATATGTTGCGGAGTGACATAGAAGCTGTGTGCAATGCGACATATAATAAGACTTGTTTGTTTGTACAGGATTCAGCATACTGTGATACATAAACATCACTGTCCAGTATAGTTTATGCAGTGGCAGCGCTAATGATCTTTCAAGATGCAGTGAGGCCTCCAATGTGTCATTGACGTTGACTGTTGAAGCAAACAAGTGGGAGCATGGCCGAAGCTACTATAGCTACTGACTGGGCCAGTATATGCTGCCCAACAATGCAACTGAGCAAGACTGTCTTAACCAGAAGTACCACTCATTAAATCTTGTCTTTGACGGTAAATTGTTCTTTGCTCCCATCGGAAAACCAACAGAAATTCTTGACATTGGGACCAGTACAGAAATCTGGGCCATTGATGTTGCTGATGCATATTTAAATGCTAAAGTAACTGGCACTGACCTAAGTCCAATTCAACCAACGTGGGTGCCTCCCAACGTCAATTTCCAAGTTGATGACTGCTAACTGGAGTGGACATTCAAAATCAAGTTTGATCTTATCCACACCCTCTGCATGACTGAATGCATAAAAAACTGGGATCACTTGTTTCAGCAAGCCTTTGCGTATGCAACCTATTGCCAAAGTAGCATATTGAAGTACCTTACTGATACTGCATCTAGGGCTACCAAACCGGGCGGTTACATAGAATGCCAGGAGATCAGCTATGTACTGTTCTCACAAGATGGCAGTCTTACCGCTGCAAGTGTAATCCTGCAGTGGCACAGCCTGCAGACAGAAGGTGTTGAGAAGGCTGGTCTTGACCTGACAGCTTCCAGAACTTTGATTAGGGAATGAATAGAAAGGGTTGAATACGTCAACACCACCATCAAGGAACTGGCACTGCCTATTGGCCGCTGGCCCGCTGATCCAACATTGAAAGCAGCAGGCCTTCATCAGCTATGCGCAATGGTGAAAGGCCTAACAGGGATAAGCCTTCAGATTTTTACCAAGTCTCTTAGATGGAGTGTGGAGGAAATGGAGATACTTCTAGAAAAGGTTCGGGCAGAGTGGAAGAACCCATCTATTCACAGTTACTGGCCTGTGTGAGTGATCTCTTGACACATGAGGACGGGAAGCTAGGCAGTTAACAGTAGGGTATAGATACATTGTATACGCTCAGAAACCTTCTGACACTTCAAATCAACCGGCCTAGCCGACATATAGTCCACCGGGCGAAGTGGCAGCTCAAATGGAAAGCGGCTTATGCAAAGCCCAACCTATCATCTGCAGGGTATAACAGGCTGGCGATTTGGGCAGTTGCTTGCAAGATACTGAGCGCGTGAAGCTTAACCCCAAAGTGTGGAGAGTACAGCTCAGGCTGAAGCATATTAGGTCATTCTGGTAGACTCAGTGTTCTGTTTTGTGACGCTGGTGGTGACATGGTCAAAAAGATTGTGAGGTTCCTTACAACAGTGACTTTAGAGCTCAGACATTGTTCATTATTGCATTTCATCTTTGTGATCATGTTGTTCAAACCCGTTGATTCTCCAGTCCTTGTGAAATACACCAACCATTTAAATTCAACATGGTTGAGTCTCCAGCAACATATATTTGATTCAGAGACATTTCAGTTCACGATAAGATCTTGGGTGAAATCAGTCATTGCAGGGAGCCAGCCCGCTGGTGGTGACGTGCCTGAGTCAAATGAGGATAGATGGGGTGTGGAGACATGACGCAATTTCTGAGGTGATGTCAGCTGCAATATAAGGTCAGAACGCAAATCATGAAGATTCTTCAGGGCTGCAACATGAAGCACAGTGATCTGTCTGCTGCTCAGTTGCACAAATGCTGAGTGAGTCTAAATTGAGTGGGGCAAGATGCTCAGAACCTACCTAATCAATCTGTGCCGCTGACTCTAGCTCCATTTAACGCTGAGTGAGTCTAATAATCTGCAAGGTATTGTGTGAGGGGTATGGCTCTTCTGTATCACTGACACCACTTGCTGCCCAGTGTCTCACTGACTGGTTGAATTACCACCTAACTGCGCTTGATTGCGCAAGCGCTGGGTGAGTCTAAATCAACTACTAGTCAGCTCAGGCCCTAGCACAACTTGGCGCACGACGCATATATACTAGGTCAAGTGAGGCAGCTCTTCATTTGCCCCACAAATACCTTGGCCCTATCAATGGCAGCACAGTCAACCTCCGCGCTTGAGGCGCACAGGCCTCAACACTTTTGATCAAAGTTTGAGTGCTGCCACCAGCTTTGCGAAGCTTGTCTTGATTTCTGATGGCTGGCCTGATATCCATTTCCTGGCATAGCCGTCATCTGAGTCTTCCACATTGGACATCAACAGGAATGCCTTCATGCGGTCTCAATTGGCTTCTGTCTCAAACTGGTTTATCATTGGAGTGAAGTTGTAGTGGATGAACTCAATGAATTCCTCAACATCTTGTCTGGAGCCCCATGGAAGGTGGGCATTTTGAAGTTGGTCATGCTTACGGCTGGGAGTTGTGGATTAAGGGGTCAATGTTCTTGAGAGGGTGATTGGATGATTGTTGATGGCCCTTCACTGGTATATGCCCACAATGTTCATGGTTGAGGGTCTGTCTTTGTTGCCCTTTGTGCTGACGGCTGGGGCGCTCCTCCAGGCCAGAACTGGTGACTGAGAGGTTGGGGGATATGTGTTCCTGTTGATGAGCACTCCGCTGGTGAGAGTGACAGCTTACCTTCCAGACGGGACAGTCTACCAGCTGTAGGATGGTATTCAATATGAGAGGTATCAACTGGGTGCTCTTGTATCGCTGTCAGGAGGTCTGTTTCACTCTGTCTTCTACCTCTGGTGGTCTCAAGGAGTGGGGGGAAGCTGCCTGAGTCTGATGATGACTTGTGGGAGCTCTGGGACACTGGATGGTCTGAATGGTTGTTGGCCTGACCTTGCTTCTGCTTACCTGCCTTGACTTGGTTCTTGGGGTTCAGGGCTCTCGACATCTATTGTGCTCTTCAACTCGATGGGATAGTGTAGGGGGTGATTGGAAGGATTTGTTCCCAGCTCCTCCTTATGCATAGTCTGTTATGATAAGCTAACTTGTTGTAGGAGGTGCTCTCAATGCTGTTATCCTCCTGTCGTAAAGGCTGTATCAGGACGTTGCTCCTGTCTCCTCATTCTTCTTCAGGAAACAGCAGGTCGTATTTGAAGGTAGAGACGGCTGCTGACCGCATGGCGGCCGTGGCTCCATGGGGGAGGGTGTGCGGATGTGATTCTTACTCAAGTCGTTGGTTGATGTCGGACGTGGTCTATGAGGGATTTTTGGAGGTGATTCACTGCCAGCCGTACGTGTTCTGGTCAGCCCAGGCGGGGGTAATGGTTCTGGAAGAAAGCCCACAGGGCTGCTGAGACAGGCGTATGCGGAATTGATGGGGTGTAAGGGGTTCTCACACTCAGTATCCCAGTTCAGCCCCCAGTGAATGAGGTCCTACGGATAGGGGTGAGAAATTGAATAATGGTGTCTTATTTTGAGAAGCTCGTGGAGCTCGAAATAGTAGGATGATTATGTAATATGGGCTACACAGGCTTAGCGCTGCACAGTAAAAGAGAAGGTCAGCTTCTACTGTACAGCACTAAGCCTATTCTGATTAAGATCTGTCAATCCTCTTTCACTCTTGAACGTCAGCCTCTTGGTGATATCATATACTACTACTACCAGATCAGCATCATTAGGCATCAAGATCGTCATCTGGGAATGGGCAAGGCGCTGAAAATGATTGACCTTGATGGAGTAAGCTCACCGTCTTGAGAGTTAGATCATACTAACCATATTACCAGTTCAAAGCCGCCTATGAAAGATTCCTTGAAGGTCATTCTGTCAAAGAAACAAGGGCACTTTTGTGAGAATGAATCATGAATCTTACCTGTGAGCCAACTTCTGCACAAAACAGTCTAGTTGTATCACCCACCACTGTTAGCACTCTGAAGCCTGTGAACAATACACCTTTGCTGAAATCATCTGATGGCATTAGTGAGGAGCTTCTCCACATAGCAAATTCACCTCTATCTGTATCAGATCCATTACATCGGCCGACTGAAGTATTGAGACCCTCCACAGATTGAATATACAGTCAGCCTTACCCACAGAAGGGAGCCAGCTTGACCAACTTGTACAAACTTGAAAGTCAATTGCCTTCAACATCTTCTGAATTTCTTCTGATTGATGTTGGCCTCACATTGAAAGCAGCATCAAGGCTTCCTATATGCTGAGGAACCGTGCAGCGGCAAGTGTTTTCAAGGAACAAGTATGGTATCTTGGTTGTGGACGTGGACCCAGATAAACCACAAAAACTAGGCTCCTCAGTGGAAACATTTGCCCTGCCCTGTTTCCCAGTTCAGGATTTTGATTATCTGCTGAGTGATCTGGAGGAGCTCTTTGAGTCACAGCTGGCGCAGCTGGAACATAGTAAGACTGTACACAATTACTTGAATGCCATGTCACACTCCCCTGACCTTTGCAAGAACTTGGGCCTTTCAGAGATAGGCCTTCAGTCAGGTAGTCAACTACTGAGCACTGCTAAGCATTTTGCTGGCATCCATTCAAGTTATGTTTATATATCTTCTCCCTCCAGCTCAGTATTTTGGCTTCACTGTGAAGATTTTGACCTGCCATCAGCCAATATACTGTACAATGGAGACCCAAAGCTCTGGGTAGTAGTTGATCCAGGCTCAACTCATTGACTGGAAAGTCTTTTAGTGAAGGAGCTCAGGATAAAACCAGACTGCAACCAATTTGTCCAGCATCAAAATCTTCTACCTTGGCCCTCGTTGCTGCGCAAATGGGAGATCAAATTCAAACTTGTCCTTCAGACGCCAGGGTGTCTGGTACTGGTGCAGCCACATACCTACCATTACGGGGTGAATCTTGGGGCCAACATAGCAGAAGCAATCAACTACGCTGACCTGAAGTGGATTGTGCATCCATTATACAGAGAATGTCAACAAGGCCCACCTTGTTCTGATGCTGAGCCTCTGTGTGTTTCTGACATGAAAATAGGAAAGCTCAGGTCGCTCAAGGTTGATACATCCTGGGAAGATCCCATCTCCTCATCAAAAAGGGCATCATCATACAGAACTCAAGCGTCAAAAGTCTCTGTTGTCTGGACACCAGTCAGAAAGTTGAAAAGACTTTCTAGTGTTCATGTGCATCACTCAAAGCCACAACAGGCCTTCACTTCATCAAGTTCAAGTCCTTTCAGCAAGAAACGGGATTGTGAGAAGGTGGCAACATCAAAGGTTTGTATGTAGCTGTTAAAGTACAAGATATTGTCAGAGAAATTCCCATTGTTCAGACTCTTACTGACACGGCAAAAGAAGCTGTCACTAGGTATTGATGATAGCTCAGTGGTGTTTCCTTGCAAAGTGACATCATCCTCCTCTCTATCTGAATCTACATCACCATCTTCTCTCTCTGAGCCTGTGTCACAAGCATGCCTCTCTGAGCGTGCATCACCATCTGCTCCACTCATGACTGCATCTGAAAGCCGATCAGGCTCCCCTGTGGCGGCAGAAGATGAAGATGGTGAACAAAGCAGCCGTCCTTTCAACTTAGCTAGATTGTCAGATGCTTGCGCTGATGGCTTATCATCAGCTCTCAAACTGAATACATCTTCACAGGAGTCTATGAGAGCTGTGACAGAGCCATGCTTAGAAGCTCAGAGGGAGAATGCAGTCATGGTTGAGCCTGAGGAAGAGCATATACAGCAAGTGCAGGACGACCTAATGGCTGTGGCTGAAGAATGCTTAAAAGGTTTTGAGCAGGAGCACACTTTCATGCGCAAGCCTGATTACATCAATCAGGAGCTGCCAGGTCGTTTCTTGAAAATTGTGAAAGAGGATTTGAAAGGCTTGAACATTGATGCAGCTTCTTTTAAGCCACAACATACAGAACAGAAAGAGCCTGATCTATTGCAAACCACAAGAGAAGATCACACAGAAGTGGAGCAAGTGGTAAAAACTGCATCAGTCAATCTTCCCACTACCTACAAAGGGCATGCTGCAACTTCACCAAATCAGGTCCCTATTGAGCAACACAGTGTGATTGTTGCTCTCTCAACTGCTGATTTTCAGTCTCAGTGCGCCCTGAGTACATCTGCTGACCCTCCCTCCCACAGTATTCCTCCACTTCAAAGGATTGAGTGGTGGATCAAATTCGTCAAAAACAATCATTTAAAGCTTGGTCACAACAGCTCAGGGTCGTTTATGTTGTCCATTTTGAACCCTGAGAATGTTTGTTTGATTCTAAGACAGTTCCTGCCAAGTCAAGCTTCTCTTGCAGATTCCTGGCTCAATGATGGCATCATCATGTCTATGATTCGGTTGCTCTTTCTAACTTTGAGCAATGTGGATATCATTGACTCTCAAACGATTGAGGTTGCATTTACAGGGAGCAACCCCACACTGCTCAGACATGATCCTGACACTGAGCTTATTCTTTTGCCCTGTCATTATAAGGACCACTGGTGCCTTATTGTAGTGGAAACTGTGCAACCAGCCCTCACGGTTTATAATATGTCCAAGCAGCTTAATCCTATGACACGCTTTGTGTACAACTGGTTCTCAAAGGCTCTCTCTGACCTACAGCTCAAACTCAAAGAGGTACACATACAATATTACTGTATCTGAACACCATCAGACTAACAGCGTGAGGCTAGCTCTATTCCAGACCTGCTGACACCTGGAACTGTGGAGTGTTTACAATTGCCTGTGCTGAAGTGCTCCTACACTCCAGGGTTTTACCACACAATGACCCACTAGAGCTTTGAGCAATATATATTGAGAAACTACTCCAGCAATTTCATAGTCAAATTGCTGGCTCACATTTTGTCAATCAACTACACCAGCACATTTTCACTTCTCTACAAAAGCGACCTTTCCCTCTCAGCAATGAAGATTCTACCATTCCAGTTGCTAAAAAACCACAACGCCCGTTGTTTCTCAAGGTATCAGTTGCTACAGATGAGGACTGCTGCTGGAATCTGGAGACTCTGGGTTCAGATTGGGCTCAATTTTACAGCACACAGGCGGATTCTACTGGGCTGTCACCAGATGAGGTCTATCAGATTCTTGCCCTTGCCTCAGTCATTGCCAGCCCTCAGGTGCTACTCAATGTTGCTGACTTATGTTGAAGCATGTCAGATCGCCCATCAGAGATGAAGCAGGAGATGAAGCAGGAGATGAATCAGATTGCTAAGGCATATTGGTTATATAATCATGCTGAGGCTTCCATTGTCAGTAATCAGGCTCGGCAACACGGGCTGGCCCTCTTTCTGTACCAGCAGTTCAAGGCTCTACGTGAGCATTACCAGCACCTGCTTAAAGAAAACAGGAAGAATCACTGTCTGAAAGGTTATAAACCTTCCTTGCCTACACTGTCAAGTGGCAAATCAAAGGACTCAATGTCATACACACTCAATGATCTTGTTGGTGATTGTCGCAACGCAAAGGATATGGAGCTCAACACAAAATATTATAAAGAGGAATGAAACAAAATCAAGAAGCTTAAAGATCAGGGGGAAGCACTTTTCAACTTCAACAAGCAGTTCAGAAAAGGATATGGAAGTGTTGAAGTATGGAGACTTTTGCCCATGAGAAGAATCAGAAGCGCCTTTGATGGAAATGTGTATGTCAGTTTCAAACAGTAAGCTTATTGGCCCTGTCCTCAATGACTCTGATAAACTAAATCCCTTACAGGTATCTTGAGCTGCAAGGTAAGGGACTTGAAATCTTCATGAAGGCTGTGAGGCAGCTACACCCTAAGCTTGAATCTCTGTGTCTCCAGGCAGAGAAGCAAGATTGGTTATTCTTCAGAAGTTATGATCATCTCAGTCCTAAACTGAAATTGAAAAGCATGGATCCTGATAGTATTGCCAATGAGCGGCTCAATTCTCAACTTCTGCTTACTTGTTTTGAGACTCCATAGTTTTCTTTGATAGCAATACTCACCTAGACTACAGATGAAGCTCTGAAATGAATTAAGTTTGTAGCTATGTGATCGAGTTTCTCAGTTTCTGAATGGCATCATGTGCACACAGCCTTCACTCTGCATTCCACTATGTCTCTCACATCATCACATGGAGCGGTTGTGAACGCTGAGAGGGATATCTGTTTGCTTAAAACCAGCTTCACGTTTGCTTTCAAGGGTGACCTCAGGCGTCTCTTTTGTTGCAGGCCGCCTGGCAATCTGGTCCCCTTCACCCCTTCTGAGACCTGCACTGATCTACCAGCTCCTTTGCATTTCCAAGCAAGTGTCCATGCACTAGTGTCAGGTCCCCATCCAACAAGTAGTGGGCCACACCATCAACAAACGTTGCAGCAGAAAGATCAAAGTTAAGACTGCCATTGTCTTTATAGCAGCACTATCACCTTGTGCGGCTTGACTACTGCGGACTGTCATCTGGCTATCATGTTGGGCGACAATATTATATGCCTGGTGTCGATCAGTCCTGCTTTGCCGATATTGTAAAGTTAGACAGAGATCTACATCGGTTGAGCCACACATGTCAACTGAAAGCGGGCTGGATTTTTGAGCTAAGACTTTCATGGTGCATCTATTTGTACCTCACCTTTCCACGATTCTTAGCTAAAGATGGGATCAAAATCCTGAGGCTGATGTGCTGTGTCCAAGCATATCAACACTCCGCGCAGGGACGAATGAGATGGCGGCCCTAAACTTGAAGGGCAAGCCGGCACAACCACAATGTTCTCACACCTGAAGAGATGCCACTGGGATTATCCACACCTTCTCTGCCTTACCACCTGATTCAGGAAGTGCTGGGTGCTGCGGTCACTGCCACATCAGACTGAGTTAAACGCCCTAAACCCACGCGACCTGAGCTCAACATGAGTAGCAAGAGACCTGTCACATACAGAGTGAGGGCTTTACACTCAGAGCACTCAGCAGCGATGTAGAAAGCATTCAAGTGTGCACATTTTGAACATTATCTTTAGTTAGAGATTTAGGTAGGCCTCTAACTGAGGATCCCATATTCTAGGGAGAGGGGGGTGTCAATGTATGAAATAGGGATGTCATTATAAACTATGTAGGTGATCTGTACAGGTTGTAAACATTAAGATGTTATGCATGGGACGACCCAGTCAGAAATTACCGCGTTGCTGAATGAGACGAGTTTGTCAATGGACTGTATTCACAAATTCCAGAATGTTTATGAATGGGGCGTCCGATTGATGAATCAGAGTTATTTCTGAATGGGACATAACAGTTTTTAGGCGTGCGGCCTATCATTTACAGCGGATATTTCTTCAGATTTCGGCTACAGTCAGCCGCGTTTACCCCGCTATTTTGAGTCTGCAAACTACCACTCCAGGGGTGTCTCACTATTGCAACAACGAAGCATTTTGTCCTTAAGCATCACTCCACTTCTTAGACTTTTGCTGGTTGGTGGCAATTCCTCACGGTTGTAATAAGGCCACTCGGCAAACCATTTCTTGCACTCGTTTTATTACTACCACAATTAGCAACTATGGGAATTGACGCCGGGTTCAATATGGTCCCATGTCTCTCTAAAGGAGCAGTGGACAAGCAGAATTGGCAATTGTTCATCAAGGTCATAAAAGAATACTACCAGAATGATGACTTAGTAGAGATTGAATCCAACTACCTCAAATTCAAAGCGGGCAAGCATCCCCGGCTCCCTTTCAAGGGCCATAAGTTCTTGCACTTCAGCTCAAAGATTTCAGGAAGTCACGCCAAGGGAGTAGAGAAATACATTGATACAGTCACTCGGGTCGCACAGGTGATTTTTGGCTCTCAGGTCCAATACTGGAACGAGGCTGCCGATAAATGGGGCTTTTACAATTGGCAAGAGGTCCATGACTCAATGAGATCCTATGAGCAGGTTTGTTGTGGTATACTCAATATGACTATTGAGGGTTTCTAAAGCTGTATTAGCCCGACGAACCGGAAATTCCCACTAGCATAGCTCACCATGTGTTTGAGACTGACCCTATAAGTGAGTTGGACCCGCAGCTCTTTGAGATCCAGACGGTGCCAGGCAAGGGAAAAGGCCTTGTAGCTCGCTTCAACATCGCTAAAGGCACATGCATACTTTATGAGAACCCCCTTTTTACCACTCCACACTTGTCACCAATCAGCCTCATGGAAAGTAACATCGCAACGAAGCTAAAGTTGCTATCAAAGACCCAGCAACGACAGTTCCTTTCGCTTCATAACAATTTCCCTGGCAAGCACCTGTTCAGTGGTATTGTCAAAACCAACGCTCTGCTCTGCGGTCCCAACTCTGTGATTGGTGGCATTTACCCTACCATTTGCCTTGTTAACCACAGCTGTCTTCCAAATGCTCACAATAGTTGGAACACTGATACAAAGTGTGAGACCCTCCACGCAATCAGTTACATCAATGCCGGCGAGGAAGTTACCATCTCCTACAACAAAGGTGGTTCTTCTGACTCCCGAGGCATGCATCTGAAAGATGCATTCAGCTTCAACTGCAATTGCAGTCTCTGCTCCCTCTCACTTCCTAAGCTCCAAATCAGCGACGCTCGCCGCCTCCAGATCCAACATCTAGATGACGCGATTGGTGATCCAGACCGCGTGATGAATAGGCCAGCTGATTGTCTGGCAGATTGTCACTCCTTACTTCAAGTTCTCGAGGAGGAGTATAATGGTGGTGCTGGTGCCTTGATTGCTAGGCTTTACTACGACGCCTTCCAAATCAGCATCACCCATGGCGACCAGGCTCGAGCGAGCGTTTTTGCGGCGAGAGGACAACAGTCGAGAGTAATTTGTGAGGGGGAGGATAGCCCGGAGATGCGGAAAGTGAAGAATTTGATGGAAAATCCAGCGGGGCACAGGAATTTCGGGGCTTCTACGAGGTGGAAGACTGCTAAGGGGCTGGTGCCGAAGGGGCTGGATACTGGTGGGTTTGAGAGGTGGTTGTGGAGACAAGGGGGGTAGGGTATTGTGAATACCTTCTTGTAGATCAATCAGTCGATTTCAATGGGGAATCTACAACTTAATTATACTAGGCTATGACCGCGTGCTGAGTAATCACGTTTATAATTCTGTGGCATCCATAGTCCGTCATCCTAAGTCTGTCTGCGACATCAAGTGCCACAGCGCCGCACTTCAACTTGCAAGTCAGGAATGAGAAACAAGAGCTTCAGTCTGGTATCAGTTGTTGAATCGCTCCAATGTTGTGCAGGCTGCACTTCACATCTGTTACTATCTTGACATGTGTTCTCTTTATTGTTTGTCTTATTTCCCTTGAGGAACAGTGAGAATACAAGATATTTGATAATGTTGTAAGATCATTACCCTTGTTCAATGAAAATGAGCTGTGAGCTTTGCAGTGCTTTGGCCTTCTGACAGAGCTAGGCTAGCGCCAGAAACAGTAACGAAGGGGAACATGTTAAAGATACATTGGCCATTGCCTTCAATTGATCAACTGTTGATAGGCCGCCCTTGGCGTTGAAGTTGTCCCTCTCCCATTGCACCAAAATGTGACGGACTTAATTATAGCCACGATGGAGAGCGGGCCAATCTCCCTGGCGTTTGCCCATCAGTGGTGAAGATTGAGCGCTGGATCCTCTGCGCAGACTACATTTAAATTCCTTTGTCACATAGTCGATGCGCTCTTGAAGGTCCTGTAGCACCTGGATGTGTCTATGCTGTGGTTGAGCGGGGGAAGAAGCAGTAAAGGGCAGAGGTAGGATGGGCAGAAGCAGAAACATGGGAAAGGAAGTGGGCATGCGTTTAACCCCGAAAAAAAGGCTCCTATTTTGACCGTTAGTCACATGAAACTTCCAATATATATATAGTAGGGGGATGAAGCTAGCATTGGCAGAGACAGCCTTATGAAACGCAGCGAAAGGCAGCACACTCAAGTCATATGAGTGGCAGATGACCCGTCCGCAAGCCTCCTACCGGGAAGCATCATAACACGCTAACTGAAGACGAATCCACTCCTCTCTTCTCATTTCAGTGCAGACATTTGCTCCTTGTTGAAGGAGCTCTGCTGTCATCTTGCCTGTTTTTCCACGTGCTGAACAGTTGTAATGTATTATCCCTTCCAACCGATCTGTTCACAATTCAGGTCAAGCTTGAGCCTGTTCAGAAACTTATCTGCAGACTCTAATGTCGTCCTCCTCAAGAATTCCACCATATCTGTCAGGTTCTGTACCTTTTGCTGTAACATTTGCTTGTCCATTTCGGCTGTTTGCATTCCCAATTTTAATTGATTCACTTCTTCTTCAGCCAGTCCCTTTAGTTCTGTCGCCTTTGTTGCCTGGTCCTTTGACTTGTTCAGCTCAGTGGTCAATTTGAGCTTATCTGCCTTCAACTGTTCAATCACGGTGGTGAAGCTGATTTCAGGACTGGAAAAGTTCTGCTCATTCCATCAGTCCTGGCTGCGCACAGGAAACTGCACCTACCATAGCTCCTCATCTTTCCTCAAGCAGTTTACCCTCAGCAGCATTGCTTGATTCAGGTGCCAGGACAGCTTCAAATGATATATCAACTTCTCAACATAGTTCTCTGTAAGCCCCAATAGAATGCTTGCTTAAATGTTTCTTGAAGAGGTACTGTTTTTCTGGTAATATTCGCCAAGTATACGGATCATCAGCACTTGTAATCAGCTGTACTTCTGCGGGCTCAATTGAGATTTCAAGCTTGGTCACTTTGAGACTTCATTAGCACTTAGTTATTCTCCACCGGATAGCTGGATTGTACAGATGTGCTCGGATAATTGCTGGTGGCACTTTTTCCTCAAAGTTGCACAGTTTATGTTAGTTGGTCAAAGAGTCGTCATTTGACTAGCGCTTCATGTATGCAGAAGAAACATGCAATCATGAGTCTTAACTTGTGCAGGCAAATTGGGGGAGTAAGTCAGATGTTCAATCTGAGTTCTCAATTGCAGCATTTGTCTCAGGGAAACTAAATCCCGGACTCTCACCTGCTCCAGAACTGGCACCCTTCACCAATTTTGGCACCCCCTTCCTGTTACCCACATGTGGCTTGGACTTCGGGACCAAAACGATGAGGGACCAGAAATGGTGAGTGACCACTATTCTATTTTTGGAATCGACGAACTATAGCCTTGAGGGGGGAAGGACCAGAAATGGTGCTCTAGTGAGCCAGAATTGGAGACCAGGGTGCCAGAATTAGAGGCCAGGGTATCTGACAAAGCTTCACTCAAAGTGTCCAGAGAATAGTGCAAGGCATAAAAATGCGTTGGTGTTCTTCAAGCTCTCTAGAAAATGGCAGCGGTAGAACAGAATCACAACACACAGCTCATGGCGACTTTAATCATGAGATTTGAAATCTCTGAACTCACACATTGGAGTGAGAACTCTGAACAGAATCTGTATCTCTCAGAGTATGCCGTTCCATCCTAATGTTTTCACTAAATGCTGGCTGACTGCTTTAAAGCTTTTTCAATAATTCCAGCTACTCCGATGTCTCAATTCGCCTTGAGACGACCGGAATCGAACTCCCTACTCATCAAATAATTCTCGCACATTAAAGTCTGATTATAAATGAAGCTCTTTTGCGGAGACTGGAGTCCCAAGTACTCAAGTTCTTGATACAGGATCGGAGCGCACATTCATGGTGGAGGGTCCTCCAATACATGTACAAGGAAACCTATTCTGAATCACCCACGGAAGTTCTGGGTAGTATAGGTAGGTCGTGAATTTCCAAAGTTTTGCAGGATATTGACAGGATTTCCCAGAAGATGAGCCAGATTTACTAAAACACTTGAGTGTAGTTCTCATTGCACAAACTCTTTGCATGCTGGAGTTAGTAGCATATGCTCTTGAACGGCTCAGGTCCCAGCTGCATTCCTGGTCAATGAGTGATCTTTTCAATGGCATTCAAGAGATGTGTGCCATCTCAAACAAGGAGGCAAGACAGTTAGTCCTCATTGAAGCAGCCAAATCATATTTACAGGTTCCGCAACTCGCCCAAGCTCTCCACAAGGCCGCACGAGAGGTTGGAGAAGTTGTAGACAATCTGGTGAAGGCATTAGAACAGATGAATCGGCAACATAAAGATTGAGACCTTTTGAAAATCTTGCCACTCTAGTAAAAAATATACAAGCGTTCACATTTCAACCTCCGTTGTGGCGGAGTACCGATAAACAATGTCATGTAGTTGAAGTCATAATGTAAAGAAGTTCTCTTGTCCTACACCTCACACCTTGATGTCTTGTGTGCGATTTTATTCATGATGGATGGACCGTTTCTGTTGAAATGAATGTGAAACAAGTCACCATCTAGTGGGGCGCTGGATAGGGCTGTCAGATAGAACCTGGGGAACCTTCTAGAAAACAGACTTCCCAACCTTGAAGGTTGGCAAGTCTTAGTTCGCCTGACCAGCCTGTTCTACTTCTAGAGCATCTGTGCTGGCGGTTGAATTACCACAGCATATATTACAGGGACTCATTGCAGTCATTGATAAATGCTGTCGGGCAGGAGGCAGCAAAAGCTTTTTAACTCTGATTTGCCTGGCATCCAACTCTGGCTCCCTGCGCTTCATTTCTGGTCCCACCCCATTCTATATTTGGTCTCACCAAAATAGACTTTTCTCTTTGTTTCTGGTCTCCTATTGTTCCTGGTCCCCTTCCGGTTGTGTGAAGTCTTGTGGATCCAACTGCTCGCCGGTCATGGGCCAAGCAATGATACTATAGGAGTGGTCAATCCAAACCAGCTATACCCATCTGATGTCCTTACCATTCACTGTCCCAGTAGCGCTTGTTCTCCTCTATAAGCTAGAGACTATGGATTGGGTTGCATGCACTTTGAAAAGATAAAGGTGATTGGATGCTGAAATAACAGTCTCAAGATGTATGATGTCTTGAGACAAGTGTTTCCAGATGAGGAGTGTTTCCAGGCAACAATTGTCTGGAGACAGCGGTCTCAAGACCAAGAATGTCTTCAGACACATCTCTCAAGGCATGTCAAGTCTGGAGACTGCTGTCTGAAGGCACTCCTGGTCTTAAGACATTAATCTCCAGACTCTATATGACAATACGCGTCTAATGAGAAATCCAGAGATCAAGGTACTTCAGTTGTCCTCTACTGGATAACTAGATCGTACAGATATGCTTGAATAATTTCTGGCAGCCATTTTTTCTATGAAGCGCACGGTCTACATTACTTGACTGGAGTGTAGCCATGGGTCAACGCTTTACATACGCAAAAGAGGTATGCAGATTATAGCGCATGTTGAGATGGCAGATCGGCCTTTAAAGCTCATTCATATTGGAAAACCCAGTTGGCTCCCCTCAAGTGTCCACTTCTAGTTCCACCCCAGCATCCATATTTTGGCTATATGCTTGTCGATCCAGCATCCATATTTGGCTCCCTCAGCCCGTGCTGACAGGTACCTTTTTTCATGGTGCCTGCTTTTACAGTACCGTCTCTCACAGTGCCTGCTTTCACGGTGCCTGCTTTCACAGTACTGTCTCTCACAGTGCCTACTTTGACGGTGCCTGCTTTCATGGTACTGTCTCTCACAGTGCCTGCTTTGACGGTGCCTGCTTTCATGGTACCGTCTCTCACAGTGCCTGCTTTCACAGTACCAGCCTTTATGGTGCCGTTTTTAACGGTGCCTGCTCTCACAGTACTATCTTTTACAGTGCCAACTTTCACAGTGCCTGCTTTCACGGTATCGTCTCTCAAAAGGCGCAAAAATTGAAAGTGTAATCAATATGTCATTGTTTGGGAAATGTTACTCAAGACTCAATATAATTTCTAAAATCCCTATGGTACAGATATAATATCCCAATCTTCTAATCTAGCCGCTCTCAGTGCACAAAAAATGTGAGATGAGAGACATGTTCTGAGAGGTTCTTGAGGTAGAAAGTCATGCTTGTTTGTGTCAGAATACATCTCTAGATCTAGGTCAATTAAGGAACTCATCTGTTTCAGCTCTTGTAAGGATCTGTGCTGTGTTGCTGCCAGAAAGTCCTCTACTTCAAGACTGTTTTTTCACTTGTCTGAGTCCCTCAACTTTGTGGACTGAGTGTCTAGAATGTATGTTGTAGGCTTCATCAGCTCCATCATAATAGCTTCAAGGCTACAAATGTCATTGTGCTCGCTATCTGGGTTCAGCTGTCTCTTTTTGATGAAAGAATCGCCGACATTCGCTTGACACATTAGCAGCTGCTCATGTCCAGTCCGTCTCTAAAGCTTACCAATTTTCACCCTTCTGTTGAGGTCAAGAAGAATTGTGCTGCAATTGAGCGCGCCATGAGCCAGATCAAGCTCTTTGTGCATGTAGAGGAGTCCGCTCACCACCTGTCATCATGAGCAGAGTAGGCTCCAACTGATTGATGTTGGCGCTTACCTCTCAGCAGATTGCCGCGATCTGGAAAGCTTTCAACGGCTGATCTTGCAAAATACCCATCAAATGCTGCAACGACACGTCCATTTGCTTGTAAACAAAGACCACACCACCATTTTTGATGTACATGTCTTTAATATTGACAATCTGATTGCAAGTGGACGGCGGCACCTGAGGGATGGAGCCCTCGGGCTTTGTCACCCATTTAATGGCCACTCACTTCCAATGGTCACTGTCGTCGACCCTGATGATTGCAGGTCCAGCCTGCTCAATGATTATGAGGTGATGATAAGATCAATTGGGAAATGTCCTGGCAAGCTTCTCATCCTTCAACACTCTTGGAACGGTGGCATCATTCCCACCTTGATTGGGTTTAGGAAATTGCGATTCAAAGGGAGTACTTTTCTTTGTGCGCTTCTTGAGGAGTGGAGGGGGAGACAACATCACTGAGTTATTCAGCTGAGTGTGCCCTGTTGCTCCCTCATCAGTGGCCTTGCCATCCTTGAGCGTCGCCTTGTAACCAAAGGTTTGGGTAATGGGCCTTCCATTACTAGACATTTTGGAGAACTTGAGAATGAAGCGGAAGATGGGAAAATTCAGGGAGTATTTTATAATTTATCTTGCTTTGAGCTCTGCAAGCCAAAGATGGATGCTTGAGCAATCAGAAATGGATGTATGTTATATATAGATCATTCCTGTGAAGTGAGTACGGCAGCCCAGCTCAATTATGGATACGGAAGATGCTGGCAATTCTGGATGCCATTTCATCAAAACGGAGCTTTTGATGTTTAATTGGTTCTCATACAGTACAAAGATTCTATCTAATAAGCTCAAATGCTACAAGGTGCTTTTGGGCCTCCCAATAAAAGGTCACAGACGTTGTCGCCCCTCTGCAGGCTGGTATTCAAGTTCTAACAACTCTGTACCCTCTTGGAGACATGGTCTGATCAGGTTCCGCACCTCATCGCGAACATTCTCGTTCACAGAGACTGCAAGGGATGTCAGTTCGGAGCTATCTCCAAGAGATTGCAAACAAATCTGTAATCAAAGTTCTCTCCACCCTCTCGTCGCTTCCTGAATCAACTTGATCATGTAGCAGGCTGAGGAGGTCCATGTCTCCACTGCAATAGGCAACGCGTTGGTGCTTTCCTAAATATTGAGGGTCTGGATCTAAGCGCGCATTGGCGAAGAAGATCAAGACACATAGCATCTAGTGCAGCTTAGTCAGCATAGGCCTTGTTGACCCTGAGGAAGCCTGTTCACTTACATAGTCATGGTTCAAGGTGTCCTCCTTCAGCGCCCTGTCAAGCAGATTGTTTGCCGGATACTCATCACCTACTGAAGTCAGAGGACATTGGCGCTGAAGGAACAACAGGCAAGCAAACCGAGATTTGATAACTGCCACACCAAATGGATATGACGCGTTCACACCTCAGCACGGTTGAACCCTTGTATCAACTCCTTCAACAACAACAGCTGTGCTGCAATGCTAAAGCCGCTAGTGATCATCACCACTTTACCATACTCGCCGGCAGGAGCGGGCGAGCCGTGGGGTCCACTGACAAATGCAATTTGGAAATCAGACGATTCGGGCTTACTTGAATAATTCCTGGTGAAGTCAAAGGTCCTTCTTTCAAATTTGTTGTGCAGCTCCACACGTGACTTGTTGTCCTCCTGATAATCACCAGTGCAGTCCAGCAGTCTTTGTGTAAAGCCACTCTGTAGCTCTATCAAGACCTTAAGGGAGGCCGGCTGTCTGTTACTCCACAATGCAATGGTGAATGGATGGCTTTGCAGGCAAGCAAAAGGATTGATTGACGGAATCTACACATTCACATACTGTCCAGCTTTGACCTTTCAGAGTCTGGCGGGGAAGATGGTCATCCAGACAGCGTGATTGTGCCTCACAATCAAGGCTCGCGAGCAGCCACAACCGATCGTGACATTTCAATACAGAATGGTAGAACACTCCAAAATGAATGTAGCTGCAAATGTGCAGCTGGAGGTGAGCAGGTAAATTCAAGGAAGCTTTGACTGAGAAGGAACATGTCTCCAAAGGGCATAAGCGACGACGACAGCTAATGCCTGATGACAATGGAGGAAGACTTCATATAACAGCAGCTGAAATAAGCGCGGTGACAGGAGGAGCAATGAGGCCATGCACATGATGGCCTAGGAGGAAAATCAGCAAAGGCCTCCTATTGAATGCAGTAAAGCTCACAATCAGTCCAAACATCTGCCATGACTCACCCACTTTGAAGCTCGGCTTGCTGGTCGCATGAATCAGGATGTGGAGCAACTTAAAAAGAACGGACATGGTTCCTGTGGATGCATGGAACAGACAGTATGTGGCCAGTGAGACTCTCAATAGATTGCAAATGAAGCTGAGGTGAAATCCAAAGTAGGCTGGCATCATGTTGATCAACGATAAATGGGCTGTGTGGACGCTCACTTCCTTTGCAATCAATACCCTGAAACTTGCACAGAAGATGTTGGTGATGAGGTAGACCAGCTGGAGTGACACCTGTGTGAAGGTCTACAGCCCAAAGAAGCAGTGTTGCCCCACCAGTGTGAGAAGCAGGAAATACTTCTGTATTAGTGTCTGACAAGGTTCGAGAAATCGGGTCAGATGGGTTGCAGAATTGATGAAGAGCAAGAGAACAATGCTGCCGCCTGCAGCAATGGCATAAAACAGTGGTGCGTCCATATCTGCTTGGGAAAGTTGAGGATACAGACAATGTAAGGGGGGAATGAATGGTTCGTCCCAGAAATCAATAACGCCTCATCTGATTTATAACGCCTCTCTCTTAGCTTTTGAGAAGATAGGTGGCCAACACTGCGCCAGTAATAAAGGAGCCAGTACTGGATGAAGGTATCCAAAACTGGAGGGCATCCAAAACTTGATGACGGGCAGCCGTTTCTGGAGCCCACAATGCGATACTAAAATAGGCGGAACCAAAGTATACCAAGGGTGGAGAAGAAGAAGAAGAAGAAGAAGAAGAAGAAGAAGAAGAAGAGGAATCAAGACTGCAACAGCTTTGAAAAGAGAGAAAATCACAGGTATGAACAAGAAAGGACAGATATTTCAGGAAAGTGATGACAGTGCTGTAGTGGAGGGAAGGGGTTGAGAAAGAGGATATTATGCCTGCGCCTTTTGTGCGTCCTTTGTGGATGCTATTGGCTCCAGAGATGGCTTCAGTTGTCATCTGACTGATAGCCATTTGTAAGTGCCCTTGAATTGGAAGACTGTTCAAAGCCTGCATATGCTCCACCATGGACAGCTTGACATCTAACAACTTGCAGATATTTTGAGAGAAGAGCTGAACGTTTTGCAGTTCGGTCAAGGTACCCCTCAACAAAATCTGCCATGAGGAGCGTCCCAATAACCTGCGCCAATTCAACAAGAAGAATGTCATGAAGTTGATCAACTCCTTTTGCTCTGAGGACTGTTTGCGCCTGGATCTCAAACATCACATTCCTGCACTGATACCTTGGTCTGCAGCGCCTCAAGGCCTTCACCTGGGAGGGGAGCCACCACACTTTGATCCTGAGCATCCTGTGATCTGCTTGCACAGAAGACACCGCTTGGAAGCAGTGCGGAAGTTTTTCACAGGAACTGAGAACAGATGGTGGGTGGTGGATCTTTATTCTTGAGGTGGGAGAGTTTGCCTTGGAAGGTATTCCCGCTGACAAAAACCAGATCTCAACCCTCAGGTGAAGGATGTCCTGCAGGAGCACAATGTGAAATCCACAAAACGCTATGATGGAGACATTGTCCGTCAAATTCGCATCTCAACCTTGTGTGGCGATACTGCAAGAAGGGAGAAATGGCTTGTCAGGCTATTGAAAAGTATGCAGAGGTGCCTCCTGCGACTAGAAGCACTGCTAGAGGCGTTCATGAAGAGTTGGGACGCCTTGATCCCTTTCACAGGTTTGTGACCCGCCTTGCTGCCAGGAACTTTCGATTGACTTCTGAATCTACACTGCCTGGAGGTACAAGCTTCCTGTCCATGCCTTACCGCTCACTGACATATGATGACAGGAGATGACCCACTACTTGCATCAGGTCAGGAAAATATGGACATGGATTCTAGGAGACAAGGAGGCAGACCAGCTTCAACTTGATGCCAACACAGTTGCCATCCTGCAAGGCCGGTGTCCCTTGCTGTCGCTGGAAGACCGCGCGCATGTTCAGAGCAGATTTCTTGCTGGAGATGTCCTACCAGCGGTCAAAGCTGATGATGAACGGTCACAGGTCTTCAACTGTGCCTGCTTGATCGAGCATGTGATACCATCCATCCATACATTTCTTGAAGACACGAAATATCTAGAGCCCAGCGTGAGAATTCTGAAGAAGCTCCTACTGGGGAAGTGCAAAGACTCCATGTTGCAACATTTCAGCGCCCTTCACAGTGAACAGACAAAAGTGAAGGTGCAGACAAGTGAATTCACCTATGAGGACCAAACATCATTGTCTGACAGCTTGTCATGATTATCCTATCAGCAGCTCTGGCTCTTTGCCCTTCATCACTTTCCCTCCATGGATGGCCAGTTGCCCCAGCGAGACATGGCGCAGCAGAGCATCTTACACGCAGGACAACAGCAGCAACAGTGGTATGAGCTCTGCTCATTGGTGTCAGAGAACAGGTACTGACGGATGCATTGTCTATACTGTGATTGAAAAGCAGCAGACGCTGAGGCAATTGAGGACTGCATGCGTAACATCCTGCCTTCAAAGTACTATGCGATCGATTCTGAGCGGATGCATCAAATAGTGCAGGTCAATTGCCAGCTCCTGGGTGACGTGCCGTACATCAAAAGAAGGGCGGTGGCTCCAGAGTTGACTGCGGATCATGAGGGCTGTGGATTGAACATCTCTGATCGATGCAGCAGGCCGCAGGAGCGTTCTTTTCAAACTGATGAGGAAAATCTCTTTCTCAAGCACATCTACTTGACTTCCTATAGCACCCACCCCAAGCGCTATCTGACATCCTTTGCCATCAAACGAGACTTCTTTTGTGCGTTCTTTGGTTCGGAAGAAGACGACCTGGATCAGCGCCAGCAACTGGGGAGTCTTCAAGGAAGCCCCACTGAGCATCAGGAGAAGGAAGACGTTGGTGTGGCCGATTCTGAAGTGCAGCCTGCAAACAACCACCGTTCACCCTCACTGCTGGATGTAGGCGAAGACATCGTTCCAAAGCAAGGTCATGATGGCGGGCTGAGACCTGATGATACCGTTGGACCAACTCCCTCTCCGCAGAGATTGACGCCATCACTGGCTGTGTCGGTCTCACCAATCTCGCTGGTGAAAAGAGCGCAAACATCTCTTGTCCCTTACGTACCGCCCTCAGGTGCCGCCCAACCCTGGTTGCCCATGTATGTGTTTGAGCAGCAAGGTGAGGAGGAAGCCATCTCCTTGGCGCAGGCTTCACACTTTGTCTTCAGCACACAAAGGAGCCTCAAGGAGTGCACATTTGCAGTGCTTTCTCCCACCAGCAATGGTAGGTTTCGCAAGCGCCACGCTGATTCTCACAACAAGCTCTCCATGATCACTGCCCTGCAGCTGCTGTCTGTCTCCCACTTTGTCGCGTGAGATAAGGGCAAGCAACTGAAATTGATGGCACTGACTACCATCCTTGAAGAGGCCCATTCAGAGTGATTGCAGGCGGTGGTTGCAGTCTCCCAGCACAATGTTCGGGAATTGATACGGCAATTTGAAAACTATGAAGATCCTGAGGAGGAGCTATGAAGGCTGAGCTATGAACCTCAATAAAACACCAACTGAGTGTAATTAGGAAGACTGGGATAACACAGTTGAATGCTTTCTATTTCTGTTTTATTTGAATTGATAATGTGCAGCAGTTATCTGTCATTGCCTCCTTCTATCTGCATATAGAGATACAAAGTGATTTGACTCTCAATATTGCATGGCTTGTATTGCCTCTTCTACTTCATTCACACGTTCATCAAAGTTTATGTCAGAAGGTTTGAAAGTCTCTACCAGCCCCTTTATATGATTTTCTTCAGCGGTAAGCCTTCCTAGCAACGCTGCCTGTACCTCCAGCAAGCATTCTTTTATGTCTAGTGCTTTCAAGATTTCTGGGTTCAAAGCAGAAAGTTTGTTGAGGCGTTCATGCTGCTTCACTCAATTCTGGAGGCAGAGCTCCTTTCCTTTTTGAATTTCCTCATCTTGAGTTGCCTGCCATTTTCTTCAGGGACAATCCATTTTTCTGTGTTCTGTCGCGGGTCTCAGCCCTCTACTTGCGTTAAGTTCAAAGTTCAGACGCAATGGGTGATCTGAGCATGATGGATGTGATTGCGACGTGCTGGTGGATTCCGCCATATTGAACTTTTAGAAGGAACTTGTGAATTAGGGCTATGCAGTTTTGATTGTAAGTGCGCCTCCCCTAGAGCATGCAGCTGTCCGGACAAATCCATTTCTTATTAACATTCATTGTTGGTCCTATCATTCAACCCTTGCTCTCACAGGACATCCACTTCTGGCTTGAGCATCCACTTCTGACTCAAGTATCCACTTCTGGCTTGAGCATCCACTTCTAGTCCCCTCTCCAGCATCCATTTTTGGCTTCCCTCCCACAATCTACTGCTACATTCCACCCTCCCTTTAAACTCTAGCCCCAATACTGCTTCTAACATGTAATTGGCTTGAACATGAGCCATGTAGTGATCAGAGGAGCCAGAGCAACAGATAGAGTTTGCAGACAGTGCACCCCTCTGGGGACCCTTAAACTTGCATTCCAATGTGAATGGTCACCTGTGTTGATAAATAGGATGTTGAGTTGCAAAAATTGAGGTGGCAGGTTTTACAAGGCTAACACAATTATCAGTAACATGTTCAAAAAGTGAGAGGTGCAGGGAGAGTTGTAAATAGAAAATGTCCATGATCACAAAATGTTTGTGAAATCGATCTTTTACTACTTGCAACGCTCAATCTTATTAGGGGCAGCTGAAGGATTTTGAGTGCAGTGGGCTGTACAATGAGGCCGAGTTGTAGGGGCAATGACATTTTAGTGACGCTTCATGACATTCTCTGCATGTACTTCACTCTCCCCAGGATTTCTGTGAATGCAGACAGTGAGTCTCAATTACAGTTTTGGTCCCTGCAAGTCTGATGGTGTTCTCTAAGTTCCTGATTTTCAAACTTTGCGAAAGTTGGCATGATCATCTTTCAATATATCTGTTTACAACTCTGCGCTCGACACTGGTCACATTCATACAATGGTCCGCGACATGTTGAGGCTATCTATCCAGGCGAAGCCCACTGCCTTTCATTATTAGTCTCCATCACATGACAGTAGTTTTCTGCGTGCACACAGAAAACTACTGTCACATGACCTTACAATTTTTCCCACCAAGCACAGAGCACACTCAAAACACAGCATTGTACCTCACTTCTCTGAGTTATATTCTAAATCCAGAAAACCCCACTGTTGCTTTAAAAGGTACACTATTGTCAGATGAGACACTGATATCCCAGCCCTTGAAGCAGTCAAGATGTGCATCTCAGTGACACTTTCAGTACAGAACTGGAAGACCACCATTTGTTATACCCCTGAACCCAAAGTTGCAATGCAGTTTTATGTAATGTGTTCTGTTTCTCTTGAGCGAGACCTTTTATTTGTAAAGTACTATATATACGCCCCGAAAAAAGGTATTCTGCATGGCCAACGGAAGTTCTCAGTAATATAGCTAGTCTTTTCACTCAAACGCTCTGCAGAACGTTGAAGATGTTTTGCAGAAGATGAGTCAGAATTACTTAAACACGCAAGCGTGGCTCTGATTGCACGTTAATTGCAAATGGACAACTTGGAAGCGCTCACTCTTGAACGCCTCAGATCTCAACTACATTGGTCAATCAGTGAGCTCAATAATTGCATTCAAGAGATGTATGCTACTCAAAATTATTATACAAGACGATTAGTTGTCACAGAAGCAGCAAAATCATATATACAGATTCCAGATCTAGCAGAAGCTCTTCAGAAGGCTGTGCAGGAGATTGAAGAGTTTGCAATTGATCTGGTGGAGGCTATAGGGGATGTACACCAGCAACTTGAAGATTGAGCCTTGCCACTGAGATATATGCAATACAGGTGTTCTTATTGTCAAAGGGCCAAGGGACAAATCACACATTGATGGTTATGCTTGCGCTCTCATCAATTACATCGTCAGAGAAGCTCTCTAGATATACTATTGTTGAAATGGATGTGAAACGGATGTGAAACGAATAATCATCTAGAGTGATGCCTATCAAGTGGTTTCCGGCTGTTTGGTGAGACCTTATAAGGCTGTTAGACGGAACCTTCTAGAACATAGACGTCCCAACCTCAAGGTTCGCAAGTCCAAGTCAACCAATCTGTCTTCTTAAGTGCAAGTCTGAGCGTCCGTATTGACATGGCGCCCGAAGTACCACAGTGTATACAGGAGTGACTCATTGCAGCCATTGATGACTTGAGGAATGCTGTCAGGTAAGAAGCAGCAAAAGCTTTCTTGGTCTCTCTTACCAATGTTAAACCTGTGAAGTTCAAGCCAGAGGCCGCAATTTGCGACAACTCCTGGATGGAGTTCATCAATGAAGATTTTATGATTGATGCCAGCAACCCTTCGCTGTCCACACTGTCATAGCCTTCCAGCCAAATTGAAGATCCATCCTTGCGAACGACGATTTCACAGACAGAAGCTGACGCATGTTGCTAAGCACCATCGCTTCACACCGCAAATCCTACGTCTCCAAACAGAGGCACCACCTCAGGGCCTTGCAGGCACTGTCAGGAATCAGAAGCACATCAGAAGAGAGGAAGGTCCCTGTACAATATACTGAAAGTGGTTGTGCAAGGCTTACCACGCAGCGATCTTCTTGACTGCCTCAAAACCCATTGGCAGGCTTTGACGATGGAAGGCATCTATAGTATGCTGTCATGCCAGGTGCTCACATGGACTCTGGAAGGTAGCTCAGAACAAGCTTGTTGACTGCAACATCATCTCATCCTCCAACACTTGAATATTGAGGATGATCTACATCAATGGTGACGATCCATCGCGGAGAGAAGAAACCTGGATGGGTACAATATCTTCTTCACTGAAGCTCAGGCCAAGCAAAGGACCAAGAAGCATACAAGGCAGAGTGAGGAGAGAAGCAGCAGTAAAGCACATATGGAATACCTCACTCATATCTTTATGGATTGAACTCTGAAGGATTACAAGCGTGCGAAGCAAGGCCTTCAGAAGGACTTGCAGAATGGGTGACAATGGTCAATACTGATCAATGGTTTTGTTACTGATGACAGCAATAGTATTCCTGAACTAGGTTTAGGATTTCTCTTGCTCTGCGGACCTGTCACAGCCAGAAAATTGTGATCTATCCCTCACGCAAGGAATATCTGCTGACCAGTATGCTAGATATAATACTACAAAATACTGCAATCCTTATTGAAAGGCTCTTGTCATGTATATTCACTGCTCACACCCAAACATTCTAACGGTGTGTGAGATTATGCGGCCAGCAGCGGAAAGCCTGGTGCATGATGGTAAGCTACATGACAATGTCAACTTCAACACTGTAGTGCTAGCCTTGAAGCAGTATGTCTAGGTAGGCGAACATCAAGTGGTATATCATGTCTCATGGTAAGCATTGTAATCAAGTTATGAAACAGGATTATGCTGAATGGTTGAAAGGGTCTGAATTACTATTGCTGAAGAATCATCCGAAAGATATACCCTCCAAAAATACCACGGAATTCGTACTCGTCTGAGACCCCAAGCCTGTGGACTGGTCAGTATATGTCAGACAATACAGAAGCAAGGGTCCTCTACAACCTTCACTTCTGTCAAACCTGTGTCCAGGATGAACCACAGAGCCACATATCAAATCTACAGGCAACAGGGCCCAGAAAGAGGGGAGCCAGAAATGGCTCATCTAGAGATCAAGACCAGAGGAGTCAGAACTGGCTGGAGAAGCCAAATATGGCTTCCATAGGGTAAGCAAGGTAAGCACAGGCTTTCTTCATACTTCTTCACATATGTATTAAGCAAGATCAACCCGATCTTAATCCCCATCAGCAATCTACCTCCTTCACTCCGCTACCGCCTAGTTGCAACACTACTCTCATAACATGCCATACACAGCAAAAGCAAAAACTCAGCAGTTCACCTGAAGAAAACCGAACTTGATGAAGAAGGCAGATCAGCTGGCTTGATTGTGTCACACAGATGTTGCACTGATCATCTGCAGGAATGGAAGGTATTATACCTATCAGTCCACTGATCATGAGAGGTGGCCTCCTACTATGTTAGAAATTGTAAGTATATATTTATTGTATCGACCTTTGGCTGACACAATCTTAGAAAGCCTCATATCTGTTGCCAATCAATCTACTCCCTGAAGACTTTGACCACATATTTTGTCCAACCATGCACAGGTCCAAGACAGGACTTGTCAACCAAGAGGCAAGATTTAATTGAGTCTTTGAAAGGGGCACAGGCTCTACCTGATATTGAAATATGTTCTGCTGCCTGCAATGCGGTTACAATGGTCTATGACTAATAGCTGTCGTCGGACTTGGTGCAGAAGCAGAAGCAGGAGGCGTAAAAGATTGAAAAGAAAGTGAGCATACAATTGACCTGAAAAAGTGCCTCAATTGATGACCGTCAGTCACATAAAACCCCACAGGGCACTAACGTTCTTTGGCAATGAAACGCCAAGTTTTTGTAGGATGATTTTGATTTAGTCATGTTTCAAAGCCTATTTATAAACAATTCAGCGTCAAACATGTTCTAGAAGCTTCCTCCAGTCTACCATATGATTGGATGTCCTTTTCATAAGCATGCTCTGATTCTGACACCCTGTTCCGGCTTTGGCACCTAGAGCCTGTCAATGGGAAGCAGATGAATATTGATCTGAAGATTTTCAGACAATGAGCCCTGTGTTCTGGCTGTGAACATGCAACAGAAGGATATCTAAATTAACACAAATGATGGTAAAGATCTGTTTCATCCTCAAAGATTGATTCATTTGTACCTCACATCAATCATTTTCCTCAGTATTGCTTTCATCTTTTCAGCTATCAGTTCTTCAAATTGATCCTGTAGCTTAAGCATGCTGCTGATTATGTTGATGCAGGGAATCCATTCTGAACACTTCTGCTCTGAAATGTGAGCTTGAAGCAATTTCAATGCTGCCTGCAACTCTTCTATTAAAGAAGTGCCCTTCACATCATCACTGTCATTTTTCTGCAGCAGTTTCAGAGAGAAGAAGATGTGATTTATGATGCTGTTCAGATCTTTGCACATCTTAATGTATTACTTGATGAAAGTTTTTGATGTGAGGAATGAATGATAAATGTAAGCCTTCTGCCATCAATATAACAAAGCTGGTCATCTTCTTCATATCTTAAGATGACAAAGATTCACAGCTGATGTAGTGGTCAAGAAGTGAGAAACTTTGTGTAGAATTTCTTTCAGCCAGTTTGCTTCTGTATCAAACAAAGCGCTCATCAGAATCAGAATCAACAAGAATGCTCATATTCAAGAGATCTGAGATCAGTTATGCAGAGTTGAAGATTGATGCTTTTATGAGAAGATTTAAAAACTTAAAGCTGTGATATAAAGCTATCTTTATGAACTCTGCAAGGCTGTCACAGATTCATCACTGGTTTAAACTTTAAAAGAAAGCAGTGTTGACTCAGACTTCAAAGAGAGAGTACATGCTACTGATGAGATTTTTCTCTTTTAAAAGATTGAAAGCTTGCTTTCAGTTCACAGCTGCATTCACTTGAGCAAGCAATGTAGTCAAAATATGAACCAGATTAACATTGTGAAATAAGGTTAAAGTAAGAAATTCTGCAAGATTTTTGACTACTTCATCTTTAAAGCTTATTACAGTTGACTCTTTATCAAGATCACATAATGTGCAGTCTTTTAAAAGTGTAATAAAGATTTAAAGTGTTTTGAATTCTTCCTCAGCATCAACAATGATTGAGTGCACATGAATGTTCAATTTCTGTAAGCATGCACTCAGTTAAAGTAAATATAGGTTTGCAACAGTGTAATCAGTAATGAGAACATGTTTTAATTCTTTATCAACTGAGTTAAAAATGTTGAAGCTCTTAAGAATTACAGAGTTCAGTTCTTCACTGTGAAGCAGTAACACTTTTGTTTCTAAAAGTTTCAAATGGTAATTTTTATAATATCTTAAGAACATGTTGAAAGCTGTAACACTATCAGTATTTAAACCTGATCTTCAATGTTTCAAGTATGCAAAAGTGTAACTCACTAGCACTTGTAGAGATATTTTGTCCACAGCTTATGTATAGCTAACTCACTAGCTCTTCATGGTAGAAACAACAGGTAGAGTAGCAGCACTTCACCAGATGTGAGAGATAGAAAGAATGTGAAAGGAAACTTGAAAGATGAGAGGGGACAGGAGATATTTATGCTGGGGGAAAGCAGTGAGGGGCTGTGCGCGCGCGCTTTCCCCGATCAGGGTGACACCAAACTCGGCCAGGCAAACACCAGCAAGCAAATAATGCGCTCAGACTTTGTGGACATTTAGGCTTCCTGAAGGGGTTAGCTTCATGGTAGTGCCATGAATGGCGTGTGCTAGCAAGCCTTTTTGGAAATGGTCTGACTAACAGCTTGTAGATCATGATTAGTCATTGATAAACACCTTCTGAATCGCCCTGACTTGCGATTCTCTTCATTCCACTGGTTCTGAACATGTTGAGTCGGAATCTGAGTCTGAAAGATTAAGTTATGTGTTCATGACAACTGGTCCTCAAAGTATTCTGAGTTGTTGCTCAGCTCCCCAGCAGATATCTAAAGTGTTAGAATAGCCAGGATGGCCAATGAGAAATAAGGCACAGTGTGTAAAGTGACCAGCTGAGATATTCTGTTACACCTACTACTGTTATAGTCTCACCTTCTCCAGGAGGAGATGCGCCACTTAAACAAAGATAGAATGGGAGGTTTGGCCGTCATAGCAGTTTAATTGTCCACAACTACCACCACCACCACCTATGAAGCTTTTCCTTTCGCGAGCAATCCACAGCCTTCAGAGTCAAGACAGACACTTGATCACAACCTTTGTTTGACAATGTCCAAGATGGAACAGGATCAGTACAGGCTCCGGCCTCAGGATCAGCTTTAGAGTGGAGCAGACGCTACAACACAGTGAGGGGTGAGCACACCTCTGCATTGGCAGTTATTTACAGGGGTGAAGAAGAATGACAAACAGTTCAGGAAAGTGATGATAGTGCTGTAGTGAAGGGAAGGGAAGGGATTGAGGAAGAGAGAATCTGTTGCCTGCGCCTTTTGTGCGTCCCTTGTGGATGCTATCGGCTCCACATATGGCTCAATTTGTCATTCAACTAATAGCCATTTGAAAGTACCTTTGAACTGGAAAATATCCCACAGCCTGCACACACTCCACCATGGACAACCTGTCATCTGACAACCTGCAGATATTTTGAGAGAAGAGCTGAACGTTTTGTGGTTCGGTCAAGGTACCTCTTGACAAAATCTGTGATGAAGAGCTTCCCAACAACCTGCGCCAATTCAACAAGAACAACGTCATGATGTTGCTGGACTTCTTCTGCTCAGAGGGTTGCTTGCATTGGGATCCTAAACATCACATTCCTGCACTGATCTCTTGATCTGCTGTGCCCCAAGGCCTTCATCCAGGAGGGGAGCTGCTGCACTTTAATCCTGAACATCCTGTAGTCTGCCTGCACAGAAGACACCACCTGGCAGCGGTGCGGAAATTTCTTATGGGAAATGAAAACAGATGGTGGGTGGTGGATCTTTATTCCAGAGGTGGGAGAGTTGACTGTCCTTGGAAGAAGTGCTGGCTGACAAAAGCCAGATCTCAACCCCCAGGTGAAGGATGTTCTGTGGGAACACACAGTGAACTCCATGAAGCTCTACAATGGAGACACTGTCTGTCAAATTCACATCTCCACCTTGCGTGGCGATACTGTGAGAAGGTGGAAATGGCTCGCCAGGCTTTTGAAAAGCATGCAGAGGTGCCTCTTGCGACTGGAAGCACTCTCAGAGAAGTTCATGGAGAGCCTGAACACCCTGATCCCGTTCGCAGGTCTGTGGCCGGCATTGCAGTCAGGGACTTTCATTCGCCTTCTGAATTTACATTGCCTGAAGGTATGAGCTTCTGTTCTATACCATGTTGTTCTCTGACACACAACAACAGGAAATGACCCGCTACTTGCGTCAGATCAAGAATACATGAACACAGATTGTTGGGGATGAGGAGGCAGACCAGCTACAACTCAATGCCAATACAGTTGCTGTCCTCCAAGGCCGTCATCCCTCCCAGTCATTGGAAGACCGCGCGCATGTTCGCTCACTGGCGACGTCCTCCCCACGGTCACAGCTGATGATCAATGATCACAGATCTTCAATTGTGTCTGCTCCATCAAGCATGTGATTGGCTTTTGTGCCATCAGTCAGCAACCCTTCATATTCACATCCTCTTTTGAAGTGATTGCGCATTGAGGCAGAGTCAAGGCTCTATTGCTCCTGCTCAGCCCCTCATCCCATGTGACAGTAGTTTTTTGTGTGCACATTTACCTCAGCAAGCTCATGCCCCTGAATGATGGGCGCCTATCAGCGCGCTAACTGCAAGCGGTAAGTTGTTGTCAGAGGCACTCAGGGCTTGAGCTTGCTGAGGTAATGTGCACGCAAAAACTACTGTCATATGACTTTGCTCCCTCTGGAGTGCTTTCTATGAGTACTTTCTAGTGCTCTCCAATTTTGGAGGACCCTACCTGTGGGGATTACTCTCATGCCTCTAAGCGAGCCCTCCGCTTTTGGATAACCTGTGGAGTACTCCCTGACAAGTGCTCCCTCAAGGAGCCTCAGCGAGCCCTCCATTTTTGAATCAATGAGTAGTTTCTCAGTGAGCCCTCCACTTTGAAGAGTCCTACCTGCAGGAAGCAGGCTGTGGAGACCTGAGTCCTCTTAACTAGTTCAGTTGGGACAGATGGTTGCCTGGTCTTTTCACAGGCGTGTTGACATCTGTACAGTCTGTACTTGGAGTCTGCTCAGTTCGTTGGGCTCCAGGTAGCGAATCGCGGTTATCTAATCCTGGCCTGCGTTGGTCGGCCGGTGGGGTGGGTCGGGCTGAGGTAGGAAGGACAGAGGGCGGAGTGCACGATGTGAGTCTGGGTGGTGGTGGTGGGAGGAGAGCGAGCATCAAGGGTCAGGCAGCTGATGCTTGGAGTATGAGAGCTGGTGCCGATGATGGCGTAACTGTAGTAGGCCATGAAGAGGCTGGGGGGTGGGTGGTGGAGTGGTGTGGTGTAGCTGGCAGGGGCACAAAACTTCTAGTGCAGAAATGATTAGTTGCTCTTGACAGCATGTTAGTCATCTGGAATATCGCTGGGCGCTTTGCGTTTTGCCCCTCTTCCTCTCAACCCTTTGTCATCAACTTCAAAATCACCAAGCCTGCATTCTCTTCTTGTGCCAAATCTGCAATTGGGTTTGCTCAGAATTCCATGAAGTCTTCTCTTCCTAGTAAGACTTAGTTTGGCAACCCGCAATAAGGTATAAGATTTGGTACAGATCAGGCCTGGCGCCTCCTACTCTGACATGGCCAACCTCTTGTCAGATGAATGCATCATCATCGCAAAGCATCCTTTAGACATCTCTCTAGATCATTTACAGGATTCACTTCAAAAAATAGAGCAGGGTTACAAGCTGGGTTCTCTCTCTTATGATGGCGCTGTTGATAGTCTCAACTCAGGTCCTCAAAAGGCAATATCAAGACTCCTCTATACCTTGCAGGGCCATGAGGTTGCTTTCAACCTTCACTCAAAGACTGGGAATGGAGATATAGCTTCTGAGCTATCCACGCTTTTCAGACGTGTCCGCAATGGCGACTTCAGCTATGAACACTACCGTGTGCTATCACGACATGTCATCAAACAAGCCCCCGATGTCAACATCTGGAACGCTGTTCTCAACCTCATTATCACAGTCTCCTGAACCACCCCTCCTACAAGCATTCCTGTCTCCTTTGATGGCACTCCCATCACGCATTCATCCGCCTCGCAGCAAGGCGGTGAGCAAACTCATAAACTGGTGGAAGGGAGGATATTCAAGGAAATTAAGAGCTGCACATATCGGAATGTTGGAGGATTCTTTTCCAAATATTTTGAGGGAAAAGACTGGACTGAGCAGACCAAGGAAATCTATCAAACTGTGCAAGATTGACATGCTGGCAGCAGGTGGACTGATTTTCCTGACCCACCTGTGCAGAATGCTGTTCTTGAATGGTTGTTCCAATTTCAGGAGGAGTTTCTGTCTGATGCTCAAGGTGTCTACTATACAAGTGAGAGTAGCAAAGACCTCACTGGTGCTGAAGCCTGACGCCAACTTGATATCTTCATCAAACGGAAAAGCAATGTATCCAGAACGGCACACAACTGGAAAGACGTTCAAGTCATTGGCGAGCACAAGACGTCAAACAGCAAAGACTTCAAACCTCTACTGCTCCAACTTGGCCGGTACATACGTGATGTGTTCACTGCCCAGCCGACCCGCCGCTTCATTCACGGATTTTTCCTTCATGGGACTACCATGAAGTTGTGGGTGTTCGATCGCTCTGGTCCCTACAGCTCAGGCGAGTTCGATATCCATAAGGAACCGGAGCAGTTCATCCGAGCCATTGCGGGGTACGCCATGATGAGCGACGAAGAGCTAGGCCTGGACACATTCGCGGAGCAGGACGGAGAAGATTGATTCATAACCATCACAGAGGATGCGATGGGCAAGGAGAGAAGATTGCAGTTGGAGTCAGATCTTATTGCTTATCAATGGGTGATTGTTTGTCGCGGCACATCTTGCTTTCATGCCAGTATTCCCAGCTCTGAGGATCTGCGGTATGTCGTTAAATTCTCCTGGACCTCCGATAAGTGACAACCGGAAGCAGATCTCCTCAGATTAGCACGCGAAAGAGGAGTGGAAGGGGTCGCCAAACTATTTGGTGACCATCGCATCACCAGTATTGTGGACATGCGCGAGGGATTGACGTTTGTGAAGCGGCACGCTTTTCAGAATGGTACATTGAGTCCTTCATCCTCCTTTTTGCAGTCTCAATCACAGTCTCTCCTCTCTCAATCATTTGGTCAGCTTCATGGCCTGAGCATTGTCAGAGAATCACTGAAGAAACGAAAGTCTGTTGACGCTGGAGAGAGCCTATCCAAAAGATCAAGGTCAAACAGCCAGAGCCCTGATAAAGCCAAGCCAGAGAATGAGGTGGCTTATACTGTGGAACACAGCCAGACAACAAGTCTCTATGCCCATGATGAGAGCTCATTCAACAATCACATATTTCATTGCTTAGTGATCTTGCCAGCCGGTTGGGCGATCTGTGATTTCCAGTCAATCCCAGAGCTGCTGGAGGCCCTCTGCAACGCAATCAAGGCGCACAGGTCTCTGTATACAGCTGGAAAGATATTGCACAGGGATATCTTGGAGAACAACATTATAATAACAGATTCAAAGGAAGCTGATGGCTTTATGGGCATGTTGATTGATGAGGACCTTGCCAAGGAGATTGGTAGCGGGCAGAGCGGCGCACGCCACCAGACAGGCACAATGGAGTTCATGGCAATTCAAGTGTTACGCTGTATTTCTCACACTTATTGGCACAACCTCAAATCATTCTTTTACATATTTTTGTGGATCTGCGCTCGCCGCACATGGGAAAGGGAATTTTTGTGCTTGGCTGTTGACCGGCCTGGGGAAAGCAGATTGAAGAAGTGGTATTCAGGCAGCTATGATGACATTGCTGATGCTAAATGGCATCACATGGGTGTAGATGGATTTGAGGACATCTTGAAAGAATTTCCACAGGCGCTCAATTGCGTAAAACCACTTTGTGGAAAGATATGAGGCATTCTATTCCCTTACAAGAACGGTTTGCTCATTGGTACTCCGCCAGACCCACCAGAGAAGTTGTACAACCCCATTGTTGGAGCGTTTGATAACGCTATAGCCGACATGGCCTAAAAAGGACTCAGATTAGGCAGGGTTTATTCACTAAGTGCATAGAATATGAGAGATTTAATGGGCTTATTCTTGAGTTGTTTAGCACCTAGATACCAAGTTGGTAATACACCTTTGTAATTTTATTTCACTTTATGTTGGTGAGGCCATCGCGGATTCTGTTCCCACAGAGATCACGAGCTTAAATATAAATCACCGGATGCAAATGAACCGTGATGTCGGTTTCCCGAGGTGCATTGTGGGACAGGTGCAAATAAACCAGGCAATAACGCGTTGGTGTTGAGAACCATTTCTTGCCATCAGGATTGAACTTCTTGCAACTGCATCCACCCATAGGAGACACTGGGAAAGCTCAAAGTCCAGTATTCCAGGTCAGACATGGTTCAACACTTCAGGTTGATTTCTCTGAATGTGTGTGAGGTTTGACTGGATACAGCATCTCCGGGAGAGTGGCTGTTTGACAGATCTATATGGAAAGTGGTAGAGCTTCTTACTGTGCCTGTCTTTCCTTCTCATCTTTACCTTGAAAAGAGTTGAACTGCTTTGCTTTCATTCAACATGCTTAATATTTACAGTCAGAAAATCACTGCAGCTTTAACTTAACTGCTCTCTTCTAAATAACATCTCATCTATGTGAAATCTGAAGAGCTTGAGCAGGGTGAGTTTAAGAAAGTTTATAAAGTTAACAACATGAGCACTGATCTTATCTTTACCAGTAAAACATTCCTGTTAAATTGTCAGAGAGAAGTTGAGATTATGAGAAAAGTGTCACATGTAAGTATGTTTATCTATACAGTGATGCAACAATATCTTACAGGTTAAAAGAAGCATATTGTGCAGTTTGTGAATTTCACAGAAGAGTCTGTATTTATGCTTATTATGAAACATCTTTCTCTTGAAAATATGATAGATCAGCATCAAGAAAGTTTGATCACTGTGAAAGAAATCATCACAATTCTTCATCAAAGTTTGAAAGCTCTTGAATATCTGCATTTTGAGAGAATCACACATTAAGATATTAAATCAGCAAATATTTCTGTTCATTCTTAAGTGCTTTTAAGGATTAAGCTTGCTGATTTCAAATTGGTAAAAAATGCAACTGTCTTACAAACACACTGTGAAACATATCTTTACTGTGCATTAGAGATGTGAAAGAATTTCACATACTCAACTACTGTGAATATATGATTACTTGAACTTGTTATATTTGAATTCACATTTGACCTTTCTGAGCAAAGGGGTCAGTTTGATTCTGAACAGTGATATAAAAGACTCATTAAAGTGACTGATGATTGAGATTCAAATAACTTAATAGTTTTCCTCAGAGACAAAATGCTGAAGATAAATTATTGAAGAAAACTATCAGCAAGTGACTGTTTGAAGAAAGTATTTATTCACAGTGCAATGATACTCACACAGAATTCTGAAATAGAAATTGAAGTGTTTACAGAGAAGATTTCTACATTTCTTATAATGAGATACACAAACAGTATTTAAGAGGTGAAAACTTAAATTAACTACTCTAAGTTCAATCTTTCAGATGAAGTGAAAGAGGAATTAAATCTGCAAGATCAAGTGACTTCACTAGAGAAGTTACAAAAGTGCATCTAATTAGAACTTGACATGAAAGTGTTAACAGTTTCTTAACTGTTCTTTGCCTCTTGACAGATCTTTACCTTAAATTGCAAGAAATTTAAAAGTCAAGAATAAGCATTCTTTAAAAGATAGAAGTATCAACAATCACATTTACAAAGAAGATAATTCAGCAGAAATGCAAGTATGCACTCACACATCTTTAAGTTTTTCTTTAATGTTGATTACTTCAATAGTGATGTTGTTGATGAAGTGTTTCAAAGCAATCTATAATCACACAATGAGGTTAGCAATGGAGATAATGAAAGTAGAGATTGAATAGATATGAAGAGTTGATCTTGTAATAAGTCTTTATACAATTCAAAGCTTCAGAACAGGTGAAGTGATTCATGTTTAATTCTGTGTGTTGCATCAAAGCACTGATGAGTTGTGTACTATTCACAGCAGCTTTGATCAGAGATTGAAATGATTGACTTATGTGAAATAAATAGAGCTGCTGCTCTGCTAAGTTAGCTTAAGGGTTCTTAAACTTATTCAACTGGCTGCAGCAAGCACTTGACTTGACTTCAATCTCATCAATCAAGCTGGGTAACTCAGCAGTGATTTGTTCAAGCAGAACCTTGCTGAGCCTGCTTCATAACTTGTTGACATCTAAGAGTGATTGAGACATGTCTCTTTATATCTCTTGGGAAAAGAATTTCTCTTCCTTAACATTATGATACATTAATGATCACTCTTCTGTTTTGGAGTTCATGTTTTTCAACACATGCCACTCAAGACAGAACTTCACATCCTGGTTTCTGACTAAAGAGATGTACATGACTTCACTCTTAGAATGTGCAATCAATGTATCAGGCTTTGTGATGACACTCAATGTCTGATTACCCTTTTTATCAGCTGCACAGGCAAGCTTCAACATGATTTGATTCACATAATCATTCTTTGCTGAGATCACAGTGAGAATGATGCTTCTCAGTTATGTGCCAGCCTTCAATCAATCAAAAAGTGTTCATCACTTTGCTATACAGATTGACAGCTTTGAAACTCTGATCCTATTCAAGGTGAGTAGATGAAATGGCCAACAGTATGACTAATGCTTCAAACAGTCAGATTGAAGTTTCACACCATCCTTGACATCCCTTCAGCAATGATCTCCCTTCAAGATTGAACTGTTGACAAACATTCAACAACCTTTCCTCACACAGGATGGGGTTTCATCAATGACAAGTACAACTCTCATGTGAATGAGTCTCACAAGAGATCAGCTGACTCATTGAAATCAAAATGAGGTGAACTGCAAAATATAGCACTTCTGCAAGATAGCAGTCACAATGAGTGTCACTGTGTAAGCACTTACACTCTTTGCTTTATTACTGCACTTGATCACCTGAGTGGAAAAGCATAAAACACTGATGGAGATCAATTATACTGTATGACATTGTGACTGTAAGTTTGAGTGACTCACTTTAAATCTGGCTTAACTTTACTCAAGTATGATTTCTTCAGTGATGAACTTTAAACTTCATGTTCATGATCATGGCTGGATGATCTGTTGAACATTGAATGTTGAAGGCTGGTATCTTCTAGTCTATCTCAGAATTGGCTGAAAACTGAGGATCTCAGTCAGCCACTTGACTCTTGAGCTTCAAGTTGAGAAGTTGTTTGTAAGGGTGATTTGTTCAACTGATTGATGATCTCAGAGCCTCTGTCCTCTATATCTCATCATGAGTATTTTCACAGTCTGTGACAATGTTGTCAAGGGCTGAAGTGATGCTCAGCCCTGTTCAGTTCTTGAACCAGAATACAGAAGTGATTTTGTGAAGTTAAATGAGATCTTTTTGTCCTGTTTCTATACTGATAAGACATGTGAGCTGGGTCACAGCATAGCTTTTCAAACAGTAGTATGTCTTGACTTCTTTGATGAGGGCTTTTGTAGAGTTGTTGCAATCAACACTGTCATCAATGAACTCTCCACCTGTACAATTTCTGAATTTTATTAGGGAAAAGAATGTCAGTGCAGCAGATGTTGCTCAGACAGCTTTTCAGATTGTGCAGTTGATTGAGGCTGAGTCTGATTGATAGGTGTGAAGCAGCACATGTGATCCATCAAGAGCCTTTTTCTTGTATGTGCAGACAAACCTTAGATATGTATACTTTAATCAATAAGCCTTATTTGAACAGCGGTTTAGCCTATAGACTTATATTTTGCAGCAGGTTGAATTCATGAGTGATGCATTCTCATCATCAGTTTTTCACTCAATTATATTCTTCACAGCTTGTTCAAGTGCCTCTGAGCTGAACATCAGTGAGTGAATGCTTGAGGGTGATCAAACATATTTTCACTCATCTTCAGATAAGTGTTGATGCACTCACTAATAGACATGTGAAGCCTTTCAAGCATAAGTGCAATGATGCTGACAATATTAATATACTGTAATGGTAGTTACAGGTGCACAGTGTGTACCCTTCAGTACTTATGCTGCACATCATATTAAAGTAGTCACAAGGGAGAGACTTGATTTCAAAATTCTTAATAAATCTGATCTTCTGCATTAAATTCTGCAAGATGAAGAGTGAAGACAGTTCACAAATACCACTTTCATCTATGAGGTGCTTAATCAGTAAGGAAGATTAGATCAAAGCACAGCAAACTTATCAAGTGACAACAACTTCATAATCTGTTTAGACTTTGACCCTGTTCTGAGTACCTTGAATTGAGGTTTGAAAAGGGTCTTAAATTGAAGAACATTTGAAAGATGTATGAGTGCACTCATAAATATAAGAAAGCAGGTCTTCACAAGGCTGTACTAGACTCTTATAAAAATTGATTGAGACTGATGCTAATTATAGCTAACTGCCAGTCCCATTCATTCTCTTTGCAGTAACAATGCTTCAACAAAGATCTCTTTTCTGACCCTGTTATGTCATGCCATGCTCTTTCCCCCTTTGTTTCACTGGCGCCTTTTTGCTGAGCATTAAGGGTTGTATATTGAGCAATGGATTTGAAATAGTTTGATGTTATAAACAAGCCAAAAAAGGCCTCTGAAGTGTTGATTTCAGCTGAAATTGAGGCTGTAGAAAGCCTTTCCATAATGTGTAAGGGCTTATATAAAGGAGAGCAAGCTGGAACATTCTCAAGCACCTTTGCAATGAGCTGTTTTCATTTTAGTTGAGTCTTTACAGCAGAGGGAAGAGTGTCAGAGACACCCTGCACTTCTTCTTCATTAACACGCATTGAATTGATGCTAAATACATTCAAATGTGCTCAAAAAGCAGTACTAAATGAAGTAGCAGGCATTAATTCCCCCAAAAAACAACAATAGACAAAGCGGAAATTGATGTTCTACCATCCCCCTCCCCCCCCCCTTGTCTAGTCTCAACGCACAGACCTGGCTGCTGAACTGACAAGTTGAGGCTGGACGCGAGAAGCGTCACGGCACAATGATGGGCATTTCCATTATTGATGTTTTAGATTCAATAAAGATTGAAGGCAGTGGCATTGAATGAAACTATCTTACAATAGTGCTGTGGTGTGGTACAGTATGACGCCAATGGGGGGCATTGCGCTGCAATAGCCACAATCACAGCTCTCTGAATGGTGTATTGTCTTCCATTGCCTCATGTCGGCTGGTCCAGAAGAAGCGTGACACTTCCAGTTGATGGTATTTAGGCACTTATCTTACTGCATGTGACATCGCTCACTGGATGCGACATGTCATTCTCTGACCCACTTCTCGGTATCAGAAAGGGAAGAAGCTAACTTGCGCTACCACACCTTTGTATTGGAGCCTGTATTTCCACGGCGTGGGTTCAACAGCAAGCCATGTTAGATGTCAGAATGAGGCTGCCAATCAGGCTACTCACTATCAATCCACATGTTAACGCTGCGCTTTGTCACAGGTCTGATCTTCCTTGACTGCTTGACTGCATCCTTATTGCTACGCGTCTGCAACTTTGCTTATCACCTTTCTGGTCTCCCTGCCTTCAATTCTATCTCCATCAAGTCTACCTCAATTGTCAACATTCAAAATGATTTTGGAACCATTTCAGACAGATGCCCTAAACAGATTTGATTCCAAGGATCAACTAGATTTGCTGGACTCTGTAGACTGTCTCCGTTTGCAAGGCATTAGTCATTATGTCTCATTGCCACAGATCATTGTATGCGGCGACCAGTCATCTGGAAAGAGCTCCGTGCTGGAGGCAATTTCTGGCGTATCTTTTCCTGTCAAAAGCAACCTAAGCACTCAATTTCTGACAGAATTAGTCCTCCACAAGACATTGCAAATAGGTGTAAGTGTGTCAATTGTCCTGCATCAAGCTCACAGTGAGTCTGAATGACTTGACCTCAGCAGCTTTCACAAAGAGCTGGAGGGCTTTGAAGGGCTTCCAAATCTGATTGAGAACGCGAAAGTGGCTGTGGGAATCTCAACTCATGGCAAAGCTTTCTTGAAAGACCTCCTTCAAGTGGAGGTCTTGGGTCCTGATTGGCCTCACCTGACAATTGTGGACCTACCTGAACTCATCCATTCTGAAATGAGACAGCAGTCTGCTTCTGATGTTGAGCTTGTGCAAGACGTTGTTCAATTCTATATGAAAGAATCAGCCTTAATTTAGAGATTGGACGTATTGTTCATTTTGTATCACTTTAAAAGAGCAAACATAATCACATTGCCCTCATCGTTCAAGGGGTTCAGTCTGGCATTGAGCTTAGCTAAGTCTATAGCTCTTTCTGTTCTTGTTCATCTGTCAAATGGCTCAGTCCTCTATACTTTCTATCTTAGTAATTTCTCAGCTGGCCCTGTTGGCCCTGTCTTGACTTCTTATATCTTGTTTCCGGAGTTGAGATGCATTTATAGTATTTACACTGTTGTTGGATCAATTTATCACCAAGGCATGTGAAGTAATTAGACTACTGATTCATAAACTAAGTGGCGAAAATTCCTCAATCCCATCATCCTCATCCTCATCCTCGTCCTCATCATCATTAACAGCACAGCATGTTGAGGCTGAATGTGGACATATGGCTAGCGTACAGCTGCTGGTCGGAAAAGCTCATAGAAAGATACACTCATGCTAAGAGAATTTCTAACCCCCAAAACCTATCTATCTATTCGCAGATGCCATCACTCAGAGAACAGCACTCAAAAACGTCAAAAGGCCCAGGACAATGGTAGCTAGCCTAAGCATATAGCTTCCAGCAGTTAAGCCGGCTTCAAAGTCTGGCCTATGCTGGTAGCAACGACAACCACACAGGTACTGGCCATGAGACTAGCAGCCGCAAGACAGAGCAAGTAGTGTGACAGTCATGTGAAGATCTTGTGCACCTGCACTGCATGATTCTGCAGATGATTTGTGTCTGTCAGATCCATGTAGCACTTTGAATGAGGGCATATGATCAGCTGACCCTCCAGATGATGGCGAAGGTGTTTACAATGGACGTGCTTTTTCAGGTCGCCGCGGCTGTGGAAGGACCTCAGGCAGGTCTCAGTGGGCAGTGCTTCACAGCCGAGGCAAAATATACATTGAGTGGGTTCGCATTCAATCAGGATGGAATCTGAAAGATGGGGCGGATCGAGGACAGATGGCGGTGTCAGATCCCATTTGAGCTTAATGGCTGAAGCAGAAGGTTTCAGGCGGCGTGGACACTTGCCCTCTTGCAAGCGGCAAAGGGCTGCCAAAGCGTTGATCGCTTCTGCCCACCGTTTACATTCTTCCTCAGAAGATGAAGTCGCGAAGGTAAAGAGCGCATCAACAGCCCAGACACGCTCTGTGAAGATGTAGTCCTCCACCCTGACTGTCTTCTCTGGTATGAGGGGTAGACCTTTCAGCTGTCGTTGAATGTCGATGACCGGTTGCTCCCTCTTATACCTCGCCTTGACCTCCTTTAAGAGAGCCGCCTCCTGCTGCCGTTTTGTGTTGCAATGAACTTGGGAGGCCTTCTGATACTCGTCGTACACGACCGTCCCCTTCATGCTTGCGATGGGTCCGTGATGGTCTTTGATGAACCGGAACATCTTCTTTTGCCTCCAGCGAAGGAGTCTCACCTCTGGGTGGCGATCAACCTCGGCTTGTTGGTCGGCACTCAGTTTCCTGGGTCATCGGGGGTTGATCGTGCGACTCATCCCACTGGCGGCTTGCATCAACGCCGTTTGAGGCTCTAAGCCACGATAGGCGGCCTGGGTGTCGGCGGTGATATACCTTGAGAGATAGTTTTTCTGGAACACAGTTGAGTTATGATGTTGCAGAATTAGGTTGCACTGCGATTCACTGATAAAGCCTGTGATTGTGTTTACTGAAAATTTGGAGAAAAAGTAATGGGGATCATGTCACTCACTGCTGGTGTCAAGAGCTTCGCTGTTACCACACCAGAAGGTGTACAGACCTGTGGGAAGCTTCATGCCCGTGACATTCCCCAGGGTGACCATCCGCGAGCGGAGAGTACTGTCCGGCAGAGCCTTACCGTTTGAGATCTGAACCCTGTTCACAGTATCTTCAGACCAGCGGAACAGGGGAACATTTTGCATGTTTTCTTTCAGAGGGATCTCCAGCTGTTTCTGTCCCGGCTCAATCCTGAGACGGAAAAATTGTTTGGGGGAATTCAAATCGGGGGGAGCGAACGCCTGATCGGTGAAGATCAGGGTGAGCAGGTTGATATGAGGACAGAGCAGCAGACATGGCTTGTGAGGCATGTCAGGAATGCTGAATTCATTCCTGCACCAGTCGTTAGCCGTTAAGAACATGGAATGTGATGAGTGAACACAAATGGATATATGAACGTGTCTTTCTCACCCAAATAGCCCTTTGTATGCTTGTATGATATCTCAATTAACACTCGGGGCCATGCTCCTCCTTTAGGATCTGGAAGTAAGGTGACCTTGACATGCCCGTAACATACAGCTAAGAGCGCAGAAGGCCTGTTTCCGGTGATGCCTGCAAGTTGCATAATCAAGGCCAGCTGTACGCGGTGCCGCTCGTGATCAAATGTTACCTCAACAGAGAGAAACAGCGTCTTCAGGAGCTTAAACTCATCCTCAGCCTGCATGATGGGCTTCTTCTTCTTCTCTGTTCTCAACCCATGCTTCAGAGTCAGACGTTGTCTCACCTGGTACTGGTTAGCCAGTGAAGGTGAGGAGTGGGGCTCTTGTACTCTGTGCATCTGGCTCTTAATGAGTGGATCGATCTCGAGACAGCCAGTCTCTTTCTTTCGTACCAGGCAAAATACATTCCAGTATGTTTGCAGGGTACTGGCCGCACCCAGCCAGTCTTTTCAAATGGAGAGCAGCCAGTCAAAGAAGACAAAGAGGACGTTGATAGAAATTCCCTTCAGAGTCACGACAGGGTCTTTTCCAGTGAATTCACAATATCTGTCAGCGTTCATCAGATCTTACCGGTGTATGGATCAATAGTAGTAATGTCTCCTTACTGGTGCCAAAGTTTCTTAATCCAGCTCTGCAGATCCTCGCTGCTGTCCTTGTAGACTCATTGGGTGAGGGTCAAAACGTTCAGCTCAATTTCCATTTGCTTGTAGTATTCTGCTGAGAGCTCCATTGTTTTTTTTGGCGGCTTCACTGTGTCTGTTGGGAGAGATAGAGTCGACGAGCAGGGAACAGTGAGGATGGAGGTGGGAGAGTAAGAGGGTTGGAAAGAGAAGACAATGGGTGGAGGGACACGAAGAGAAGGGTCAACAGAGACAACGGGAACAGTGGGGAAACTGAGCAGAGCAGCCAGTTCTGGAGGTCAGGGCGGATGACAATATAAATACATTGTGCCGGACGAGGACCGGGATGCAGATGGGATCACACCGCCGAGCTGAGTGATGAGGGCTCAATGAACTAGGCGGGGTGTGGTGCGCCAGTGTGACCGGAGACGGTTAAGGCGGCGGGAGAAACCTGGCAAAGAAGCTGTCAAGAGCAGCGTCTGAACCCGCTGGAAACGGCTACCTTTTTGCCTTCCCCTTGTTTAATTTTATAAAAATAATCTGTGTAAATGCTTTAATTAATGTTACTTTAAGTTTTACAACTGTTAAAAGTTAGATTAAAGATTTTTTCAGTTTTTCTATAAATATAATATATATATAAAAAGCTGCTAAGTCTACTTATAAATCTAATACAGTGTTATTATAATGAAAAAAAGTGAGTTAAACTACTTATTTAAATTAATAACATCTCAGCTTTTTGTAAATAAATGATGTTAAGATTACTTATAGTTAAATATTATTAATAAGTTAGTTAAATAAAATTTAACTGCTGATAATTAGTTAAATAATTATTAATCTAAAGTTAAGTAAAGAGAAGTAAGAAATTAACTCTTATAATAATATTATTGTATTAAGTTAAGCTGCATATATTAACTAATATTAAAGAAAACTACAAGATTAAAATCTTACTATTATCTTAAACAGCAATTACTAGAGTATATACTAATAGTAAAGACAATAGTAAGTTATATTAAAGAGCTAGAAATTTGTATTATTTATGATAATAGTAGTGAATATTAATAAAAAGGTTTACTATAAATATTTAAGTTGAATTAAGACTTACTACTTTATTAAAGAATTTATTTATTATTATAACAACTATAATTGCTACTATTTACTTTATAAGAAGTAGCAGACTTCTAGAAGAAAAAGACTATAAAAGTTATACTTAATTAATTACATTACTCTCTTAATGTAGTAATATTTAGTTTACTTATATAGTAATAGAAAATTTTAGCTTAAAATTTTACATCTATTCAATAAGTATAAGATTTTCCTAATATTAATATTTCTTTAAGTTATATATACTTTTATAAATAGTTTTAGTTAAACAAACACTTTCATTCTACAATAAACAAGATAATAATTAAGATGAATATTTCAGCTGATGTAAACTTGTAGAAATATATTTATAATGATAATATATTGTCAAGCTCACACAATCTAGGTAAGTTAAGATGCTAACATTAGATGTGTTGAGGCAGGTCTATTAAATTAGATTGAGCATATTTGCAATGAGCATGACAGTGTTACTGGAGCTGTTGGTGAGTACCTCATACAACTATTAACATCAGCTTGGTGCACGGGCCCTGCCTTAAGGCTGAGAATTCCCGTCCCATTGGCGTTAAACTCTAAATGTGATGACAGACACCTCCGCCGTTCTGCCCTGAGTGGATTTGGGAGCGACTATCGAGCACTGCATCGTCGTCAATCCCCCCACCTCTGCCACCAGGCGAGCACTTCGCTCCACAGAGACACCTTTCTTCACTTTCCTTTATTTATCCGTTCAGCTACTTTCCTTTACATTAATACTCCTCCCTTTGCGCCTCGGGCGTTGCTTCTCGAAGCAACCATGGCCTTCCAGGCTCCGATGAATCTACCGGTAGGCGCATCGCCACCCTTCTACTTCCCGAATGACACTGATCTTTGGCATTCGCAGAACATAGCATCTGCCACCTCTGAACTATGGCCGTCTATGAAAGCCACGCTGGCCTCACCGTGGCGGAGCTTTCGCCACCCAATCACTACTCCCAAAACCCAACACCGATCGAACACTACCGAAGCGCGGAGGCCTTCCTCGATACCTCAAGAGCACGTACCTGTTCCAGTGAGTCAACTATTAGAAGTTGTATGCACACAAACACTGACAGACATAGGCGTCACCCTTCTACAATATGCCAGACTGCTTAGCATCCGTGCCGATGGCTGCACTACAGTTGTCACCTGGTAGCCTGGGGCGGCAGGGTCTCAGTCCTTTGCTTAATGGTACGAATGGGACCATCATATATCGTTCCTCTCCACTAACGCGTTTAGCGTCCCGGAGTACCCTCCGGTTTGCCAACCCTCTTGCTCGAAGTCCTCCTGGCATGCTCCAAACAGCCCGACTTTACTCGACCCTGCCCCCCTTTCACATTTCAGGGCTACAGCCGATGCCACGCCAAGCTCTGTCTGCAGGATCCCAGCGGAGACTGTTGTCTATAGGCAGTACCCAGAACCTCCTTGCGCACATGGAACAGACGGCCAACAACAATCCCACCAGTGCCACAGCGCAGAACGCTTTCTACTCGGCACTACTACGAGCCAATATGCCAGCTATAATTGTCGAGCGTTACCAAACAGGGAGGTATGCAAGCAGCCCGGCGTGCGAGGCAACTTTTCTTCGCGCGCTGGAAAGGGTTGGACAAACAGATCCTGGGTCTGGCCTTGCCGCTGGGACGAATTTAAGCGGCCAGAACAGTACATTGAACAACGATCAGATGCAAGCCATTGGTCAAGCTATTGCGGCACAGTCCAGAGGTGGCAATATTGCCTCGGTGCGGGGCAAGAGCGGCTCATCAGGCACTGGCGCAAAGGAGAGCCCTCTATATGTTGTCGTGGAGGAATCTATAGGTGGGACTATTTTCAAATGGGCCAAATTCCTGCTATACTTCGGACTTATCACCTACTTTTCGTTGGTGCTCATCACCGTGGCCGTCGAGACTACCGGAGTTCTGAAGAAGGTTGGCGGTATTCAAAACAACGAAGCCCAGCCTCAACACCAGACTGTTCGATTTTCCGATGTTCATGGCTGCGACGAGGCAAAGGAAGAACTACAGGAGCTTGTCGAATTCTTGAAGAACCCGGAGAGATTCTCGACCTTGGGCGGGAAGCTACCGAAGGGTGTTCTCCTAGTTGGACCTCCAGGTACTGGCAAGACTCTGCTCGCTCGTGCGGTCGCAGGCGAGGCAGGCGTTCCTTTTTTCTTCATGTCTGGATCCGAATTCGACGAAGTCTATGTGGGAGTTGGTGCAAAGCGTGTTCGGGAGCTCTTCAACTCAGCACGCGCCAAGGCACCAGCTATCATCTTCATCGACGAATTAGATGCCATAGGTGGGAAGCGTAACGAAAGAGATGCAGCATATGTCAAGCAGACCCTCAATCAACTTCTAACCGAATTGGATGGGTTCTCTCAGCAGAGCGGTGTCATTATCCTAGCGGCTACGAACTTCCCACAGCTCCTCGATAAAGCTCTTACTAGACCTGGTCGGTTCGACCGCAATGTGGTTGTGCCGCTGCCCGATGTCAGAGGCCGCATGGAGATCCTCAAGCATCACATGAAGAACATCCAGGTCGCTACTGATGTCGACGAAACGGTCATTGCTCGACAGACTCCAGGCTTTTCGGGTGCCGAACTGGAGAATTTGGTCAACCAAGCCGCCGTTCGTGCAAGTCGAAATCAAGCCAAGAAAGTCGGTATGCTGGACTTTGACTGGGCAAAGGATAAGATCCTAATGGGAGCTGAGCGGCGAAGTGCAGTCATCATGGAGAAGGATAAGATCATGACTGCATACCACGAAGGAGGCCACGCACTTCTTGCCATGTTCACCATCGGCGCCGATCCGCTCTACAAAGCTACCATCATGCCTCGAGGCCAGACTCTAGGCACGACCTTCCAGTTGCCAGAAATGGACAAAGTCTCCATGTCCAAGCGAGAATGCCTAGCCCGCATCGACGTCGCCATGGCCGGCAAAGCCGCCGAAGAACTCATCTACGGCCCCGACAACGTCACCAGCGGCGCTTCATCCGTGAGCCTCCCACACCTCCCCCCTCTCCTTTTTCTCCACTTCTACTTTGCACACCACTAACCCCCCCCCGTCACCAGGACATCCAAGCCGCAACCTCAATCGCCTACTCCATGGTCACGCAAATGGGCATGTCCGACCTCCTCGGCAACGTCGACCTCAACACAGACTACAACATGCTCTCCTCGGACACCAAAGCCCTAATCGAGCACGAAGTCCGCCGGCTCGTCGAGGAAGGGCACAAACGCGCCATGAAAATGCTCACCGAGCGCCGAGGCGAGTTGGACATCATCGCCAAGGCGCTCGTCGAGTACGAGGTCTTGGACCTCGAGGAAATGCAGAAGGTTTTGAGGGGGGAGAAATTGCAGAAGTTGGGTTCGTTGGCGGGGGTGCCCATGACGTTGCCGGGCATTGGTGTGGGGTTGCCGGGCTTGAGTGGGCCGGGGACGGGGGCGGCGGGGACGGGGGTGAGCGCGGGGACGGCGGTCGGGACGGGGACGGCGGGAGGGAAGGGGGAGGGAGGGGAGGGGAGGGGAGGAGGCCCGGGGAGAATGGCGGGGCGAGGTTGTGATTGATGGGTGGAAGAAGAAGAAGAAGAAGAAGCGGTGGGGGCTTTGTCTCTACTTTTGTCTTTTGTTCCAACTGGCGCTTCGAGAGCGGCATCAACGATGGTGTTTTTTTTTATGGGTCAGAGTCCGGGGGGGTTTCCCCCTTTGGCTGGTTTGGCTCGGCTTGGCCTTGGCCTTGGCTTGGGGCCCGTCAGGGCGCCCTGACTGTCTGGCTGGCTGGCTGGCCTTCGGGCTGGATATCGGGTTTTTCTCGGCTAGAGTTTTTTTATCTGGTAGTCTGCTAGGGCTGTCGTGAATGGACTTTGATGGCCGAACTGTAGTACTTACTGCCTTTGAAAGAAAATTGTCCGATATGATTGGGATTGAGATTTGGAATTTTTTATGCGCGGGCGGAGGGGAAGGAGTTGGGCGCCTTTGATGGAGGTCATGGAGGAGTTCGGTGTTGGGTGTTGGGTGCGAAGGTTAGGTATGTGCGAGTATTTGTATGACTACTACGGTATCTCTAACTAAGATATCAAAGACTGCAACTGCGGTAGTAGTAGGAGGGGGGGAAAACGGCCTTTTGTCACAACGCCTCGTCTGTCTGGCTGGCTGTCTATCTGTCTGTCTGTCTGGCTGTCTGTCTGGCTGTCTGTCTGGCTGTCTGGCTGTCTGGCTGTCTATCTATCTATTTGTCCGTCTGAAAACGAAATCTGCAAGCTCTATCCACCACATCCGTACGCTAGCTGCTAGCCAGTTAGCTTCTGTACCTTATTGTGCTGCCTGTTCTTGCTCCGCTCCGCTCATTGTTGAGTTGAGTTGAGTTGAGTTGCGTTGAGTTGTGCATCTCCACGCTGCGGGGCGGGGTGAGTGGAGTGGGAGAGTTGTGGGGGGAGTGGATGGAGTGGATGGAGTGGGTATGATATAATATGGGATTAATACCCACGGGACTGCTCGCGACGATGGGCGGGGAAGTGGCGATACGGCTGGTTGGTTGGTGGCTGGGTGGTTCGTGGGCTGTATCTATGAGTTGGAGTCGGGAGGAGGGGGGAGGGGGAATTGATGAGGGGGGGGGGAGGGAGGGAGGGGAAAGAGCGGCTTGACGAGCGAGCGAGAAAGAGAGAGAGAGAGAGCCAAGGGGGGGGGGGATCTCCCCTTTGCAAATAGGGAGGTGAGAGCGGGTTTCTCGTTTTGGATGGTATACAGAAGCACGGCTATGAGATGATGGAGAAGTCCACTGTACTGTACAGTCTTCCATTCTCAATTTCCTGCCAACTCCTCCCATTCAGGTCTGCAGACCGTCACATCCGCCCGCCCTCCTCATCCCGTCCCTCCCGTTTGCGATTTGCAGCCTGCACCCCTGCCAACTTCCTCCTCGATCCCTTGTCTCGTGGAGTGCCCGTGTCCCCTAACCCATTGCGCTGATTAAGGCACCATCCCACATATAGAGCGGGCTTCCCACCCTCCATCGCCACCCCGGTTCCCATTCCCGCCACCTCACCCCGCTATCTTGTCCTCATCGTCGTAGAGAGAGAGAGAACGCGCTCATCAACCCTTGCAGCCCATAGCGCAGCGAATCCACGAACGAACGAACAAAAGCCTTCTGTTCTTGCGTTTGTTAGTCTCTTCCGTTCGTCCTCTGTTACGGACTTGGTAAAAGGAGCGGAGTTGACGAGGGAAGGGCAATTCTTACCGATCAAGCGAAGAGATTGGGTAGTCGTGCATGGGAGTCGCCGGTGCGAATTTCCGAGCTTGATCGCGTGTTGAAGAGTTGTGGAAGCGGGGACGACGGTGTCAATGAGGAGGGATGCTAGGGTTTGGACTTGCTGGTAGATGGGGGTGGGTTTGAGGAGGAGGGCGTGGTGCTGGGCTTGGAGGTAGAGCTGCCGGGCTTTGGTGTGGAGCTGCTGGCCCCAACAGCGGAAGAGCTGGACTTTGTCGTAGAGCTGCTGCCCCCAGCGGTAGAGGAGCTGGACTGCGACGTGGATGCACTGGCCATGGGAATGGAGCTGCTGGATTTGCAGTCGCCTATGGTGGAGAGGGTTTGTCAGTTTCCATTTCACGACCTTGTGAAGTGGATAGGAGCCGCAACGATGGGGGAAAAGGCACAGTTTGGGGGGAGGTGCAGAGATAAGATTGTGCGCTGTTTTGCTAGCTGCGCCTTGCCTAGTATTGAATTCTCCTTCCTTGTTTCTGAGGGATTGGACGGAGGAAGAAGGATGTTATTTGGGTTTGCGGTCTGGGGGCTACAGGACGGGAATAGAAAACTGACCGCAATTTTCATCGAGCTTGGTCTCTCTGCAGCAGTACGTATGTTAGCCGAAGGGTTTGGAGGAGTAGTGAGCCCAGATGAACAGGTAGACGAGGGCAACAGAGGAGTACAGACACTGCCACGACGTTGGGAGCACACCGCTCATGTGTCTGTTGATACCGGATGCACCACGCTTTCACTAGATATCGGACGTGTCCGCATTTGTAATTGACTTGAGTATAGTCACACATTGTCCGTGCTATTCGAGAGTGTACAGATGGGAAGATCAGAGCATGCTTTGTTTGTGCCCGGATGAAAGGAGAGATAGTCAATGGATTTTAGCATCATTGCGGGTCAGAGCTCTGGGCTCTAATCAAGGTGGAGATAGGGAGAAGGGAGGGGCGTGATGCGAACATCCCATGTGATAGAGCGTGTTTGAAGGGCTTGTTATGCTTGACCTGCTTATATGCGGTGTTACCGAGACGGGTCATAATGGGAGGAGCCAGCAGGAGTGGCCCACAAGGCCGCGTGTAGCTGGATCTAGGCTCGGTGTTGCTCTATAGACTTGGTGGTGGCTTGTGGTATTCGGGCTGATTGTTTCGAATCAGATTATCCCGCAAGGTTGCTGGTTGCCGCCGGCACGCTTAATTCTCCAGAAAGGCTTGAATACACCGGAAGGCCGAAGGGATGCCGATTGCCAAGCTATGGCTGAATGCACTTGGAGACGAAGGGATTGACAGTGCAAAGGAGAACGTGCGGGGCTTGATGACGTCCCTCAGAGAGGTGTCGATGGTGTGTACAGGGCATGATCACGAGCTCCCCTATCACTTTACAATCAACTCCGCTGCGTCCTTCTCCACGTGAAGCCCGCTCAGATCACCGTGGCTTAACGGAAGAGGCGCATGGCCTGACCGGACCGGACCCGAGCTGTCATGTCGCTCCTGCCACATGGTCGTGATTGGGTTACTCCTTGTAGAAGCGGGTCCCAGGGATGTGGAATGGGCGCCAGAACACCCATGTGGAAGTGTGGATGCCCCAAATCCTTGTAGACCGCGGCCTTGTAATGGTGGCGGAACAAGGGCCCCCGGGTTCGTTGTCGATATGACCTCAACATTGGGTAGTTTGGGCGGATGCCTCCTGTCGATGGTAAAGTCAGCCGACTTACAGCTTGATGTCCCTCTTACCTGGCCGCCCACATTGCCAACAGCAGCAGTGTCGACCACGGAAATGCCAGGATCGTATCGTGCAGCCTGTGCAGCGCTGAGGTTGGGTTGTGGGTGTTCCCCCCGCTCATCCCTCGAGCACAGCTCGCTGCGCAATGCGCATGTTTCGAAGAAATGCGAAGCTAAAGCCCCAACTGGGCGAAACGCAGCAAATGTGTTCAAGCTAATCATGCTCGCGAAGACGGCTTCCAAAAAGGTGTTGATCTATTCTCACTATTCAGAGAAAGTACTAGCAAATTGAGTCCGAGCCGAGGTACTAATAGTATGCTCTTGCTCTACTGCTCAGTTTCGTTTAGCCAGCCTCTCGACATTTCAACGGCTCTCGCCCATCGTTTATACATCGTCTCACTGTCTTTTTCGGAGATCTGTGGCTTGAAGATCTTACGGTTGACCTGATTGATCTCTTTGAGCTCTTCGAACTCCTTCCAGATGTCTACAGCAAAGCCGGCAGCAATGGCAGCACCAAGAGCAGTGGTTTCACGCATGGCGGGACGATCAACTGGAATCCCCGTAATGTCTGCCTGGGTCTGTGATATTTGAGTTTAGCGGGTGGCAGACGGAAGGGAAACTCGTCATGGGAGGTTACGTACCTGCATGCAAAGATCAGAATTGCTCATACCACCGTCGACCGCGAGTTGAGAAAGCTTGTGGCCGCTGTCTTTCTCCATTGCATCTAGAATTGCCTTGGTCTGGTAGCAGGTAGCTTCCAAAGTCGCTCGAGCTATGTGACCCTTCTCAGTATGCTGTGTGATGCCGAATATCGTTCCTTTGGCGTCGTCGATCCAATAAGGTGCGAAGAGACCACTAAAAGCAGTCACGAACACACAGCCTCCGTTATCCTCCACTGTCTCTGCTAGCTCACTGATCTTGTGGGAAGCTTCGATGAATCCAAAGTTGTGGATGAGGAACTTGACAGCACTCCCTGCTACGGCAATGCTGCCTTCCAGCGCGTATACCGGTTTCCGCTTTCCACCAAAGTCGTATGCGACTGTCGCCAGCAGCCCATGACTCGACATCACCGGCTTTTCGCCAACATTGTAGAGCAAAAAGCATCCTGTGCCGTAGGTATTCTTGGCCTGCCCAGGAGTGAAAGCACATTGGCCCACAAGCGCTGCAGATTGATCACCGAGACATCCAGTGATCTTCGTGCCTTTCAAGGCCCCAGAGGCCAGTGAGCCAAAAGCGTCTGGATCTGAGGAGGGCACGATCTTTGGTAACTTTAACTTGGTGGTGTCCAATTCGAAAAACTCCAATGCAGTATCATCGTATTGTAGCTTGTGTAAATTCATGAACATCGTTCTCGAAGCATTGGTGGCATCCGTGACAAAGACATTGCGTTCTTTGCCGCCATTCAGCTTGTACAGAAGCCAAGTGTCGGGAGTACCAAAGGCCAGCCGACCGTCGTCGTAAGCATTTCGGACCTTGTCAACGTTTCGCAATAGCCATATCAGCTTGACCGAGGACGGATAAGTCGAGAGAGGCAAGCCGCAGATATCTTGAAGCTTGTCGGCATCCTTCTTCTCTTTCAACTCTCGCACTATGGGTTGTGTTCTTGTGTCAGGCCACGCGATGGCGTCGTAGAGAGGCTCGCCTGTTTCACAGTCCCAGACTAACGTTGTCTCCCGTTGATTTGTGATACCGACGGTCTTGATGTCCGACTCTGAATGCCCGTCATCGACAAAGGCTTTTGTAGCTTTATCGATGCATTCCTCGACCGAAGTAACCAGCTCATTGGGATCTTGTTCGTGCCATCTGTTCGAAGTTTCAGACCGGCTGTACTTGGTGGAGTTGGGAAGAAGATGTGTTGCCTACCCGGACTGCGGATATTTCTGCTTGAATTCAATCTGGTGCGATGCCACAGGATTGCCGGTAGTATCGAAAATGAGAAAGCGGGAGCTTGTTGTACCCAGATCTATCGCGCCGATGTAGGTTTGCTTGGACGCGTCCGCCATGGCGATAGGCAATGCAAGGGGGGGTCTTGTACTCAGTTTTCGACGGCGGGAAAGGGTAGAGGGTAAGGGAGGGAAAGGAGAAGGGAACAGGAAATGCTACGCATGTTAACAAGGGTAGATGAGGGAGGGTCACATTCGAGGGGTCGGTCGCGTTGTGGTTCCTGTGTTACCAGTACTGTGTTACCAGTACTGTGTCACCAGTACTGCTCTATCACAAGCCCCTCGGGAACGACACCCCACCAAACCGGGAGGCGGGGCGAGGCGGCCTGCGGGGTAGCCATGGCGATACAAGGGGCCGAGTCATGGCCGAGACGGCCATCACCGTCCGGCCAAGCAGCTGAGCCAGGCCACGGCGAGCACTCCTCAGACGCATACGCTGATATGCCGAAGAACACGGAAGTAGGGAGGAGAGATTGAGCTTGATGCAGCTGTAGAGGCATCCAATACAGGACGAACGGGTGGACTTTCACACCGCAAGCAGCGGTGACGACTGACGACTGACGACTGACGGCGGCTTCCTCGGCTTCTTGTGGCCGAGGAGGCTCTGCACCAAGGTTTGCCGAGAAAGGCCTCCGGCCTTGCAGGGCGGACCGCATGCTCGTACTCGAGCTCATACTCGAGCTCGACGTCTCAAAGAAGCCTGAAGCCTACTTCCCCAAAACTATCATCCTCTCCCAGTCGTCGCCATTGGCCACCACTCTTCACTCTTGACAAGACCGTTCCCACTTGTCTCGCCATGGCGCCCACCCCTTGCGCACTCTGCCATACCTCCAGGGCCCTCATCATTCGCCCCAAGAACCATCAAAAGCTCTGCAAAGCCTGCTTTGTTACCATCTTCGAGGCGGAAATCCACAATACCGTAACATCGAATTCTCTCTTCCATCGGGGGGAACGAGTCGCGATCGGTGCCTCCGGCGGCAAAGACTCGACCGTATTAGCTTCCGTCCTTAAAACTCTCAACCAGCGCCACGGCTATGGACTGGATCTGGTGCTGTTGTCCATCGATGAGGGGATCAAGGGATATAGGGATGACAGTCTGGAAACGGTGAAGAGGAACGCTGTTCAATATGAGATGCCGTTGGAAATCGTTGGCTACGACGAACTCTACGGCTGGACAATGGACCAAGTGGTAGAGCAAATAGGCAAAAAGGGCAACTGCACCTACTGTGGCGTATTCCGACGGCAAGCACTTGACAGGGGCGCCGCTCGCCTGGGTATCAAGCATGTCGTCACGGGGCATAATGCCGACGACATCGCCGAGACGGTGATGATGAATCTGTTGCGAGGGGACTTGCCAAGGTTGGCCAGGGCGACGAGTATCGTGACGGAGAGTACGGCAAGCGAGACCAAAAGGAGTAAGCCGCTGAAGTATGCGTGTGAAAAGGAGATCGTGTTGTATGCGCATCATAAGGGGTTGGATTATTTCACTACTGAGTGTATCTATTCCCCGGAGGCCTTCAGAGGAAGTGCCAGGACATTGATCAAGAACTTGGAGAGGATACGCCCGAGTGCTATTTTGGATGTTGTGCGCAGTGGAGAAGATATGGCGAGATTGGTACCCGAGGGAGTGAGTGGAGGATCGAAGGGTGCCAAGGACGTCACTGTAATTGAAGGAGAAGAGGAAGGCTCCGGAGGCTGTGGAAGTGCCAATGGCAGAACTAGTGGAGGCGAGATGGCGGCCATGGAGCAGAAACTCCGAGTTGATGAGAGGGCACAAGGGAATGAGGTAGAGGTTACCTCGTCGACACTGAACGGCCAAAGGCATGACAGGACAAACACCGTGGCGAAGCAGCCCCGTACAAAAGCACCCCGCAAAATGCCCAAGCAGCAGATGGGCAACTGCACTCGCTGCGGTTATCTTTCCAGCCAGTCCATCTGCAAAGCCTGCATGCTCCTTGAAGGCCTGAACAAGAACCGGCCGAAGATGCAGATCCAAGTCGGAGTGGAGGAGGAAGACAACAGCCCGACTTTGACGAGGAGAATGGAAGGCTTGACTACAACACCAGGATGAAGTACTGTCCAAGCTCGTGAACCCGCCGATGTTGATTTGCTTACGAGACTCAGTCAAGATCACGTGCACTCAGTGCACAGCGTGGTACAAAAGAATGCCCATCCTTAAAATGGCTACAACCACATTGTGATAGTGACATACACTCTGAGAATGGCATACATCCCAAGCATCTCAGAGTCAACTGTCGTTGAGAAAGAGTCGGATGGTGGCAAAAGCCCATTTCTGCTGAGGCTCCAATCGCGATCCAGCCCGCAAACTAGCTCAACATAACCACCACGTTGATGCTGATGCACGCGCAATCACCTAGTAATTCACCATCAACGAACCTGGATTAGATAGCAGCTTGTACTGGGCTCATCCCTGCTGAGACACTTGCAGACTGCCTCATCTCAAACATTGCCTCTTCACCATTGAGATATCTTTCCCAATCAGGTACTACATCATTCATCATTGAACGCCTACACTTACGGCGCTAGTATTCCAGCTCAGACCAGCAGAAGGCTATATCACTACGGCTGATGCACCATCTGTGCCGCTGCTCCCAGCTCAGTCTAACTGCGGAGTCGCTCCTCTCAAAAAGCAACTCCTCGGGATAGGATATATTTCTTAATCAGACGATCCCTCATTTCCTCTATCACCGTCAAATGTCCCAGCACCAGTCAAAAGTTCTCTGAACATGCCGCCTGTGCCACTTCCAGCCGCGCCAACTCCGGATTCGGAAGAGACTTTGGGAAACCGTTACATTCATCCCGTCAGCACGCGATATCTTGCCCAATCCGGGTAACACATCAATCCTCATTGAACGTCCTTGGGCCCCTGACCTCGGCCGACAGGCCGCCTGTGCCGTCTCCCTCCGTCTTCCTTCGCGCCATCTCCAGATTCAGAAGAGAGTTTAGCTAATTATAAAACCCACCGTGTCAAAACGTGATATCTTCCCCAATCCGGTAACTCATCAATCCTCATCGAACGTCTTAGGACCCCCGAGCTCGGCCGACAGGCCGCTCAAACTCAATATACTCGCGCGCGCTGCACCTCAACCTTACAACCACCGCATCAGGACGCGATTCCTCCTCCAATCAGGAGAGTACATCAACTCTCTTCGGACGCCGTTGGACCCCTGCGCTCGGCCGAAGTATGTGCCGCTCAAACCTCAGTCTACTTGCTGAGTACCTTACTAGCTCCACTCAAAACTCACCGCGTCAAAACGTGATATCTTCCCCAATCAGGTAACGCCTCCCTCCTCATCGGACGTCTTTGCACCCCTGTCCTCGGCCCACGTGCTTCCCGTACCGCTCGTAAAAACTCAATCTACTCGCCCTACCTACCTTACACCTCAATCACCGCGTCAGGACGCGATTCTCTATCCCAATCGGGAAAAGGAGAACACATCTATCGTCGTCGGACGTCTTTGCACCCCTGCTCTCGGCCGAGACCTGGCAGGCTGGGACCTGGACTTGGTGGTTTGGGACTCAGTCTCCTAAGGTACGAGGGAGAGAGGGAGAGAGGGAAAATGGCAGTACGGTAGCGTGGCGGGGTGCGGGTCGGAGATTGGGTAATTTCTCACTTTTGGGTTGGGGGGGGGGTTTTCGGTGAGCTGAGGGGAGAGCGTGAGGATCGAGGGGGAGATGGGTGGTGAAGAGATGTTGGTTGGGAGGTGGAAATGTGATTGTGAGGGACTAGAGAGGCTGAGGATGGAGGTTGAGGTTGAGGTTGAGGTTGGTTTTGCTGGTGGTGGTGGTGATGTTGGTATTGCTTCTGTCACTTCACTTGGGATGACCGTAAGATGCAAACCTCAGCTGCCAACCCGGCAGGTCTCCTCATCGCTTGAAAACGATGGGACTGGGAATAAACCTCACTTGTATGCAACCGACTTGACTTGCGGTATCAGATTTACAGTGAGGAAAAGGGAAGTACAAATCTCGGGTCTTGCACAACATCAACGTCGTTGCTGGTACGCACGTGAAAGAACGACCAAGTTTCAGTGAGATGAGATAAGCATTTTATGAAAACCTCGCCTCAAAATGATAGATTAAAGTATTCTGGCCCAAAGGCCTCAAAACACAAGCGAGCGAATACAAATTCGTCCATATGATCCTCCGGGTATCAATAACAATATATCCATCCCTCTTTGCTCTTCCCATGTATCCCAAAGAACCACCACCGCTTTCCTCTCCTCTCCCTACACCCCCTCCTCTTCCTACTACCTCTCCTTTCATATTACCCCCCTCACATCACATCCCACCCCCCTTATCGTAATTGCCCTCTCATCACACCCCTCTTCCCCCCAGTCCTCGCCCCCTCCAATCCCATCCCCCCATATATCAGATCCTCCCCCCCTCAACAACCCTCCTCCCAACTACGACCCCCTCACCCCCCTCCCCCACCCTCCTCGTCTCTAACCACCACCTCCCCACCCCATCCTCATCCACATCCTGCACATAACTCACACTTTCCCCCCCCACACTACTATTCCGACTATGCCCCCTCCCTTGCCCCAGCCCCAGCCCCTGCCCCTGCCCCTGCCCCTGCCCCTTACTCCTCCCCGCCCCCGCGCCGAACCCTTCCACCCCACCCGTCGTCGCGAGATGCAAATCCAGAAACTGCGATTGCGCTTGCGCTTGCGCTTGAACCTGACCCTGCCCATGCAGCGCCGGCGCCACCGGCAGCGACTGTGACACCACCGTCGGACTAGCCGGCGGACTGGCCTCCAACGGGGACCGCTCGCCACCAACACCGCAACCCGAGCCCGAAGTCGGCAAGTGGGAAACGCCAACATTCGCGAGCGGGCCATTCGCGGGCGGGAAATGACTCAGCGGCGACCCACCGCCACCACTCTGCTGGCTGCCGCCCGCACTACTCCGCAAACTACCATTGCTGCCGCCCCACGCGCCCCTCCTAAGCTTCAGCAGCGCCGACAGAGACATGCTGTCGTCTTCATGCTGCATCATATCCGCCAGCTGCGCCAACCCCGGACTAGCCACAACCTGGCCCTGTGACGAGGAGTGTGGTAACTGGTGGCCGTACATGGCAAGCGAAATGGTCGAGGTGCGATTACTCCATTCGCTGCGTTCGGTGATGGGGGTAAGACTCGGTTCTTGGAAGTTTACGCGCCCGCTGTGGCTGCGGCCGATGAGGCCGTCGGCGCCGGAGCGGGTGCCGAAGTAGCCGCCGTTGGCGTATTCGGCTTCGGCGGAGGCGGAGGCGTGGGCGAAGAAGCCGAATTCGCGGCCGTAGAAGCCTTCGTCGTCGTTTTCGAGGGCGGAGGCGTTGGCGGCGGCGATAATAGCGTCGTCTTCGAGGGGGTCGGAGAAGTCGAACTCGGAGGTGTCATTGTGGTTTGCGGGGTGTGGGAAGGTGACCGTTTCGTGACTGACTCGGTTGGTATCGGTGGTCGTCCCAAGGAACATACTGTGGTCCGGTGGGTTTTCTGGACTGTCGTCTACGCTTGGCTTGCGGGTGAATTTGCCGTCGAGAGCAGCTTGATTGGTGGCGAAAGCTAGAGCATCGTGGTATGCTGCAAGGTTGTCTTGCGTCAGGCCAGCATTGTGATCGTAAGAAGAAGGCCTTGAATGTTGGTGGTCTGTATTAAATGTATTCTGGCTAACCTCGTCCGGAAACCCCATCAAGTCAAGGGGTCTAGTATCAATAGAAGTATTCAGCGCTGTCAAGTGACTGCGCTCCAAAGGCGGCCGAGTATCTTCGGGCTTTCGGGTTGCGTGCTCTGTCGCCAAGTACTTGAGATCTCGAATTGGGATACTATATAACCTGCTCGTCTCATCGTCGAATACAGATTCGTCAAAGGCTTGACTATCGTCTGCGTCCATGTTGTCGATCATGCCATCATCAAAGTACATGTCATCATCGTCATCGTCCACCGCTCCAGAGGGAGGCGGCCGACTAGGTTCATGTGAACTATGTACGAGAGGCGCTGATGGCGGGCGCTCCTCCTGTACATCGGTCGCCGAAACTGCTAAGCCATGTTGTGAATAGTAGTCTTGATTCCTAAAATGATCTTCTGAGCTGTGCTGCGAGAGGCCCGAATGTCGCTGCAGCGGCAAATCGAGTGATTCCTTAGAGGGCGCAAAGCCAATTGACTGCCCTCCGCTATCACGTGGTGTGGTTATAGAAGTCAGAGCGGTGCTCTCTGGGCTTGCCGGACTGTTCCATGACGACTTCGCAGGCGAGGCAAAATGGAAGTTCCCCAACGCCCCGGCAGTACCGCTCGTTTCCTCATCATCTGCATCTGTGTTGACGCCAGGAATTCTTTCTTCCAACCCATTGTCATCCAAATAATCAAAGTCGGAGTCGTCTCCATCGTCCTCGTTATCTTCCGATGGGGACGACGCGGCTTTCTTCCGTGCGTCTTGCGCCGCCAACTGCCGGTGTTTCTCCTCTAAGAGCTTCTCTTGCGTGGCAGATCCCACGCCGGCTAGATCGAAACTAAACCGGGAAGCATTGCTTGGCAGATGTCTGGGTAACCCCGCTGACTGGAAATTAGGATCCGTGTTTGAGGTAGCGCGAGATCTGTTCTTTGGAGGTGATATGGGAGGTGATGGCAACGTCGAGGACTGGTTTGAGAATGGGATTGAGGTGCTAGTCCCCTCAACAGCGGGTAGGGGCTGTTTTGAAGGGGCGGTTGGCGGCGGCGGAGGCGCTCTCGTGGGGGCAAGACTCAAGGTGGTCGTAATGTCAACAGGTAAGTTTCTGGCGAAGGCTGGCAACGAAGATGGATCGTGACCAAGATCTGGTACAGAAAGATGGGACAAGTATATTGTTGCCGGTTGTTTGATCAAAAGTCCTTGATCGCTCCGCCAGGGTTCCACATCGTCACCGAAATGCTCTTTGAAAATCGGTGTATGCTGCCTCTCGATACCTGCGGGACCATCCTCATCCGCTCCTAGTGATTCACGCTGGCCAGATGTTCTGTTGCGATCCGTCCGCTGAGAAGGATCATTGGCGTTGTTGGAATCTGCTCGCAGATGTCCCTGTAGCCTTTGGGAATCTTGGGAAGGATCTGCGCCGTCATTATGGCGAACGTTACGCTTCGGACGTGGAGCGCTAAAGTCATGCACCATTTTACCTCGAATTCGCGGGTCATAGTCGTCGGGTAGTCTCATACCGGGAATAGACGTATTCCTACTCGAGGTATGGGCTTCTGAAGGGGCTTGTGGCAGTGTTTGTGAGGTTCGCCTTTTGGCAAGCAGAGACATTGGATTGAGGAGGTTAAGCTTCGTCTTGTTAGAGCGTATGTGGCTTGAATTCGACGCTGGGAGTTGGGATGACCTGGACTGTGCAACAAATTGGGACGACTCGGTGAAGAATGCATTCGATGCCCCCGGTCGAGGAGATGGTGGTCGCACCAATTGGGTCTCGGAGTGGGATCGCAATTCGTTGCCAAGTGATGTGTGTGGTCTGTAGCCCACATTCGGCCGCTCTTGAACATAAGTCTCTTGAGTTCCAGACGGCCGCCGCAGACCCGGAAGGTATTCCATACGCTGCCGCTCCTCTTTCCCAGTCATGTTCGGAAGAAGAGGGTCCGTAAACCCAGGAAACGTCTGGGAGAGAACATGGCCTTGCTCATTATAAGGGGTGAACGCTGTAGCCCTGCTCACACTCTCCGAGCCCTCACCCTCCGGCATATGTGATTCATGGCGGGAGGCAACGCGGGGTATAGGTGGGAGTATAGGCGGACTTGGCGAAACAGGCGAGCTGGAGGTATAGCTTTCGTAGTCGGACATTCGGCGTTGGAATGATTCGAAAGAGTTGTCCGATGGCAGCTCCGGCAGCGGAGGAGATGTGTGATATTGTGCAGATGAGGATGGCGGGGCGAAGGCTGTTGATGTAGGAATTGAACCTTTGCGGCCATTAGAACGCATGCCGTGCAGGTACGAGAACATTGTGACGGAGCCGTTGCGGGAAAATCGGTGAAGGAGGAGTCGTTCTCGAGATTGTGAGGATGACTGCCAAGAGAGAGAAAGGGCAGTCTCGACGACTTTGGATGGTAACCCTGGGCTCCTATGGACACTTGGTATGGGTAGAGAGGATAGTCCCCATGTCTGAACAAAGCAACTGGCAGAACCAAGTTTGCCAGCCAAGTCGAATTAGCATGTGAATCTTCTTCCGCGTTTTATGCGTACATGTCGGAAGAGAGTGGGGAAGCAGTAGAAGTTGTGCAGTCAGCGGCGTCGAAAAGGCATGGTACTAATGCTATGGCATGGCACGGCTTGGTCGAGTGAGCTGATCTGTGTGATTTTGGCGGAATGGTGGAGGAAGAGGAAGAGGAAGAGGAAGGGGAAGAAGCAATGGCCAGCTATGCAAGAGTCTACTCCAGTTTCTGCCCCAGTCTCCACGATAACCAACAAGGCTCGCAAGGCTCGCCAGGCTCCCGAGCCTGGCAAGGGAAGAGGGAAGCTGAGGTTCCATGTCAGCCTGCAAGATGCAAGAACGGAAGGCCTAGCCGCACATTCCGACTGATGGTAACATTACCCGAATGCACCTTTCATCCCCTCCAAATTCTTCCTCTCGTCTCGTCTTTCTTCTCCTCCTCCTTCTCCGCCTCCTTCTACTCCTTCTCTTCCTTGACCAAGGTCAATCCGCAGGCATTACGGAGTGGCCGTCTCAGGAACGAGCAAGTGTGGAGTTAGGACGCTGGACAAGAACGCCCAGTGCCACTGCACACTAGAGACTAAATCCATTGACAACTAACAATATATATATAAGAATGTCAAGACCTCCAAGTTTCGAAATTACCCCAACAATAACCATGAATTAGTAGCGAACAGTTCGTACCTAGTCCGTGGTGGAGATATGGATGGGAATGGCTACTGCATGACCATAGCCATGTGGCATTTCAGTGCTGATACTGAGAGCACTAGGTCTCCACGACATATGAGCATGTGTATCAGGATATGGGCGTGTGAGTACGGAATTGGTCTGACGGCAGAAGAGCGCCGTTGCCCGTTTGTGCACTGTTGCCTGTTCGAGCACTGCCATCTATCATGTTTCGTGCTCAGTCTCTATGAACCATATGCGACGCGCCGGCGTTGTCTCTGTTTCCCTGCTACGATCCGTGCTTTGGAATACGGAAGAGCGCTGTTGTCCCCTATTATGAGCGCTGCCATCAACTACGTTTCAATGCACCAGTCTCCATAGAATATATGCGACCCGCCGCCTTTTCTCCATTTCCCTGCTACGATTCAAGCTTTTGCGTCGACATTTTATAAATATATGTTCCTCGTTCCGTTTCGTCCCATTAGATCTCTTCTCAATCATTCCGATCTTAATATCTATCGTCACCAATCAAAGCCACCTACCTGACCCCACCATACATTAAGAAGCAGCTAACAGAATGCTCGCCTTCACTCTCCCATTCCTCATAGCCTTCTCATAACTCACCGCCTCCAGCGGGCAACCCCAATCCACCCATTCGAGGAACCCTCCAACCTCGACCTAACACCACGCAGCAACAGTCCTGTCTGTTAGAACGGCAGCAAAGCCGGAGCGTAAGCCATCCTCCCTCAAAACCCGCCCCGCCCAAACCCCTCCCCACCAACTAACCCACCCCAGACCCCAATCCCGCCACCTCAAACGAAACCTCTACAACCAAATCTGGTGCGCCCCCCTCAACCGGAACCTACCCCTCCATCGACCTCCTCTCCCTCTCCCCCCAAACCCCAAAACTCCTCCTCTCCTCTTTCCTCTCCACCGTAATATCCATCCCCAACCACGGCCCCCGCGCCACCTCCCTCCCTCCCTCAAATCTCCACCGGCTTCGACCACGTCATCAGCACTCTCCCGCCCTTCACTGAGAACGCCGCCGAGGCGACGCTGACCCCGAATATGGGTGGTGTGTCCTTTTCTTTCGCGTTGAGACATGCGCCGGCGGGGTAGCAGGTTCTGAGGGTGAGAGATGCGAATGGGCATCATGTTACTGAGGGGGTGTTGGGGCGGCGTTGGGGGGCGTTCGGGGGGTTTATGGAGGTGAAGGGGTATGGGGCTGTGAATTTTCGGATTTTTGATGGGGGAAATCAGGTTGGGGTTGGGAAGTCGATTCCGTGAGGAGGGAGAAGGAGAAGTTGATTCTGTGAGGATATGGGGGCCGATGATCGGGGCGTGGGCAGAGCTGGTGGGGGAAGGTGCGCTTGGTGTTTCTGGTGCGGAGGGGATTCAGTTGAGGGACGGGGAGCATCAGTTATGGGTCGGACATATTCGTGTGGTTAAGCGTGTTTGGTTGTGTATACTTGCCTTTTGCCCACAAGGAAGTGCGAGGCCCACTTGCCGAGAGGGATGGTCGGGCTAGCTTGGCTTCGGAAATGATAGTCGAGGGCTTTTAGTCACCAATATCACAGATGTTCTGGTGCACTTGTGTATATACACCCGCGACACCACAGGCGTACCAGGTGAGATCTTACAGTACCATGAATGTTCCAGCACCAGCACTACAAAAATATCAATCGCATCTTTCATCGAGCGCTCAAGTTTGTACAATACTCACGATGACACGCCCTTCTCAACAGCCCCCTCTCCTTATCACCGTCAATCGACTCACTCATCATCTTCCTCTTCCTCATCATCATCGTCCTCGCTCTCATCCCTAGCCACAATCTTCGCCCGCCGTTCCCGCTCCTCCCTCTCCAAACTCTCCATCTGCGAATCCCGCAACGCCTTCAACCGATCCGCCGGCCCGGGCAACCTCCCCACTTTATCCGCGATCTGGCCCCGTCCGACCAAGCTAACCACGATACTAGCGCCCACCACGAAGGTCAGCACGAAGCGGTAGGTCGTGTACCACTGGGGCACCCAGCCCCTGACCGTGGCTCTCGCGTCGGCGAAGTACAGGAAGTTGAAGGTCAGGAATTGCATGATCAGTGCGTATTCGACCGGTAGTAGCATGGTAGGCCAGGCGACGGCGGGGGCGACGACCCCGATGGCGTAGCGTTTGTAGCCTTGTACGCCGCCGAATTTGGCCCATTCCATGCCCCAGTGGATGGCGCCTAGGAAGGAAATGATCTACGGTCGATGTAAGTCGTGTGCAGAGTTGATCCGTGACGTTTGGAGGACTTACCACTGCTCCGTAGCCGATCTGGATGGGCTCTAAGATGTGGAGGATGATTTCGGCGGTCTTTGGAGGGATCATGAAATGTGATCCATTGGCCGCTGCGTGGTTGATGTCCCATGCCAGATAGACTGTCGATAGGGATGTCGCGAGGTACGGTAAGACACCCGCCATGCCGATGTAGAGAGCTTCGCGGGGAACGTCATTGAGGGCAAAGGTCTCTTTGATGGTTTTCTGAGGGACGGCCTCGTTACTTCATGGACCATGTGGGTATAAGGGGATGCAATGGGCCATACGAGGTCTGCCTTGACACCAGCCAACATATCCGTGTCCTTCTCTTTATCCTCCACGCCCTCCTCGCCGAAAACATGGCGGACACTGGAGTCTATCGAAACCGCATCCGGATCCGGGTCGATCGGCTCATTAGCTCTCTTCGATTCCGCCTTCTTGTCTATCTTGTCGAACGGAGTTCCCGGTCCCACGGGGATCGTAGATGCATAGCGTTGAAGAGCGGTGGTCACCGGCTTGTGGACCGTCAAAGACAAATTCGCAGGGCGTCTAAGGCCCGAGGCGCGGGAACTGGAAGTGATGAATGTCGCATTGGACCTGGTGGCCCGGACGGGCCCGTTGGCGGAGCTGAAGACCGAACGTCGGAGGGAGCGCGCAGCTCCGGATCGCAGCATGACGCCAATTGATATGTTCACAACGGGGATTTCCACAGATCTAGCTGGTGCTTTCATCCCTCGACGGATGGGTCAGTGGATTGGGGTCGAGGAGTACCGCCCAGCCGAGTCCAGAGTGGTTTGAGGGGCTTCTGATAGGAGCGGAGGAGGTTGAGATTGTTCGGAGCTACAGCCGAGTCCACGCTAACCAAAACACCGGAAACCTTGTGACGTCACATCTTTGGGAGCCTCAACTCCTCGTATCGGAGTAAAGTACGAGTAATTTCGAGCGTATCCAGGTGTTCCTTATAAAATCTGCAATTATTATGCAGCGGCAGAATTTTGAGCATAAGAAACTAGTTTTGGTAGCTTACGGAATAGACTGATCAATTCCTTATGAGGAGACTATCGTGTTTGGCTAAAGACACTGGAGAGGCAAATCGAGAACTGCTATCCCCCTCATGGGTTCTGATATTTGCCCATCTTTGAGAATTACTATCTCTGTTGCTTTTGCCTCTTGAGGCCCGGTTCTTATTGTCATCCGGTGCTCTCTGCGCCAACCGCCCATAAGCCTTGTGAATGTGATTTGTGTGCGTCGATTACGGAATGTTTCACCGCGTTATTTTCCCAGGCGGTAAACCTACCTGATGTTCAACGATAAGTCTTGCTATAATAGCCTGAGTGTGTCGCTTTTTGAAGGCGTCTGCGATATAAAAGTGTGCCGGGATCGAACGGGCGAGCACTAGAACTTAGGGCTGGAAAATCTATATAGATATAGATGAGAAAGCGAATCGCAGACTCGTTTCTGAGGCGAAAGATTCGATCCGTGGTCAAGAACATGGCCCTAGAGATGTACTTCCCCAAGCTGTCGGCGGAAGACTACATGAACAGTCTCAGTGAACGGATGGTCTTCGAATTCTACCCACGTCGAGCTTGCTTTAGACAAGCTCATCGACGGACGACTTCGTCCTGATTTGGAATCCGAAAAGAAAAGCATCTACCTGTAGGATTTGACATTGTTAAGACTAATCCATCTCATATCATTAAAGAGTACTGAGTCTTAACGCTGTGTAAATGGCGCCGAGGCTGCTCTGCGAGGAACGAAGCACTCTACCTCTCCATCAAACGAAAACAGACTTCAAGCATGCCCAGGATATCATTACGAGGCTAGCAAAGGATCCACGTTCCCATGTGGCGGTGCGAAACCTCGGTCGAAAGCTTGCTACGTCATGTTTACCCCGATAGAAGAGCCTCAACGTTGTTCCTCGCCCGTTGATCGCTTGAATCTCGCAGAAGATGGAAATAATATAAATAATATACCAGAGACTGTAGCTCCAGGGACCGATGTTGTAAACGAAGCAGTCTCGCAAGCGCAAACACTGAACACTGGACCCAACGAAGCTGGTCATCCGACTCCATTAGATCCTGGCCAAAACAACGTCAACGGTTCACGTGGCTTGGCTTTGCTTCGTTTCGGCTGATATCAGGTTTTAGTGGTGCGTCGGCAACGAACAAACCCCCACCATCATCATTGATGCCTGCGCCCGTCGCGTTCGAGTAACACATTGTGACTGTGGCGCATTATCACTACCTTATTCGCATATTGATAGCCCATGCCTTTCGATTGAACAAAGCTTCCTGTCATCCTTCACAGTCGTTGATGAAGCACACAGGCGTCACAGAAAGCAGGGCAGGCTCTAGTCCAGCGCTACCTGCTGTGCCGCAACTTGCCATGAACAGGTGAAATCAAACAGCGTCTTCCATCACCACCCACCCTCATACTACTCAGGAATCCTCGTACCAAAATCATCTTCCCCGGCCTGGGTAACGGCCACCTTCAGCAAGCATGCTCGAAGGACTTGTCGCAACTCTGCTGAACCGCTTCCTGGGAATGTATGTCAAGAATTTCGATCCGAAGCAACTCAACGTGGGAATCTGGTCTGGCGATGTCAAGCTACGCAATCTCGAACTCCGCCGAGAAGCCCTCGACCAACTCCATCTCCCCGTCAATGTCGTCGAAGGTCATCTGGGCCAACTGACGCTCTCCATACCCTGGTCGAATCTAAGGGGAAAGCCTGTCAAAGTCAACATCGAGGATGTTTTCCTATTGGCTGCTCCAAAGGTGGACGCCGATTACGATGAAGAGGAGGAGGAGAAACGGGCACAAGCAGTCAAGATGGAGAAGCTGGAGAATGCCGAGTTGCTCAAGGAGCGGAACTCGGAAGGTCTTAGCCAAGAGGAGCAACAAAAGAATCAGAGCTTCACCGAGAGCTTGGTCACAGCCATCGTCGATAACCTCCAAGTCAGCATCAAGAACATCCACGTCCGGTACGAAGACTCTATCGCTGCACCTGGACATCCGTTCGCGATTGGTCTCACGCTACAGGACTTGGGCGCCGTGAGTACAGACGCGGACTGGAGGCCGACATCCATACAGGCTTCATCGTCGAGTACCCACAAGCTGGTCTCCCTGAATGCGCTGGCGGTTTATTGGAATACCGATGCTACATTATTCGGCACTGGTACTGGCACAGACGTTGGGGCTGAGGCACAAGGAACAAGCCACGAGGACATGGTGGAGAAATTCCGGAACGCCGTTAAGGAAGGCGAGAATCACCAGTATATGCTGAAGCCAGTAAGTGGTAAGGCTGGTGTAGAAATGGACAAGACTGGAAAATTAGACAAGCCGAAAATCAAGGCACGTCTAATCTTCAACGAGCTTGGCTTCGTGCTGGATGAAGACCAATACAGGGATGCTTTGATGATGGTAGACCTCTTCCATTACTTTATCCGCCACCAAGAATACAAGAAATTGCAACCCAAGAGCAGCCCGAAAGAGGATCCTCGAGCCTGGCTGCAGTTCGCAGGTCAAGCTGTGCTGACGAAAATCCATGAACGCAATCGGCGTTGGACCTGGGACTATTTCAAAGAGAGACGAGATGACCGTGAGCGTTACATTGACCTCTTCAAGAAAAAGAAGAAGGAGCAGACCCTAACTGCCGCGGAAACGGAAGAGTTGACCAAGTTGGAGAAGAAACTAAACTACGAGGACCTTCGATTTTGGAGATCTCTGGCTCGAAACCAACTGCGCAAGGAGAACGCTGGCGTGAAAAAGCCGGCCCAGAAGCAAAGTTGGACCTCATGGGTGTGGAGGTCAGGCAAGAAACCAGAAGAGCACGAGAAGGAGGAAGAGAGCACGGTCATGACCGACGAGCAGCGTAAAGAGCTCTACAATGCTATCGACTGGGACGAGAAGAAAGCCATCGCCGAAAGCATTGACATTCCTCGAGAAACCATCAAGTTGCAGATTGAGTCGTCTCTCCGCACCGGTAGTTTCACGCTGAAACGCGATCCACATGGCAAGGCCAACGAGATATTGAGCCTGATGTTTGATAGCTTTCAAGCCAAAGCACTTCAACGACCCGATTCGTTCCTCGCAGATCTCAGTTTGGGCGGCTTACGTGTATATGATGGTACCACCGAAGGCAGTCTATTCCCCCAGATTGTCAAAGTCAAGGATGTCCCTTCGGTAGCCGAGAAAGATGTGCCCGAAAGTAATGAGATTAAGGACCTCGAGAGCGCGGATGGCACAGCGGATGACGAGGAGGCTATAACGAAAGCTACAGAACATGCCCTGTTCCATTTGGTATTCGAGCAAAACCCGCTGGACGAAAGTGCCGATTCGGCAGTCACTCTGAAGTTGAAGAGTATAGAGGTCATTTACAATCCTCAGTTCGTCGTCGAGGTGGCCAAATTTTTCAAGCCGCCCGAACGGCACATGGAGTCTATTGGAGCCTTGATGGAGACGGCAGGGGCTACAGTGGAAGGGATAAGACAACAAACTCGAGCCGGACTCGAGTTCGCGCTGGAGGAACACAAAACCATCAACGCCCAACTTGACATCCATGCACCTCTTATAATAATCCCGGAGAGCATTACCGCCGAGAGTACGCTGTGCTTAATCCTTGACGCCGGTCATGTGAGCCTGAACAGCGAGCTGGTAGACCAAGAGACGATTAAGGAAATTAATTCCAAGCAGAAGAAGCAATATACCGAGGAAGATTACAGGCAGCTAGAAGGCCTTATGTACGATAAGTTCCTGTTGAAATTGGACTCCACTCAGGTCCTCATTGGTCCAGGCATAGAAGCGACCAAGGCCCAGCTGAATTCAGAGGATGATTCGAAGAAGCTCCACATAATTGACCGCATCAACATGGACTTTGTATTGGAGACTTCCATCATACCAAAGGCAACTGACCTTACCAAGACTCGGATATCCGGACACCTACCAGTTTTGCATGCTTCTATATCAGACAAGAAGTACAAGAACCTGATGAAGCTGATTGACATAGCGATTCCAAAGTTTGATTCGGACGAGCCCTTGGATGGCCGGACCAAAGCTCCCGTGAAAGAGATCAAGGACAGACCCCCGGAGAAAGGAAGGACCGATGACCCTACCAATAGACCTCGCTCGAAGTCTATGGCGCAGCAGGAAGAGCTGGTTGTTGACGAGGAAAGTGATAGCGAGGGCGATCATGCTTCAAACACGGTTGCAAAGCCTGGTGCAAGCAAAGATATCAACTTACATCAACGCGAATTCGAATTCAAATTCACAGTGGATAAACTACAGGGCTCTCTTTACCGGTCCGATCCAGAAGAGCGTAAACCAGACCAACTCCTCGTCGAGCTGGTTGCTGAACACTTCCAACTCGACTTCTACCTTCGGCCGTTCGACATGGTAGCGGAGGTTCTGTTAAAGTCTCTCAATGTCGAGGACTATATAGAGGAGGATCCAAGCCCAGAATTCAAGAAGATCATCTCGAGTCAGGGTTTTGATGCAGAAGAGGATAAGGATCTTTTCAACATCAAATTCGTCAAGGTCAACAAGGATTCGCCGGAGTTCATGTCCACATACGAAGGCATCGCAACCCACCTGGATGCATCTGTCTCCACCCTGAACCTGGTAGTGACCAGAAGGACACTGCTGACATTGCTTGATTTTGTCCTTGTCACGTTCACCGACCCCAGTACATCTAACCCGCCGCAAGAAGCCATTGAAGATACCAAGGGAGCTGAAGCGAAGCATGAGGAATCGATGGAGGTGGCAAAAGACCAATCTGCAGAAGCTGACAAGATCCGCATCAAGGTTGACCTGAAGAGTATTGCGCTAATTCTCAATAACGACGGTATACGGCTAGCAACCCTTAGCCTGCATACTGCAGATGTCGGCATCTACCTGGCTGGAGGTTCCATGCGAATCGGCGCGCGATTGGGGAGCCTGTCATTGCTCGATGACATCAACCAGGGGGCCTCATCGGAGTCACCTTTGCGACAGCTCGTGACTATCCAAGGAGACGAGCTTGCCGACTTCAGATACCAAACCTTTGATGCAAACGACGAAGGATACCCGGGATACGACTCTAAGGTCTACCTCAGGTCAGGCTCTATAAAGGTGAATTTCCTCGAAGAGCCCTTCCGAAAGATTATCGACTTCCTTGTCAAATTCGGAAAGATGCAGGCAATCTTCAATGCAGCACGGCAGGCGGCGGCCGACCAAGCAAGTCAGATCCAGGAAAACGCAGGCAAGATGCAATTTGATATCTTGATCAAAACGCCGATTATTGTGTTTCCCAGAGTCATGGTGGAGGACAAGCCACGCGACCTATTGACCGCCTATCTCGGGGAGATCTACGCAAGCAACAGCTTCGTACCTGTTGATGACTCTAAAGACGCCGCGGTAGCCAACAAGCTAACGGCTGGGATCAGAAACATTCGCCTTACTTCGGACTTTCATTACGACAACGACGAGTCTGAAGAGCTCGAAATGATCGACAAGGTGGATCTTGACTTCAAGGTCACATATATGGAGCATCAGCCGGGTGTTCAAAGACCTGATCTCGAAGTCGAGGGAACGATGTCACCGATCAATTTGCGCATAGCCCAAACGCAGTTAAAATTCTTGCTAGAGCTGTCGAAGACGGTTCCGAACGCTTTCGCCACCGATCCCGAGGAGAACGAGGAGGACCTTCTGCAGGAACTTCCCAAATCTGTCGCTGAACCCGCAAAGGCAGTCACCGAGCAAGCTAAAGAAGACACGGAAGTCAAGAGTCCTTCTCATCAGGCCCCCGAATTAGGATCCAAAGACGAAACCTGGACTAAGATCGATCTGATCTTTAAGGCCAAGACAATAGGCCTCGAATTAATACTGGCCAAAGACGCCGCACCCGTAGGCGACCTGGAAGCAGCAAGCTTTTCAAAATTCGCCCTTAATGACACCAACATTAAGCTCCGCATGATCAGTGATGGCGCTTTGGAGTCGGAACTCCTGATACATTCATTTACCATCAAAGACAGCCGCTCGAAGGAGACAAATAAGTTTCGGAAGATTATGTCTCTGATTAACGACGACGTTAAACAGCAGTTCATGGCCAGCGTTTCAATCTCCGGAGGTGACGAGAGGCATCTCATCGCTATGCTTACCATTGATAGCCCACGGATGATACTCGCCATGGACTACTTGTTCGCTTTGCAGGCCTTCGCAAGCACCGCTTTCACTCCTGAAGAACCGTTGAAGGTCGACGATTCGTCACAGGAAGGTACTGCAGTACTTGACGAAACCGACAGTGCTGCTACTACCCCAGTCAATGGTACCGCAGAGCAACTGCCGAATGACACGAAAGCTGGTGGCTCTTCCGAGCCGACATCTATGAGTATGTCGTTCCGGGTCAACGTTGTTGATGCGCAAGTCATATTGATCGCCAACCCGACCATTGCCAATTCCGAAGCCATTGTTCTCGGGACGAAACAGGTCCTTGTCTCTCAACAGAACGCTACGACGCTGCAGATTACGAAAGTGGGCATGTTCCTCTGTCGTATGGACAAATTCGAAAATAGTCGACTGCGGATCCTTGATGACTTTACCATCCAGGTTTCCATGGATAGCCGCTCACAAGGAAAGCAATCCTCTTTGACGTCCATACACGTGGATATCGAGCCCCTTGTCCTACGTCTTTCTCTACGAGACATATTGCTTGCTTTGCAAATTGTCAACAAGGCGTCTGAGATGACTAGCAAGGATAGCAGCAGCAAAATAGAGGACAGTGAACCCCAAAAGATCAAAGAGATCAAGGCCTCGACCGCCGTCTCCACGAGGCGTAAGTCTGCCGTGGGAAGACCTACATCAACCGTGGCCAAGAAGACGACGAATTCTGTTGCGCCCAGCAAGCAGGGAGGTCAAGACCAGAAAGCGAAGCCGCAAGGATCTTCGGTTATGAAGCGAGAAGAGATGACCGCTGAGCTTCAAGGAATCAGGGTTATACTGATCGGAGACTTACACGAATTGCCCCTTCTTGATTGGAGTGTCAAGAAATTCAATGTTGATGTCCGAGACTGGTCCGGTGCAATGACCGGAGATACGAATGTTGACCTGTACATGAACGTCTTCAACTTTTCCAAGTCAGCTTGGGAGCCGTTGATCGAACCATGGCAACTAGGATTCCACATGTCCAAAGACCAGAGCCCAGATCGACTGTCCGTCGAGCTTTATTCGCACAAGATGATGGAACTCACCATCACCTCTGCAACTATTGCTTTGGCTTCAAAGTCAGCGCAGTTCCTAACCACAGACGAAGACGTGTTGTCCAAACCTCGAGGTACCGATGCGCCTTATCGAATCCGGAACTACACTGGATTCGATCTTAATGTATGGGCTGTGACCCACGATGAGGAACAAGGGTCGGCGGCCAAGCTTACTGATGGGGAAGAAGCCCCGTGGCGCTTTGACGATCCCACTACCATGCGTGAGAATCTCAACCCTGAAGGTAGCACTGGCCAGGTGGGTATCAAGCTCGAAGGCAGTGGGTTCGATAGCATTGAGCGCATTCCAGTGACTCGAGAAGGCGAAACATTGTACAATCTTAAGCCGAGGAAGGACAAAATTTTGCACCGACTCTTGGTCGAAGTAAGATTGGCTGTAGATAATGTTAAGTACATCACGTTCCGATCACCACTGCTTGTCGAGAATAACACACAGATTCCGGTGGAGATTGGAGTGTTCAGTCCCGAGGAAGGCCATTTGCTCAAGATAGAAAAGATTCTTCCAGGAGAAGGAAGGCCTGCCCCAGTCGGTGCTGCATTTATGCATTCTCTCGTGGTGCGACCCGATCAAGGCTTTGGCTACAGTTGGTCAAACGAGCGGTTGTTCTGGAAGGACCTTCTCAAACGACCGACAAGAACCATCACTTGCAAAGGCGAGAGTGGCGATCAGTCACCACCTTTCTATTTCCAGATGAATGCCGCCTACGACAAGAACGACCCCATGACCAAGTAAGTCGTCAGTCTAAACCCATGGAATTATACTAAACCAGGTCAGCGTATACCCGTACATGCGAATTCGACTTTCGGCGCCTATTGAACTTCAGAATCTGTTGCCCTACGACTTTAAATACCGCATCTACGACAAGAACACGAAGAAAGATTGGACGAACTTTCTCAGAAAGGGCGGGGTCAGCCCAGTGCATGTTGTTGAGCTTTCTCATCTGTTGCTTTTGAGCATTGACATGCAAGATACTGTCTTCAAACAGAGCGAATTTGCAATCATCAACTCAAATACCCAAGAGGACTTTCGTCGAGAGACCATCCTGCCGGTCAAGGACAATCAAGGAATTCAACTGAACCTGAAGCTGCATTACTTGTGAGTAGCCTGTGTTGGCAGGTCTGGAAGCTCTATACTAATCGAATATAGCAATATTCCGGATAGTGGTGGGGCCTTTAAGGTGGCCGTGTACAGTCCATATGTCGTACTGAACAAGACCGGCTTGGATATCAATATCCAGAGCAAGGCTATGTTTTCTGCAGCGAAATCAGCCGCGGGTCAGGGACTTCGTACGGAATCTAATACTGGAGACCGAAAAGCTCTGCCTTATATGTTCTCCTACCCCAGCGATGATCGGAAGAACCGTGCTATTCTCAAGGTTGGAGAATCTACATGGAGCAAACCTCAAAGCTTCGATGCTATCGGCAGCACGTTTGAAGCGGTTCTACCCTCGATAAGCGGGAAATCGGAGATGCACGTGGGCATTTCTGTCGCTGAGGGTGAGGGCAAGTACAACCTGACCAAAGTCGTAACTGTGGCGCCGCGCTTTGTATTGAAGAACAAAATCAACGAAGAGGTCAACATCCGCGAGCCTGGATCTTCCGAGACGATGGCCCTCAAACACGGAGATCTTCGCCCGCTTCACTTCCTGCGACGGGTACCACAGAAACAACTTTGTCTATGCTTCTCCGGTGTTAACAATCAATGGTCATCGCCGTTCACGATTTCCAACGTAGGCACTACGCATGTGAAGCTCGCCAAAGCAGGCCAACGTCAAAAGCTCATAAGGATCGAAGTGATCATGGAGGCTGCCACCATCTTCCTCCACTTGAGTATCGAAACTAAGCATTGGCCTTTCTCAATGCGCAACGAGAGCGACATGGAGTTCATGTTCTACCAGACAAATCCGAACGTCGAGGAAGACGAAGAAGACAAAGGTTCCGGCTGGCGGCCTATCCGTTATCGACTCCCACCCAGGAGCATCATGCCTTATGCTTGGGACTACCCTGCGGCGAAGTATAAAGAGCTTGTTGTCACTGCGAATGGCAAGGATCGCCACATCAAGCTTGCAGAAATTGGAAATCTCATACCAATGAAATTACCAGCTGCACCGGGCTCTAGTAAACAAAAGGTCATTGACCTAAATATAGCGGCCGAAGGTCCTACACAGACATTGATACTTTCGAATTACAAGCCATCCAAGAGTTTATACAAGCAAAAGTCGGCCACAGCTTCCCAAACGAGTGTTTCTACAGGCTTCGAAGTCAAGGAGCAGGACACTGACGTGACATTCAAGGCCCAGCTTCGTCTCGCCGGTATTGGCATTTCTCTCGTCAACAAGCACCTCAAGGAGCTGCTTTACCTGACTTTCCGAGAAATCGAGCTCAAGTACAACGAGTCTAAATTGTATCAGACCCTGAATTCCACTATTAAGTGGGTTCAGATCGACAACCAGCTCTATGGCGGTATCTTCCCAATAATACTCTACCCCAGCGTCGTTCCGAAGACAGGCAAGGAGATGGAAGCCCACCCAATCTTCCACGCTATGGTTACTCGGGTGAAAGATGACTCCTACGGCGTGCTATACATCAAGTACGCCACGCTATTGCTTCAGCAAATGACCCTCGAGATCGACGAGGACTTTATCTTTGCCATGTTAGACTTCACCAAGGTCCCTGGCGCGTCATGGTCGGAGGAGCATGAGGGTAAACTATGCGATGAGAGTCTGGACATACCCGAACCGCAGCAAGTACAACAAGGCCAGGACGTTTACTTTGAGCTTTTGCATCTGCAACCTATGCAACTAGATCTGTCCTTTGTGCGGACAGAACGTATCAATGCCGAGGATACGATGCAGTCCTCGAACCCATTGATGTTCTTTGTTAATGTCATGACGATGTCGATCGGAAACGTCAACGACGCTCCACTCCGATTGAATGCACTAATGTTGGAGAATGCGCGAGTGTCCATACCTGCTTTGATGGCAAATATCCAAAGTCACTACACTCAAGAATGTCTGCGGCAAATCCACATTGTTCTTGGCTCTGCCGACTTCCTTGGCAATCCTGTTGGACTCTTCAACAACATCAGCTCAGGTGTCGCCGACATATTCTACGAACCGTATCAGGGGTTGGTGATGACGGATAGGCCGCAGGAGCTTGGCATCGGCATTGCCAAGGGTGCATCGAGTTTCGTTAAGAAGTCCGTGTTTGGATTCTCCGACAGCATGGCTAAGTTCACTGGGAGCATGTCTAAAGGACTGGCTGCTGCTACTCTGGACAAGGAGTATCAAGATCAGCGGCGAATGTCAAAGTCCAGAAACCGACCCAAGCATGCTTTGTACGGCGTGACGTCTGGTGGCAACGCCTTTGCTACCAGCATGGCTAGTGGTATCGGAGGTCTTGCCCGCCATCCATTGGAAGGCGCCGAGAAAGAAGGCTTACAGGGCTTCGTCAAGGGTGTTGGGAAAGGATTTTTGGGTCTGGCTACGAAGCCCGCCATCGGAGCCTTCGATCTCGCATCCAGTACGTCTCAATACTGTACCATTCATTTGATTCAATGCTAATAACAAAAACCACAGATGTCGCCGAAGGCGTCCGCAACACCACCACCGTCTTCGACCAAGAAGGCCTCGACCGCGTCCGCCTCACCCGCTTCATCGGCCTCGACGGCATCGTGCGCCCCTACGCCCAACGCGAAGCCCTCGGCCAATTCTGGCTCAAGACCATGGACGACGGCAAATTCTTCCACGAAGACTACATCGCGCACCTCGAACTGCCCGGAAAGGATATGCTCGTCATGCTGACTTATAACCGCATCATGCTCGTCAAGAGCAAGAAGTTGAGGACCGAGTGGGATATCAAACTCAATGATATTCAGACTATTTCCAAGGAGAGGACGGGCATGAGTGTGACGTTGAAGGGGGGGACGAATGGGCCGTTTATTCCCGTGCAGGAGGAGAGTGCCAGGAATTGGTTGTATAGGCAGATTGCGGTGGCGGTCAATGCGTTTAATGATCGGTATAATGCTAAGGGGTAAGGCGGGAGGGAGGAGTTGTGTTGGGGGTGTAGGTGCGTATTGTGCCGGAAGGGGTTTGGTAGTGTCCAGTCCCCGATGGGTTGACGGTCGGTGATTCGCACTTTGTTGCTTATTCGCCTTTGCTTGCTTGGCTTGGATGAGGCTTTTAGCGTTTAGAGCTTTACTGTATCCGAGTCTTTACTCATACGCATTAGCTATTCCTTTTCCATCCTAAATTCATTACTGCCTCAAAGTAGCTTGATTGTGTCGTTGAGTCGGTATTTGATCTCGTCCCACGTGCGAGTAGGCCGAGCTAGGTCGTTTCGGGCACATTATCGTGAGGGTCGCCCCCGTCGCGAAGTCTGGTAAACACGGAACTCTCATCATGGTCGGTCAGATCGCGAATCGCTGCCTGGATGGTCTGAGGGTCCCCTCGTGGGTATATAGCCTGGCGGTGGGAACGTATTCTAGAGTCGGTACTTTTCTTGTCTACAGAATATCTATCTATACACTACTCTGAAGCCCTCCCGCTCTCCCTATCTTTCCGCAAACCATTGAATCTGTTAACACTATGACATACCAATTCCCCAACTTCACCCCCGCCGGGCCCGCCCCAGACGACGACGACTACCTCCAGCTCTTCCCCACCGACCCCAACACCGACCCCTTCCTCCCCTACCAAGATCTCACGCCCCCCCCTCAATACAACTACGCCCCCCCGAACCTAAACCCCATGCCCTATCCGACCGCCCCATGGAGCCCCTCAGACGCATACATGTTCCAACCCCCACCGACCAACGACCCGGGCTCCCTCCTCGACAGCTACGCCCCCGCGACCGCAACCCCGGAATTCGCGTCGCAGGCCCCGCCAACAGTCGGTGTGCAGGACGGAGGCGGCCCCCCTGGCGCGACGGATTGGAACGGGCTTCGTACGTGGTCGAGCGCGAGTGTGCACGGTGAGGCGGGGGGCATTGGTGTGGGGGGGGGGCCCTCGGGTGTGTCTGGCCCCGTGGCTGCCATGTCTGCCCCCGTGACAACTGCGGAGTCGGCCCCGCCTGCTGCTCCTGTTGTGTCGGCGCCGCTTCAACGCGCGCAGGGGCGCTCCCGGGGGGCGCGGAGAGGGGGGCCTTCGTCTGCGGGTCGGGGGACTGTCGCGCCGAGTCGGTTGTCGACTGTGATGGTCCGGGAGGACCTCGCTGGAGCTGCAGCGGGTCCTTCGGCGGGTGTGCGGACGAGCCAGCAGCCGGTCGTAAGACATCGTCGCCAGCGCGTCGATAACCGTGTCTCTTCGCCGTGTTATCCGGTTGATTGGCGGAAGTTTTTCGCGGAGAGGTTCGGGCGTGAGTTTGCGCCTTCGCGCGGGCTGAGTACGGATTCGATGCCGGATGTGGCTGTTGCTGGTGGGGAGGACGCGGGGTTTCAGCGTGGGATTTGGGGATTCGGACACGCGGGAAGGCAGGAGGAGGTGCTGTCGAGTCCGTGGGCGAGGCCGGATGGTGGCGATCAGTTTCTGTGTGGGCCGGACACTCAGTGGTTGGGACTGGATGAGGGGTGGCCTCGGATGGTGGATCAGTCGTCGTCGATGTTTGGGGAGTCTGGGTTTGGGAGTGGAGGGCTGGTGAACCCATCGGAGCGGGGATGGCTGGTGCATCCATCTGGGTCTGGAGATCGGAGTGGCTTGGCGAGGAAGGAACAGCTGGGCGCGGGTCAGGCGGTGCTGGAGGGGAGGGTCAAGAAGCCGAAGCAGCGACGGGGAGGGGGAAAGAAGGCGCCGCCGCCGCCGCGGCGTCAGAATGTTCTTCCTGTACGTCAGCAGGAGGGGTTGGCTGGGGAGCAAGCGCAGTTGGCAGGTGCGCAGGAGCAACGGCCTGTGGAACTGGCGCAAACAATTGGAGGCCAGGAGCAATCGACCGGGGAACTGACGCAACCGACTGGAGTTCAGGAGCAACCGACTGGGGAACAGAAGCAACCATCTGTGGAACAGGCACAACAATCCGTGGAAATGGAGCAAGCAGTGGTAGGACTGGAGCAACCATCTATGGGAATGGAGCAACCGACGGGGGAACAGAACCTAGCGGCGGGAGAACAGAGCCAGATTGCCGGAGAGCAAGAACAATCAGATGGGGAACAGGAGCAAGCATTGTGGAACGCAGGGGCGGCGTATGATGAGGAGTTATTGCGGTTCATGATGCAGGAAAACGCGCGGATAGACGAAGAGGTAGCAAAGCAGATGAGGTAGAAGGGATCGATTCGGGCGCAAGCAGGGTGGGAATGGGTGAGAGGGTTTGGGGCAGGATGATGTGGCCGTGATGGCTCTTGAGTTGGTTGAGGTAGATGGGGGGTTCATTGCATAGACTGTCTTTTCCGCAGAACTGCGCATATGCAGTTGCAATTGTTCTTGAGTTGACATTGCGCTCGCATTATGTATGATAGAGCACAACAAGCCAATACTTCACATCGTTCAACATCGTTCAATATCGTTCATCCACAGCGTTGGAAGGGGAGAGTTGAGAAGCTGACTGTTGGTGAGGTGGTTGTCTAGACGTTGGTGATGGGATTCCCACTAATGCAGTGATCCTGGCGCGGAAGCACACCCGAAGGAAGGCAAGGAATGCAAGAAATGTGATTGTGACATCTCTCACCTACCGACTCCCTTCTCCCTTCTCACTTTTCGTGCTGAGAATCCCCCTATCCCGTATTCCGTAAATCATGAACCAATTGCTTTGCACCGAAACGATAGGCAACATGCAGATGCATGCCTATTGGCTGCGGCGGAGAGGGGACAAAAAGAGAAAAGCACTCGGTGCTGCCGCGAGTGCTCCTCCATGTGCCGTTGCTCTTTCCCAGAACAAGACTCTTGACTCTTGATACAGCGAGTACCGCAAACGGCGATGGCTCAACGTCATTGTCCATCCCTTTTCCTTGACCGCCTCATCCTCCTTCATGCCACCTGTATTCGACGTTCGGCCTTAGTTCGAACATACTGTGTCATCTCACCTGCTTTGTTTGTTCCGCAATCGTCAACACGCCAGGGCATCATGTTCTTGAGATGAAATCGATTTCTTCACCACGTCCAAACACTGCCCATCCACGATTCGAATCTTTTACATTCAAGCCCACAGCCTGGCATTGACTTCTTGACTTGTGATTCATGCACGACTAGATACTCGAAGCCCTACTACAGCCATGGACAGCCGGCGCCGCTCACTACAGCCTCAGTACTCAGAGAACACCATGGCCGACGGCCGTGAACACACCTCTGTCGAATCCACCACAAGTCCAGCGCCTACATCCGCCTTACTGCAGGATCTCTTGCGAGAGAAGAAAGCTCAATCTTACCGCGTCAGGAAGGTCGACAATGTCGACTCTCGAGAGCCGCGGAGGCACTTTAGCGAGCACGATAATCGACAAGTGCAAAGTTCGCCACTCGCACCCTCGGATGAGCTGCAAGCTCAGGGCAAGCGCAGCAGGAGGCCCAGTGGGATAGGCATATGGGATAGCGCAGAGACAAAGGAGATGGGGGCTCGGGAGACGGAGGAGGTGATACACACCTGTGCATCTCACCGACCGCCTTCTGCTCACTCTGTCTAGTACATCTCGAACCTCAGCAAACAAAACTTCGACCTCAAGCTCGAATTGTTTCAACGCCGACAACGCGCGGAAGCCCTAGAAGCCAAGCTTGAGAGAATGAAAACCTTGGAAACCGAGAACGCAGAGCTGCAGGATCTCAACGAGGAGCTTGTACGGGAACTCGAGAAGCGGGACCAAGCCATCAAAGAAGCGGTTAACCTCATCTGCGAACTGGAAGATAAGCTTGATATGGTAGGGCTGGCAGTGCGAGACACGCAACCATCTACTGCTATGCCAGTTACGGAACATTCCACTGATAGCTTCTTTCCACCATCATCACCGCCTTTACAACCTTCGCCTGTTGCGTCGCAGACTCCAGCATCGGCTGACAAGTCTAGGCAGACGACTCGCCCCAGCGTCATGCCTACATTTCGACTCGACTATGTTACAGCCCCAAGCCCTTCAAAATCCTCACGGCGAACGCCGTCATTTCTACGTGAAAATAATGGTAGTACCAACGCTTTGCGCAGCTTATATCTGTCCGACGACAACCTCAGCAAAGGCGCATTTAGCTCGGTCTCACTGCCTAGACCTGGCAGCCTGTTCTCACGAGAAGATAACATCAACAACCTCGACCCGGACGACTATAATCTCAATTCTCCACGGCTGAGCGTCCTGAGCGAGAGTAGCTTCCTGAGTGTGTATGTGGAGGTCAAGCATAATCAACAAGATGACGGAAATCTTGGGATGGAAGAGCAGAAGAGGTTTCTCGAAGATGCGCGAGGGACTTCGTTGAGTCGTGAAACACAGCGCAGCGCAAAGACAAACAGATGGATCGACGAGAAGAGTACTCCATCAAAGCCTAGCCGTACCTCGCCCAAGAATGCCGCCAGGAAAAGCTATATGTCGATTAATGAGGTTATCGAGCCGCAAAGCCAATCTCTCGAAGACGCCGTTCTTAGAGGTACTCCGCAGAGAGAGCTATCTGGTCATGTGTCCCGCAAACACAGCCGAGAGAAAGAGCAGAAGTCGCCATCGCAGACCGAACCGATTCGCAAGAAGGATCTTCTCCCTCCGACACCAGAGACCATGACACGAAATCCTTCAGAGGGTCGCAATAATTCCACACCTAGTATTATAGCGGAGAAGATTCTCATTGACGGAACCCCGACGCCTGAAAGAGGCTTCTCGACTCTTCTTCCTACTGAGCGCCCTCGTACCGCGGAGAACCGAGTACGTCAACCGAGCCCCAACTACAGTCAAGCATACATAAAGTGCAGCGATACAAGTCTTCTAGGTTCTGATGACGAGACGGAGTCTACTCGGGTTGAGCAAAGCGAGGACGAAGACGAAATCACTCAGGGTCACTCGCGCCAGGCCTCATATTTCATGGGCGGCTCTTCTAAATATATGCAAGGGTCCCGTGGTAGATCCTCTAGTAGGGCACTCAAGACATATGGAATAGATATGATGTTCAATGGCGAAGGCATCCAAGGGGACCATCTTCCACAAACTACGTCCTATTCCTCTCCAACGTCAGTCAAACGCCGTCAATCCGTCCAGTATCCTCTGCCAGAGCATCGACCATCCACTCGTACCAGGATCGAGACTACTCCAGCCCAAGCCTTGCCGAAGGTAAGGCGCAGCGCAAGTAACGCTACAGCAATACCCACTCGTCGCGCCCACCTCAATAGGGCCGTGAGCGTGTCCCATACTCATGAAGAGTATGAGACACCATCACCATCACACCAGCAGTCAGTTCACGCATCAACCGATACCACCAACGTATATCTTCCTCCCTCATCTTCGGCCAGACCTGAAAATCTCAGAACTCTGCCGACTGCAAATCTCACAAGCCACAAAAACTTCGTATCACGTATATTTCGACGCTCAAACTCCCACACTGCGCCCTCATTTACGGACATCAGTTCTCAAAACCCCTCGTTAAAGCCACCGTCGTCTTATGCACCCTCATCCAACACGAGCACTCACTCAACAAAACCCAGACCCACAGGCACCTACATCCCTAATTCCCGCTCTCCTAGCACCCACACCGACCACAGCACCAGCACCAGCATCTCCAAAATCGCCCGTCCGGGAACAGCAGGCAGTCTCGACACCAACCGCACCCAACCGCATCCGCGCCGACAGGGCGCTCACTACCACGACAACACTAGCTCCAGCGGCGAACGCATCAACACCCCCGGGACGGAGCAGAGTGACGTCCTCGGCGGCGGCGGTGGCGGCTATGCCAGGCAGGAGACCTTGGCCGTCCGCGGGAGGGAAGGGACGCGTCCGCAGTCGCAAGAGGCGGTTAGGGGTTCGGAGGAGGAGGAGGATGGGAGTGCGGGTGGGGGTGTGGGAAGGAACCGGGTGGGGAGGGGCTCGGTGGATGAGGGCTCGGGCTCGGGGGGGAGGAAGTGGGGGATGGGGATTGGGCGGAGTGCGAGTTTGAGGATTAGAGAGGGGTTGGGGAGGAGGAAGGGGGATAGGTAGGATCGTTGTGGACCCGGGGGGGGGGGAGGGGGTTGGGGCTGGGTTTGCTAAAGATATCGTTGCTTTGGCAGGGATGGCAGGGATGGCACGAATATTCTTGCTGGCTTAGCGGATATGGATGTTTTACGATTGCGAACCCACGATGGGTGTTTGGACGTGTTTTTATGGATACCGGAGCGGAGCTTTGCCCTCGGTCGGAAATATGCAAGGTCCGGGTATAGGAGAGCAGACAAGCGACGACATTGCACACCTCACGACCAGGCCATTGGGTATTACAACGATACCCGAAACAATCAAGTTTTGCAACCTCAACTTTCCTCGAAAATGCTGTATATCAATTCCAGGAACCTAAACGCCTCCATTGCCCCCCACAAAAAACAACACCAATCAATCAATCAATCTAGAAACACACTACCACCTCCATATCCCCCATCGCCGTACGGAACCTACTCCCGATGCGGCCCCTCCATCGGCGAAATCACAATACTCGGCGTCTCCAACCCCCCCTCACTCGGACTATTCCCATTAAAACTCGTATGCTGATACCCCCCCTCCCCCTCCCCCGTCCCATTCCCATTCCCATTCCCACTCCCACTCCCACTCCCACTCGCGTACCCTTCCCCCGCTCCTCCCACCCCATACGCCGGATGATGTTCATGGATATACGTACTCCCCGGCAACTCATTCACCGGCCCGTACGCCTGCATCTGCGCCTGCGGTGGCGGCGGCGGCGGCGGCGGCGACACCGCGGGCGCCGGTGGGATCCACAGATTCTTCTCCGACCTCGCCCGCGCGCTCGGGCTGGCTAGCTCGGAAGCGTAGTCCGCGGGGTTGGAAAAGGTGGTGCTTTTGCGGTCGTCGTCGTCGTTGCCGCGGGGGAAGGGCGGGGAGCGCTGATCGAGACACGGGACTGGAGCGGTATTGGCGGCGGCGGCGGCGGCGGCTGCGGCGTCGGCTTGGCGTTTGCGTGCGCGGGCGATGCAGAAGGTTAGGAAGGAGAGGAAGGCGAGGCCGGCGATGGTGCCGACGGCGATGCCGGCTTTGGCGCCGGGGGTGAGGCCCGTTTTGGGGGGGGTGAGGTCGTATTTTAGGGCGAAGAGCTCGTTGCTTATGACGCTGACGAGGGCGGTGGGGTTGGCGGTTGTGGTTGGGGGGACGAGGGGGAGGGGCGGGGAGGTGTAGCAGGGAGTTTGGCCGGCGAAGGCGGAGGTGTAGATGGACCAGCCGCTGGGGGGAGGATGGGGTGTTAGTCGCTTATTTTTGTGGTTGGGCTGGGGTTTGAGTGGGGGATAGGGGGGAACTTACGATGGGCAGCAAGCGTTGGCTGTGGTGAAGTAGTCCATTGGGCAGATGGTGAGGGGCCCGCCTTGGCTGTTTTGCCAGGGACAGCAGTTTGGAGCTGCGGCAGCACAGCCGAGCCAAGGGAACTCGAGCGTTCCGCCGCTGCCGAGGGTGATGGATGCGATTTGCGGGACGGTGCAGGTTCCCATCAAGAGCATGCCGCCTGTGAATCGGGCGACGGGCGCTCCGGTGCTGGTGGTGTATAATACTTCGACAGTATTTAGTGTCGACGCAGCGGTTCCGGATGTCATGGTCATCATTGCCATACCAGATGCCATGGTTGCCATGGTCGTTGCTGTAGATGAAGACATGCCAGACATGCCGGACATGGTCGAGGTCGATCCGGAAGAACCGCTGCTTGAGAGGGCACATCCGATAAAGTTGGGTATGGTGACGTTGACGCTGTTGCATAGTTGCATGTCGAACGCTAGGGCCTCTGTATCAATGTTAGGTTATGGAACAGATTTATAGGGTAGAATTTGAGCACCTACTCTGCTGATCACTGGTGCTGCATGACTGGGAGAGACAGCAGGATAGGGCGTTAATGTAGTCGATATTGCTGCAGAGACACTTGATGTCTACACTGCTGCAGGATCCTAGAGCACTGGTGGCATTTGAGAGACATGATTCCTGTCTGCATATCAGTATGCCATGCTTGAGATTATCAGTGTCAGCATCACGCAAAACTCACAGCGCAAGAGGGAAGGCCAGCAATATCCATCGATTCAGATAGAGCTGGCATCAGCAGGCTTGCTATAACGACGAGGATTGATGTATACATCTTGAATAAGAAAATGCAATGAAAAGCGTCTGCGATCGATGATCTGGCAGCGTTGACGGTTGAAGTCGTCAGAGAATAGAAGATAAGGGCAGCCCACGACGAGGCCAGAGAGTAAGGCTAACAAAGAAAGAAGGTAGACTCGGGGATAGGCCGCAAGAATGCCAAATAGAAGAACAAAAGATCGCTTTCGGCAGGACAACGAACAAATGACAAGCGGAAACATTATTGGCCGATGTCAACAATGGACGAATACAGATATCAGACGCTATGCCAAGAACGGCACTCAAAACAACAGAGACATGAATCTGGACCACGTGGATGATTATCATTATTAGCATAGTGGCCATGAATTATGTGGGCTTCAGAGGCTGAGGTTGAGGTTGCCGAATGACGGCGAATGTGGAATGTAAGGGATGTAAGGGGAGGAGAGGAGGAGCGGCATCTACCCGGAGCCTTACCTACCCTAGCCTAACCTACCCTAGCCTAATTGAGTTTCTATGACTTTTTATGACCACGCCATCTGAACTGCGGATAAACACCACCGAAAAGCTCAACCCTAATTTTTGAAATAACCCTACCAAACCAAGCCCTATAAAACTAAAAATCGAAGCCCTAGATCCGCCCCGCCGCCCCCTATCGTTCGACACGCGTCAAGCATAGGGAACGATGTCGGGGGTGTCATGGCCGAAGATAGGAGTGATACCTGCACCTTTACCTGAGCACGCCACACATTTGAAGCACGAAGCGACGACACTCCTGGATTTCACCAACGGCAAAGCTAAGGACGGCAGACCCAAGAAGACCGTACAATGGTCGTACATCGAAGCTTTCGTTGTCTCTGCCAAGGAACTGGCGGAGCGAGTGCTGAACCAGCCAGGAACCGCCCAAATTGCAGCAGATTTGGGGGCTTTGGTTCAGAGAATGGACTCAGTGGAGCAAAATACTACTATAACGAAGAACCTGCTTGAGACACCCGTCGATAGGAGCTCGAACTCGTCCGCTACAACAGGCTACCGAAACACACAGCTGTGGGCGCAGGTGGCTGCCCAGGCGATGCCTCCACCCTCAGCAGCCTCCTTTCCGTCCACATTTGCGGCACAAAGCACTGAAGGCACACATATTGACCTTTTGACACCGGACGACTGTAGGGTTGTTGTCAAGCTGGACCCAACACACATTGACCATTGCTGCACCCTCACACTCAAGGCCCTACGTGACTGAGTCACCAGCCACATCCAAGCAGCCACTGACCCCAACATCGCGTCCATACAGGTGGCAGCAGCTAAGCAGCTAAGGTCTGGAGACTTGGCAATATATACCCAGACAGTGGCGGAGAAGGAGGCCTTGCAGACCAACCCCAGCTGGGCTAAGGCCTTCAGGGCAAGCAAGGTGGTGGCGACAACATACAGCGTTATTGCCCATGGAATCCCGGCGAACAGCATCCAAATGGACAACCAGAAGCAGACCATAGCCTGCATTCAGGCTGAGAACCACAAAATTGAGAACGAGAAGGACATCCTGATCAGCTATGTGGGGTGGCTATGTGTCTCAAAGCGCGCTGCCGGTTCCATGGTGGTGGAATTCACAGACGCTGAACAGGCCAATGTGGCTCTACAGACAGGCCTAATCTGGGACTCAGAATACAAGAAGATGGAACTATACAACAGAGCTTGCTGAATCCAGAAGTGCTTTTGCTGCCACAGATATGGCCACATAAGTGCTCAATGCGGTGGACAGCAGAAATGTGGCATATGTGCTGAGGGACATAGGTCAGAGGATTGCCCCTTCAAAGACCTGAGGAAGAGGAAGTGCGCGAGCTGTGGAGGACCACACAGAGCTCAAGACAGCAAGTGCCCAGAGTTTCAGAAAGAAGTGATACATGTGCAGGCGGCACATAATACAAAACAGACCTGATGGAGGGTACTGACTGCAAGCACTCAGACTCTGTCTTCAGCAGCTCCCTCCATCACCCAACCAGCCCCCATACCATTGAGTACCCCACAAGCAGGCACCCACACCTCCACCAACAACCTCCCCCCCACCTGAACAGGGGCGAACGCCGCGCCGTCAAAGGCATCAGTGGTCAGGGAACTTCAAAAGACGCTGGCACTACTCACACCCAAGCCAGGACTGACTCTGAACACTAATGGAAAACGCCCTGCGTTCCTCACAAAAATTGGCAGTAACTGCACCCCCCTAGGCGATATCAGCAACAATGGCAGGGCCAAACGCAGCATCACCAAGTCCTTGAAACAACAACACATAGACGCAGAAGCAGAGTGGGAAGCGAGTCAAAAAGGTGCAGCCAGGGGCAGGGAAGAGGCATCAGAATCAGTAGAGCCTGCCTCTACCCTAGAAACCCGCTCAGAGGAGGTGGATGGAGAGGCAGAATTGAATAGGGAATTAGAGAACCCAACTACAGACACTATAACCTCCACCAGCCTCTAATGTCAGAACACTCAGATCTGACTATCTTACAGCACAACACCATGAAATCATGCAACAAAGTTATGGCCTTCATGCTTTGAGACCTACAGACCTGGGAGTACAACATTCTGGTGATTCAAGAGCCATGAAGAAATTCATTCAACAACAGCACCCATCATCTATGTAAGGACCGCTTTCACCTGGTCTACCCCACTGCTATAGACCTGGAACTTGGGCCTGCCAGGGTATGTTTCTTTGTGAATACCCAGCTGGACAGAGTGAAATGAACCTTTAAGGAACACTCAAAGGACCTAATCACCCTGAACTTACAATACATGGAGCACAAGCAGAGGAAGTGCCTTCACATCTACAACATCTATTGGGAGGCCATTAGGGAGGATGTCACAGAGACTCTGAAATGACTGAACAACTTGTTTGAGAAGGACTCAGACGGGCAACATGTGATGGTTGAAGACTTCAACCTACATCACCCTGCTTGGGGGGGCCTGGGGATTGAGGAAGACAGGGAGGCAGAGCAGCTGCTAACCATCATAGATGAGAGACAACTATCTCTTCTACTCCCTCAGGGTTCCATTACATGGAGGGCTGGAGAATTAAAGAGCACAATTGACCTTGCTCTAGGCACACCCTCAGTGACACAGAGGCTGGTGAGCTGCAAGGTCAAGGATGAGAGCTATGACTCAGATCACCTATCAATAGTAACAACACTGCTTCTGGAAGCACTAGAGACCACACCCACAACACACAGACAATGGGACAAGCTGGACAGAGAGGCTTTTCAGAAAGCTCTTGTTGCTCAGCTTTCAAGACTTGAACCTGTGACAGACCTGATGAAGCCAGAACAAATGGAACAACAAATAAGGAGCATTACAGAGGCCCTGCAGCAGGCTATTTAAAAGGCAGTCCCCCTATCTCAACCCAGCAAATGGTCTAAGCCTGGATTCAGCCCAGAGGCTAAGGAGGTTATCAGAGAGGTAAATAGGGCTTGCAGGAAGTGATAAAGAAGACAGACAGAGAAGACCTAAGATGTTAGAAGCATGACAACATTGAGTGATGTGCGCTAGGCTTAGCGCGCCTGGCTTGCCTATATAGATAGTCAGGTTTCCCCTTTATAGTTGTTCCTTACAATTAATATCCTCATCACCATATCTGCATGACCAGCTCTGCATGATCCTGATATGAGAGGCCTATAGCAGACTCTGCAACACAAAGAGGAAGAAGCTTGTCAAGCTGATGAGGAACACTCACTGAGAAAGGGTGGAAGCAGCAGCAACAGACTCAAAAGGCCTATAAAAGTTAGCAAAGTGAGTGAAGAGTAGAGGCACTGCAAGCCAGACTTTTACTCCAGCTCTACAACAGCTGAATGGAACCTCAGCTACAGAATCAGAGGAAAAAGCTGAACTGCTACACACAGCTTTCTTTTCAACACCTCCAGAGGCTGACCTCAGCAACATTGAGAACTATGAGTACTCAGAGCCTCTGCAGATGCCACTAATTGCAGAACAGGAACTTAGCAAAGTCATATTACAAGCCCCAGATAGCAAGACCCCTGGGCCTGACAGCATACTGAACAGTATACTTCATCTCACCCTCCCCCACATCCTTCCACAACTCCTCCCACTATACAATCAATGCCTGAAGAGTGGAATTCATCTGGAGGCCTTCAAACGATCTACCACAGTAGTCCTCTGAAAACCAAACAAGGGAGACTACAGACTGGTGAAGGCATACAGACCAGTGGCACTCTTGAACACTCTGAAGAAGGCTATAGAGTCAGTGATGGTGAGGAGAATAAGCTGAATGGCAGAGACCTATCAACTGCTGCTAAGAACACTTCTAGGAGGACAGAAAGGGGTATCAACAGAACATGCAGTACATACTCTCATGAAGGTTATTCAAAAGGTATGGAACTCAGACACATCAGTGACATCACTCCTCATGCTGAATGTCTCTGAGGCATTTGATAATGTCTCTCATCAGAGACTTCTACACAATCTGAAGAAGTGACACATTTCACTAGAGCTGGTTAGCTGGATAGAGAGCTTTCTTAAGGGCCAGACCTCAACACTAAGACTTTCAGAGTATAAGTCAGAGCTATTCAGCATACACACAGACATTCTCCAGGGCTCACCTCTCTCACTAATTCTCTACCTCTTTTACAATGTGGACCTCTTGAATATAAGGAGCAGGAGTGACCTCAAGGCAACAACAGTGAGTTAAATAAATGATGTAAGCTTTGCAGTAACAGGAGCTTCAGCAGCAGCAAACTGCCAGATACTTCAAACATTGCACATAGAAGCAGAGGCCTGGGCAAGTAAGTATGTGTCAGTATTTGCCCCTGCCAAGTATGAGCTCATCCACTTCACAAATAAGTCAGGGGATCACAACACCTCTGCAGAATTGATCTTACAGATCAACAGAGTCTTCTTATTCAGAACATGCTGAGTTCTAGAAGTGATTCTGGACTCACAGCTGGACTTTGAGGCCCACATACAACACATTGAGGTGAAGGTGACAACAAGCCTGAGGGGACTGGCAGTCATTGCAGGCTCCACATAGGGCTTTGACCTCAAGGACCTACAGAGGCTATACATCTCAGTGATTCTCCCCCAAATCTTGTACTGCTGCTCAGCATGATATGTCGCAGATAGAGCTCAAGGGACAGTCATATGCCAGCAGCACATTCTCCAGAAGCTCACCGCCATTCAACAACACACTGAATCAATTATAGCTGGGGCTTTTCAAATAACAGCAGGCTCTGCTCTGAATGTAGAGCTTTTCCTGCTCCCTATGAAACAGCAGCTGGAAAAGGCTGCAGGAGATGCTACAGCCTGTATACTCACCTCTCCCATCTATTAGAAGCTTACAGAAGGTTGAAGACTCAGACAGAGGAGGGCACAGAAGCTATGAAGCCCTATAGAATGCACAACAACACAGAGGAGAGTAGATGATTGAATACTAGACACTCTATCAGAGATCAGACACCCATTTGTGGTCTCCCTGTAATGGGACTCACCAGCTATATACATTGCCTCCTCTGCTGACACTGCCATCAGAGTGCACAATGTCAACACCCTGTGCAGAGATGACAAGGTGCTTGACATCTTCACAGATGGGAGCACCATCAGAGATTATGTGAGGGCAGCAGCAGTAGCTCCCAGGCTAAAGAAAGGGAGAATATGTTATATGAGTACAGAGGAAATGACCACAGTCTTTAAGACTGAACTTCAGGGGATAGTCATGGCTACAGCCATGACAATGACAATCAAGGAGACCTGGGGACAAAACATGTGAGCAGTTAACATATATGTTGACAATCAAGCAGCCATCCAGGCCTCAGTCAATTCAGGCAGGCAGTCAGAGCAGTACCTGCTTAGAGAGGTAGTTCAGGGTATTGACAGGCTGCAGGAGGCTGGAGTCTGAGTTCAGATTCATTAAATTTCAGCACATGTGAGAGTTTCAGGAAATGAGAAGGCAGACATAGCAGTGAAGACAGCAGCTCAGGGCCTGAGAGCATACTCAAGGAAAGTCTTCTACATGCTGGCTACATGCAAGCAGAAGCTTCAGAAGAGGATATTTAGACAATGAGCAAAAGAGTGAGAGAATGAGGTCACAGGAAGGAAGATCTTTCATCTAGAGAAGGAACCTAACTCAGAAGTCTTGACAAAGCACACAGGTGTCTAACAGCTCTTAAGCTCCCTAATTACACAGCTACAGACAGGGAAAATTGCCTTGACACACTACCTCCACAGGATTCAGAGACAGGACTCACCAAGATGTCTATGTTCACAGGGCATTCAGACAGTCTGACACATACTTACAGAGTGCTCAAGGACTCAGGACCTCCAGGAGGAACTATTAGGGTGGGCTCACAATGTCTGAAGGATTCTCAAAGACTCAGCACTAGTCAAAGCAGCCGCCATTTTAGTGCTACAAGGCAACCTTCTGGGGCAGTTCCAGGATGTAACGGAGGCTTCAGGCGATCTACAGGCTCAGGAGAAGCCTCCAGAAGATCCTTGAACAGGCAGTTCAATGACCGCAAACTACTACTGACTGCAGGAAAGGCAATTAGTTGTTTATAGGAACGTTCATCCCCTAAGGTGACGGCCTGAGGGAGGCATTAGCTTTGGACCCAACAAAGACTAGAGGCATTGGGAGACACAGGCTTAGGTCCCAATCAAGGGGCTTAGGCAGTGGAAGGTGGAAGGATAGGTAGGGGCGAGCAAATGGGGGGGGGCAGTCACAGGGTTTTAGGGCCTACAACATACGACAAAGCCATTTGCGACCATTTATTTGCCTATATTCGCCTATTTTGCCTATTTACGCTGCGCATAATGCGCTAGTCTTTGCTTAGTCACATGGTGTATGGCAGCGTTAGGCAGCCTCGGTCACCTATGAATAAATCAATCAATCAATCAATCAACCATCTGAACTGCTCCTCTGCTGCTCAAGTGCGGCAGAGATGACACGATGACACGCAATCCTGTCGCCTCTGCTTCCGAAAATCGCCTGTATGTTCTGGTCACTGGCGCAAACAGGTAGGCGGATGCCCCGAACACGGCGCGCAGGATTCAAATGCTGCACATTGCTAACCTTGGACTTAGCGGTCTCGGCTTTGCCACCTGTTGCCGGCTCGTCAACGAATTCCTCGACATCCGTCCTCTATCCCAATCCCTAACACTCATCTTCACCACGCGAGTTACCAACAAAAGCCATGACACCCTCTCGCGCCTACATCGGTATCTACGAAAGCGCGCCAAGCGTCTAAAAGCACCTTCTGAGACACGAATAACGTTGCAACCCGAGCAACTCGACCTCACATCCCTCCGCTCAGTGCAAAAGCTATCCAAGAAACTCCTCTCCTCACTCCCCAGATTAGACGCTATAATTCTCAACGCCGGCTACGGCGGCTTCACAGGCATTAACTGGCCCGTAGCCATCTGGTCTGTCCTAACCGGCTTCCCCCACTCCGTCACCTGGCCCACCTACAAAGTCTCCGGCGTCGGCTACGTCACCAAACCGCAAATCGATCCCAACTCCACCGTCTCCAATTCCACAAAAGAACCCCCCCTCGCCGAAGTCTTCTGCTCCAACGTCTTCGGCCACTACCTCCTCTGCCACGCGCTCGCCCCTCTCCTCTCCAAACGCCCACGCAGTACTCCCGACCACGGCCGCATCATCTGGATCTCCTCCGTCGAAGCCTACGCCTCCACCTTCTCCCCCTCCGACCTCCAAGGCCTCCACGCCCCCGCCGCGTATGAATCCTCGAAACGCCTGACCGACATCCTCACTCTCACCGCCTCCCTCCCTTCCACCAAACCATGGACCGATAACTTCCTCTCCGTCCCCTCCTCCTCCTCCGACAAGAATATAAAAAAGCCGAAAATCTACCTCACCCACCCGGGCATCTGCGCCACCACCATCATCGCCCTCCCCCTCATCCTCCACTGGACCATGACCCTCGCCTTCTACATCGCGCGCTGGATCGGCTCCCCCTGGCACACCGTCTCCCCCTACAAAGGAGCCTGTGCGCCCGTCTGGGTGGCGCTGGCCTCCCAATCACAACTTGACTCTATGGAGGAGGAAGCGGGGGCTGCGAAATGGGGGTCTAGTGTTGGCTCGGGGGGGGAGGAGAGGGTTACGCGGACGGAGGTGGAGGGGTGGGGGTTTGGGGGGAGGGTCGGGGATGCGAGGGGGAGGGGGAGGAAGGGGAGGTGGAGGTTTGCGAGGGATTTGACGGGGGGGGAGCGGGAGGAGTTTGAGGTGTTGGGGAGGGAGTGTTGGAGGGAGATGGAGGCGTTGAGGGGGGAGTGGGAAGGGAGGTTGGGGTTGGGGCTGGGGGAGGGGGAGGACGGGGGATAGGTGGGGGGGTGGGGATGAGGTGGGGGGGTGCACGGGATGTGGGGTTTGGTGCAGTTGGGATGGTGTGTATTGTTACTATGGTATATATGATCCACATGGTATATATGATACGCTGAATAGGCTCGACTGGGAACTGTAGTCTACAGTACACACGTTCAGAACGCCCGGGTCACTCCCTAGCAGAGCCTCTGTTCCTCCGCTTGCAGGTGTGATTCATCAAGTTCACAACCATAAATTCCCACGGTTTCGACTCCCCCTCGCGGCTCCCCGCTCTGCGGCCCGCTTGTGCAGGGCTACAGGCCTCCAGGGCGAAGAAGCTCGCCCGCAATATTCGGACAGGAGGCGGAAATACCTGTTTATTTTCAGCTTCGTGAAGTGGTACTATTACCTAGTTACCAGCCATAGGAGTAGTTTTGAGATACGATACAAGAGGGGCGAGATTATTTGTGGAATGCGCCTTTGCGATATGGGGGAGAGATCAAGATTCGTATAGATTGCTTCGATTCAGTGCACTCCTCAGATATTTTCTTACTAGGCAGAGGAGGGTGGGGGGGGGGTACTCCCCCGATATTCAGAGGAAAGCGGGGACTGCAGGGCGGAATGAGATTGAAATTAGGTATACATTTAGGCAAATCTTTTGCAGTTCCACTCGAAGCATGATCTCATGCCAGTGTTGTACAGCACGGTGGATGCGAATACTCCTACGTCCTCGGGAATAGCCCGTGAATTCAACTTTGGAAACAACATCTGTCTGTCTCTAATCTTACACGTTCTAGCCCAAGCTCACTGATCCAACCCAAGAAACTTCTTGGACAGACACTGCTCTACTCCGCCAATGTCGTCCTACCTATTCTCAGACCCGCCCGCCTTCTTGTCTTCCAAAACCTCTTAGCCGATCATCCATAACGCCCAGCCATCTGTACCAGGCTTGAGAGCAAGTCTGGACCATCCGGGCTAATAATCCAGTCCAGGCCTCCGTGACCGAACAAAGCCGAAAGCACACGCCAACGAATCGGACAAGATGTGGGAAATGAGGGAGGTATGGGAGCAAATACGTCGGTGTCCCGTCATTCACGACATTGGCATACGTTGCGATCGCCCCTCCCAAGATACAACATGATCGAAATGCTGAGAAAACCACCATGCCAGAGGCTATGTCGCGTGGTAAAAAGTTAGCAGACTGACGCGCTGTTTGAGTATGAGCGCGAACTACCTTCTTAAAGTCTGGCCGCCCGAAACTGTGTGTGTACGGTAGCCCTTTGGGCGCTTTACTCATCTTGGTGAGGACCCATATTCTAGTGACAAAACTCTTCACTGCCAACTCCGAGACCGCAAAACATATGGTGTGTATGTTGCCTTGTTCATGATTGTAAATGACCTCATGTTCAGAGGAGCCCTGAGCCGTGTACCATTGACCCAAGACATCGACAGATTCATCTTTGTGATGGATCAACATTCCTGTACAGCGAGCACCCACCTTGCAGACTTCGATGTGGTTGATGTCCCGCAGGCTGGCGATAGACACGAAAATGCCTGTATTTGGGCCACCGATAGCGGGAAAATTCCAAAGGCGTGGAAAGGTAGAGGTTTTTGGGAGAGAAAATTTGATGGAACCGCAGTGCCATGTAAGTCCGATGGTCATGATCCGCTTACCAGAAACTTTCAAGGCATCGTAGTAGAATCCTGAAACGTGGCCGTCCTTGTTGGCACCCAACGACTTCCATTCATACTTGCTCATATCATCAAGACATGGACCAAACTTGCAGGAGCGGTGGAAACTTGTCTGGACCTGGTGGGAAGAGTTAAGTAAGAACCAAATACGGAGCAATCAGGGACTACTGACAACGACCGTTGGCTCTTGCCCGAGGCTGAATCCTGCAAGGGCTCGAAGCCTTCCCACCCAGACGAACGTTATATACTCACCGAGTCTTAGTCGAAAATGGATAGGGCAGCCTAGACGGGTTCCTGATAATCGCGTGGTGTGGCCGAAATGCGCTTCCATGCCGACTATTCCTGAGTAATAATATTATGTAAGTCCGTACATGTAACTATTGGGTTCGTGTAAAGACAGATATCTCATGAGCCGCCAATCAGAGAAATTTAGGATTGAACCGCCACTGTTTTCCCCTATAAAGTCAGTGAACATGTCCGGCTGAAGCGTAGCGCTGAACGAAGGCGACATGTCATGATCCCATATGAAGTTGTTGCCAAAGCTACTTGAAAATAGCTCTTTTGAGATGAGGTCCATGTAGCTGCATTTGAGGTCCTAAAGGGATGTCAGAGGATGATTGGCTACTGGAGGATATCTTACATCATTCACGGGTCGGACGCCGGTGACTTGGGACCCACGCATTACTCCAAACCAAGCATTGGGTCTTCCATATATCCGATTCACGCGCTAGTCTCCGATCCATTGCGAGATGGTACCGTCCTCTCCCAGTACTCGTATCGCACGAATACCATACCTGTCCATCGCGAATTTTATCCCGGTTATAGTCTCATCACAGGCAACCCCAACAGGGAAGCATACTTCATGTTCGAGTCGTGCGGCGGGGTCTTTCGGCCACTGACATAAAGCACAGAGGTAGTTCATACTCAACAATTTAACAGTCCAGGCGGAGAGTAGCATGCCGCTGCTCAGTTCAATCGCTTTACCGGAATTACCTGTCTGAGTACCTGTCTGGATGCCGCGAAGTAGTCGCCGCGTCTCGCCTTTGACCATGAGCAGGGAGCGAGGGATGCATGGTTCAAGTTTGGCCAGCGTTGCGTGACGCAGTTCTGGGGGGAGACGCTGAAGCAATGCGAGATGAGAGTCGTCTTCAATCAACGCAGTCAGTCTAGCCTTTTCCTCCGCAACGAGCTCGTTGTAGGTACTGTAAAGCATCACCGTAGATCGACCTAAACGGAAGATGTCTTGTATACTGGAGTCTGGCTTGCAGCCATACCGGGCTGGTAAGACTCCGCTTCCGCAACAATCGTGGAAAGCGTATGCTTCTTGTTGCATAAGCTTGCAGGGATAGCAGCTGTCAACTCCAAGGCGGCAAACCTCTATGACACACTCTCCGTAAGGAACATCTGCGATGGCATTGGAAGGTATTGTTATTTCCACTTCTTCTGTGCCGATGAACGTGGCCTTCGGGGTGAGAATTATGGCTGCTCTCTCCTCAAGGCCCGTCGTTTTGAGAAGGAAGACTACAGAGAGTTAAGATCTCATTCATCATGATAGGTGGACGAGTATGAGAGACACCAACCGGCGCGAAACTCCTCCTGCCATCTTTCATCGTCCGTGTCGGTGCGTTCGAGTGGGAACGGCTCGCGGCAGAGAACGCATTATAGGCCAACAGTATAGTGCTCCGAGTAGTGCTCAGAGGAGACCATATCCATGACCACTTTCAGGGAAAACCTACTGTAATAGGTGCTAAGTGTAGTTGCGACGTGAGTGATGTTGATGATGGCGGAGCCAAGTGAGTGTCCCCTTGTTGACTTTGTACCATTGTGCGTGCATTCCTTCTCTCCTCCTCGCCACCAGTAAGGAATGTTCCTAAGGGTTCATGACGAGGGGGAGGGAAACCGTAAACGGTCCCATGGCTGTTGGGAGCGAAGGAACCCCATGAAAACCCTTGCAATCAAGAAAGGGTATTCATGCCGTGCCCCTTGCACCCAAACTCGACGCCATATAGTCGTCAATGGACGGCGTTGAAAGAGGTGTCCGTCTTTTAGCAACACAACAACGAAATCCAGTGCTTAGTACTCAAGCATGGCTTTGGTATTGAACCGAATTTGCATATCACCAACGTGGATCGATCTCACATCCTTGAAGCAACTTTATTCCCCCTTAGCCATTTGTTGATCACGACGGACCTCACCGTTGGCAGCAGCGCTGATTAAGGCGTCGAGGTTGATTGAAGATGAACAGGATGGGTTCGCAGCCATCACGGTGGTTTACAGAGAATTAAGACTTGTAAATTTTGATGGCGATGTCTCGATATGATAAGATGATATCTGACTGACATTGTTGTCGATGTCGCAGATGGGGTACCTCTGTTTTCATAGTAACAGTAACATAATCCTATGAACTAAGCCCAACGGAACAAAAGGTCTTTGACCGCATTTCATTCCGGTGTGGTACAAATCCCTGCGTTGATCGCTATAGTTAACCATGTCGATGGACCCCATGTCGATGGACCCCATGTCGATGGACCCCATGCCGTTTGCTTTGAAATCCGAGCTGCATACCTAGTCTGTAGCACCGTCGAAAGATCTATTAAGAGTGATATAAGCATTAAAGCCATGATGCTCATCAACCATCCATGTTGTAACTGTGGATACAAGGCAAACTTCTGGTAGTCATTGCATTTCCGTTACACTGAATATGGCCACCGCTACCACCACGACCAACGACGCGGCCCCCAAGATTACTTTCTGGACCAACCATGACAGCCCCTGGTCTCACCGCCTAGAAATTGCGATGAAAGAGCTTAACCTTCCTTACGAAGAAGTTCTCATCGACCTTAGCAAACCACGCGAAGACTGGTTCCTAAAGATCAACCCCGTAAGCGTCCGCTCATAGCCACCCCCTTCCCACTCTGCCTCGTGCACAAGCAAGAGCTAATAACGCGGCAACAGAAGGGCCAAGTACCCACACTGCGCTACTCCGACGGCGTCATCGATGAAACCCTGACCGAGTCTGCCATCATTGCGCAATTCCTCGTCGACGCCCATCCCTCCCATCTCTTGCCGGCAAGCCACAGCTCGCCGACTGCGCCGCTGGTTCGTGCCCACGTGAACTTCTTCGTCGACACGTTCTTTACGAAAGTCGTCCCGCTCATGTTCGCGGTGATTCGAGGCAGCAACGAGGAAGAGCGGGAACAAAAGTCGGAAGCACTCGTTACGGCAATCGAGAAGGAACTCGAACCCTTGTTGAAGGATGCCGATCCGTTTTTCGGCGGGAGTAAGGAGCTCACGCTTGCCGAGGTATGGCTCCCTACTTCAATGCCCTGCTCGAGAAAGAAGTGAGGCTAACCATCGGCTTTCCAACCACAAGGTCCAATCCGCCCCTTTTGTCCTTCGGTTCTGTGACTTTTCTGACGGTGTTATCCTTCCCACTGGCCTCATTGCGTCCATCGATAAGCTACCCGTCTTCGCGAAGTGGGCTCAGGCATGCCGCACACATGATAGCGTGGTATACAAGTGGGATCCGGAGCTTAGAAGAGAGCGGGGGAAGGAAAGTATGGCGAGATATAAGGCTCGTGCTGCTGCTGCCGCCGCGGAGGCGACAAAGTAGATCTGGGGTTCCAAGTTCTGTGCGTAGAAGCTAAGGTTGGAAGGGATGTTGAACTTCGAAGCGCATAGGTAGTTCAAAGGGTACTTTTGGGATTGAATGAGCGGCAAATTGCTGACATATACCCCATAAAGATTTTTATTTCCCGGGTATACCCCAAACTTAATAAAGTGAACTTCTATACCCCCGCCCATAATATAAAGTTGTAGAGGCCCATGTTACCCGCCTCACATTGTCGTCGTCGCCGCCGTCGCTGTACAAGTAGAGCAAGATTTGATGTCTGCCACACCTGCCACTCCCCCTCCCCCCTTCTTCCCAGCAAGAGCTCAAATAATTGAGTTTCTGTGCACCCTACTATGAAGAGAGTATTCACCCCTCAACTCCCCCTGATATAGAGTTCTCTGAGGCTCACATTGCTTGTCTCACATTGTCATTGTCCACCGACATCTCTGTGGAGAAAACTTTGATGCCTGCTATACCTGCACCCCCTTTTCTGCCCTCATTTCCTGCGTCCCTCCTTCTATCTTTTCACATAGCAACTACTTCTCCTGCAGTACACCGCGTGTGTAACCCTCACCGTCAACAAGCCCTGAGCCCCTAACAACCCCCCTTTTTCTCAGAATACCATGCCGGAACAAGAACAAATCTTACTCTATAGCAACAGCGGCGATGACGACAATGTGAGGCGAGCAACATGGGCCTCTACAACTCTATATCGTGGGGGGGTGAGGGGTAGATATGGGGGGGGTATTGAGTTTGAGGTATACCCGGGAAAAAATGATCCACCGTGAGGGGACCTCTCACTAGGGGCATGAGCTGTTGAACGGTCTTTTCACCTGCCTAATCTGTACTAGCGTTGTTTAGGTCATGCCTGCGCTCTTCTAGCGTACGCGTGATATGGCTGCTAGCGTGTTTTCTCTTCTTCTCTATATAGCTAGCCGACCTCTAGGGTATGGTTCTTGATCAATTACATGAGATGTCTACCCCTCCTACCAGCCTGCATGTGGTCTTCCCTTTTCTGGTGACTCAGACAGGACCTGCACAACCTGCCTGTAACTGTTTTCAACCACTTCAATTCTCTTCAGGAGACATTGACTTAATACATCTACCTGTCTTTGTTTATCACCTTTTGGGCCTGTGAGCCACATGTTTTGAGTTTATATTGAGGCAGATGTTGATGTACTATGTCCTTGCTGTTATATCTTTGTTCTTAGAAATCTATGTGTTGTGAGCTTCTTGTTAGGTCTTTTCCACACGCCATATCATAGCAGCCATGTTTCAGAGCAGTGCTACAATGTTTCAGTGTGAGATGTTCAGTGAGAAGAATGGACAGTCAGTTACTCAGTAATTGAAGAGACTGAAATGAGAGATGAAGAAGTGTTCAGATGAGAAAGGGATTAATCTGACTGACCTTCTTCAGACAGTTAACTTTCTGTTGGTTGAAGATGCTGCTATATGAGTAGAAAGTACTGCTGTTAAGGAACTGTTGAAGAGTTCTGCCTCTACAGCTGACACAGTGGCTCAGTTCATAACTCTGTTCACTCAGAGGTTTCTGAGTAAGATTCAGAATGTTCCAGCTGTTTATTTCAACACAGAGATAGCAGATCTTCATCAGCAAGAAGAAGAGACATTATCAATCTACTATTAATGAGCTGCCAGCCTGCTAGCATGAGTGAGAGGGAGAGATAGTTTCAGAGTGACTGTTTCAGCCTTCAACTTGCCAGCACTGTCACCTCTGAAAGGAGCTATGTTGAACACTATAATAAGGGTGTTTATCAGAGGCATTAATGATCTCAACATCTGCTGAGATTTTCTTTAAGGCTTGATCTTCATTAATTGTTCTCTACACAGAGTCTATAAAGCTGCTGAGGAAGTACAGAGAGTGAAGATGAAGTATAAGCATTTACAGAGAGAGTTTACTCTGACTTACAACCTTCACTTCTATAGGGATGTAGTTCAGCAGAACATGCCCTCAGCTCAAATTGACTCATTAAGAGCTACATATCAAGTGTGTCTTTTGCCTCAGATGAATCAGCAGGCCTGATCAGAAGTGTTTAATTATGTCTACTCTTCTGCTCTGCACTCTGCTCTGCCTTCTCACTATTCTCTGCCACCTCAGCAGCCTCAGCAGCCTCAGCAGCAGTTGTTCAATGCTGTTTAAAACAATCACTGAACATTATATCAGCCTGCTTCTTACAACCTATGACCATCAGTGATGACAGGGTCAGAAGATAAGAGGTTACAGTTCAACAACTTATACATTAATAGCAGCAGAGTGTTTATCTCTGAAAGAAAAGTGATGGTGTGCATAAAGTGTGAAAAGAACAGCTATATCAGCTACAGCTGCAGCAATCTGAAGCTGTTAAAAGAAAAGTAGAGTATTTTGAGAAATATTGTACTGAAAGATAAAGAGCATCTATTTTATAGACTGACTATAACTCTGACTGCTTCAGTGATGCCTGCAGCAGCTGCCCTTCAGCCAGTAACTCTCACTGCAGCAGAAGCTCATTTAGTAATATACAGTCTTGCTATTTTGTAGTTACAGTTAGCAGTCAGGACTGCTAGTTCTACAGAGACATTTAAAGAGAAAGAGTCAGAATTAAACAAATGAGCACACATTGAGAATTTCACTGATTCTTTAGTTTCTTTAGCTACTTTTTGACTGACTGCTTCTATAGCTCAAGACCTCCCTCAAAATATACTGATTCAGAAAGAAAACAAACATCTAAAAAGAAAGAAGCAGAAATGAGCTGAGAAGATGATCATAATTGCTTCATTAATCAGCTTAATCAACAATGAAACAGAAGTTATAAATAAGTCTATATCAGTTCATCAGCTTCTGAAGTCTCAGAAGATCAATATAATCTGAATAAATTTCTATATCTAATCTTCAACAGTGTGCAAAGAGCTTAAACACCTCTTAACTTATATATTATCTTAAAAGAAAAAGGGCAGAGCTGCAGCTGAGTACTTTCAGTCTCAGACTCAGACAGAAACAGTCAACTTCATTACAGTAAATAAGAACACAAGGTTTCTTAGCACAGTTATAAGAGTGAACAAGGCTTTTCAGATTTCTTGCATGATTCAGATAGATGAAGAATGTGAACAGAAGCTGAATTGCTCACAGGTACAGACTGATTAGAGGTCAAATATAAATGTAATATTGACAGCTATAACTAAGCAGCTGAAGCTATTATTTCACTTATTGTCAGATGTGAGCTTTGCTGATCTAATGATAAAGACTGCAGATTATTAAAAGACACTTCTGCATTATTAAGTGCATCTCAAGCTTGATGTTGAGGAAATATAGAGAAATATTCAGCGTTTTATAACCTCTAAGCTACTCTCACCTGTGTCAGATATAAAGCATTTAAGTCTACTGCTAGATATTCTGTAGCTCTACTCTGTAAACATCACCATTGAAATCTATAGATTCAGGATTAAGATCAGTGATTCTCATGCTGAAGAGGCAGTTAGAGACATTGTTAAGTCAGAACTCATTTTCTTCTAGAATTACAACCTTTTAATGTACCTAAAGGTTATACTAGCTCAGCTTGCAGACAAATTAAACAGCAGTGAGACAGAGAAGGAGTCAGACAGCTCAGTGAGTCTGTTTAAGAATAATGAGCTGCTGAGCTGATTAAAGAAGAGTTTTCAGTAGATTCTCTACATAACTTTAAACTGCTGAGAACAGCACTAATGTCTTGCTTTATTTAAGCTGAAGTTGCCTCCTTAAAGAAGATTACTATTCACTGTTCAGAGCATTCAGTTTAGAGTTGTAATGTTCAACACCTTCATTATGTCAACTCATTCTCTTCATTGCTTACAGCTATGCAAGGTATTGAGGAGATGAGTATAAAGCTCCTTCTACATCTCAATTAAGTCAGTCTAGAAGTGGTTAACTTTATGACTCTGCAGGCCTCTTTCTCAGTTCAGTGAAGACCAGTGAGGTGTGTTTTATCAGTGAATTCAGGCAATTTCCCTAGTTATGCAGAGTTACTAGAGTGGGCAGCAGAGCTAAAAATTCAGCTTAAGACACTTATATCAATAAGAGCAGATGAGCTATAAGTGCTTCAGCTTCTCTACTTCTACTGACACCTCAATGGCACAAATTTGAACAGTCTATCAGCTATAAACCTTATTGTGCATTAAGTACAGCTTAATTCAGGCATAAAGTCATTATCAGAAGAAGCTCAGTTTCAATTAGCTCCTTATAGAGAGTGGTGACTTCAGAAGCTTGTGCAGAACAGTATGTTTGAAGAGATATATAAGAGAACTCAGCACACTAACAGCCAGTTATCAGTATGAAACACTTACTCAGTCATTGTTGATAAAGAAGAGAGTCTCAAGCCTATTAATAAGCTGTAAATCACATTTAATTACAGTAAAGTTAAGAAGAACATATCTGAGAGCCACTTAAAGCTTATGTCTAAAGTTTATAACTACCTTTTAAACCTTCAGCACTGAACATTCTTTCAGACAGATGTAAAATATGAGTATTTCAGTGTTGTTCTACACTCAGATAATTGTCATTTGTTCACCTTCTCAATTTCAGGTATTGAGCAGCTGTAACTCATCTGTATATTTTAGAGGTTTAAGTCAGCTGGCTTCACAATGTTCAAACTTATGAATATTGCATTAGAGCCTATTTTAAAGCTCTATTCAGAGTCTTCTTTAATGCATAAAGAGACTACTAATACCAATTTTATAGCCTTTTACATAGATGACCTGTTTAGTGGCCATTCAGGCTTTGAGTTCCAGTTTGCCTTTCTTTAAGATCAGTTTTTCCCTCAAATTGAGTGAATAAGACTAACTCTATCATTCTGAAAGTTTTGTTTATTTGTGAACTGCATTACTGCCCTGAGGGTAGATCACTATGTAGGTAGAAAGATTCATGTTCTCTCATTTAGAATGAAGATGCTGACTAAGTGACTGAAGCCTACAAATGTTTAGAAAGTTCAGGGATTCTTAAAGGCAGTAGGAATAACCTGTCAGTGAGTGAAGAACTTTGCAGAGATTGCTCAACCTCTGAACTAACTGACTGAAGCTATTTCTTAAAGATGAACACAGTTAAAGCAGCTGTCTTTTAAGCTTTTACAGATTAAGTGCACATCTAATGTTGTCATAAATGGAATTGACTGGTCTTTAGATACTCATTTTTATACTGATGCATCTGATTTTGCTGGGAGACTGGTGATTACACAGTTTCAGAAAAAGAACAAGGTGTTCAAGCCAGTTGAAGTTCCTATAATCTATAATGCTTTAACCTTCTCCACTACTGAGAGGAAATATCAGATGTACAAATGGAAACTCTGCATTATGATTAAGTTCACTATCAAGTTTCAGTACCTCCTTCAAAATTCAGATTGTTCAGACATCCTTTATACTGACTATAAGCCCCTAGTCTACTTTTTGAAGTTAAGCTTACATAATGGCATATATAAGCATTGAACAGCAAGGCTTCAAGAGCTCTACATCAAGATTGTTCACATTAAAGAGGAGTGAAATGTGATGACAGACAGCCTGTCTCACATTATACTCTTTAAAGGGAACTGTAAGAAGGACAACATTGTCTGAGACACTTAAGAGTGTCTTCAGTGAGAAAGACACCAATGAATTTAAAAGAATAAGAAGGATGAGTTTGAAGCATTCTTGAAGAGCTTAACAGAAGTGAAGTGAATGAAGGTAATAGATTAGAGTACTCTACACAACATCTCAGTCTTTGCTCTGTAGTCTTCTGTATCTTGAGAAGAGGCTTACAAATGTTTAAAGTGATTCAGACTTATATATTGCTTTCTTAAAACAGATGATCTACTCTCACTGATTACAGTCAGCTTTTTATAACAATGTCTTAACTATTGAATCAACAAGAACTTCAGACTGTAGATGCATTAGAAAGAATTGCACCTGCTCTGCATTCTGAAGTTTAAGGTGGCTGATACACTCTGAGAAGCATATAACAACAGTGGTCATTGAGTTAAAGAGAGCACTCTTATTAAACTATGCAGCTCTGTCTACTGGCCTGATCAGTCTACAGATGTTGAACAATATATTGCAGAGTGTCTGCAGTGTGCTCATTATGCTTCAGCTTAGAGAAGCCAGCTTCTCTAATCTATTGTTACTCATCACTTATTTCAGCTAATAACTATAGATTTTATAGATTCAATGGAAAAGATGCAAGCAGACTACAAGTATGTGCTACATATTATAGACTACTTCAATCAGTACTTTACAACCTATCTGAGTGTAACTGCAAATGCCTCAGATGTAATACAGGCTCTGAAGAACTTGTTTAACTGATTTACACAGCTGACCACTTTCTTCCTTAACTGAGGCCAGCACTTTGAGAACAGTGTTGTGGAGGAGTACATAAAGAAGTGAGAAATCAGACTGTTTTTTGACTCAAGCAGCTCCTCTAAGTCCTTTGATCTTATTGAGTGAGAAAACCACATTTTGAAGGAGGTTATTAGAAAGTCTATATTCTTAAATGTGAAGTGGGATATAGTCCTCACAAGAGTCATTTATAAGATTAACAGTTGAGTAATTAATCACCTTCATCACTTCTCATTAAGCATTCTGATTGAGTTTTCTCTCACACCCTCATTGACAACTCTTCTTGATGATTTAGGTCTGGCTGAGGTCACTATTTCTCAATGGCTTAAGTTTATTGAGGAGTTCTGAGCTCACTGTTAGACAGTTTAGAGCCATCTGCTCAATCTAGCTGCTCAGCAGAAGAATGTTTCTCAGTCTAATGAGGAGAAAAAAGACTGTATAATGAAGAGGTACAACTGAGGTGTTGTTTTAAAGAAGTTCTCTGTTGAAGATCTAATTCTCTTACATCAGAAGAATACAGGGAAATTGAAGACTCATTAAAGAGGTCTGTTTGTTGTTAACAGACTCAGAGAGTATGTAAGTTTTCATCTTAAACAGCTAAATAAACAGTGTATAAAGCAGACATATCATAATAATGATTTATAACACTTTCAACTATGAACAGAATGTCTTAAACTTCTGAATAAGTCTGTCTATTCAACATCTTAAACACTTAGACAGCCTCTTCAGAAGAGGCTAATTGTCTCACACTTTGAGAAAAAGAGGCATGAAAGAAATTAGAGTGAGGAAAGTATGATTAAAAGAGGTCTACAAAGCAGTCTGCCTGTAACTGCTTTTATAAGTTAGATGAGAAAGTGATTGAGCTGAAGTCTCAACTGTGTGTATGTAAGAGATGTTGAACAGTCTTTTTACCTGTCTACTCTGTACTAGTGTTATTTAGATTATGCCTGCACTCTTCTAGTGTATATGTGATATGGCTGCTAGTATGTTTTCTCTTCTTCTCTATATAGCTAGCTGACCTCTAGAGTATAATTCTTAATTAATTACACAAAATGTCTATCTCCTCTATCAGTCTGCATGTAGTCTCCCCTTTTCTTGAGCTTGTATAGAAGGGAGCAGCAGCAACATAGTGAAAATCCTTATATAAAACCCTTATATACAAGTGCATAGACATTTAGATATTTGTTAAATACATTAATACTGTAGCTTTATAGTATTTAAATTTAATTTTTAATGAGTTGTTTTTAATTAATGCTAAGCTTGAAGTGACTAGCTGTTTAAATAGAGTGTTTAATATTTAATATTTGTTTAAATGCATGTGTTTTTAAAGTTATATATATATAACAATTATTATTTAAGATAATGTTATTTACAGTAAGTTATATCTTTATTATAATATCTTACTGTTTTAACTGTATATATAATAAGTGATTAAAGATGTTAATTTTCATTATTAAACTTATTTAAATCTGTTTTTAAAAGATTTTAACAGTTTAGAACATTGTTTAAGTTTAGAAAAAAGAACTTATTTATCTTATATACAGACAGCTAATTAGTAATAAAGTTATTTTCAGACAGAGTTAGCAGATTTTTCTTATTAATTTTTAAATTCTTGTAGTCAGAGTGATTAGCCTGTAAAAAAATTAATTAATTAAAAATAACCTTTTTTTTAAATATATATTAATGAGTTGAACTGCTGTTTAGTACTTTAGTTAAAGTGACTAGAAGAAGGTTTTAACAGCAAAATCTAGATAAAGTTAATTATAATATTAAATTAAGTAAACTAAACAGGTTTTAAGTAACTTACATTAAGTTTAAAGAGTAAAAGTGAAAGTTGATAAACAAGCAGAGCTATGTCAATCTAGTGAGGCAATAGTTGAGTAGCTTGAGTAGCTTGTTTATATGCACTATGTTTTATATAACAAGTGTTATCAGAGTTAGTAGTGAATGTTATATAAAGTGTATAACAATCTCTGCAATGAGACACTAGTTCTAAAGCAGGTGACTAGCTGAACTCAGTCAGTAAGTCAGCTGATATAATGACTCTCATATTCAATACTTCTCCTGAGTCAGTATACTGCTGCTCCCTCTAACACCATGAACTCTGTAGTTTATATATCCTCTGCCACTCAAGAGCACTCAGTGATCTCCTCATTAAAAACCCAGTGGGAAAAGAGTGAGATTAATAGTCTGAACACTTTCTTAAAGACATCCCTTCCTGATCAATCTGTAATAAGGTGTTGTCATAAATGATTGATAAGGTGTCACATTTGTACAGTGCGCTTCCACTGTTGCAATTCTAGTTCTTCTCATCGTTCATTGAACATTGATCATGTATAATAGGCATTATTCCCAATTTTGTTCAATGTTCAATGAATGTTGACTGTGGCAATGCTTTGATGAATTTATCTGCAAGTTGTTTCTTTGTGAATACTCATTTTATGCATACATAGTTGTCCTGTATCAGTTCCCTAACATAATGATGTTGAATGTCAATATGTTTTGTTCATTTGTGGTACTCTACATTCTTAATAAGGTTCAGGCTGGCCTGGTTGTCTCCCAAAATTCATACAAACGCTGGCAGCTGGTCTATAGATAGTTCAATAAGAAAGTGACAAAGTTATACTGCTTGCCTGACAGCATGTTCAATGGTGATGTACTCAGCTTCAGTGATGGAAGTTGAGACTGTATGTTGCTTCTTTGAACACCATGATATTACACCTCTTACTAGGGAGAAACAATATCTCATTGTGAACTTCCTTTCACTGATGTCTCTGATGAAGTTGCTGTCTGTGTAGTCTAAGGTAGTTAGTAGATATTGTGTGTCATTGTACAAACTGTTGTAGTGAATTCTCAGATTCATTGTTCTCTGATTCATTGTTCTCTTAAGATATTGTAACACCCTTCTGATAGCTCTGATATGACTGACTTGAGGATCTGAGCATTGCTGAGACAAGCAGTCAACTGTGAAGGTGATGTCTGAGTGAGTTTCACAGGCAATGTACAGAAGCTTTCCTATCATGTGTTAATATGCAGTGATTTTTGTTGAGTCACTATCACTGTTGTTCTTCAAAGTGATGTATGATTATGACACCATTGGAATTGATACTGGGTTACAAGATAGTAGGCTTTCTTCCTGTAGTACATCTTGAATGTATGAAGCCTGATCCAGCGTCAATAACCTCTTAAGTTGATGGTGAATGATCCACATTTCAATAATCATTCTGGCTTCTTCAAGATTCTTCATATTGAATTCCTTGCTGAGAACTCCCTTAACTTCCTTAATGAGTTCTATTGATGTTGCTGCAATGAAAAGATCATCCACATAGATGCTGATCATGATGAATTCTAATTTATACAAAGTGACCATAATGCTTCTGTCTGCTAGTATAGACTTATACTCTTGGTCCTTTCAGAATGCAATCAGTTTCTTGTTCTATAGACATGCTGATTGCTTCAATCTGTACAAGCTCTTCACAATTTGTTATACAAACTCTGTACATCCTTGTTGTACATCTGCTCTCTCTGAAATTCTTATATAAATCTCCTGTCCTTTCACTTCAAGGTCACTGATCAAATATGCTGCTACAACATTCATTTGATGTAATTTGAGGTCCAATGCAACAACAATAGTGAGGTATATTCTCAGTGATTCCTTTTATACAGTTGGGGCAAATGTTTTCTCATAGTCAATACTCTCTTGTTGTGAGAATCCCTGTGCAACTAGATGTGCCTTGTACCTCTCTATTGATTTATTCTCATTGTACTTGATCTTGAATATCTATTTGCAACCAATAGGCTTTCATTCTTCTGGTAGCTTGTCAAGCTCTTATACACCATATGACTGCAAGCTTTTCAGTTCAGTCTGAATAGCATCTCACCATCTCCTTTCATGAATAAGGTCAGATAGTGCCTCTCTGTAGATCTTCAGTTCTTCTATCTTTTCATATAAATCAGTCTTCTCTAAGCTCATCAGCTTAAGCCTCTTGTTTGAAATGTATACCTCTTCAATGTCTGACTCTATTGACCTCAATTGATCATGTAGTGTGTTTTCACCAGCTACTGATTTCATAGAGTGTAAGAGTTTCACTTCTTTGCACAATACTTGAAATCTGCTCATTGTCACACCATCTTGAGAACTCTTGTCTTGCATACATAACGCCTTTTGCGTGCTGTAACTGGCTGAATATTGGGTAGCTTCCAACTTAGACGCATTTAAGCCAGCTCTTTCCCTCACATGTGATGCATACAGGTCATTCACAGTTGTTAGATCAGATGAATAACAGCTATTCCTCACTGTTCTATAAGTGTGTAACTTTGAGTCAGTGAGACTTTCAGCTCAAGTATCTTTCCTTGTTAGTGTGAGAATGCCCCATTCACCTAACTCTGTCACATTGATTATTGACTTCTTAACAACCTTTCTGAGATGTTCCCTGCCTATCTTAAGTATCATCACCCTCACAGTCTTACTCTGAATGCTCCCTCTGTAACTTAAGGCAGGTGTAGCAGTTGCACCTGTATTTACAGCTTTATACAACTTCATCACCTCCTCACTGATTTGTTGTGTTGGTTTTTTAAGATGTGGTCAGCCTCTACAACATGATGCATCTGAAGTAGTACAATTAGCATTTTTAGTCCTAATAGAGTGTAGAGGAAACTCATTGAGTAGATAGACTTCAGATATTGACTCATCAATAGTGACTGATGACATCTCATGAACTGAACATTGTTGTGGACTTCATATTTAGTATTTCTTTATAGACTCTATATATCTCAGAAATATCCTGGTTCAGGTACATTTGATGTCAGATTTGATCCACTTCTCCTTAGAAATATGTATGTGAGTGACGCTTTCAAATATCTGTATGTGAGCTACACTCAGTTGTACACCGGTAATGATGTGGTTCAGAACTTTATCCCTCTTTGATGTTGATAGTAAATTCTTCAGCTCATTGACAGCAAGCATTGCCTCAGCTCAAAAGACATTAGGTAATTTGACATTCAATAATAGAGAGTCCTTCATTGTATAAAGTGTTCTTCAGGTCTGTTCACTTACTGAATTATGCTCTGAGGTGTGTAGTGCTGAGTGTTTAATGGTAATCTCTTTAGTCTTGCACCAGTGTAGCAGTGCATAGCTAATATACTCTCCCTCTTCATCAACATGTAGGTGCTCAAGTTCTTAATCAGTACACTTCTCTAGCTTTGAAATCATGCCTATAAACCAGTCATAGAATTCATCCTTGATCTTTAGAAACTCAACCCATGACTTCTTAAAGTAGTCATCTACCAGTAGTGCAGCATACAAAGATCCTCCTAAGGATTCAGAATTATGAGGTCCTTAAAGATCTGAATGTAGCTGTTTGAAAATTCAGTTTGTAGCTCTTATAGGTGTATGTTGAATGATTCTTGTCTGCTTACTCTGAATGCACAGTGTGCACACACTCAGAGAAGCTTCATCTGCTTGCACTGCTGTGAGAGGTTCAATGATGTAATTGCTTTTGCCTTTTACTGAGTGAGATTCCACATCTGGAGTTAGGCATTCAGAATTATTTAGACTTAGATGTTCAGAATCACTTGCAGATTCATTAATTACTTTATAAAATTTATTCACCTGATTCAGAAGTAGTCTGTTTATTATGATGGATGCTAGCTTAATTCTTGCATAGCTTGCATGCTTAAATCTCTGATGCTATAGATGTTGCATCAGAGTTGCACTCATTAGATGTGTAGGTCTTCCTTATTAATCTTGCACTGCTATAATAACATCTTTACCCCTGTACATTACTAGATGATAGATGTTCTGTTTGATAAGCTTAGCTCTAATAGTGGCAGCTGCTTTGATTAATAACATATGATCATCTTCATTCAAATATGACCATTCACACCTCTTTAAAATACTCATTGAGATGAGATTAGTGAATGTCTTTAGAACATAACAAACATCCTGTATTCATACAAATGATTCAGAACTGGTGAGGATTACTATTGTTCCCTTCTTCATGCAATATAATGCCTCACCATTTGCTGCTTCAAATTTGTGTTCTTTGTTATAGAATGATGACAGCTTGAATAGGTTCAACTGATTGATGATATGCTGAGCTGCACATGTGTTGACATATCAGCAGTTGTCTTCTGTAGAAAGCTTCTGCTTCTGTCTAATTATCCTCAATGATAGTCTCTTTCCTTCCTCCTCACTCTCATTATCATTGTCAGTGCTCACATTAGTGACCTTGTTGAGGTGATGTTTAGAATGCTTGTTTTGTACAAATGATTTTCCATTGTCATCATGTTGTCATTTTGAGTCAGGTCTTCTATTGGACTGATGACAGTTCTGCATTACATGTCTGAGTTTGCTACAGTTGTAGCATAATCTATTGTCAATAAAATCTCTTCTCCCTTTGTACAAATTGTTGTAGCCAGTTGATCTCCCTCTATATTGCATACTCATTGCCAGCTTTAGCTCAATACCTACCTGGCAGTCAGATTTGATTTGTACTTTCTCAGAGGCCATGTATTGCTGAACTTCTTGCACCTGTATCTCCTTTGAGGTGGTGATGTGGGCCTTATTGATGTCATACTCTGGGGCAAGAGCTTCAAAGGCAATAACAATGTGAATGTCATTTTATATGTCTGTCTTCTTGTACAGCTGACTTGAGTCTCTTAATTAGACTTCTGACATCTTCAAATATTGCATTAACTGATTTGATGTAGCCCTTTACTTTGTTTGCTGCAGTGTATTCAAACAACTTATTCAGAATAGTGTATACTACTTCTTAATTAACCTGTGAGCATGTAGTCCTGAGCTTGTCCCAAATCTTTGCTATTTCATTAATGCCTTCAATTGTACAAAAAAGGTTGTTGTTAATGAATTTCAATATGATTCTTAAAGCTGTTTCTTTAGTCTTTTCCATAACTGCCTGTGTCTGCTGAGAGGCTGTTCCATTTTCTGTTAAGTTTTATACCTTCTTCTTCTGCATACTTGCCTTGATGTTGCTCAACCATCTCCTCCAATTGTCAAATCCAGTCAATATCACTTGTTTTGTACAAACACAGTCATCTTATTCATCTGCTGAGGCCATAGTTGTCAATGGTGTGTATGTAGGTTGATGGATTCAGTATATTGATAGACTCAGTGTGTTAAGGGGTTAGGTGTGATGATTTCAGTTGCACTGTCTGAACTCATAACCTGATAAACAAACAGAGCTACATCAATCTAGTGAGACAATGATTGAGTAGCTTGAGTAGCTTGTTTGTATGCACTATGTTTTATATGACAAGTGTTATCAGAATTAGTAGTGGATGTTGTACAAAGTGTATAACAATCTCTGCAATGAGACACTAGTTCTAAAGCAGGTGACTAGCTGAACTCAGTCAGTAAGTCAGCTGATATGATGACTTTCATATTCAATAAAAGTTTATTATAAATATTTAAAGTATTCTGCATAAATATTACTACATATAATTTATACTTAAACTGCTACCCTTTTATCTGTTATACTTAAATATAAATATGTAAATAAATAATAAAATGCTCCTTAATCTGTGTTAATATAAACAGATATTTAAGAACAAAGTTAATATTTAAATAATTATATTTAAATATATAATAAATGTTTTTCACTTTTCTTTTAAACTACACAGTTATAATGATTGAGTATGTTTTAAGACTGAAGAAGATATTAATTAAAGAATAGAAGAAATAGCAAGCTGTAGACAGTAGTTAATATTTATTATATAAGTTAAGTACAAGCTTTTAACTATAAAAATAACTATTATTATATAGATTTAAAAGACTTATATTAAGTTTAACACTACTTACCTCTACTTACTTTTACTCACACACTAAATAGACTGTAATAAAAAGTAAGTAAAGTAAGTATAATACTGCTTATCTTTACTCACTTTTAATTACACACTAAATAGACTGTAGTGAGATATAAGTAAAGTAAGCAGTACTATAACTACACTGTAGCTTTATACTTACTAATATAATTATTTTAAAAACTGTAATAATAGTGTTTACAGATCTATTTAGAATTAAGTTTTATATTAAATTATTTTTATTATACTGAATGTATTTATTCTGTTGTAGTTGAGTCAGATTTTAATAGAAATTACTGATATATTTTCAGTATTCTTCTAAATAGTAGAGTTATATAAAGATATTGAATATGAGAGTCATCATACCAGCTGGCTTACCAGCTGTGCTCGGCTAGTCACCTGCTTTAGGACTAGTGTCTCGTTGCAGAGATTGTCATACGCTTCGTATGACTTCCACTATTAACACTATATATACAACCATCGATTACCATACTCGTTATATCCATTAGAGAGCATATCATCTAGTTGTTCAGTCACTTGCCTCAAGGAGACCAACGTAGCCCTGCCTATTCAATAAAAGATAATAAAGCTACAGTGACTATTTAACTATTAAAAGATGTAAATTAACTATTAAATAAAATCTAAACAGATTCAAAACTATTTTAAACAGATATTTATAATAGATTATTATAAATATAATTCTTTATTCTTTAACATTTTTAATATATAGTAGTTACTACAGCAGGACTTTTCTATTGAAATAATTAAAATTAATTAAGTGACTATAAGTAGTAATACTGAAAATAAAGCTATTTAAACTGTTTAAACTGTTTAACTTACTTAAATAATATTAAAGTTAAAATATTATCTTAATTCTATATATACTGTTAAGTCTGTATATTTTTTTTCTTTATTCCAGTAACATAATTTGTTTATTTATCTTACTCAGCTTTTATCTTAAGATATTAAGATAATTAAAGTAAATATTTTATATTTAGACTTAATTCACTGAGTGACAGTCTTATACAGATGTATTTTACTGAAGATATATATAATTCATTTTATACTGTAGTATAAATACATCTGTATAAGTTCTTCTAAAATACAGATTAAAAAGATTACAGAAAAGAACTTTAAACTTACAGCTCTATAAGCTGAATAAATTTTTAAATCCTAACAGTCTGTATCATTAATATACTGCATCATAAGTTAAGTTTAAGTTGGATTTTTTTTAAGTTTTCTGAAAAACTCAGTTTAGATTAACTCTTAATAAGGCTTCTAAAACAGCTTTACTAGACAGTGAAAACAGCCTTATTAGAAGATGAGAAATAGCCTTATTAGACAGTGAGAAAGAAGATAAGAAACAGTTTTATAAGAAGATAAGAGAACAACCTTATTAGAAGATAAGAGAATAATTGTATTAAAAGACAAGAAACAATCTTATTAAAAGATAAGAAAACAGCTGTATTAAATAGTAAGAAAGAAGATAAGAAACAGTTTTATTAAAAGATGAGAAAATAGCTATATTAAATAGTAAGAAACAGCCTTATTAAACAGTGAGAAAGAAGATGAGAAAACTGCTATATTAGACAGTGAGAAACAGCCTTATTAAACAGTAAGAAACAGCTATATTAGAAGGTAAGAAACAGCCTTATTAAAAGATGAGAATGACCTTTATCTTCAGACTAACTAACTACTATAAAGACTATTATAACTATTTGTATATACTGAGTTAACTCAGAATTCTCTGAGTTTAAGTTAATAGATTAAGTTTTCTCTATTATAACTTAACTTAAAATTTAACTTAAACTTAACTTATGATGCAGTATAGTAACTAAATTCAGTAATGAGCTTTAAATACTTATAAGCACTACAGATAAGATAGTTTATAGTAATTACAGTATTATAGTTATACAGTACAGTAAAAATGCAGAAGTTACAGATTGTATTAAGATTACAGTAAGTCTAATATAATGTACTCAGTAATGCTGCAGAATAGATAATACTGTACTCCTTTCCCTCTATAAATAAAAATCAGAATTTTACTAATTAAGCTGTAGATTTTAATCAAAATAAGAAACTTTAAAGCTTTACATTATAGTCTATAATAGAGCTTTAGGTTCTATGCATTTCAGCATCTTTAAGGCTGCTTTTACTGTGACAGCTGTAGTCTTAACAGTTTGCTTCTTCTCTTTATTCTACAGCTGATTTAACTTTCTAGCCTGTGTCTCCAGCTGCTTTCTGAATCTTTAAGGGCGTCATTATAGGCCTTAATGGCCTTTAGAATACACTCTTCTTTCTCCATTGAATGCATGCAATTATGGTGGAGAAATGGGTAATTTCAATTTTGGGGGGGGGGCTGCAGCATTGCCTATCCTGCTGCGTTGCTGGGTACATTACATTAGTCTTAAAGAGGGAATAAACCACCTCCGGAGCGGAAAAATCTGCTCCACTAGCGGCCGAAACGCGATTTGGAACCCCTATGGAGATTTAACATGAGCAAGCTCATGAATGATTTGCTTCAAGTCAAGCGGTCAACGGAGGGACGTCATAAAAGGCTGAACGACTGCTTTTCCTGCTCAGGCCTAAGGTAGCTGTTAATGTGCGCCAAGCATTGCTACGCCAGTCCGCGATCTAAGTCTCAACACTTCCAATGCATCACGACTCTGAGCTACGAATGCCTGCCTGAGCCCTTCTCGTTTACCGTGAGGTCGAGCCGCCTGCCTCAGTTGATTCTATTAGGCGCTGTGCAATGGCCAACCTCTCCAGGTCAGAGATCATCAAGAAGTATCCTATAGGCATGGGGCTCGATGCATTTCGCAGGGATTTCAACTCAGCTTGCAAGGAGCTGGGCGTCCATGAATCATCTGATGCAGCGCAGCACCTGAATGATGACAGTGAGATGGCCCCGTCCGACAGCAAAGATCCTGCTAAATGTACGCAGCGCTTAAAAACCTCGCGTTCAACCTGTTCCCGGCCCTGCAGAACCTTCCGGTTGCTCGGCACCTTCCTTCGCCAAACCGCCGCGGAACCCTGTTCGGCGACCTTGGAAGATTCTCATCTGTCGTTGATTCAGATGATCTCGATGTTAGATCCATCATCCCAATACTGGATGAGATCGACAAGGAAGCGTCTGACGAGGCTATCTTGAATGCTGTGTCCGACCTCGTGGCTGAGTCGACACCCGCTCCTCGTCAACTACCCTACCCTCATCAAACTCCCATCTCCTTCAACACGGGCAGCTTCGTCAATACGTCTGAGAACAGGAAATACTTCGATGACGCGCTGAAGGATGAGCTGGGGTCATCGCTCTTTATCGATGTTCCGGACTTCTTCGACGCCTTCTTCGGTGAAGTCGCGAATCTCACGTCGGTGGCAGACGCTGTCTTCAGGAAGTGTCAAGGAGGGAAAGATCCGTTATACACTGAGGAAGGCGGCTGGCGTGACTGGCCCAAGGACGCAAAGGAAGAACGGGTCCTAAAGTGGTTGAAAGAGCTGGTTGACAAGTTTCTGGAGTTTGCGAAAGGAAGTGAGCCAGTCCCGAACATTCCACGGAGGCCTTTGGCTCGGCCAAGTCAGCCTTTGTTAGGGTCTACCACTCACCGCAAACTTGATGTTGGTTTTGTGAACGACACGAGGGGTACCGACTGCGTTCGTTATGATTGGTTACGGATTCTCGTTCCAGGAGAGCTGAAAAGCAATCCGAACGCTGATAGACATACGAGTACATGGCTTGACCTAGCAAGGTACGCGAGAGAGGTTTTGACCGCTCAAGATACCCGCCGCTTCGTTACTGGATTTACCCTTTGCGGATCTACCATGCGGTTGTGGGAGTTTGACCGACTGGGAGGTATCGCTTCTTCTCCATTCGATATCAACAAGGAAGGTCTTCATTTCATCTTAGTAATAATGGGGTATCTCTGGATGAATGACGAACAACTCGGATTCGACCCTACGATCTCGGAAGAGGATGGTAGACGCTACATGAAGATCACGCGAAATGGGAAGCCAGAGCGACTTGTCGTCGACGAGCTAATGAAGCGACACTCCTCCGTGGCTGGACGAGCAACAACTTGCTGGAAAGCGCACCGCGAAGGAGACAAGTCCAAGCAGATCCTTGTTGTCAAGGATTCATGGCAGTACCCTGAACGGGAAGAAGAAGGCGAGTTGCTTCGTGAAGCAACAGAGAAAGGAGTGGTGAACGTGGCCAGATATTATCATCATGAAACGGTGCACGTGGGCGGCAGCGAGGATGACATCAACGGAAATGTTCGAAAAGGGCTGGACATCATGAAAGCGAGCAATGCGTTTCAAATCGCCTCGGCAAGCAAGGTAGAGGGCAAGATGCTCCCACCAAGTAAGTCTAAAAGTTTGCAGAGGAGTAGAAGTAGGAGCATCACTCGGAAGCGATCGTCGAGTTCTCTTAACGCACCGTTACCGTCGAGCAAGCGCACATGCTCGAGTTCGCCACACAAGCAGGGAGGAAGCCAGACAAAGCTGAATCGGGTGCGTCGTCGTGTGGTTCTGCGCGATTACGGGAAAGGCATACATAAGGCAAGCTCGCGGGTCGCAATGCTTGCTGCGTTAGAAGGTCATATTACAGGTGAGAAACGCAAGCAGAGAATGGCCATACTCAGGACTGACAATGACAGGACATGAGTCATTACGTGACATTACCGGTAGACTCCAGAGCGATATATCGATAGGGAACCTCATGATGAATGAAGAGGACCACAATCCTTCTTGGCCATCATTCTTGATCGACCTTGACCTCGCGATCAAGGAGAATCGCGAGAATCCGTCTGGAGCTCCGAAAAAGACTGGAACGAGGGCTTTTATGTCAATTGGAGCGCTGTACGGCGAGAAAAGATCCTTCAGGCACGACTTAGAGTCCTTTTTTTGGGTTTTCTTCTGGATTTGCATACATTACGCTGGGCCGAGAGGGGAGGGCAGATTGGTTCCGAGATTCGAGAAATGGAACTATGCTGATACGGAGGAACTGGCTGAAATAAAAAAGGGAATGGTGGGTCACGAGGGTGACTTCCTCAAGATGGCGGGTGAACATTTTACGACGTATCACAAGCCATTGATTCCTTGGGTGAATAAACTGCGAAGGCTGGTATTTCCAAATGGCGAGAGATGGGAAAAGGACGATCCAAAGCTCTATTCTCAGATGAGAAAGGTACTGCGGAAGGCAATAGAGGACCCAGACGTGAAGGCAGAATAGACAGGATAAGAAGCATCATCAGTGGAAAAGCGTTCAGTCTGGCACATAGAGGTCTGTCTATCGCTCCATTCTTAGCATCTCTATTCCCTCACGGGCTCCATTCCCCCACGAGCTCTCTTCCTTCATGGGCTCTATTCCCCTGTGGCTCCATTCCCCTGTGGCTCCATTCCCCTGTGGCTCCATTCCCCTACGGGCTTCTTTCCCGGTGGTTTTCTTTCCCCCGGGGGTTTCTTTCCCGCATGGCTTTCATTCCCGCATGGCTTTCTATACCCCGTGTCTTTCTCCCCCACTTTGCTGGGGGAGCCTGGATATCTTGCTACGACCTTGAATCACTACTACCGCTATCACCCTCCGCTGGTCCTCTATTCAAACCAATCCTTCCATGCGAGCAGGTAATACGTTTGTGATATGCTGTCAAGCTCATTCGAATTTGACATGGAAATGGTTGTAGAAGATATCATGGTTAGTCATATACCCTCTTCGAACAGTGACGGATCCAGAAATGAAGAATCGGAGCGCGGATCCAGAAAACGCGAGAATCGGCGCGCGGATCCAGAAAGGAACAAGCGCCCACATGCCATGATCTTGTCCACGTGATTTTACTTAAACACACGTCCGGGTACCGACCTGGCAATCTACAGCTCACAGCTTAACACATCTGCAATGTCTGAATATGATGCAACACAGCAATTTGGCCGTCATGGAGACGTCGCTCAGTCCAATTGGAACATCGTCTGTCATCTCGCAACCTCCCACCCCAGCACTGTCTCAATGATCTCGATCTGGTCCGGAGGGCTTTGATGCTCTCCTTTTACGACTCGCAGGGCGTGGAGACGCACCTGCTCGTTGTCAAACGGCAATCATAAACAAGCGCCAAATGGAAGACATGGGGGTGGAGCAAAATCGACAAGCAGAGGATGAGAAATACCATGCCAGCCTTGCTGACTGGGCACGGGAAGACTGGCAAAGAAGAAAAAAGCGGGCTGCTGAGGATAGAAAACTTGAAACAGTCGAGAGGGCCTTAGAAGCTCAAGAAGATGCAAGTCTCGACCCGTTGATTTACATCATATTAAACTGACCGCTGATATAGGGACTTTGGCGGAGATGGAAACTGAGTAGACGACGTCGGCTGCACCGGGCAGACCTTATCTCAACGCAGACGCCACCAACGTTTTGACTAAGTCAGTCAAACCAGCATGATCGATCGGAATCAAGGCACCTAAGTGCTGCTCATGCTCCGCCACGTCTTGGCTTAACTACGGATCAAGCCGATTTCGATGCAAGCACTCTTCCCGACTTCAACAGTCAACCTCTACCCGTTCCTCCACCTTAAGGAACAAGTGCAATTCTTCAGCTCAATAACAGCCTTGCATTGGGGTCGTTGTGGAAGGAATGCAGGATTTAAATGATAGTAAAACTAGCTACATGGGCTTGATAAAAATGGAAGATCAAGGTGATGACGAGAGGAACGCGGCTACCGAAACAATTGGACTCATGCGGCCGAAGCTTGAATTGCCCCTAACGACAACAGGACATACTCTAGAGCGCCTTTCGGAGATCGGCTTTCCATCCTTCCGTTCGTCGAAAGAGCTGCCGCCCGTCATGCCTGCAACGTTCTGGTTGCACTGCTCATGCGGCTTTCCTTTCGCAACTTCCGAACGTCTACCCTCAGCCTCTTCACAGCAATCCACCATTACCTAGTCGACTCACAGCCATGCAACTCGACCTAAAGTCTCTCCTCTATCCTCAGTTAACTTCTAAACAGTTTCCAAATTCGTCAAAGTTAGAATTCCATTAATCTTCAACATGGCCTCTATCGTGAGTTGGTCCTCGAGCTGCCCTTGCTAAAGATTCGGTTCCTATCCACAATGTAGCAACACTATGCTTCTCACTTCAGCTCAATCTCGTTTTCGCTGCTCAATACAGCTTTTGTTCTGTCCCTTTCATGCCACAAGCAAAACGTTGCCCTAAGCTCACTTCTAGAACCTGCGGGTAGGCAACAAGTATCGCGTGGACCGCAAGATTGGGGAAACAACTCCGCTCTCAAACTCAAACTTCGACTCCAGGCTAGATTATGCGACACAATAAATCACTTCACCTATTCTCAGAAAGTACGCCACCTTGTGGCAGACTGTCTGCAAAGCCTGTCATTTGTAGACTTAGAAATCACCCACGCACTCGTCACGGTATAAGACTGTTCGAACAGCCCTAGAACAATCGCCCACTCCAGTACTCTCATCATACATTCGAGGTGCTTGGGGCTCTAGGTTTCTGCCCATATACAATAAAGCTGTAGATTTCAGTTGGTCAGCATGACTTTATTGTTTCCTCCCCCCACCAAGCAACAGCAGGGCAACGTTCAAAGAAGCTCATCTAGGACACTTACAAGTCATATTGACCATGAAGCCTCGAGTTTTTCAGATCCGACCTCGTCTTCGCGAGTAAGTCTTGCACTTCTTCAATAGACCAAGGTTTGTCGTTCCCCGATATCGCAGTCAGACAGCCAATAGCGATGCCCTCTAGCCCTTGTGTGAATTGAAGGAGGTTGTAGGCGCCGACTTGTTTGAGTTTCTTGTTCTTGGGCCATATCCCAAGTGGGACCGGCGTCTTGATCGCCAGAACATTGATGAAACCTGCGTCTCTAAGCCATCCTTCCAGCGAAGGACCAGGCTGAGTGGAACATCCGGCTGCGTTGCGACGAGCACTGGTGTATTCGTGATATAGGTGTAATGAGCTGTCTTTGGGCACAGTGTCGTCTGCCGAGTATATGAACGTATCCCAGTCTTGGAATTCCACCCAGCCGCCAGGTTTGACGCAGTTGAACGCTTGTTGGGTCAACCTAGGCCAGTCTTTCACAGATGCAGCTAGATATCGTGCGTGGATATAGTCAAAAGACTTTTTTCCATATCCCCAATCAGCCTCCACGTCATCGATGATGAACTGAAGATTCGGGGGGACTTTTGTAGGTTGGATTGGGCTGAGATCATTGGCGATTACCTGGGGATATTCTTCAGTCCATGTTCTTGTCAAGAAGGTACAATCCAGTCAACTCAGCCGAAGGGTATTGATCGGCGAAGTCTATGGCCCACCCACCGGTTCCAGTGCCCAGGTCCAGAACGCGCTGGGGATGCTGTCCAATGGGTGCTAAATGCAGCTTTCCATGTAGCAGAACAAGCATCATGGCATGATAGATGTCGAGTCTATCGTTTTCCTGCTCGTCAACTGGGAGCATATCTCCTGCGAGGAAGGGTGAGACAGGCTTTCATAGGATGAGACAATAGAGGTACGTAAGAAGGAGCTATATTTCCGTCCATACTCTTCGACGAAACCGTTGACAGAAGATGTGAGGGATGCAGTGTAAGTTGATCTTTTGCCTCTTGATCAGCGTGAGGTAGGCGCGATGACGTGGGTATATTACATTTCATCTCCGTACGATGACTCTGTCTCCGTGCTCTGATTTTCTCAGCGGAGGGACATTGAGGAGGGAAGGAATGAGGGGCCGTTACATTATTATCTACCTGTAGAGCTGCGTCACCTGCTTGCTGCTGAGGTTGATGGGAAGGTCCTGGGATGGACGTCGTCACCGGTGGATCAGCCGTATCCTGCGCTTGGGTCGCCATGGGTCGAGATGATCGAGAACTGCGATAACAATCGGTGGCAGCAGCGCGATCGCAAGGCGAGAGTAGGGAGGTTTCCAGCTTAAATGATTTGAGTTAAGGTGCCTAGCCGTGATCGGCCGGGAAGTTTGCAACCATCCCCGACTGAACCGGCGTGGACGAACAATGAGTGGGAGTACAATTATCGATACTGTAGCCAAGAAGACAAGTATATTTTCCTCTTTCAAACTTAACGGCGGGAAAGATGAACCAACAAATCCTCGAATGCATCAAGAACTAACCTGAAGCTGCCTGGCGGAGGGTGTAAGGAGTCCTTCTCTTCACCTACCACTTGCAGCAGTAAGTCTTTGTTTTATTGAGTATCTATTAGTCAGTTACTAATAGTTCTTAGATTCCTCACTGAGTCTTTGAGTAAAGAGACTGCTCCCTTTTCAGCTGCTGACTGCACGTCATGCAATGAGACTGAGTTCTCAGAAGACCTCATCAGTCTCTTAAATAACTTCAAGTATGTTGTCTCTTTTTAGACTTATTTGTCACCCCTCTACTAATTTTCAACAATTGACTGAATAACACTAGTGATAATGTCAGCCTGCTCTCAACTGAGTCTTCACTGTTTAAAACCTCTGTTGATGTTTGCATTTGTGACCTCATTAGTTGTAAAATTGCAGAGGAGGTACAGAAAATTCTTAACAATGTATATAGAAATATTTTGTGACTTTGATCTTTAAGATAGTTTTTAATTGTTGCTTTAATGTTTGTACTAACATTTATAAATGCATTTATAGTGAGATTATAAGTGTGAAGTCTTTTAGTGTATTTTTAAACTTGTTATTAAGTCTAATAACTTGATGTAGGCTTTCTTTCTTCAGAAATTGAAAAATATTTTCTCAACTCTTTAGATGACTTTATAGAATTTATAATGTAAAACTGTTTTATTAAAGTCTCAGTATGTTGTAGATTTTTTACTAACTTCTATATAGTTTTCTGTTACAAGTTATGATATGAGAGTAATATGTGAGAAGTAAAGTCTCAGTACTGCTTATAGTGATTGTACTATAAGCACTCTGAGCACTGAATCAGTCAGTAGAATGCTGCTTATAGTAATTATACTATAAGCACTCTAAGCACTGAATCAGTCAGTAGAATGCTGCTTATAGTGATTATACTACAATTACTATAAGCATCATGTTGATCACTCAGATCAGAGTATCTTTATAATACTATAAGTCTTCTAGAATCTATATAATCAGAGGTAGAATTATAGTTAGAAGCTTGTACTCAACTTATATAGTAAATGCTAACTACTGCCTACAACTTTTAATAGTCTCACTTAATACTTTATTTAATAATATTTTAGTCTCAGAGCATTCTTCTGTTACACTTTAAGTATTACCTTTGAAGGATATTCAAAGTATTAATAATAACTATTATCTTTTATATTTATAAAACAATCTGAGTTCTCTTTCTCTAAGAGAACTGTGATCTTGTAATCTCTTTCAGTAATGAAGAAAGCAACAACTTCAGTAATTATTAAGATTCTCAAGATAGCACTACTCAATGTGTTTAAGAGAGAGAGAGGCAAGTTAAAACTCTTCTTACTTTAAGTTGAGATGAACATTCACTTTAATGAATCTCAGTTTAAGAGTGACATTAATAAAGTGTTGTACACTGTAACTTATCTGAGAGATTATACTGCTAAGTGATTTTAGTCTATCTTAACTGATTTTTTGAAAAATGCTGAAAAGCATTATAATAAGAACATAACAAGATCTTCTCTTCCTTCAAGATGTTTAAGAATTATATACAGTGAGTCTTTAAAGATATAGATGAGAAAAGAACAGTGAAAAGAAAGCTTTATATATTAAAGCAGATTAGAGCAGTATTTGTCTATTTTACTGAGTTTTAGAGAATCATCATCTTAATTATTTAAGATAATAGTGTGCAGTTATTTCAGTACTATTAGAAGCTGAAAAACTCTGTAAAAGATGAGCTCTCTTATACTGATTAATTAAATATATTAAAGAAATGATTATTTGAGCTACAGTTATTAACAATCAACAGTATAAGTGAAAGCTGAAAAAGAAGAGTGTAATTTTAGTATAAGAAAAGAAGAAAAACCTGCTGTTAAAACCTTATAACAGCTCTAAATTAATGAAAATTAATGCAGTAACACACTGACCTCCTTTCTAAATGCAGAAAATGTAATAAGAAGAAAAGAAGTGTTATAATTACAGAAAAGTTAAACACTTTGTACAAGATTGCAGAGGCTGTAAGTCTGAATTAACTTATTTCTTATATAAGAAAAAGATGTTTGCAAAAGCTCTTTAAGAAAAGATATTTAAATTCTCTTATATAAGCTTATTGTAGACTGTCTGTTATGATAACAACTGTGTAAATTACTGAAGTGACAAGAATAGTTCTGAATGATTTCTCTATATAAAAGATTATAAGATCTTTACAGCAGTCAGTAAAGAACTCATCTCTTTATAATATATCACTATTCAGTGTGTCAGTGAAGCAGAAGCTGACAATCAGTAAGAATAGATGAGACAAATAAAACAAAATGACTTCAGTTTAAAGTCATTATTTAACTATGTGAAAAGTGATTGTCACAACATAGTAACACATTGAGCTTAGTGCCTACTAAGCAACTTAGCAGTGCACAGTAAAACTCTGTACTCACTTCTTCTTCCTTCCTTAGTTATTAGTTCTAGCATATATATAGACTATATATCTATATCTTGCTCTATCTCATATTGCTACAGACCCTGCTATACACCTTCTTAGAATAGAAGGTGCTATAGCCTCACAGTGATCTAGAATCAGAATGATTCATCTCAGAATCACTTTCAGAGACTCTATCAGAAAATAGAGAAGAGATGACTACAACAGAAAGTAAAACTGTTAATTATAATAAAAGAATACTCTAAGACTAAAAGATTATTAAATAAAGTATTAAGTGAGACTATTAAAAATTGTAGACAGTAGTTGATATTTACTATATAAGTTGAGTATAAGCTTTTAACTATAATTCTACCTTTGATTATATAGTCTGTAGAAGACTTATAGTATTATAAAGATACTGAGGTCTTTACTGATCACTTCTGTACTTATTGTACTCATTATGCTCATTGTGCTTAAAGCTATAAGTGCTTTAAGCACAATGAGCAGCTAACTTACTTAGTAATCTCACTTAGTAAGTAATATAACACTAGCTCTCTCTTTAACATTTTCATTGTTAAAAACCTCAATGATTTAATGTCTTGATTTTAAGTGTAAAAGAAACAGTCTTTTTTCTCTTCTTATTGATTGCATCTGACTGGTTTTATTCTCAAGAACAGAAGTACTGCTATACATATATGCAACTGTTGTAACTCTAAGAGATTGCACTGCATGATGTCAGATAAGTCTGATAAATGTAAGAGATGTGTGCATTTAAGTTTAGCTTATAACTTAACAATCTCTCTAGTTGAACTGAAGTGAGTGGTAAAAGAGCTTCATTGTCTTAAGAAGAAGAAGTGAAGTCTTAAAATAAAGAAAGAAAAACTTCAGAAAGAAAAAAGAGATCTGTAAGTAAAGAAAGAGAGACTTTATAAGCAGATCTCATTTTTCACAAAGTGTCAGACTGCCCTTATTGACATTGAGCTTCACAACATTGAGAAGTTTAAGCAGAATGAGTAGTTACAGACTGAGTTCTCAGTTTAGTCTACTCAGTTCTTCTCTGCTCTCTTTATACTTAAGAATTTTAATCTTACAGCAGCTTTAAATAACTGATTTACTCTAAGTTCTATTAATGAAACTGTCTTAGCAATGTTGAATAATGAGTAAGATTCTCTTCTAACTCTTAAGTATTGCCTGCTAAGTTGTAATCTTTTCACTTTACTAAAAAGTGTGACTGATTATCAATCTTCTGTCTATTCAGAATTAACTTCTGATGGCTTACCCTGTAAAGATGTTTCAGGGTCTGCAGGTTTAAGTAAAGAGATATGAAAGATTAGATTTATTTTTACTTGTGAAGAAAGCTTAAGTTTATAGTTAACACTTTTCTTAACTTTTGCAATTTGAAATGATTTTAGCTTAATATAGTTTAACTTGTTACTGAATTATCTAATCTTGATGTTTTATTAAAGAAGATATATCTTATCTTTCTTCTTAAGAGTAGGTTCTCTACTTCTTTTTTTATTGTAATATATGACTAATTATTCTGAATAAAACTGTATATTCTTCTGCAATTGTTCATATAGATCTTTTAAGTGATTTATCTATATACTGACTTTCTGTACTATGCTAGCTAGCTTTCTTTAATTTATAGATATTGATGTTGAATCTGTAGTTAATAAAAAATGATGAGACTTCTATTATCTCAGTATAAGCAGTGTTGTATACTAGTTAAGTAATTAATAAAAGTTCTACTCAGTTATTCTGTTAATAGTTGACATAACAGTGTAAGTATTGTTTTATTGTTTGATTTAGTCTTTTCATTTATTTATCTATTTGGAAATAATATACTGTTGACAACTTATAGTGAATTTCTAACTAATCTGTTAAGAATTTCTAAAACTTTAAAGTAAATAGCTTATCTCTATTTAATATTAATTTATCTGCAATTCTATAGTTTGCTGCTAACACTCTGAGAAAGGGTCCTCATAAAATGACACCCCCTCTTCTTAGAATGACACCCCCTCTTAATACATTGACACCCCCCCTAATCAGGTAATTCTGACGTGACTAGCTAGCTACATCAGGTATAATTAAACATGTATGACACATAGAATAGATTTTTCAGCATGCCACTGCCTTCATTTTTTTAATACACTCCTTAAAGCCCTATTCATACCTCAAAACCTTACACCTACACCTTCAAATTATGGAGTATGACCCGTCCTCATCATCCTCATCGTTCTTGTCTGGGGATGATACACCTGCCCCCATGAGCCTACAGCCACCTCATATAGGAGAGACTTTTGCAACTGTTGAAGCCCTTATTGAGGCCGTCAATGAGCATGCTCTGGAGCAGGGTTTTGCTGTAGTTAAACGTCGATTCAACACAAAAAAGGGGGTTGTCTCTAGGGTATATCTTCAGTGCAATAAGGGGGCTACTTGCAGTCAATGCCCCCCCCTCTGAGACTTTAAAAAGTGCTGTCACACGTCTACCTGTATGGTTGGATGCCCCTTTGAGGCAGTGGCCCGTCAAAAAGGGGGGGAGTGAACCCTAGATGTGAAGAAACCAGAACATAACTATGAAGCCAGCTCAATTATGAGCCACTCAACACTCTGAAAAGCAGCCCTGACACCTGCTGTCTCCAATTTCATTGATATAAAGACTTGAATCCATGTTAGACCAGGCCAAATTCTCTCTGCCTTAATGGTTAACAACCCTAAATTACCCCTAGATATTGAGGACATATATAACAAGAAGGCATGCCTGCATTGTCAAAGGCTTAACTTTAGGACCCCCATACTGGCCCTAATGGAGGAGCTTTTCAGGCATGAGGACTGGTATACAGAGTTCCTTAAAGATGGGGTTCACTGGCTTTCTCACCTGTTCTTTAGCCATACAGAGTCTCTTCAACTGCTAGCCCTGAACCCTGAGGTTCTAATTATGGACTGTACTTACAAGACTAACTGCTTCAATATGCCTCTCCTCAACATCATTGGTATAACATCCTTGAGCAAGAATTTCTGAGTGGCGTTTTACTTTCTCTGCAATGAGAAAGAGGGTGATTTCTCATGAGTTATGCGTTGTATTAGGGCTCTTTATTGACAGCTTGATCTTTGTGGCCCTAAAATTGTGCTTACAGACAGGGCATTAGCAGTCATTAATGCTCTGCTAGACATCTTTTCAGACACAAAGCACCTGCTCTGTTTTTGGCATGTTAACAAGGCTGTTCAAGCCTACTGTCAACTTGCCTTTGAGACAAAGGAGGAGTGGGAGCAGTTCTATAACAATTGATTAGCCCTGGTCAATTCTCTAACTCCAGACAACTTTGATACTGCCTGGAACAACTTCAAGACTAAGTGAAACGATAAATACTGACACCTGATTAATTATCTGGATGGTACCTGGTTCCACCTTCTCAAAACCCGCTTTGTTAGAGCCTGAACCAATGAGGTTATGCATTTTAATACCCTGATGACCTCTCATGGTAAAGGCAGTCACACTGTGCTGAAACAGGCCTTTGAAACAAGCTTCAGAGACCTTCTACAGGTTTTAGAGAATATAAAGCTTCTCCTGACAAATCAGCTGCATCAGTATATGTTTTGAGTTGAAAGAGCAAGGACTCACATGGGGGATCACCATAACATAGAGATTTTCAGGCAGCTTGACTGACAGATCAGTCCTGAAGCCCTTAACCTGATGCTTAAGCAATGAGATATAAACAGCTGAGGACCTGAACCTTCAGCCTGCTCAGAGGTATTTCACTGTACAACTGGTCTCCTATGCAGTCATGAACTTCAGCAATGTGTGGAGACAGGTGTCTTTCAACCCCAGATAATATTCACTCCTACTGGCACCTTCAAGACTGCCTGTCAGACATTCTTCCTCATTCTTCTCTTTCTCCTTCCCCTCCAGCCTCTGTTAGAGCAGATTCACCAGCTGCAGACCCAGTTCCAGCCTTAGAGCATGCTTTAGAGCAAGTACTGAACCCATAACTAGCAGCTCTAAGTCAGGTTAGCCATATTCAAGACCCTGAGGTCATTCAGAGACAACAGGGTGGTGAAAGAGACTGAAGCAGGCAGTCAGAGAGCTCAACTCAGCAGGACTACTTCCTCTTTAAGATTGTAGAGCATGCTGCTCACATTAGAGACTGACAGCAGTCTCAACAGGCCTCACAGCAGCTGCTTACTGAGGCAGCTTCCTCTGATGAGATTCAGAGAGCACAGGGAGGCTGAGGATAGGCAGGCTGAGGAGGGCAGAGAGAGCAGAGAGGACAATAGAGATGAGGGCAGCAGCAGAAGACACTGAAGCAGGTCTCTGAAGAGGCTGCTGCAGGGTAGACAACCCTCTCTCAGTTTGCTAACTTTGCCCCTGTGGTCAACCATCTCAGTGATATGAGATCTCAGAGGCAGTGAGGGCAGTGAGCTCAGGGGACTCCTTCCTATCAAGGGGTTCCAGAAGGTCTGATGGAGTCATTTCAGCTTGCCAGTCAGTAGAACTCTGGCCTAGAGGCATGCCGCCAAGTCAGTGATCCATTGCATGGCAGGCTGAACAAAATTGGGCAGCACTTCATTGGCTGGAGCTGCCCCAGATTTTTGGCAGAGGGGGGGGGGTGTATGGCAGATATAGGAGCAGCAGTGGCAGTGAGGTAGAAGGTGGGAGGTGATCCCTTTACAAATGTTAGCTAGATCTTCATGAATTGAGCAAGATAAATGTGTGAAAACAAGTGTTCACTCAAAAGAACTCTTGATATATGAAACATAAAAACATGAAATCTTGAAGTTATTGCCTGATTAGGCTAGCGTGAGGGGGGGTGTCAATGTATCAAAAAAGGGGGTGTCAATGTATTAAGGGGGGTGTCATTTTATGAGGACCCTCTGAGAAATATGTACATCAGTTTCTTTACAGTTAAGCTTTTCTTATATAAGAGAAAGTATCTGTACTTCATTAACTAATCTGTTATCACTAGTATTAAATTGTATAATACTTTGATTAATGACTCTCTGAACTTAAATAGCTTGACTATAAAGTCTAGTGCTATACTTAATTATGAGTGCAATGATGTTTTTAATGTTTTTAGCAGTCTATACAGTTTGTAATAATCTATTTTACTTCTTCAGCAAATGTTGCACTTCTGCATCTCTTTCTCTATCTTTTTTCTTATGTAAGGAAAGTAGTAAGTTCTAGTCAGTCTCTTAAGTGTTTTCTCAATTTCTTAGTATTCACTCATTACTGCTGAATAAGTTTCCCTGATTAACTTTCAGTGTAAAATATCTGGTACATAGATCAATCTGTTAAAAAGTAGAAGACCAGTTCACTCTTTAAAACTTAAATAATTACTAAAATTGTTCAGAATTTGTTGCACAAATTTGTCTTTTTTAAGTGTTATTTTAACTTATTTTTTAAACTTGTTGTTCTCTATCTGAGTAATGAGATTGCATCCTCTGTTGTACTGCATTATTTTATATTTGTTTATTTGAAGTATAATATAACTAATTACAGATTTATTATCTTGTAAGTAATCTGCTCTTCAGCTGAAAGTATTCACTTTAATATTCTCTGATTCTTTTCAATAATGAATCTGAAAGTTGTACTGCAATAACTTCTTTAATCAATGTATCTATCTTCAATTTAAAACTTTTGTTGTTATGAAGTATAACAGATTTTTATAATCTGTATATACTTAAATCTTATGCTTTAATTCTTTTAAATACACTCATCACTGTTTAAAGGTGTTTACAATAACTAGTAGCTCTTTATTATATATCTTGTAGTTTATTTCAGCTATTTATAACTTCTGTAAGTAAAAGACTACTGAGCTTATTATTTAATTAACTAATATATGCTTTTATTGCTCTGTTCAATGTGTTTGTCTTAAGTGTTATAGATTTCTCAGAGTTAAAGCTTGTAAGAATTAATTGAGAAGTGAATCTCTTCTTCAACTTAATAAAGGCTTTTTTAGCTTCTAATAATTACTAAAACTTCTGATTCTTTCTAGTCATTTCTATTAATGATGTTGCAATTTTTGAATACTTTTCTATAAATTTTCTATAGAAATTTGTGAATTCTAGAAACAACTGTACTTTCTTAACATTTGTTGATGTTGATCACTTAGTAATAGACTTTATCTTTTTAAGATTCATTTAAAGTTCTTTTGAGGTTATTATAAACTCTAGAAATTGTATTCTTTTTGTATAAAACACACTCTTCTTGAGCTTTACACTCAGATTTGTATTCTTTAAGACTTGTAGAACTAGCTGAACTTGCTTAATAGAATTCTCCTTTATTTTTAAGTATATTAAGATGTCATCGAGATATACTACTACAAACAAGTCTAGATACTCTCTCAGTACATTATTAATGAAGACTTAAAAGATGACAGGTGTATTAGTCAATTCAAACAGTATAATTAAGTACTTATAGAGTTTTAATTTTATTCAAAATGCTGTCTTTCACTTATCTCTCTTCTTAATTCATATCTGATTAAATACACTTAGTATGTTGAACTTGATAAATTACTGAGTTCCTTGAAATTGATTCTGAAGTTTTAAAATAAGTAATAGTGAGTAACTGTTTTTTATAATAATATTGTTAAGTGCTTAGTAGTTGACACACAAACATAAGATTTTATCAGTTTTTAATATAAACAGTATCAGATATCTTGCTGATGACTGAGATTCTTATATAAATTCTTTTTTCAAGTTCTCTTCTAAGTATTCTCACAAAGCATTTAACCTCTGAGAAGACAGTGAGTAAATAGATTACTTAGTAAACTTTTTTCCTTTCTCTATCTTTATCTTATAATCTCAGTCTTGATGTTTCAGTAAGATGATGTCATCACTCTAATTTACAAACATCTCTTTAAAGTTATTATATTCTTTAGAGATAAATATCTTAATAACTGTGTCTTAATTCTCTGAGACTAACTGGCTTTACAGTATCTGAGTATTAGAGTTCTTTAATTCCTTATGCATTTCTTTCACTGTTATAGTGAAGACTTTCACACCTTTAAATGAGTACATTATTGAGTATAGCTTTATTAAAGTCAATTCTTTCATAAAGCATATCTCATTCTTAACTTAATTGATTATTGAATTGATCTTTCAGAGTTATAATATGTCTAGAACTATATCACTATCTGATTACTTCACTATATTAAACTGGATCTTTTCTCAGTAATATACTAATTAAAGATAAACTTTAGTTGTTTTACAGTCTATAAGTTCTTTATTATTCTTTATTGAGTTCTTATTAAATTTATACAGTCTGTACTGTTGATCAGAATTCTCTATTTATAATGAGATGTTGTGTTCTCTCATAAAAGTTAGTGATAAGAAATTCCCTGTGCAGCTGCTATCAATCAATAGTTATACTGTATGATCATTAACTTTAACTTAAATTTAAAATCTTTTCAGATCTCCTGCTGCATAATACTTACAGTTTGAAGACTAATAAGAAGACATCTTTAGATGTCTTGAACTCAGAGAGCTCTCTAGTTTTTTAAGTCAAAGAAGAGCTTTTTATGCACTTCTTTAGTGTACTCAAACTTCTCTGAGTTAACTCATTTTTGTGAATCATTCTATAAATCTTGTTAAACATATTCTGCTTTTAAGGTCCAGAACTTCATTTATAATGCATTAAGAATGTGAGCTTCTTTAGAAGTCATATATCCTTCTTCTATTATAAAGTGAAATTCTTTTAACAGGTATTTTTGTACTACATTACAGAGTGCTTTTAGAGAAGTAAGTTCTCTAAATAGTCAGCTGTTATCTATGCATTTTTCATTCAGTATCACTTTTTAAATTTGTTCTTCAACTTATTGTATTTAAGATTTAAAACTGGGTTTTTGTTTCTGAAGTAGATTAAAGATTTCATTATATATTTCTAGTTAAACTACTTAGAAGTGAGTTTTCACTTTTACTACAGTAATGTTAATGATCTCATTATCTGTTGTAATTATTCTTTCTCTGTTTTCTAACAGAGTCTCTGAAAGTGGTTTTAAAGTGAATTATTCTGACTTCAAATCACTTTTTACATAGTTAAATAATAACTTTAAGCTAAAGTTATCTTATTCTCTTGCTCTTATTTGTTCTTGCTGATTATTAGTCTTCACTTCTCTGAAGTGTTCAATGATGATGTGTTATAAAGAGACAGATTCTCTACTGATTGTAGTAAAGATCTTATAATCTCTTGTGTAAAGAAATTATCTGAAATCTTCTTTATCACTTTAATGAATTACACAGCTGTTATTGTAGCAGATAATTCACAATAGACTTATATAAGAGAGTTTAAATATCTTTTCTTTTTATATAGAGGGTGAGTTGATTCAGGTTTACAGCCTCTGCAATCTTATATAAAGTGTTTAACTTTTCTACAGTTGTAGCACTTTTTTCCTTCTTATCATATTTTCTTTATTTGAGAAAAAAGCTGGCATATTGTTGCATTAATCTTCATTAATTTAGAGCTGTTATAAGATTTTAACAGTGAGTCTTTTCCTTTTCTGTATATTAAAATTATATTCTTCTTTTTCAGCTTACACTTGTACTGTTAATTATTGATAATTATAGCTCTGATGATCATTTTCTCTAATGTGATAGATTAATCAGCATAAGAGAGCTTATTCTTTACAGAGTTCTTCAGCTTCTAATAGCACTAAAACAGCTGTACACTGTTGTTTCAGATAGTTAAGACAGCAATTCTCTAAAACTCAGTAAAATAGACAGATATTGCCTCAGTCTGCTTCAATGTATAAAGCTTTCTCTTCACTGTTCTTTTCTTATCTATATCTTTAAAGGCTCACTGCATATGATCTTTAAACATCTTAAAGAAAGAGAAGATTTTATTTATATTATTATTGCAGTTCTTCTTAACATTCTCTAAGAAATCAGTTAAAACAGGTTGAAATCACTTAATGATGTAATTTCTTAAGTAGTAATGTATAACATCTTGTCAGTATTACTTTTGAACTGAGATTTATTAAAGTGAAAATTCATCTTAATCTGAAGTAAGAAAGGTTTAAGCTTGCTTCTCTCTCTCTTAAATATATTAAATGGTGCTATCTTAAGAATTTTTATGATTACTGAGATCATTGCTTCCTCCATCACTGAAAGAGATTGTGAGATTGCAGTCCTCTTAAAGAAGAAGAACTCAGAGTATTCCTTAAATATAGAAGATAATAGTCATTGTTGATACTTTAAATGTCCTTTAAAGGTGGTGCTTAAAGTGTAACAAAAGGATGCTCTAAGGCTGAAAGATTATTAAGTGAAGTATCAAGTGAAACTATTAAAGGTTGTAGACAGTAGTTGATATTTACTATATAAGTTGAGTATAAGCTTCTAACTATAATTCTACCTCTGATTATATAGTCTATAGAAGACTTGTGATGTTATAAAGATACTGAAGTCTTTACTGATCACTTTTATACTTATTGTACTTATTATACTTAAAGCTATAAGCACTTTAAGTGTAATAAGCAACCTACTCATTGTGCTTATTGTGCTTAAAGTTATAAGTGCTTCAAGTGCAATAAGCAGCTAACTTACTTAGTAATCTTACTTAGTAAGCAGTGTAACATTAATATCATTATAATGAAAGTAAAAACTTATTTCTAAGCAGTTTAATTAGAAACTTATAATGAAGTCTTTAATCTGCTTCAAAAATAAGAACTTGAATTTGAGTGTTGAATGCAATAAGTTAAAGAGAGGATTTAAAAGATGATACTGAATGAAGAATGTATAGATAATAGCTAACTATTTAGAGAAATTGCCCCTCTAAAAGCACTTTAAGATGTAGTTCAGAAATACTCACTGAAAGGATTTCACTTCACAATAGCAAAAGAATATGTAACTCTCAGAGAAGCTTATATTCTCAGTGTATTATAAATAAAAGTCTGAGTCTTAAGAGCAGAGTATATCAGATGCAACTTATAAAACTACTTACAGCAGTGAGTCAACTTAAAAGAGTTTAAGTATATTAGAGAAGTGTGTAAGAAGCTCTTCTTTAACTTACAAAACTAGAAAGCTCTTCAGGTTAGAGATAACTAAAGATATCTACTTAAAAGTCTTTAGACTGTAAGTATAATACAGTAGAAGATCTGAAAAGTTTCTAAATCTAAATTAAGATTAATGACTACATAGCACAACTACTGATTGATAGTGACTGTACTGAGAATTTCTTATCATCAGTTTTTATAAAAGAACACAATATCTCAATATAAGTAAAGAACTTCAACCAACAGTACAGACTGTATAAATTTAATAAGAATTCAGTAAAGAGTAATAAAGAACTTATAGACTGTAAAACAGCTATTATTTATCTTTAAATAGCACATCACTGAGAAAAGATTCAGTTTGATATAGTGAAGTAATCAGGCAGTGATATAGTTCTAGACACATTATAGGTTTAAAAAATCAATTCAATGATTAATTAAGTTAAAAACAAGATATACTTTGTGAAAGAATTGACTTTAATAAAGCTATATCTGATAACATACTTATCTGAAGGTGTGAAAGTCTTCATTATAATGATAAAAGAAATGTGCAAGGAATTAAAGAACTCTAACACTTAAATACTGTAAAGCAGATTAGTCTCAGAAGATTAAGACTCTGTTATTAAGTTATCTATTTCTGAAGAATATTACAACTTTAAAGAGATGTTTACAGACTGAAGTAATAACATCACTCTATTAAAACATTAAAACAGAAATTACAAAACAAAGATAAAGATGAGAAAGAACTCTATTAAGCAATCTATCTACTTATTATCACCTCAGAAAATGAATGCATTATGAGAATACTTAGAAGAAAACCTGTGAAAAGAATTTATAAAGAAATCTCAGTCATCAGCAAAATATCTAATATTATTTATATTAAAGACTAATGAGACTTTATGACTGTGTGTTAACTATTAGACATTCAACAATATTATAATAAAGAACAGCTATCTGTTATTACTGATCTCAGAACTTCAGAATCAATTTTAAAGAGCACAGTGATTTATTAAGTTTAATATATTAAACACCTTTAATTAGATACAGATAAAGGAGGAAAATAAGTAAAAGACAGTGTTTTAAATAAGATCAGAACTTTATAAGTATCTAATTATGTTATTTAAATTAATTAACACATCTGTCATCTATTAAGCTTTCATTAATAATATGTTAAGAAAGTATCTGAACTCATTTATAGTAGTATATCTTGACAACATCTTAATATACTTAAAAATTAAGAAGAATTATATTAAGCAAGTTCAGCTAGTTTTACAAGCTTTAAAGAATGTAAACCTGAGAATAAAATTAGAGAAAAGTGTGTTTTACACTAAAAGAGTACAGTTTCTAGAGTTTATAGTAATCTCAAAAGGTCTTTAAATAAACTCTAAAAAGATAAAATTCATAGTTGAATAATTAACATTAATAAATGTTAAGGAAGTACAGTTCTTTCTTAAATTCACAAATTTTTATAAAAAGTTCATTAAGAAGTATTTAAGAATTGTGACATCATTAACAGAAATGATTAAAAAGAATCAGAAATTTTAATAATTGTTAGAAGTTAAAAAAGTCTTCACTGAGTTAAGGAAGAAGTTTACTTCTCAATTAATTCTTGCAAGCTTTGACCCTGAGAAATCTATAACACTTAAGATGAATGTGTTAGACAGAGCAATAGAAGTATATATTAATCAGTTAAATAATAAGAAATGTCTGCATCTAATAGTTTTCTACTAATAAAAGTTTCAAGCAGCTAAAATAAACTATAAGATATATAATAAAGAGCTGTTAGTCATTGTTAACATCTTTAAGCAGTGATGAGTATATTTAAAAGAACTAAAGTATAAGATTTAAGTATATACAGATTATAAGAATTTATTATACTTTACAACAATAAAAGTCTTAAATTAAAGATAAGTACATTGATTAAAGAAATTGTTGTAGTACAACTTTCAGATTCATTACAGAAAAAAAATAAAAAATGTTAAAGTGAATACTCTCAGTTAAAGAACAGACTACCTTTAAGATAAGTCTATTGTCAATTATACTATACTACAGATGAACAAACATAGAATAATGCAATATAATAAAGAATGAAATCTCACTATACAGATAGAGAATGACAAATTTAAAGATTAAGTTAGAACAATGCTCAGAAAAGATAAGTTTGTACAACAGATTTTGAATTATATTAGTAATTATTTAAGCTTTAAGAAATAAACTAATTTTCTACTTTTTAACAGATTGATCTATGTATCAGATGTTTTATACTGAAAGTTAGTCAGTAAAACCTATTCTGCAATAATGAATAAACATCAGAAAATTGAGAAAATGCTTAAGAGATTAACTAGAATCTACTACTTTTTCCACATAAGAAAGAAGATAGAGGAAGAAATGTAAAATTGTAATATTTGTTAAACAAATAAGATAGATTATTATAAACTGTACAGACTGCTGAAATCATTAAAAACATCATTGTAATCATAATTAAGCATAGCATTGAACTTTATAGTTAAGTTATTTAAGTTCAGAGAACTGTTAATCAGAATACTATACAAGTCAATACTGATTATAATAGACAGACTGACAAAGTATAAGTACTTTCTTCTTTATAGAGAAAGCTTAACTGTGAAGAAACTAGTATACATATTTCTAAGAATATTAGCAGCAAATTATGAAATCTTAGACAAAGTAATATTAAATAGAGACAAATTGTTCACTTTAAAGTTCTGAAAATCTTTAACAAATCAGCTAGAAGTTCATTACAAGTTGTTAACAGTGTATTATCCTCAGATAAACAGACAAACAGAAAGATTAAATTAGATAATAGAACAGTACTTACACTGTTATATTAATTATCAACAAAACAATTAAGTAGAACTTTTATCAGTTGCTTAACTAGCATATAATACAGTGATGACTGAGATAATAGAAGTCTTATTATTCTTTATAAACTACAGATTCAATGTCAACATTCATAAATTAAAAGCGCTAGTCAGTATAGTGTAACAGGGTGAATGCTCTAAGGCTGAAAGATTATTAAGTGAAGTATTATGTGAGACTAACTAAGACTTGTAGATAATAGTTGACATTCACTATATAAGTTGAGTACAAGGCTCTTAACTATGAGTTCTATTCTTTCTATATAGTAGTCTTAAGCTCTCACTGGTTACTCTAATCACTGCAGTCACACCTGCAACTGCTGTGACTGAGGTAATTACCACTGATCACTCTGATCACTGCAGTTACACCTGCAACTGCTGTAACTGAGGTGACTGTTATAGATCTATAGTTACTCTGACCTGTGCTAACTAATCTACCTGTAACACTAGTTCCTCCTCTGAGAATCTTTATCTCAAAGAATTCTTTTCTCCTTTTCACTCTTAATGCCTTTAAACTGTGTTTAAAAACATTGTACTTCTACTCAGTTATTCTGTTGCTGTCATCTTACTGATTCTATCAACTTCTCTAAGATCAGTGCTATGTGTCTCTGCACTTAATGTGTTGGTGCTGATCACAAGTGTAAAATGTTATTGAAGTCTAACTGATGCAGAGAGTGTGTTCACTTAAAGTGAAGTTGTGAGCTGACTATTTCTACACAAGAGTTTAATTGTGTTAATAAAGAAATTCATCATCTCTGTAAGAAGAAGCTTGTGATTTCTCAGAAGAAGTGAATCCTGAATAAGAGACACTGAGAGGTTAAAGTGAAGAAAGAAAGACTTCACAAACAACTTTCATCTCTTGAGAAACATCACAGAAAGCTAGTGAAGACTGAGCTTTAAAACATAGAGGAGATGAAGGCAGAGAAGTACTTGCTGCTCAGAGACTCTCTTTCTTCTCTTCACTCTGTATTTTCTTCTAGTGCTGAGGATTTCAATCTTGTACTGACTTCTTTTAACTGATCTGCTGCAGTTTTTAGTGATGAAACTCCTGCAACAGGGTTGAACAACAAGTAAGGTTTTCTTCTAGCTCTTAAGTGCTTTCTACAGAATTGTAATCTTTTCACTTTATTAAGAAATATAGCTGATCATCAATTTCTTATTCTTCTAGTATTTCTTCTACCTTGAACTCAGTATTCTAACTTTCTTTGTTGATCTCAAGTGGTTTTGTCTGCAACAGTGTTTCTAAGTCCACTAATTCAAGAAGGAATACATGAAATACTGAATGAAGTCTCATCTGAGGTGAAAGTGCTAGCTCATAGTTGACACTTTCTTTAACTTTTGTGATTTGAAATAGTTCTAGCTTAATGTGATTCAGTTTGCTGCTGAATTGTTTAATCTTGATATTTTTTTGAAGGAGGTACATCTTGTCTCTCTCTTTGAGAGTAGGTTTTCTATCTCTCTTCTTATTATGATATATGGCTGATCTCTCAGAAAAGAACTGAATATCTTGTTGTAACTACTTATGCAAACTTGATAGTTGTTCTACTTAAATGCTGACTTTCTGTACTATGCTGACCAGTCCTCTTAATTTGTTGATCTTGATGTTGAACTCATAGTTTATAAAGAATAATGATACTTCTGTTGTTTCTGTAATTGCTGTATTGTATATTAGCTGAGCTACTGATAGAAGTTCTACTCAGTTGGTTTGCTGGTAGTTAATATAGCAGTGTAAATACTGTTTTATTGTCTGATTCAGTCTCTCTATTTGTCTGTCAGTCTGTAGATGGTACACTGTTGATAACTTATAATGTACTTCTAGCTGGTTCATTAAGGATTTTCAGAACTTCAAGATGAAGAGTTTATCTCTATCTGAAATGATCTTGTTCAGAATTCTGTAGTTTGCTGCTAACACTCTTAGAAATATGTACACTAGTTTCTCTGCACTGAAGGCTTCTTTATATAGTATAAAGTATTCATACTTTGTGAGCTTGTCAGTTATGACTAATATTGCATTGTATAGCACTTTGATCAATGGTTTCTTAGACTTAAATAGCTTAATCACAAAGTCTAATGTAATACTTGACTATAATTTCTTTAATGCTTCTGACAATTTTAGTAATCTGTACAGCTTATAGTGATCTGTCTTACTCTTCTGACAGATGTTACACTTCTGTACTTCTTTCTTAACTCTCTTTCTTATATGTGAGAAGTAGTAGGTTCTAGTTAGTCTTTTAAGTGTCTTCTCAGTCTCTTAGTGTCTGCTTGTCAATGCAGAATAAGTTTCATTGACTAACTTTTAGTGCAAGATGTCTGAAACATAGATCAATCTGTTAAAGAGCAGAAGGTCAGTCCATTCTTTAAAACTCTAATAATCATTAATGTTTTTCAGAATTTGTTTCACAAATTTGTCTTTTCTGAGTGCTGCTTAAATCTGTTTCTCAAAGTCATTTCCTTCTACTATATAGATGAGGTTATACTCTCTGTTATAGCTTAATCTGCCTTAATCATCTTCTCTAAGTACAGTGTAATTAACAGTAGATTTGTCTTGAAGATAGTCTGCTCTTCAACTGAGAGTGTTCACTTTGATGTTCTCTGATTCTTTTCAATAATGAATCTGAAAGTTGTACTGTGACAACTCTTTCAATCACTGTATCTGTTGTCTGTTTAGAGTTTTTGTGATGATGAAGTATAGCAGATTCTTATGATCTGTATACACTTAAATCTGATGTCTTAGTCTCTGAAGGTACACACACCACTGTTTGAAGGCATTAACTATAGCTAATAGTTCTTTGTTGTGTATCTCATAGTTTATTTCAGCTGCTTGAAACTTTTGTGAATAGAAAGCTACTGAATGCAGACATTTCTTACTGTTTAACTGACTGATGTATACTTCTATTGCTCCATCTGACACATTCATTCTAAGCATTATAGGTTTCTCTGAGTTAAAACTTGCAAGAATTGGTTGAGAAGTGAACCTCTTCTTCAACTCTTTGAAGGCTTTCTCAGCTTCTTCTAATTATTGAAATCTCTGTTTCTTCTTAATCAACTCTGTTAATGATGCTGCAATTTTTGAATACTTCTTGATGAACTTTCAGTAGAAGTTCACAAATTCAAGGAACAATTGCACTTCCTTAACATTTATCAGTGTCAGTCATTCAGTAATGAATTTTATCTTATCAGAGTTTATTTAAATGCCTTCTGAGGTTATTATAAACTCTAAGAACTGTATTCTCTGTGTGTGAAACACACTCTTTTCAGGTTTTACCTGAAGGTTTACATCTTTTAGTGCTTGTAAGACCTTGCAAACCTGTTCAACATGTTCCTCCTTCATCTTTGAGTATATCAGAATATCATCAAGATATACTACTACAAATAAATCTAGATATTGTTGTAAGATGTTGTTAATGAAAGCTTAAAAGGTGACTGATGTGTTGATTAGCTTAAAGGGCATAATTAGGTACTTATATAGTTCTGATCTTATTTTAAAACACAGTTTTTCACTTGTTGCCTTCTTTAATTTGTATCTGGTTGAACACTCCTGATATGTTGAACTTAATAAACCACTGTGCTCCCTGCAACTGATTTTGAAGTTTTGATATAAGTGGCAACAGGTAGCTGTTCTTAATTGTAATATTGTTGAGAACACAATAGTTGACATAAAGTTGTAAGGTTCTATTCATCTTTAATATAAACAATATTGAATAACCTGCTGAAGATTGTAATTTCCTAATAAATTCTTTCTGTAGGTTTTCCTCTAAGTATTCTCACAATGCATTCATTTTTCTGAGCTGATAACAGATAGATAGATTGTTAAGTGAATTGCTTCCCTTCTTCTATCTTAATCTTGTGGTCCCAGTCTTGATGTTTTAATAGTGCAGTATCATTGCTCTTATCCTCAAACATCTCTTTGAAGTCATTATATTCTTTAGAAATAGATAACTTGATAACAGAGTCTCAGTCCTCTGAGACTAGCCTGCTCTACAGTATCTTAATGTCAGAGTTCTTCAGTTTCTCACACATCTCTTCTGCTGTCATGGTGAAGACTTTCACATCTTCAGGTGAGTACATAATTGAATATAACTTTGCTGAAGTTGATTCTTTTACAAAGCATATCTCATTCTCTGCTCAATCAATTACTGGATTGGACTTTCAGAGCTATGATATGCCTAGAACTATATCACTTCCTGGCTGCTCCACTATGTTGAACTGGATTTTCTCCCAGTGTCAGGCAACTTGAAGGTGAACAGTAGCTGTTTTACAGTTTATAAGCTCTTCTTTATTGTCTACTGAATTCCCATTGAATCTGTATAGTTGATACTGCCAGTTGAGGTCCTTCTTTAGTATTAGGATATCATTTTTTCTGGTAAACTGCAGTGTCAGAAAGTTTTCTGTACAGCCACTATCTATCAATAGTCTTACTGCATAATCATTTACTTTGATTTAGACTCAGAAGCTCTTCAGGTCTCCTGCTACATTATACTTACAGCTCAGAGGCTTTTAAGTAGATGTCTCTAATTACCTCTAACTCAAAGGGCTTTCTAGTTTTTTGAAAAGAAGGAGGGTTTCTCCTGTACTTCTTTAATATACTCAAACTGTTTGAGATTCACTCACTGTTGTAGATTGTTTCTTGAGTTGTGTCACACATACTCTGCTCTCAGAGTCCATATCTTTGCTCAAAGTTTGTGAGGTATGTGAGCTTCACTTAAAGTCACATATTCTCTCTCAACTGTGAATCTTGAACCTGTGAATGAATGTTCCTGAACAATGTCTCTAAGTGCCTCTTACAGAGGTACTTCTCTGAATAACTGACTGTTATTCATTCACTCTTCATTCAAGATTATCTTTCAGATTCATTCTTTCACTTCTTACATACAGTACTTGAACTCTGACTCATGTCTTTGTAGCAAGTTGAAAAGTTCATTATAAGTTCTCAACTAAACTGCTCAGAAATAGGTTCTGACTTCTATTAGAAAGGTATCAACTGTTGATTATTGTTCTGAAACTAACTGTTCCCTATTCTCAGAGATTGTCTTCAGAAGTGGTTTTGATGCAACTTATTTAAATTCTGCATCATTCTTTATACAGTTAAATGATGACTCTGAACTGATACTGTCTCAGATGTTGAGTGAGCTAGTGTTATTTCAGCTCATTCTTCTTATTACTTACTGCTGATCATCTTTGCTTGCTTCTTTATTGTGATCTTAGAGGTGAGAGGTTGATCCTCTACTGATTATAGTGAAGATTTTGTGTTCTCTTTACTTCAGAAACCATCTGGAGCCATCTTTATCACTTTAGTAATTGATGCAGTTATCATTGTAATAAGATGTTCACAACATACTGACATGAAAAGGTTTCTTCTTATCATTCTAAAGTGTTTCTGCATACATCTTTTTCTTGTATAGTGAATGTGCTGGTTCAGGCTTTCAGCCTCTACAGTTATGTGTGAACTGTCTGACTTTTCTGCAATTAAAACACTTCTTTTCTCCCTGTCACACTTCTGTCTTTCTGAGTACATATTGATGTGTTGCAGCATCAATTTCCATAGGTTGTAGTCTGTAGTTAGATTTCTTTGTCAGAGTTGAAACCTTTTCCTTCATCACTATTACACCTTTCTTTTCCAGCTTTTGCTTGTACTGGCAGTTATCAATTATTGTAGCCCTGAGTATCATCCTCTTTAGAGTTACTGATCAATTCACTTGAGCAAGTTTGTCCTTCACAGAGTCCTTCAGCCCTTAGTAATACTGGAATAATTGTGCACTATCTCCTCAAGTTGTTGAGGCTGCAATTCTCTGAAACTCAGTGATATAAGCAGATACTGCTTCAGTCTGCTTCAATGCATAAAGTTTTTGTTCCACCATTCTTTCTTCATTAATGTCCTCAAAGGCCCACTGTATTCAATTCTTAAACACTTAAAAGGAGGCAAAGATCTTAACAGTATCATTATCTCAGTTCTTCTCTACCTGTTTGAGGTAGTCAGTCAACACAGACTGAAACCATTTTGCAGCATAATCTCTAAAGTAGATTACAGTGTACAGTACTTTATCAGTATTCAACTTGAACTGTGATTTGTTGAAGCAGATGTTCATCTTAATCTGTAAAAGAAAAGTCTTAAGTTTACTTCTCTCTTCTCTAAACAAGTCTGATAATATAATCTTGAAAGTCTTAGTGACTAAAGGTGCACTGAGTTTCTCTATAACAGTCTTCAACACTTCTCTCTACTTTAAGAAAGATAACTTGAACTAATCTTTGAACATTGCTTAAGTAGTCAACAGTGATGCTTTAAATGTCTCTTAAAAGATAATGCTTAAAGTGTAACAGAGTGAATACCCTAAGACTGAAAGATTATTAAGTGAAGTATTATGTGGGACTAACTAAGGCTTGTAGACAATAGTTGACATTCACTATATAAGTTGAGCATGAGGTTCTTAACTATAAGTTCTACTCTTTCTATATTGTAGTCTTAAGCTCTTACTGATTACTCTGATTACTGCAGTTACATCTGCAACTGCTGTAACTGAGGTGATCATCACTGATTACTCTGATCACTGCAGTTACATCTACAACTGCTGCAACTGAGATAACTGTTATAGGTCTATAGTTACTTCAACCTGTGCTGACTAATCTACCTGTAATATATAGTGCAAAAAGTCAGTATACAGATAAATCATTTAAAGAATTTATATAAACAGTTATAAAGAGATATACAGTTTTATTCAGAATAATTAGCTATGTACTACAATAAGAAGAGAGATAAAGAATCTACTCTTAGAGAGAGAGATAAGATATATCTTCTTTAATAAAATATTAAGATCTAATAATTCAGCAACAAGCTGAACTACATTAAGCTGAGATCATTCTAAATTATAAAAGTTAAGAGAAGTGTTAACTATGAACTTAAACTTTCTTTATAAATAAAAGTATATTCAGTCTTCTATATTTCTATATTCAAACCTGCAGACTCAAAAACCTCAGTACAGAAGATGTTACTCAAAGTTAATTTTAGAAGTTAAGACACTGAGTTTAAAGTGAAGAAGATACTAGACAGATAAGATATTAGTAGTCAGCTACACTTCTTAATAAAATAAAAAGATTATAACTCAGCAGGCAATATTCAAAAGTTAAAAGAAAATCTTACTTGTTGTTCAACTCTATTACAGAAGTTTTATTATTAGAATTCAGAGTAAATCAGTTAATAGAAACAGCTGTGAGGTTGAAATTCTCAGATATAAAAACTTCAGAAGAGAGATCTATAAGCTGAGTAGAAGCTTCAGTCTATATACACTTATTCTTCTTTAACTCTTCAATATTACAAAGCTCAGTGTCTATTAAGAATATCTAACACTTTAAAAGAAAAGTAATTTGTTTATAAAGTCTTTCTTTCTTCACTTTTAGCTCTTTCTTTTTCTTTTAAAGCTGCTTAAGCTTCTTACTCACATAATTAAGTGCTGCTGATGAGATAGTTAGATTATAAGCATTTTCTGACTAAATGCAGTACTTACACTTGTTTAACTCTTTTAAAATAAAACAAAAATGATCACCTGTAATGCAGTAACTACAAAATCTTATTATAAAATCCCTGTACTTAACAATATAGTCAGTTAGAAGTTTGCAACAGAAAGATGCATATTATAAATAGATTAGTCAGCATAAGTCAGAACAACTATAGACCTGTGATAATTACCTCAGTTACAGCAGTTGCAGGTGTAACTACAGTGATTAGAGTGATTAGTGATGATCATCTCAGTTACAGCAGTTGCAGGTGTGACTGCAGTGATCAGAGTAATTAAAGTGAGTTTGAGGCTACTATATAAAGAGAGTAAAACCTATAGTTAGGAGCCTTGTACTCAACTTATATAATGAATGTCAACTATTGTCTACAAGTCTTAGTTAGTCCTACATAATACTTCACTTAATAATCTTTCAGTCTTAAAGCATTCATTCTGTTACACTTTGAGCACCATCTTTTAGAGAATGTTTGAAGCATCACTGTTGACTATTTAAGCAATGTTCAAGGATCAGTCTGAGTCATCTTTCTTGAAGCAGAGAGAAGTGTTGAAGACTGTTATAGAGAAACTCAGCACATCTGTAGTTGTTAAGACTCTTAAGATTGCACTATCAGACTTGTTCAGAGGAGAGAGAAGTAAACTTAAGACTTTTCTTTTGCAGATCAAGATGAACATCTGTTTTAATGAATCACAATTCAAGTTGAACACTGATAAAGTAATGTACACTGCAATCTATCTTAAAGACTACACTGTAAAGTGGTTTCAATCTGTGTTGACTGACTACCTCAAACAGAAGGAGAAGAATCAGGATAACAATACTATTAAGATCTTCACCTTCTTTCAAGTGTTTAAGAATTGAATACAGTGAGCTTTTGAGAACATTGATGAGGAAAGAATAATGAAGCAAAAACTTCATGTGTTGAAGCAGACTGAAGCAGTATCTGCTTATACTGTCAAGTTTCAGAGAATTACAGCTTCAACCACCTGGGAGAATAGTGTGCAACTATCTCAGTACTATTAAGGGTTGAAGAACTCTGTGAAGAATGAGCTCACCTGAGCAGATTGACCAACAACCCTGAAGAGAATGATACTTAGAGCTACAATAATTGATAACTGCCAGTACAAGCACAGGCTGAAAAAGAAGAGTGTGATAGTGATAAAGGAGAAAGTTCAAACTTCAACAAAGAAACTCAACTATGAATCACAACCTATAGAAATTGATGCTGCAATGTGTCAATATGTACTCAGAAAGACAAGAACATGGCAGGGAGAAAAGAAGTGTTTTAATTGCAGAAAGATTAAACATTTCATATACAACTGTAGAGGCTGAAAGTCTGAACCAGCACACTCACTATATAAGAAGAAGATGTATGTGAAAACACTTCAGAACAAGAAGAAAAAACCTTCTTATATCAGTATATTATGAATATCTTACTACAATGATAACTGTGTCAATCACTGAAGTGACAAAGACAGCTCAGGTTGGTTTCTGAAGTAAAGAGAACACAAAACCTTCACTATAATCAGTAGAGAATTAACCTCTCACCCTCAAGGTCACAATGAAGAAGCAAGCAAAAATGACCAGCAGTAAGTAATGAGAAGGATAAGCTGAAACAATACTAGCTCACTCAACATCTGAGACAGTATCAGTTCAGAGTCATCATTTAACTGTGTTAAGAATGACACAGAACTCAAATAAGTTGCATTAAAATCACTTCTGAAGACAATCTTCAAGAATAAAGAACAGTTAGTTTCAGAAGAATAACTAACAGTTAATATCTCTGTAGTAGAAGTCAAAACTCATTCCTGAGCAGCTTAGCTGAGAACTTACAATAAACTTTTTAACTTGCTACAAAGATGTGAGCTGGAGTTTAAGTACTGAATGTAAGAAGTGAAGGAAAGAATTCAGAAGATAGTTATAAATAAAGAATGAATAAACAACAGTCAGTTGTTCAGAGAAGTACCTCTGCAGAAGGCACTCTGAGACATTATTTAAGAATATTCACCCACAGGTTTGAAATTCACAATGAACAGAGGATATGTGACCTCAAGTAGAGCTCACATACCTCACAAACTTTGAGTAAAGGTATGAGCTCTGAGAGCAGAGTATGCACAGCATAACTTAAGGAACAATCTACAACAATAAGTGGACCCTGAACAGTTTAAGTATATTGAAGGGGTGCAGGAGAAGCCTCACTTCTTTTCAAAAAACTAGAAGATTCTCTAAGCTAGAGACAATTAGAGACATCTACTTAAAAGCCTCTAAGCTGTAAGTGCAATGCAGTGAGAGATTTGAAAAGCTTCTAAGTCTGAGCCAAAGTAAATGGCCAGGCAGTAAGACTATTGATAGATAGCAGCTGCATAGAAAATTTTCTAATATTACAGTTTGCCAGAAAGCACAACATTTCAATATAAAAGAAGGACCTCAATCAATAGTATTAACTGTATAGGTTTGACAGAAGTCCTGCAGGCAATGAAGAAGAGCTTATAGACTGTAAAACAGCTACTGTTCACCTTCAAGTTGCTTAACACTGAGAGAAAATCCAGTTCAACATAGTGAAGTAGTTAGAAAGCAACATAGTTCTAGGCATACTGTAGCTTCAAAAGTTCAACCTAATAATTAATTGAGCTGAGGATGAGATATGCTTTGTGAAAGAATTGACTTCAATGAAGCTATATCTGATTATGTACTTACTCAAAGGTGTAGAAGTCTTTACTATAATGGCAGAAGAGATGTGTGAGGAACTGAAAAACTCTGACATTAAGATACTGTGAAGCAGGCTAGTTTCAGAGGACTGAGACTCTGTTATTAAGTTATCTATCCCTAAAGAATATAACAACTTCAAAGAGATGTTTAAGAATAAAAGCAACAATACTGCACTATTAAAACATTAAGACTGAGACCACAAGATTAAGATAGAAGAAGGAAAGCAGTTCACTTAACAATCTATCTATTTGTTATCACCTCAGAAAATAAATGTATTGCAAGAATACTTAGAAGAAAATGTACAGAAAGAATTTATTAGAGAATCACAATCTCTAACAGACTATTCAATATTGTTTGTATTAAAGGTGAATAGAACCTTACAACTTTGTGTTGACTATCACACCCTCAACAATATTATGATTAAGAACAGCTACCCATTATCACTTATATCAGAACTTCAAGATCAGTTACAGGGAGCACAGTGGTTTACTAAGTTCAACATATCAGAAGTGTTCAACCAGATACAAATTAAAGAAGGTGATAAGTGAAAGACTGCATTTCAAATGAGATCAGAACTGTACAAGTATTTGATTATACTCTTTAAGCTCACTAACACACCTGTCATCTTTTAAGTCTTCATTAACAATGTCTTACAACAGTACCTGAATTTGTTTGTAGTAGTATATCTCAACAACATCTTGATATACTTGAAAATGAAGAAGGAACATGTTGAACAGGTTTGCAAGATCTTACAAGTGTTAAAAGATGCAAACCTTCAGATAAAGTCTAAAAAGAGTGTGTTTCATACATAAAGGGTACAGTTCTTAGAGTTCATAATAACTCCTGAAGGCATTTAAATGAACTCAGACAAAATAAAATCCATTATTAAATAATCAACACTGACAAATATTAAGGAAGTGCAATTGTTTCTTGAATTTGCAAACTTCTACTGAAAGTTTATCAAGAAGTATTTGAAGATTGCAGCACCATTAACAGAGCTGATTAAGAAGGAACAGAGTTTTCAATAATTAGAAGAAGCTGAGAAAGTCTTTAAAGAGTTGAAGAAGAGGTTTACTTCTTAATCAATTCTTACAAGTTTCAACCTGGAGAAACCTATCATGCTTAAGACAGACACATCAGACAGAGCAATAAAAGTATACATCAGTCAGTTAGACAGTAAGAGACATCTGCACTCAGTAGCTTTCTATTCACAAAAGTTTTAAGCAGCTGAAATAAACTACAAGATACATGATAAAGAACTATTAGCAATAGTTAATGCCTTTAAACAGTGGTGTGTGTACCTTCAGAAATTAAAGCATCAGGTTTAAGTGTATACAGATCACAAGAATCTGCTATACTTCATCACTATAAAAACCCTGAATAGACAACAGGTACAGTGGTTAGAGAAGTTGTTACAGTACAACTTTCAGATTCATTATTGAAAAGAATCAGAGAACATCAAAGTGAACACTCTCAATTAAAGGGTAAACTACCTTCAAGATAAACCTACTGTTAACCACACTGTACTCAGAGAAGATGATCAAGGCAGATTAAGTTATAACAGAGAGTATAACCTCACCTATACATTAGAAACAAACAACTTTGAAAAACAGGTTCAAACAGCACTTAAGAAAGACAAGTTTACAAAACAAATTCTGAAGAACATTAGTAATCATTAGAGCTTTAAAGAACAGATTGACCTTCTGCTCTTTAATGAATTGATCTATGTTTTAGACATCTTGCACTGAAAGTTAGTCAATGAAACCCATTCTGCATTGACAAGCAGACATCAAGGAATTAAGAAGAGACTTAAAAGACTAATCAGAACCTACTACTTCCCACATATAAGAAAGAAAGTTAAAGAGAAAGTACAAAAGTGTAACATCTGCTGAAGAAGTAAAACAGATTGCTATAAACTGTACAGATTACTAAAATTGCCAGAAGCACTGAAGAGATCATAATTAAGCATTGTATTAGACTTTGTAGTTAAGCTATTTAAGTTTAAAGAACCACTGATTAAAGTGCTGTACAATGCAATATTAGTTATAACTGACAGACTTACAAAGTACAAATACTTCATACTGTATAAAGAAGCCTTCAGTGCAGAGAAACTAGTGTATACATTTCTAAGAGTGTTAGCAGCAAATTACAGAATCTCAGACAAGATCATTTCAGATAGAGACAAACTCTTCATCTCAAAATTCTGAAAATTCTTAATGGACCAGCTAGAAGTACATCACAAGTTATCAATAGCATATTATTCACAAACTGACAGACAAACAGAAAGACTGAATCAGACAATGAAACAGTATTTACACTGCTATATTAACTATTAACAAATTAACTGAGTAGAACTTCTACCAGTGACCCAGCTGATATATAATACAGCAATTATGAAAACAACAGAAGTATCACCATTCTTTGTAAACTATAAATTCAATGTCAGTATCAACAAATTAAGGGGACTGGTCAGTATTACACAAAAGGCCAGCCCTTAAGTAGAACAACTATCAAGTTTGCACAAACAGTTACAACAAGATATTCAGTTCTATTTCAAGAGATCAGACATATATCATAATAAGAAGAGAGATAGAGAACCTACTCTTAAAGAGGGGGACAAGGTGTACCTTCTTCAAAAGAATATTAAGATCAAATGACTCAGTAGCAAACTGAATTACATTAAGCTAGAACCATTTCAAATCATAAAAATTAAAGAAAGTGTCAACTACAAGCTAGTACTTTCACCTCAGATGAGGATCCACTCAGTATTTTATGTATCCCTTCTCAAGTCAGCAGATTCTGAAATACTGTTACAAGTGAAACCATCTGAGATAGATGAAGAGAGTCAGAATGCTGAATTTGAGGTAGAAGAAATACTAGAAGAATGAGAAATTGGTGATCAGCCATATTTCTTAATAAAGTGAAAAGGTTACAACCCTGCAGGAAGCACCTGGGAGTTAGAAGAGAACCTTACTCATTGTTTAACCCTTTTATAGAAGTTTTATTGAAGTAACCTGCAGCAAACCAGTCAAAAGAAGTCAGTGCAAGGTTAAAATCCTCAGCACTAGCAGAAAATGTGAGGTGAGAAGAAGAGAGAAAGTCTCTAAGTAGTAGATGCTCCTCTGCCTTCATCTTCTCTATGTTTCAAAGCTCAGTCTTTACCAGCTCCCTGTGATATTTCTTGAGAGATGAGAGTTGTTTGCAAAGCCTTTCTTTCTTCACTTTAATCTCTCAGCATCTCTTGTTCAGGATCTGCTTCTTCTGAGAAATTGCAAGCTTCTTCTTGTAAAGATGATGAATTTCTTTATTCATGCAATTAAACTCTTGTGTAGAGATAGCTAGCTTACAACTTCAACCTAAGTGAACACACTTCTCACATTGATCAGACTTCAATGACACCTTACACTTCTGACCAGCACCAATGCATTGAGTACAGGAATGCATAGCATTGATTTCAGAGAAGTTGATGAAATCAGCAAGATGACAGCAACAGGATAACTGAGTAGAAGCACAATGTTTTTAAACACAGTTTAAAGACATTGAGAGTGGAAAGAAGAAAAAAATTCTTCAGAATGAAGATCCTCAGAGAGAGAACTAGTGTTACAGATAGATTAGTCAGCACAGGTTAGAACAATTATAGACTTATAGTAATCACCTCAGTCACAGTGATTACAGGCATAACTGCAGTAATCAGAGTGACCAGTGATGATCACCTCAGTCACAGCAGTCACAGGTGTGATCACAGTGACCAGAGTGATTAAAGTGAGTTTGAGACTACTATATAGAGAGAGTGAAACCCATAGTTAGAAGCCTCATGCTCAACTTATATAGTGAATGTTAACTATTGTCTACAAGCCTTAGTTCTACATGATACTTCACTTAATAATCTTTCAGCCTTAAAGCATTCACTCTGTTACAATGCAGTAGTTTTCTTTCTAACATAAGAAGAAGGCATTAAAAAAGAGATTGAAGTTTTTAAGAATGAAAACATTGAGGGAGGAGCTAGTGTTATAAGTTATAATATAAGAGTAATATGTGAGAAGTGAAGTCTTAGTACTGCTTATAGTGATTGTACTATAAGCACTCTGAGCACTGAATCAGTCAGTAGAATGCTGCTTATAGTAATTATACTATAAGCACTTTAAGCACTGAATCAGTCAGTAGAATGCTGCTTATAGTAATTATACTACAATTACTATAAGCATCATGTTGATCACTCAGATCAAAGTATCTTTGTAATATTATAAATCTTCTAGAATCTATATAATTAGAAATAGAATTATAGTTAGAAGCTTATGCTCAACTTATATAGTAAATGCTAACTACTGCCTACAACTCTTAATAGTTTCAATTAATACTTCACTTAATAATATTTTAGTCTTAGAGTATTCTTCTGTTACATCTTCTTTTTAAAATAACTCTTTTAATGCACTAGATAATGTAATATTCTTTTTACAATTTAACTGTTAAGTAAGATGTGTATTTCTCATTCTCACTGTTTTTCTAGAAGTTTGTCAATATTTATTTCTTCAGCACTTAGCTCTACTACTGACTTAAACAGTTAAACATTGAAAATATTATAAATTTAACATTATTTAAGAATATTAAGTTTATAAGCTTGTATTCTGCTTCTGTTTATAATTATATAGAATTTTAATCTTTTATTATTTAGCTTCTTGCTTAACTTCTTAATACTAATATTATAAGTGTTAAGCTAGACTTTATTGTTACAGACTGATAAGATTAAACTATAATGCAGCTTTTCAGTTTAATAATATAAAGTTAAACTAATTAGCTTAATAGTATAAGTAATAAACCTCACTTCTAGAGAAATAATAAAACTTATACATTATAATAAATTTGCTCTTCAGAATAATAAATAATAGTAATACCTTCTGAGTATATTTTACATTATTCAGCAATTGTTTAAGATTAGAGTATAATCTTAATTATATATTTTTATAAGCTTCAGCTCATTTTTTTCACATTTATTATACTTACTGAGTATATCTTATTAGAAATGTTATCTGCTTTTCACCTTTAAAGCTTTATTACTATCTTTTATTTTGAGTAATCTGTTTTAAATTGTTCAGTTTATTATCTTGCAATTATACTATTATCAGTTAAGTAAAATATTAATAAAGAGTTAGGGCTGCTGTTTAAAATGTTAAAGACAATTATTAATTTAATTTACCAGCTACACTTATTTATAAGTATAAATTATATATATACTTAATCTGTTAATACCAAGCTGCTAAAAACTATAGACATTATAATGACTCATTATTATAACTTAAAGTTAAATAAAAGACATCTTTATCATCTTTACAGATAATTTAAAAGCTTAATAAGAGTAATTAGTAAGTTTTAAAGTAACACATTACTCAGCTAGTTAAGTCACTAATAAAGCAGAGCTCAACAAAGTTATAAAGAGTTTTAGTGATTAGACTGTAGTTCTACAAACTTACTCAGTCTTTTAATAAGAAATAAGAAACAATACTTCCTCTCTAGAGAAATTATTCATTACTGAAACTATTGCCATCATTTATGCAGTAATTTTCTTATTAAAATTAATATCTGCTTAAGTTGTTTCTACATTTTCACTGAATTTAGTATTTGTAAAGTCTGCCTTAATGTAATTTTCTACTTCATTATAGATACTGATATAGTTTAACCCTGCTTTCTATTTGAAAGAATTAAGCAGTATAAATAAAAATACAGAAAAGTAGTTGATCTCTAAGTAGATCTCTATTAAATCATTATTACAGTTACATACTGCTACAAGCAACTTATTTAAAAAGATATAAAGAAGGAAAAATGCTGAGACCTCTGTAGATAAATTAATAAGATGTTCTTATACTTTACTATATTAAATACCTATTAGTGATAATGACTGTAGTGTTATCAGTAATATATTACAGTCAGTACTTACATCTATAAATAAGCTATTACTGACTACTCTAGCACAAATATGAGAAATAATAATACAGATGTTGCAGAATCTATTAGCAGTTTTAGATTCAGCTAAACTAAGAGGAAATTAAGACTCTTCAGTTTTAGAAGAAAACTTTAATAATAATAAAGATTTATATATTCAGGAAAAATCTTACAATATTGACATCTTCTGACTTAATATTTCAGTCAGCTATAGATCAAAAGATATTATTAATATTAAAAAAGAACAGTACTACTATAATATTTATTTCTTTATAGTCTGAATTCACATTACTGTCCTATTTAGGAATATATTAATAATTAGACAGAATCTAAACCTCTGTCTTAAAAGTAAGACTTAAAACTAATAAATGAACCAGCTAGTCAACATCACTTAAGTTAAAATTGTATATAACAATAATAATGTAAAAGAATAAATAAAGATATTAGAGAAACAATTTTACAAAGTGCTCAGTGTATTATTAGAAAAACTTTAAGAGATAAGATACATTGACAATAATATACAAAATCACTGTAAGTTTTTAAAATATATTATCATCATTATAACTGCAGCTAAGGAATGTAATTAGAGAAATACTGAGTTTATATAAGTACTTTATATCTTTTAAGGCTGTTAGGAGCATGACAGCGTTCAGGCATAGTTTACTCAGTGGCGCGCGCTAGCGCCTGGTTGGGCCTAGCGCGGCTCACCCCTATATAGTAGACTGCTTGCTCGCCCATATGGCTCCTTACAATTAATGTCCTTTCATCACCATATCTGCATGACTTGCTCTGCATAATCCTGACATTACATTAATTGTATGTCAACCCTACAATATGGGTTTGAAGCTGAGCACTGAAGGAAGCTCATGTCGCCATGACACACTCTGGTCAGACCCGCCAAATTCTGCTGTTTTCAGCTTCTTCTCTCAAGCTATGTTTGTGGGACAGTCAAACTGAAATAACCTGTTTGGAAAGGCCTTGGGTTGTGTGTGTCAACGACTCTGAAAGACACCAGTAACACTACTCATGGTAACTACACCTCCTAAGCCATATGGACGTGTACCAGTCTACCTAAGCCATACAGAAACCTGGAAGCTTGTGGAGCAGTCGAGTTTAAATAACCTGCGTCACCATTCAAAGTCGACCTCTTCATTGAGACTGTTCGACACCAGTGAGCCTGCTTCAATGGCGTTGTCAAAGTCGACCTCTTTGATGAGCCTGTTCGACACCAGTGAGCCTGCTTCAATGGCGCGTTCGAACACCTGTTCGAAAAGTGAGCCTGCTTCAATGGCGTTGTCAAAGTCAACCTCTTCGATGAGCCTGTTCGACCAGTGAGCCTGCTTCAATGGCATTCAATTCTCAACACCTCTTCCTCCTATACACATCTACAACGGTACAAGGTGTTGGCGTGGCTGGAAATATGAGTTGTGGCCGGAGTCCGCCGTAAGTTGTGAGCACTGAGGGAATGGCATGCAAGGCATGGCTGGAGCCTGTCAGTTGTGAGCACTGGGGTATGGGACAACTGCATAGGACCGGGACGGAATACAAAGCACCAATGTGGGTGGTTAGAAGAGTGGGGGGGTGGATATTTTAGAAACAACAGTCAGGGGTTGAAGTGGTGGTTTTATATGCGTTGATTTGATTCAATTCTTGACCTTCTTCTCTGCCTCCGCAGCGGCCTCCGCCTCAGCTACCTCCGCCGCCTCTGCCGCCTCTGCTCAAACCACCGTTCAGACTGTTTGAAGGCAGTCAAGTGGGGTGGACTAGATAGCTGGCAAGCGTTGCGGACAACGCTTTTTCAGAGAGGGGGGTAATGTTAGGAGCATGACAGCGTTCAGGCATGGTTTACTCAGTGGCACGCGCTAGCGCCTGGTTGGGCCTAGCGCGGCTCACCCCTATATAGTAGACTGCTCGCTTGCCCATATGGCTCCTTACAATTAATGTCCTTTCATCACCATATCTGCATGACTTGCTCTGCATGATCCTGACAAAGGCATTAATAGTAAACTGTAATGTTTCAGTATTAATGAGTTAGAGAAAAACACCTTTATTTAAAACTTTATTAATCTTTTAAACTGTAAGAAAGTGAACAGATTTAGTTATTACACTTAGAAGCAGCAAAAGAAGCATAAAAAGTATTAAGTTTAAAACTGAAATAATTACCTGTAGATGCTGTAAGAATGATAAGATTGTAACTAATTGTACTACACATTAATAATTGTTTCACTTCTTAGTGCTAACCACCTCAACATTACAGCTGATTTAACATTGCATTGTTTAATTATATAATGTAAAGTTAAGTTTAAAACTTCTTAAAAGCTGCATAGCTAAGACTATATTTAAATCTAATATCTGTGTGAACTTGAATCTCATTAAAGGTGTTGATGTGTGTAAAATTAAACAAGTTGTAGGAAAATAGTATTTTACAGAAATTAAAAAATCACAACTATTTCTCCTCTTATAGAACGTCCATAATACTCTTTTAAAGAGATAAATAATATTTAAATAAATATATTATATGCTTTTCTAGACTCATTTTTAATTATATAAGTTGTTTTCTTAAGTCAAGGTCACATTTCTAAGTCTCAATGTGAAAAAGCTATTAAATGCAATGTTGAAGCAGCTATAACATTGAGGTAGTCAGCACTAAAAAGTGAAATAATTATTGATGTATAACACAATTACTCAGATAGAGTTTTTCTATAAATAAATTCAAATTAAAATCTGTATCAATATTCTTATAATCTTTAGTCAGTTTCTTTTTAAACAGTCTTTAGGTTAAATCTCTTAGCTGTATAGTTTTAATAATTAACAGTAAGGGTATAATTAGAAAGTTAATCAGAAAATAAGCTATATGCAAAGATATAACATAAGTACAGAACAGGGTTTTAATTGTGAAGACTTTTCTAATAACTATTAACAATATAATAGAAATAATGCTTACAGTATTCAGCAGCAGTAATTTTAAGCTATCTTATCAGTAGTAAGTATTTATACATCTTCTACTACTTTTATATCAGCTACATTAAATTTAAATAATATAAATTCTGTCTAACTAAATAACTGATCTTACAACAGTTTATTCAGTGCAGAATAACTAAACTGTTATATATTAAACTTTTACAGTTAACACTATTACTAATTTTATAATAGACCTCTCTCAGAAAGCTGCTAAATTGCTTATAATGAGAAATCTTACAATGGGAAGTCTTATTTTGAGAGTCTCAGCATAGGCTATTTTGCAAATAAATATAACATAAATTTTAGTAATAAATCAACAGAGACATATATAGCAGTATTATTATATAATATAGAGAGTCAGTATTTAGATTATAATTTAGATGCTTATTATACTTACACTACTATAATTTATAGTGAAGATGAGAACTTTAAGAACTACAAGAAGGTAAACACTTAGTTTATAAAAGAAAATGTAATAAAACTATATTATAAGCTGTGTAAGTAATATATAAATTATGCTGCAGAAGTTATTATTGTTAAAAAGACTTCTTTAAAGCTTACTAGCTGCTTAGAGAAGATTGTAAAGTTAAATACTATACAGAATTACCAGTCTAAGTACAGATTTAGAGAATAGCATTATGTTATTACTGAAATACAGTTTAACTGTAAAGGAAAGACTTATAATATCTGTTTTAACAGTAAATATTCTGTCATTTTAGTTAATTGAAAATTCCTTAATTAGATAGCACCTACAGCTCAAATTTAAACCTCTAATTTAGTCAATATAAACAGCATTACTGACTCAGAAATTACTTATAAATATGTTTTACTAGAACTTTAATTAGTGAGCTACATTAGTTCTAAGTCAGCTATTACTTGTATACAGAAAGAAGCTCAGATTGTCAGTAATTTAAAGATAAGACTTTTAGTAAACATCAATATTTTTTAAATCTGAGCAGATTGATCTTCTATTTATCAGTAAGAAATTAATTATAAACAGTTACAGAGGTCTGATTATACTGATAAGTATAACTTTATAATCTGTTTAGTAAATCTGACAAAATGTGTAAATAAAAAGAAAGATGATTATTAAATTCTACATATAGATAAAGGTTTCTATTTGTCTTTATAGTATAACTGAGCTTTTATTCTACATCTTCATATTTTAATCTGAGTATTATAACACCACTTAATATTTGATAAAAGGAAATAGAGCTATTTATACTTATATAATTAACAGCAATATGACATTTGTATAAATTAAAAATAATAGTAATAAGCAGCTCATCACTTTAAAACTGTTATACACATCTAGAATATATTTCAGAATGTCTTAAAGAAGACTGATATCTGATGAAATTAAAGACTTATAAACTTATAAAAAAAGTACTGACTATGATTTATTAAGAATTCTAAGTTCAGAAGACCTTAACTGTAACTTCACTACTGACAGAAATTACTAGAGCTGCCTTTTTAAATACAGTATATACTTTATCTACAAAGAACTTCATCTTAAATATAAAAAGAAGTATACTGACTTCAGTTAAACTGCTACTTAATTTATCACTTAAAACTGTCCTTCTGAACAGAATAACAGTATAAAATAAGTTAAATATATCAGTGTGCTATATAGAGGTGATTAATCACTATTCTAATCTTGAAGCAGATAAGAAATAAGTAGTCAAGCTTTTTGAGTTAAATTGAATAACAATTTCACTTATAAATAGATGAGATTCAATAAAAGTTACTATAAAGATGTACTTTACAACAGAAAAGAACTGTAAGAAAATAGATAAGACTTTTAATAAGCTTTATTAATAGAAATAAATAAGATTCTCTAATAAGCTCACTCTATTCACCTACTTTATATTCATTATATAGAAAACAATTTTGAAGGAAGATGATTCAATTACATATAAGATGAGGGTAGTGATTAACATTTGTAATCTAAATAAAATAATAATGTCAGATAGCTAATTTCTCTTATAATAGTCAGATATAATCACTGCTGTTAAAGAGTGCTTATACATTTTCACTATAAATAAAGTGACTTTCTTCTATCAATAATTAATAACTTATAAGAATTATTACAAGCTCACTGTAATCACTCATTAAAACCTTAAATATTTTAATATTGTAGTTATAGAATTTTGAAACTTATTACTCTATATGCAGCATCAAATTAATTAAATTCTACAGTTTCACTGTAAATACATATAGATATATATTGATGATATTGTCATTTTCTCTAAGATGTTGAAAAAATATCTGAAACATTTTAATAATGTATTTCAGCTTCTTATAAGTCTTAATATAGTTCTTACTTCTACTAAAATGTTTCTCAAGTTTTTATTAACAATTTTACTTAGTTAAAAGGTGAACTGCTTTAATATAACAGCTGCAGTAGAAAAAATTTAAGTTATTAGCTAATTAGCATTTTTAATAACTCTTTAAGAGCTGAAATATTACCTAGATTTAACTGGCTGAATACAAAACTATGTACTATACTATACTTAAACTGTAAAACTATTGCAACTTTAAAAAAACAAAAATGCTATAAGAACTAATTGAGTTAAATAGCTTCAGGAAACAATAAAAGTAATTAGTGTATTTAACAAAACTGATTAAATCTACAGAAAAGAAAAAGGTATTATTTAACTACTTATAAGAAATTCTAAGTAAAGAAGGCTTTTTATATTATTTTAACTTTAATCACCAGCTATATATAGATTTGAATTTATTAAAACATAAAGTGAATATTATTGTGTATTATGTTAAAGGTGATTCAGATTCTTTAAAGGCTACAGATATTTAAAAGTTAGATACATAATTAATAATATTTCTCAGTAAGTTATTCTTTACTATAAAGAGTTATTATTAACTGACTAAGTTAAAGATAATGAGTCTTATATAAATAATTAAAAAGCTTTATCATTTTATTAACTTTATAGTTAAATCAGTAATAGTCTATACTGATCACTTCATTATCATTTTAATAATAAGGTAAATAATCTTGTTAAGCTTTAATATAAACAAGCTGAATAACTGTTTAATTTAAGTCAGTATAAGACTATAGTGCTTTTTATTCTAAAAAGGTGTATAACAGGGTTTATAATAATTTAAAATAGAGCAAAATATAGATATATATTTTATATATATACTAGAACTAATAATTAAGAAGAGAAGAAGAAATAAGTATAAAGTTTTACTGTGCACTGCTAAGTTACTTAGAAGGCACTAAGTCTAATATACTATTATATTGTAATAATTGCCTCCCTTTTTATATGCTAATCTTCAGCACTGTAGTAACTGTAGATTTAATAGTCATGTAAGTAATTATTATAATATAATAATATTGCTAGATATTACAAGCTCTGAACTAAGAGTAATATAAAAAGGGTGTAGTCTTAGTACTGCTCAGAGTGATTATACTATAAGTACTCTAAGCACTGAATTAGTCAGTAGAATGCTGCTTAGAATAATTGTACTATGAGTACTCTAAGCACTGAATCAGTCAGTAGAATGCTACTCAGAATAATTACACTGTGAGCACTCTAAGCATCATATTGATCACTTAGATCTAAGTATCTTTATGATATTATGAGTCTTCTAAAAACTATATAGTGAGAGGTAAAATTATAGTTAAAAGCTCATGCTTAACTTATATAGTAAATACTAACTACTGCCTACAATCTTTAATAGTCTCACTTAATACTTTACTTAATAATCTTTCAGTCTTAGAGTATTCTTTTGTTATACTAGACTGATATCTTATTATTGTTGTAACTGTGAAGTAAATATAATTGTGTTTTACACTAGTGAGCTAATTAAGAACTTTCTTATTTTCATCTTTAATTTTTATTTACATTGTGCTTTGTCAGCATCATTATTATACTTAAGCTTTATATTGTTTATATTTATTTTATGTAGATCTTGTTTCTATTTATTAAATTGTTCAGAAATGTTATATTACTTTTCTTTAAATGTACAATGAGTACTATTAAGGTTTCTTCCTTTATTATCTTAATTATAACAATATAACACATTACTGTTGTAATATTAGTGTCTTAACTAGATTTTATATCAGTTTACTTATCTTTAAGCCTATAAATCACTGTTATAATAGTGTTATTTCTTCCTTTTCTATTAACTTTAAATAATTTATCTCTTTCTATAAGTAGACTTCTGATGCAGCAAAAATGTTATTAATGTGTTTATAAACATTCTGTACTCTGATAGCTAGTTAGTTCACTGGTCTCTCATCTTATTTAAAGAAGCAGATATGTTTATAATGTTTTAAAAACCTTAATAAATCTTATTTTAACCCTTTAGCTTATAATAAAAAGATTAATTAATACTATATCTATTATGCTAAAGAGCATAAGAAGTGTTATTCAGTATTTTTATACACTTACTAGATGCTGACTGAATACTGACATTACTAGATTTTATTAAAGTATATTTCCTGTGTCAAACATTCTTAGAAAGCTCACTGAGCAGGTCTCTAACTTCAATAATAAGAATGTAAATACTGTAGATAAGACATTAAGCTGTTATATTCTTTAATACACTGCAGTGATCACTGCATTTCTTAATACAGTCTTAAAGTATAAAATCTAATTAAGAAATAAGTGTATTAGCTAATTCTACCTTTACACTACTGAATTTATAATGTCTTTTATGTCTTCTACTTAAAGCTATATAAATGCTGATAAGGTAATAACTTCACACTGTTACTATAATTATCAGAGCTAATTGACAACAAAGAGAAGTATGAAAGTAAAAAAATCCTCAATAAAAGAAGATATAAAAAGGAAATTTAATATAAGATAAAGTGAAAAAGCTGGTCAGAGAAGTATAATTAGTGAATTCTAAAGACAGATATAAAGAAAGCACAGAAAATGTACACAGCATACAATAGAAAGATAGATAAGAAAAAGAAAAAGTGTTAGAAGAAACTCTAGAAGAGCTACTATAAAGATACTCTTTTCTGCTTTTCTCACAGGATTTACAAGTTTTATTAAAACTTTATCCTCTATAACATCTTTACAGAATGCAAGTGAAATACTATTATAATAATAAGTATAGTTATTGAATTATTAACTGCTATAAAACAGCAGAATAAGTATGTAAACTATCTAGTATATAAAAGTCTAAAGACAACTGTAAAATAAAAAAAGATCACTCAACTATTCTATCACTTAATGAATAGAGATAAGTATATAAAGCTTATTAAAATCAGTACTGCACTACTGTTAAGATCTTATAACACTGAACAAGTCAGTAAGATTAGTCAGATTGTTTTTAGACTCATTCTTCTTATTAATAAAGTTTTCTTCAGACTCAGCTCTTCTGCCTGTAGTTAACTTTAGATGTTTTATAGATAGAGTGTTAATCTAATACTTTATTTCTATTAAGATGTAGTAATGCTTGTGAGGCATCAACATTATAAGATTCTTAAAAATAACAGAGGCATTACAGAGTTAAGAGATTTAAATGTTAATGATTTTAATCTCAGAGTTCACTTTATACACATAAGTATCTTTTATCTGATGAATAAATTTATTACTATTTTCCTCTTCTTTCTTATTATCTTTCTTTTTCTCTTTCTCATTAATTTTATTGTTGTTTTATCAGTCAGCTGCTGGCTCTACTGCAAAGAGAAGATTGTTTTATAAGAAAGTCAGTTAAGTAACACTATAAGAATATTAGAAAGGCAACAATAAAACTATTTAATAATATATAACATTGTAAATACTTTTCAGAATTTTATTTAAACAGTGCTACTCCTTCAATATTAAAAGGTTAATATTAAGAATTAAGATTAACTTCTTATACAATCTGTGCTTCTCAGTAATGTAAAAGTAAGTCTTAATTTCTTTAATGTAGATAACTTAATGCTTTATTAGCTCATTAGCAGTAATGATGTAAATATTAGCATTATTGATCTTATTCTGAGAGATATTATAAAAAGTGCATAGAGAGTCTATTTTACTATAGAATTGTGACAAAATCTAGCTATATCAGTGTCTAGTCAGTATTTTAATAGTTTAAAGCTTATAAGTTCACAATACTTCTAAAGCCTTAAGCAGTAGATGCAGTAAATGTTCAGCTTAATGTTATATATCTTCTAAAAATAATGTGTAAAAATCTTTAAATAATAAAGGCAGCAAGAAATCTTTTAATAAGATAAGAGTTCTGCACTATGCTTAATAATAAGCAGGAGCAAAGTCTATAGATGTTTAATAACACTAAATATATATTAAAAAGATATATATCAAAAGATAAGAGATCTGTAAAACAGAAACAAAAGCACTCATTTTTAATAATATATAAAATAATTTATAAGTTCTATAATAATAAAATATAATAGAAAGGTGATTGAGTAAAATGTTAATAATAATGTTGCATAATGTAGATGTTGTAAAGTTTGAAAGATGAAAATTGAAAATAAGAACCTTTTGTCAACATTATATATCAGCTTAAAACTGTTCTGACAAATTTATACTACTGCAGCAACAACTATACACTGATGTTATAACATTATGACATTGTATTATCTATTTAAGGTACATACAACAATAACTATCTTAAATTATATGCAGTCTACAAGTACTGAAGAACCAGTGCACAAAAGGAGAAGGTAATTATTATAATATAATAGCACATTGAGGCTAGCATCTTTTAAGTAACTTAACAGCACATACATTAAAATTCTATATCATTTTTGTTACAGATTCAGGATGAGAGCTATGCAGGCTGTGCATAGTATTGAGACTACTCACAGTGATTGCACACCTTGGCAGTGTGAGCACTGTGAGCACAGTTTAGACTAATGAGAAGTTGCTTACAGTGGTTATACACCTTGGCAGTGCAAGCACTGTGAGCATCAGTACTAGTCAGTCAGAACACAGTATTCTTATAATACCACAAGTCTTCTAAGTTCTATATAGTCAGAGGTAGAACCTGTAGTTAGAAGCCTTGTGCTCAACTTATGTAGTGAATGCTAACTATCATCTACAAGCCTTAACTAGTCCCACATGATACTTCACTTAATAATCTTTCAGCCTTAGAGCATCCACTCTATTACACTTTGAGCATCATCTTTTAAGAGATGTTCAAAGCATCACTGTTGACTATTTAAGCAATGTTTAAAGCTTGTCCTGAGTCATCTTTATTGAAGCAGAGAAAAGTGTTGAAGACAGTTATAGAGGAACTCAGTGCACCTGTAGTCACTAAGACCCTCAAGATTGCGTCATCAGACTTGTTTAGAGGAGAGAGAAGTAAACTAAAGACTTTTCTTTTGCAGGTCAAGATGAACATTCACTTCAATGAACCACAGTTTAAGTCAGATGCTGACAAGATGTTGTACACTGCAACTTACCTTAGAGATTATGCTGTAAAGTGATTTCAGCCTGTATTAGTCAACTATCTTGAGCAGGTAGAAAAGAACTGAAACAATGACACTGTTAAGATCTTTACCTTCTTTCAGTTGTTTAAGGATCAAATGCAGTGGGCTTTTGAGGACATTGATGAAGAAAGAACAGTGAAGCAGAAACTCTATGCATTGAAGCAGATCAGAGCAGTATCTGCTTATATCATTAAGTTTCAGAGAATTGCAGCCTTGACAACTTGAGGGGACAGTGCACAACTGTCTCAGTACTATTAAGGGCTGAAGAACTCTGTGAAGGACAAACTCACTCAAGTGAATTGATCAGTAACTCTGAAGAGGATGATACTCAGGGCCACAATAATTGATAATCATCAGTACAAGTGTAAGCTGAAAAAGAAGAGTGTGATAGTGATAAAGGAGAAGGTTCAAACTTCAATAAAAAAACTCAACTACAGACTGCAACCCATGGAAATTGATGCTGCAATGCATTGATATGTACTCAGAAAGACAGGAACATGGCAGGGAGAAAAGAAGTGTTTCAATTGCAGAAGGGTCAGACATTTCATATATAACTGTAGAGGCTGAAAACCTGAACCAGTACACCCATTATACAAGAAGAAAATGTATGTGAAAACACTTCAGAACAAGAAGAAAGAACCTTCTTATATCAGCATATTGTAGACATCTTGTTACAACAACAACTGCGCTAATCACTGAAGTGACAAGAATGACTTCAGATGGTTCTCAAAGTAAAGAGAACACAAAACCTTCACTATGACCAGCAGAGAATCAACCTCTCACCCTCAGAGTCACAATGAAGAAGTAAGCAAAGATGATCAGCAGTAAGTAATAAGAAGAATGAGCTGAAACAACACCAGTTCACTCAACATTTAAAACAGTACCAGTTTGAAGTCATTGTTTAACTGTGTTAAGAGAGACACAGGACCTGAGTGAGTTGCAATTAAATCACTCTTAGAGACAATCTTTAAGAGTAGGGAACAATTAGTTTCAGAAGAACAACTGACAGTTAACACCTTCATAATAGAAGTCAGAACTCATTTATGAGCAGTCTGACTGAGAACTTACAATGAACTTTTCAACTTGCTACAAAGATGTGAGTCAGAGTTTAAGTACTGAATGCAAGAAGTAGAGGAAAGAATTCAGAAGATAATTATAAATAAAGAGTGAATGAATGACAGTCAGTTGTTCAGAGGAGTACCTCTGCAGGAGGCACTCTGAGAGCAGAGTACACACAGTGCAACTCAAGAAATGATCTACAACAATGAGTGAATTCTGAACAGTTTAAGTATATTGAAGAAGTGCAGAAGAAGCCCTTCTTCTTTTCAAAAAACTAGAAGACTCTCTGAATTAGAGGCAACTAGAGACATCTATTCAAAAGCCTCTAAGCTGTAAGTATAATGCAGCAGGGGACCTGAAGAGCTTTTAGATCTGAATCAAAGTAAACAGCTATGCAGTAAGATTGTTAATAGATAGTGGCTGTACAGGAAACTTTCTGACACTGCAGTTTGTCAGAAAACACAACATCTCAATACTAAAGAAGAACCTCAACCAGCAGTATCAACTATACAGGTTTGATGGAAGTTCAGCAGGCAATGAAGAAGAACTTATAGATTGCAAAACAGTTACTGTTCACTTTTAAGTTGCTCAACACTGAGAGAAAATCCAGTTCAACATAGTGAAGTAGTCAGGAAGTGACATAGTCCTAGGCATACTGTGGCTTCAAAAGTTCAACCCAATAATTAATTGAGCTGAGAATGAGATATGCTTTGTGAAAGGATCAACTTCAATGAAGTTATATTTAATAATGTACTCACCTGAAGGTGTGAAAGTCTTCACCATGACAGTGAAAGAGATGCATGAGGAACTGAAGAACCCTGACATCAAGATACTGTGAAGCAGGTTAGTCTCAGAGGACTAAGACCCTGTTATTAAGTTATCTATTCCTAAAGAATATAACAACTTCAAAGAGATGTTTCAGGACAAAAGTGATGACACAGCTTTATCAGAACATTAGGACTGAAATTATAAGATTAAGATAGAAGATGGCAAGAAGTCTACACAACAATCTATCTACCTGTTATCACCTCAGAAAATAAATGCATTGTGAGAATACTTAGAGGAAAACCTGTGAAAAGAATTCATTAGAGAATTACAGTCACTGGCAGACTATTCAATATTGTTTGTATCAAAGGCAGATAGAACTTTACAACTTTACATTAACTATTGCACCCTCAACAATATTATGATTAAGAACAGCTACCTGTTACCACTCATATCAGAACTTCAAGATCAACTACAGAGAGCACAGTGATTTACTAAGTTCAACATATCAGAAGTGTTCAACCAGATACAGATCAAAGAAGGTGATGAGTGAAAGACTGTGTTTTGAATGAGATTAGAACTGTATAAGTATCTGATTATGCTCTTTAGACTAATCAATGCACCTGCCACCTTTCAGACCTTTATTAACAATGTCTTATAACAGTATCTGGATTTGTTTGTAGTAGTATACCTCAATGACATCTTGATATACTTGAAAATGAAGAAGGAACATATTGAACAGGTTCATAAGGTCTTGCAAGCATTGAAAGACACAAACCTCTGAATAAAACCTGGGAAAAGTGTGTTTCATACACAGGAGGTATAGTTCTTAGAGTTTGTGATAAATCTCAGAGGCATTTGTATAAACCTCAACAAAATAAAGTTCATTATTAAATAATCAACACTGACAAATGTCAAGGAAGTGCAATTGTTTTTTAAATTTGTGAACTTCTACTGAAAGTTCATTAAGAAGTATTCAAAAATTGCAGCATCATTGACAGAGTTGATCAAAAAGGAACAGAGCTTTCAATGATTAGAAGAAGCTGAGAAAGCCTTTAAAGAGTTGAAGAAGAGGTTCACTTCTTAATTAATTCTCTCAAGTTTTGACCTGGAGAAACCTATAACACTCAAGACAGATGTGTTAGACAGAGCAATAAAAGTATGTATCAGTTAGTTAGACAGAAAGAGATGTCTGCATTCAGTAGCTTTCTATTCACAAAAGTTTTAAGCAGCTGAAATGAACTACAAGATACATGACAAAGAACTATTAACTATAGTTGATGCCTTCAAACAGTGGTGCATGTACCTTCAAGGATTAAGACATCAGGTTTAAGTGTACACAGATCACAAGAATCTGCTATACTTCATCATCACAAAAACTCTAAATAGATAACAGGTACAGTGATCAGAAGAGTTATTGCAGTACAACTTTTAGATTCATTATCAAAAAGAATTAAAGAATGTCAAAGCAGACACTCTCAGTTAAGGAGTAAATTACCTTCAAGATAAACCTACTGTTAACTACACTGTACTCAGAGAAGATGATCAAGGCAGGTTGAGTTATAACAGAGAATATAATCTCATCTACACAGTAGAAGAAAACAACTTTGAGAAACAGATTTGAACAGCACTCAAAAAAGACAAATTTGTGAAACAAATTCTGAAGAACATTAGTGATCATCAGAGCTTTAAAGAACAGACTGACCTTCTGCTCTTCAACAGATTAATCTATGTTTTAGACATCTTGCACTGAGAGTTAGTCAATAAAACTCACTCTGCTTTAACAAGCAGATATTAAGAAGTTAAGAAGACTCTTAAAAGACTGACAAGAACCTATTACTTCTCACATATAAGAAAGAAAGTTGAAGAAGAAGTACAGAAGTGCAATATCTGCTGAAGAAGTAAGACAGATCACTACAAACTGTACAGATTACTAAAATCATTAAAAGCACTGAGAAGATCATAATTAAGCATCACATTAGACTTTGTAGTCAAGCTACTTAAGTTTAAGGAACTGCTGACCAAAGTGCTTTACAATGCAATATTAGTTATAACTGATAGACTCACAAAGTACAGATATTTTATACTATATAAAGAAGTCTTCAGTGCAGAGGAACTAGTGTATATGTTTCTAAGAATGTTAGCAGCAAACTATAGAATTTCAGACAAGATCATTTCAGATAGAGATAAACTCTTTATCTCAAAATTCTGGAAATTCTTGATGGATCAGCTAGAAGTACATCATAAGTTGTCAACAGTGTATCATCTGCAGACAGACAGACAAATGAAGAGACTGAACTAAACAATAAAACAGTACCTACACTGTTATATTAACTATCAACAGACTAACTGAGTGGAGTTACTACCAGTAGCTCAGCTAGCTTATAATACAGCAATTACAGAAACAACAGAAGTATCATTATTCTTTACAAACTACAGGTTCAATATTGAGATCAATAAATTAAGAGGACTGGCCAGCATAGTGCAGAAAGCCAGCATACAAGTAGAACAGCTATCAAGTTTGCATAAACAATTACAGTGAGACATTCAGTTCTATTCTGAGAGATCAGCCATATATCATAATAAGAAGAGAGATAGGGGATCTACTCTCAAAGAGAGGGATAAGATGTACCTTCTCTGAAGAAATATCAAGACCAAATGACCCAGTAGCAAACTGAATCACATCAAGCTAGAACCATTTCAAATTGCAAAAATTAAAGGAAGTGTCAACTATGAGCTGGCACTCCCACCTCAGATAAAGATTTACTCAGTATTTCATATATTTCTTCTTAAACTCACTGATGCAGAAGTGCTGTTGCAGACAAACCTGCCTGAGATTGACAAGAACAGTCAGAACACTGAGTTTAAGATGAAGAAAATACTAGAAGAATGAGAAATTGATGATCAGCCATACTTCTTGATAAAGTGAAAAGGTTATGACCCTGCAGGAAGCACCTGGGAGCTGAAAGAAAACCTTACTTGTTGTTCAACCCTGCTATGAGAGTTTCATCACCAGAACCAACAGCAGACCAGTTGAAAGAAGTAAGAATGAAGTTGAAATCCTCAGGTCTAAGACCCTCAGTAGAGTTAGTAGAGAAAGCAGCTGCCTGTACACACTCTTTCACCTTCAACTCCTCAATGTTGCAAAGCTCAGTGTCTATTAGAGATGACTGATGCTTCTCTAGAAGAGTGATTTGTTTGTGAAGTCTCTCTTTCTTCACTTTTAACTCCCTTTTAGCCTCTTCAGTCTTTTCTTTCTCTTTACAGAGATGATGAATCTTCTCATCAATACAGTCTAGCTTCACTGAGGAGATAGCTAGGTCACAGAAGTGACCTGATCAGATGCAATGCTCACATTTGTCAGAGTCTGCAGACACAAAACAAAAGTGATCACTTGTCACATAATGACTACAAGACCTCATAGCAAAATCACTGTACTTGACAATACAATCTGTCAAGAGAGTTCAGTGATGAAAGGAGAACATTTTCTTTCTAACACAAGAAGAAGGCATGAGGGAAAGGTTGAAGGTTTTCAGGGATGAAAACCAAGAGGGAGGAGCTAGTGTTACAGATTCAGGATGAGAGCTATGCAGGCTGTGTGTAGTATTGGAACTGCTCACAGTGATTGCATGCCTTAGTGGTGCAAGCACTGTGAGCACAGTTTAGACCAATGAGAAGTTGCTCACAGTGGTCACACACCTTGACAGTGTGAGCACTGCAAGCATCAGTACTAGCCAGTCAGAACACAGTATCCTTGTGATACCATGAGTCTCCTAAGTTCTATATAGTCAGAGGTAGAACCTGTAGTTAGGAGCCTTGTGCTCAACTTATGTAGTGAATGCCAACTATTGTCTACAAGCCTTAGCTAGTCCCATGTGATACTTCACTTGATAATCTTCCAGCCTTAGGGCATTCACTCCATTACAATTTTCATCTTTACTCCTTATTTATTAGTTTTATATAGTTAAAACTATATAATATATTTCTGTCAGTATCTTACACTACTACAACTCTAGCTATTTGTTCCTTTCTAGTAAGAAATACTATAGCATTACAAGAATAAACACTCTTTATTTTAACCTCAGGCCCTCATTATATCAATGCTGATTTCAAGAGCTAATAAACAATGTTAATAGCTAGAATAAGCAGGTGAGGCTTTTAAAATAGATAATTCTGAGCCCACTTTTAATATTATAGTACAGTTGATAGACTGTATAATAAATATTATTATTTATGGTAGAGGAGGAGGGTCTGTGATGAGGGCTGGGACGTAATATTGTATGTTGGTCATGGACGTCATCGGTGTCTCTGGGGTTTTGGAAGTTTTTTCTTTCTTCGTGTCAGCTGAACCATTGTCTTCATGAAAGAAATGTAAATACTGAGTCTCAACCAGTGATATTGTCCTTGGGTAGTCTGGAAAGTTTGGATTACTTCTCTTGCGAATAGGTATGGCACGTGGTTAGTTATGCGTCTGTGTGGAGTTGCAGGTTTTGGAACTCCTGGTCTAGCGTTTTGGTAGTGGTTCTCTGCTACAATGACTTGAACCCCGTTTAATGAACATCGCTCATGATTGTTTGTTGAACATAAGGTGTCTATTGCTCTCATTCGATCTGAAGGCATGTCGTTCTGCCAAGGGCTCGGCGAGGCTAACGCTGTTTGGTGGAGAAAAGCCTGACTCTAACTTTGCCCTTGCTTGTGTTGACAGGCCGACAGTAGATGTGGTTGGTCTAGCGTCACCATCACTGAACTACCCTATAGTCCTCAGATCGCGGGGGGATGCATGGCCTTTTGCTTGTCGCAGTTATCGTCGTGGATATTACCAGGGTCAAGGAAAGAAAAAGCTGTCAGGCTCTGGCAATAGTGTTGTTAAGTGCTGTTGGCATCATCTCTTACCTAGTGATGCGAGGCGTTGAGTTGGCTTCTCTGCTGATCTCATTTCTCTTCACTTTGTTCATCCCGCTTTTGTCTTTCTCTTTTCCATCATCACCTCTATTCTCAAGTTCTCCGCTTTTCACTTTCCATCGCCCTTCAACGGCAATCTGTTGTGTCTCAGATTCCATCTTTTCTAATGCCATGTTCATAAGCTACATTTTTAGCTGAACAGTTGACAACTGACGGTGGTAAGACGTTACAAACAGCTCTACATCAGAAGGAAAACCATAAAGAAACAACAGCACTCTTATAGTCTCGCTCATCCACGGATTTCAATCATTGCCGCTGTTGAAGAAGCGCTGTTCTGAAATATAATTAGAAGTGTAGGCAGTATATGAAGTGTACGACTAATGAGGGAGCATTTAAGCAAAACAGCGCAATCATCAAGCCATACCATTACGCACGCATTGAGTAGCCACGGCGCCTTGTAAGAATCAAATTATATATGAAAGATGCATTGAAACTTTGGAAAAGAGGAGATTCAAAGCTTTATCACCCTGGAACCTACCGACAATTCGCGCAGTCTTTGAATCCTAGACTCACCCAATCAATATATCCTGAAACACAAACTCCGGCAGGGGCTCGAGATCTGTGTTCCACATATATACGCCCCTCCACACCCAACTGGAGCGGTCATCGGACGCCACAATCGCAACGACTCTGCCAGAAGAAGGCCCGACATACTGTATAGGACTGGCATTTCCAGGCGCTATTGTCGCTGCTTGCAGTAGAGCGCCCCATTTGTGAGATCCAAGGTACATTCCCGCAATACTGAGATATTGTCTCTCGAGACCAGGGAAAGAGTCGCTGGATCTCTTCCCTCCAGTTCCCGACTCGGGTTGTGGGGCTTCGAACTCCGAAACGAACCACTTGCCCCTTAAGCCTTCCTCCCTGATCGCAGCTTGTTCGCTTTGCATGTCCTGAGCAATGCAATAGTCCTCAGTGGGGACACTTCCGTCCAGGAGGGGCGCGGGGTTGGGCCGTACAGGAGCCCAGCTTAGCCCTTTGCGGTTTTGAATCCGTGGGGCGCTAGACATAAGGAAGATAGTATTCAGCTTCCATCCAGTAAAGGAGGCCCAAAGATCCTCCGCTCGGTCAAAGACTTGGTCTGTGCAGAGGAGACTCCAGATGATGATTTCATCGCCTGGACGGGAAGCGTGCCTGTGGTTTAGGAATGTGCCGGCTTTGTCGATGTGGAAGTTTCTGTAGGCTGACCAGCCAAGTTCCCTTTCGTCTTGGGGATTTTCACTACCTGTCATATCTAGATTCTTTCTTAGGTGCGCTTCTGGCACAGCCTCGATGAGGCTATAAGAATGTGATCGATGTGACCGGGGGATTAGATGATCGGCTGCCAGAAAAGTGACACCAACGTCAATGCTCCCTTCTAGATGCACACGGGCGAGGTTCTCGGCCAAGGAGGTGATTTGGTTGTCTTTACAGAGGATGTGAATGTCGTGATAGGCTTTGAAAGCCTCGAGCATCGTCCACGCTCTGAGATTCCAATCGCAGACAAGTATGGTGACCAATATCGACTCGCTGATTTTGATCGTGGGTGTGGAAAGGTCAATGGCCATGAGGTCCTTATCGCAGACAAGAGTCATCTTGCTGTTCATGAAGACATTGTTGATTTGAAGGATCGCTTCTCTTCTCAGCTGGTGATCTTGCGGAATGCATGGGGTATCCATCCAGTAGGAATCGCAGCCAGCAGCCCTTGCGATATGAGCGTACCGAAGATGTAAGCATGTATTGAATCCTGTTTCGGGACGACCACCTTGCCCATGACTCCAGACATGGGATACTGCGAGTGTTCGCCGCGAGGCCGAAACGTATCTCAAATGTTTCGTATCCGTAAGCGTCAAGCTTACCGCCCTACCACCGGACGTTTCTCTGTAAGAATTCTCATCCCAGACCAGTTTCACGCAAGGTTCGCCTGTACAGTAATCCAGATCGTGTACTGACTGGTCTTGAATTTTAGCGCCCACAAAACGCGTGCAGGTGTAGGGGGATCTGCCATCACATGGTCTCTCATCTGACTTTGAACATCGTGCAGGTAGTCGGCCAAAATGTGAGGCAAACCGTTGATGAAATTTTCGGAAGTCCATCGCCCTCGATAGCTTGTTCGTACGCAGAAGCTCAAAAGCCCAGCTACACATGTAGGGCGCTCTTAGGGTATCTGCGCGGCCATAAGCGGTTTCAGAGCCCACACTAGATGGAGTTTGAGGGTCGAGACGCCCGAGGATGAATAAGTCGTGCGGCGAGTCGCCGAAGAAATGTAAATCAAAAGACCACCACAGAAAAAGGCTCATTGATCGTTGCCATGACGTCCATAGGAACGCTTTCGCTATGAACCATTTCTGCTTTGCAGACACATCCGTGGCAGCTTCTGTTTGCTTCGAAGCCATATCTGTCAACCCAGCGAGGGTGTTGATGACTGTCTGCAAGCGATCACTTGCTTCCACCTTTCCCGCCAGGTCAGAGGCCCATTTGCCTCTTGTGTTTCTTCCTGCATCTTTGATCATAGCTACCAGTAACGCCATTTGGACAACTATGGAGCTTACGAACGAGGCTGCTTTTAGATCATCCCAAACAAGAGCAGTATAAGAGGAACAAGTAGTGGCAGTCAATGCAAAGTAGTGCCTTGAGAATTCAGCATCTTGCTTGAAGCATATCGGAATGGGCAAAGGAGATGCAGTAGAAGGAAGCCGGGAAACAAGACCAGTAGCATGGTTGAAGATGATTTGTAGAACGCCGTCCCTGTCATGGTAGAAAGGCCTTTGCAGCGCATTGGATAAAGCTTGATCAACATTTTCCAGATGCCCTTCTGCAACATGAAGCTGTGTGAAGAGCTCTTCACATAAGTCTTGACACTTATCCCGTTCTGATGGTCGAAGCAAAGCTACTGTGTGATTGCGGCGGTGACCCTCCATGAAATCATCTTCGTTGAAACGATGAAAACTCCTCTCCCAGACAGCTGATACTCTGCTCTGCATATACAAATCCATTTGAGAGGATGATCACATGTATAGCTGATGGTGCGGAGTAATCTTAATCACCGCGCCCATTCCATAGTTGTCGGTGACTTTTGAACAATGACTGCGGCGCCGTTCATGTGGTGGTGCAAGCAGCAGGCTTCCAGTCAACGCCCTTGGAAGGAGGTCAAAACGGGATAGGGCAATATGGCATCAGGACGGCAAGAAGTAGCGGACATAGCGGACTGAGGGAGGTGGTTAGCGACCTACGAATGGTACGGTGTAGTCGGTGGGTGTACTCGTACGTCGTACCTCTTTTACTGGAAAACGGAGCATTGAACTTCAAAATTGCTTTTCCGTACTCTGCGTGCAGGTGAATTGCCCCTTCTGGTTAGTCCTCACCCGAACGGGCAACGCGCGTCATGTGACCCTGACACTGCTTCAAGATGGTGGCTGGCCCTGCTTCACCCCCCATTCTCCTCTTTCCCCCTCCCTGAACCCCCCCTTCCTGACCTTCTGAAACATTAATTCAACTTCTCCTCAATGCTTACACCTGCATAACATCTTATCTGTAAATATGTAATTTATAACTGCTGTATTAAGATCTTCAGTAGTGCTATCTCTAAAGTAAAGCTTTATTTCAACTTGTTTATATGTATTATATGTGATAAAAAAAGCTTTCTAACAGTTAAATTACATTTTTTCACTACTAAAGTATAAATTGTAAGCATTAATAACTGCAGTATTTAAAAAGTTGTATCTTTGAAAATTTTCAGCCTTTTATAGAAAATTATAAATTCAGAATACTAAATATAACATCTTATTAATCTTATAGTTTGAATAAGCTCAGATGAGTTATTTTAAAATAAAATATATAGTAACACTTATATAAAAGTAAAAGATCTTATTATATTAAATCTATTTCTTTAAGACTGAGATGTGCTTTACTGCACATATATTTTTAATAATCTTACTTATAAATTCTTTAACTTGTATAAAAAGATGCATTAGTTACTTTTAAGTTATCTTTATAATATTTTCTGCTGCTGACATAATAATAGTTATAATAATGTTGCTGCTTTAAAAGCATCTTTATAAGACAGTTTTAATGTTAAATTATAGCATCTTCTATTTTAAGAAAATGTATAATAGAGGTTTATAACAATGTAAAATAGAGTAAAATATAAATATATAGTCTGTATATATACTAGAACAAATAATTAAGAAGAGAAGAAGAAACAGATATAAAGTTTTACTGTATATTATTAAGTTACTTAAGAAACATTAAGCTTAATGTATTATGTATTATAATAATTATCTTCTTCTTTATATGCTGATTTTTAGTGCTATAATAATTATCTAGACTGATAATTTATTGTTGTTGTAACTGTAAAGTAAATATAATTACATTTTATATTAAGAAGTTTATAAACTTTTCTATTTTTATCTTTAATCTCTATTTACATTATACTTTATTAGTACTGCTATAACAATTAAACTTTTTCTTACTTATATTTATTTATTATAGACCTTGTTTTCTTTTTTTATAAAAGTCAGTTTAGAAATTGTACATTATTATCTTTTAAGTATTTAATAAGTGCTATTAAGAGCTCTCTTCTTAAAACTTTAACTACAATGTAGAGCTACATCTATTATAACTAGACTGGCAGATGGGTCAGGTTGAGCTGAGTTTATAGCCTTAAACCTGACCCATAAGTCCAGCACCTCTAAGGACCCAGTATTCTATAACTAACTGAGTCAACCCTGAGATACTTACATAAATCCTGAGCTAATTATATCCAGCTAGTTTCTGCGCACTAAATCTTATTTTTTAGGCTGTAAACTTCAAAAATTTGATAAGTCTGCAAGATAATGCCCTTGATAAAATTGATCGCAGAAGTGAATAATTATGGTAATTTAGTGAATGATAGAGGTGAGTGCACTCATCAATTTAATGCAAAAATCATCAAAAATGGATCACAGCGCATTAAGTTATATGAGGTTGAAGTTTGAGGTGGTGAACATCATCTTTAGAATTGTTGTCTATTAACCTCAAACTTCAACAATTGATAACTCAATGTGCTGTAGTCAGTTTTTATTAGTTTTTGCAGCATTTTGACGGGCGCATTGAGTTCTATGATATAAAAAATTGCAAAGGGCTAAGCCCTAATTCTCAGGTTATTCAGGGTCCTCAAGGACACTGTGGGTTCATTTCCACTACTCACCCTGAACTGGACCCATTCTATGGCTGCAGACCCGCCTCAACCTGGTCTAATACTCAGTCTGAACTGGCTTGACTCAGTGCCGCCCTGACTCACACCGCCAGCCTAATTATAACTTATAATATTAGCAATGTAACTACATCTTTTATTAGTTTACTTATCTTTAAATCTGTAAATCACTGTTATTATACTGTCTTTTACTTGTAAACTGTTAAATTTAAATTATTTATCTCTTTTTATAAGTAAACTTCTGATGCAGTAATAATGTTATTAATATGTTTATAAATATCTTACACCTTAATAGCTAGTCAGTTTAATGATTCTCCACCTTATTTAAATAAATTAATGTGTTTATAATGTTTAAAAATCTTAATAAACTTTATTATTTTCTAACTTGTAATAAAAAGGTAAATTAATAATGCACTTACTGTATTAAAGAGTATAAGAGATGTTATTCTGTATTTTTACACATTCTCTAAATGCTGACTATATACTAATATTACTAGATTCTGATAAAGTATATTTTCTGCATTAATACTCTCAAAAAGCTTGTTAAGCAGGTTTTTAACTCTAATAATAAGAATACTAATACTGTAAATAAGATATTAAGCTGTATATTTCTCAATATATAACTACAGTAACTACATTCCTCACTACAATGTAATAGAAGAATGCTCTAAGACTAGAAGATTATTAAGTGAAGCAAGTATATAAGACTATTAGAGTTCTGTAGACAGTAGTTAACATTTGCTATATAAGTTAAGCATGAAGCTTCTAACTACAGAATATTCTATTCTTTATATAGTAGCTTTAAGCTCTTGTTAATCACTATAGTTACTGCAGTTACACCTGTGACTGTAGTAATCACTGTAATCATTTTCTTGTGTTATCTCAGTTCTACACTTACCCTGCTCTGTACTTAGTAAGGAAACTGTAACATACAACTTTAAAGTTTAGTAGCACTTTACATCTGAAAAATTAAATTAATGTCAGCACTATTACAATTAATGTTTTTATCTGTATTGTTAAAGTCTTAAAGGGAATTCAGATTATCTATTTCTCTTATATCTATACAGCATTTTAGTAATGTCTATTATATATATATTTGCTAACTCAGCTTAAATGAGCCTCTTAAGTATTTATATAGTAAGTACAGATAATAGTAATACTTTATCTTAAAGCTCTCTTAACACTAATAATATACTGAAGAAATATACCTTAAACAACAATAATAATACTAATACTAATAAGAGTTTCAGCTTTTATCTCTATAAAGATAAAGCTATTTTTAAGATAAAAACTAAAGATAAGAAGTATATTATTCTTATACTAATAATAAAGAAACAAACTACTGCAGCTGTAAAACTAAAGCTTAAAATTACATTTAAGTTAAAGATTAAGTTTAAGGTTTATCTTATTAAGTGAAACTTATTCTTAAAAAAGTGTAAAAAGTGCTTTAAACTCTTCTTTATTGTAATATCATTATTTTTTAGTTCTCTTAGTAGCTTCTTATCATTGCTGTTTATAACTTCTACACTGAAAACTCTAAAAATAATCTTAAATTAAACACTGAGCACTTTTTTATTATTTTATGTTTATTTAAATCTTTCAGCAGTAGTTTTACACTGTTATTTAATAAGTTCTTTATATTGAAAGAATTTAGCAAGCTGTTAAACAAGTATAAGTACAGACTTACATCACTGTTACATTAAAAACTTAAATGTGCAATAAAGTATTTTAAGTAATCTGATAAGATTAAAGTTTATAATAATGTTAAGGCTTATTAATAAAAGATTTACAGTAATATAAAGCATTTAGTCATTATTCTTAAAGTTAGAAAATTGATTTAATTAGTGCTTCACTTTCTGCCTAATAAAACTCTAAAACTTAAAATAGAGATAATAGATAATAATATTAGAACATCATTATAATGGCACTTTAAAAGCTCTACTCTAACAAACTCTTCTTTTAAGATACAGATTTGTTTTTAGAGTATAAAAAGATTGTTAAAAATAGTTTATAAGTTAAACTTTTTAATATATTTTCTTTACTTACTTTATTATTTAACAGTCTTTGTAGTTATCAGACATTTATAATTAATAAAGATGATAGATCAAATTACTAGTGTTCACCTTTCTCACTTTCTTATATTTCTTCATGTAAGTGTCTAGATCAATTATTCTTTCACAATTTTATACAGTGTGAGAACTGGTGAAGAGGGCACCTTTCAATTTTCAAGCACTATGTATCTAACTGAACAGCCTTAATGGTGATACTTGATTAATGGCTCAACCTCACTCATTGATGCTGATGAAGACTATGACATATGTCAGTAATAATACCCATTGTAGTAGTTTAAGAAGCTTGCAGATAAGGAACAAGCACATTTTACTATATTGAGGCACCTTTCACATTTTGAAGAGGTTTTCTGCACATTTACTTACTGAGCATCTAAGTCATCATCAGTAGAGTTAATCACAATTTCAAAAATGTAATAATTCAAAGCTGTATTAATTACTTAAATCTAAATTAATCTTTTCAATTTTATTACTACTCTTAATCTCTTAACAGCACTCTCTTATTTTCTTCATCATCTGTAGAAAAATGTATAAACATTTTAACTGTCTATTCTACATATTTTCAACTAGTGTCTTAGATTATAACAAATTCCTAATTCATTAAGTCAACTGTGCACAGTACTATCACTGCAGAAAATGCAGCAACTTATTAAACAATTAAGAAGTTTAACTGTTAAAAGTCCTCAATGCAGCTTGTGCACACCACTTTAACAGAGAAAATACAGCATTACTATAAGTTAAGCAGTATACATTTGCAATCTATATCTACTGCTGTAACTGCATTACCTCTAGTACAGCCATTGCTCTTTGTAAGATCTGTCACTATCAGAAGATAACTGAACTTATGATCTGTAAGAAATCCTGTCAGAGCTTGATCTGTGAGATTGCACAAAGCATTGACCTCAATCTTCACTTTCAGAGCTCAGTGATTAGAGCAATGCAGGAGGCAGTGAAGGATTTTCTTATTATGAAGTTTAAAAATAAGTATTCAAACTTCTAGGCTTGAGATAGTGTCTTAAACAAGAATGCTAGTGATTAAAGTGTGTCACTATTCAGGTGAGAGACAAGAATTTCATTAAAAATTTGTGACAAATCATAACAGAAGTGTTTAAGTATTTATAGCAATCTTTATAGTAGTTTAACCAGCTGACTATATGTTTGAACAGCTCTTAGACTATAATACAACTTTTATCTAAGATGAAGATGAATTATTTACACTCTTCAATAGTACTTCTTTCACTTGTTGCTTTTAAGATCTTCATAGTGTATTTTTAGTAATTCCACTGGGTTAAACCCAACCCAAGCCCAACTCAAACCCAACTCATTTTGACTCAACTCAAAAAAAACCCAACCCAGACTGAGTTGAGTCAAGGTGGTCAAAACTCAACCCAAACTCAACCCATAATGCAGCGTAAGAAACAGCCTTATTAGAAGGTGAAAAAGTGATTATATTAAAAGATAAGCAAGTGATTATATTAGAAGATGAGAAAGTGATTATATCAGAAGATGAGAAAGTGACCATATTAGAAGATAAGAAAATAACTATATTAGAAGGTGAGAAAACAGCCTTATTAGACAGTGAGTGAGAAACAGTCTTATTAAAGGATGAGAAAGTGACTATACTAAAAGATAAGAAAACAGCCTTATTAGATAGCAAGTGAGAAACAGCTTTATTAGAAGGTGAAAAAGTAACTATATTAAAATATAAGAAAACAGCCTTGTTAGACAGTGAGAAAGAAGGTGAGAAATAGTTATATCAGAAGATGAAAAACAGCTATATCAGAAGATAAGAAACAGTCTTATTAAAAGATGAAAATGGCCTTCACCCTCAAACAGACTGACTATTATAAAGACTATTACAACTATTTATATACACTAAGTTAACTCAGAATTTTCTGAGTTTAAATTAATGTGTTAAGTTTTTTCTAAGTTAAGTTTTCTCTGTTGTAACTCAATCTAAAACTCAACTCAAACTTAACTTAAACTTAAATGAGTTGAGTTAAACTTAATTTATAATGCAGTGTATATGCTGTTATTAAGAAAAGATATATACACAATTATTAAAAATATAATAAAAAGTTTACTTTATCTTTACTTAATTCTTAACAGTTTAAATAATATAAACAGTTGAAATAATATAAACAGTCTGAACAATATAAACAATCTGAATAGTAGCAGTATTACTCTTATTATATAAAAACTATCAGTCTTTAAGTCAGTTTTTATATAAAACTCTTTCTACTATAACTTATATATATTAAAATTGCTATAAAATAAGAAACATTACTTATAATAAGTATGCATATATGCTGCATTATGAGTTAAGTTATAATGAAGAAAACTCAACTCAGAAAAAACTTAACTCATTAATTTAAACTTAAAGAATTCTGAGTTAACTCAATATATACAAATAATTATAGTAGTTTTTATAATAATTAGTCAGTCTGAAGATAAAGGTCATTCTTATCTTCTAATAAGACTGTTTTTTGCCTTCTGATATAACTGTTTCTTATCTTCTTTCTTACTGTCTAATAAGGCTGTTTCTTATCTTCTAATGTGATTATTGTTTAATCTTTCAATATAATCACTTTCTCATCTTTTAATAAGGCTGTTTCTCATCTTCTAAAATGATTGTTTATTTATCTCTTAATAAGATCATTTCTTGCCATCTAATAAGGCTGTTTTTCACCTTCTAAAAAGACTGCTTTCACTGTTTAGTAAGACTGTTTTAAAAGCCTTATTGAGAGTTAATCTAAACAAAGTTACTCAGAAAAAACTCAACTTAAATCTAACTCATAATACAGTATACATATAAAAGCAAAGAAAAGATTACTGAAAAGCTGCATATGTTTCAGTTGTATTATAAATTTCAATAATTTATAAAGTGACTCAGTTTAGTCACAAAATAACTAGTTAATTTATAATTTAACAGTCAATTTATGAACAAATATCTGTTTATAATGTAATTGAAGAACTTATAGTCTAACTAATGCTGCTTTTTAAGGGTAAAGTTTTTTATATATTATTACTACTAGTAGTAAACCTTCTGCATGTGTTTTATACATAATAAGTTAGCTGAAAGGTAACAAGAAAAGAGCTTTATAGATCTTAAAAAGAAGAAAATTACTTGTTATAATGCAGTACATAGGGTTAATATACAGTCTAGAAAACTTCAGCCTGTTAGCTGAAGTAGACTTATTAAGCAGATTACCACTTTTGAAACACCTTCATTAGGGGGTGTTTTACCTTATAAAAAGTGCCTCAGAAAGCAGTATTAGCTGACTTATAAAGCAGCTAGTTCACTGATAAAGTGACTAGTTAATTCATGAAAAAGTAGTCACTTCATAAAGTGTGAAGTGATTAGTGAGCCAATTAAGACAATTCACAAATCTTATATAATTCACAACTAGACTATAACACATATAGCAGATTTTTCTTGTGAGCATGTCTGCCAAGGCGCTAAGATATGAAGCTAAACCCAAAAGTGTAGAATGCACCCAGACCCCTGTCTTTTTCAACGTCTTTTGAACCCAGTAACGTAACTCACAGGGCAACGCCGCACTATAGGCAACGCCGCACCCCCCCCCCAAAAAAAACCAGAATTTCACCAATTGAGCTGTAGATTTCGATCCAAATAAGGAATTTTAAAGCTCTGCATCGTAGTCTATAATAGAGCTGTAGAATCTATGCATTTCAGCACCTCTGAGGCTGCTTTTGCTGTGACAACTGCAGTCTTGGCGGTCTGCTTCTCCTCTTTATCCTGCAGCCGTTTTGACTTTCTAACCTGTGTCTCCAGCTCCTTTCTGGATCTTTAAGGGCGTCATTATAGGCCTCAATGACCTTCAGAATACGCTCTTCTTTCTCCATTGAATGCATGCAATTATGGTGGAGAAATGGGTAATTTCAATTTTTGCGGGGGGGGGGGGTGCGGCGTTGCCTATAGTGCGGCGTTGCCCCGTGGGTTACGTTACTACCTTAGAGAGTTCGGAACTCAGCCTTAAACACAGCAAGCTATGAAATACCTACCAGCGGGGCTGCATCAATGGAACGTCTTCCAAACCCAAGTGCAAGGCAAGAGTGCAGTCGTCAAGCAAGGTCCTACCAGATGAGAATTTTGAGCTTAGAAGCCAAAATGTCGCCGAGGTTTGCCTCTTACGAAAGGAGGACATGCACTGCACTGCTGAGTCCCGCTTGTCTTGAGCCTCGAAACACAAATCTCCTTGACCTTCACCTCATGACCATTTTCTACAACTACTGCCTGATGCGGTAGATTTGGGATAATACGCTCTTGCCAATATGCAACTGTGTACTAACCATCAGGCTAGATCCGCGAGACCCTAAGGGTTCGTCTTTACCCAGGATGCGGGGCTTCTCACATTAGCCATGAAAAGGCTCAACTGTTGTCTCTTGGCCTCCCTTAACTGCGCTACTATGGCTGCTAATGTCCTGTCCAAAGTCCGGGGCTCTGGCTAGAGCACCGTAGCAAGATCAAGTGCTGCGCGGTATGAAGCCGCGATACCACGCGTATATTGACGATTTGCCCCATGGGGCAAATCATCCCATCCACTCGCAGCCCCATAGCACTTCTCTCAAATCCAGGCTCCGTGAGAAGTCAATATGGTATCTGTGGAGAAGCCCACTATCTCGTACACCGAAGAACCTGCCGTTGCATCTGCGGACAAGCCTTCGTTTCATCACCATGAAGCACCCATCGAGACCCTCGAAGCTGCGGAGATCGCCCAAGAGGTCCAGAAAGTTGACGAAGACGAGGCCAGGGAGCTCAAGCAAGAATTGAAAGACTCTAACCAGGGTGGATACGTTCCCAGAACTGCTGAAGAGAAGGCGTAGGATCCGGCCCTGAACCGAAAGTTCGATCTTTATATCGTCCCCTTCTGCGCCGTCATCTACCTTTTTAACGGTCTCGACCGGAGTAATCTTGGGAATGTGTAAACGGATGGCTTCACCAAAGATCTGGGTATGCCTGCTTCTGCCATCAACACCGCCACATCGCTCTTCTTCGCCACCTATGTCTCGCTCCAGCCTCTGTCCGCCGCAATCGGGAAGCGTGTCGGGCAGACGTACTGGCTTGGCTTCATAGCGATCGGCTGGGGCGTCCTCACTCTAGGACACGCTTTCATCAAGACCGAAACGCAGCTCATCGCTGTCCGCCTGCTCATTGGAATCTGTGAAGCCAGTTTCTATCTCACCGTTGTCTCTTACCTGTCCTTGTTCTGCCCTCGTTGTGATCTAGCCTTCCGCATCGCCATCTTTTACGGCTCGTACGCTATTGCCGGCGCTTTCGGTGGTCTTATCGCTTATGGCGCCTTCCATATTCCTGGGAACCTCCACGATTGGCAGTACTTGTTCATCATCGAGGGTTGTTGTACTCTTTTGAATGCTATCATCACACCGTTCTGGCTCGCAAGGGCTCCGAGTGACTCTTGGTTCCTTAATGAAACGGAAAAGGCCTTTGCGAACAACCGCATGATTCTCGATGCGCCTGCCAATCTCGGCTCCCGATACAAGCTCTCGCGACGGGATATCAGGGCGGCTTGCCTGGACTGGAAGCTTTGGGCGGTCTTGCCATTCAATATCCTTGCCAGCATTGCTGCTCAAGGCTTCAGCATCTTCTTTCCCATCGTGGTTAAGGTAGGCATTCCGCACTATTCAGTTGAAAGACCCAATCTGATGGTCTTTTAGGGATTGGGCTATTCCGGCCCAACGGCAAACCTAATGACTGTCCCTTTGTATGTTGTAGGTACGATATTTCTGCTCTGTTTTGCCTATGCCTCAGATCACTACCACAAGCGTGCCTTCTTTATTCTTCCCGCACTCCTAATCATCATGATCGGCCTTATTATGACGGTTACAATTCCACTTCACAACACCGGGGCCGTTACGCCGGATTGCTTGTACTACTTGCGGGCACCTTCATCAGCGGACCCATCGAAGTATCCTGGCTTGCCGGCAACACGCCTAAGCCCGGTAAGAGGACAATGGTTCTCGCTATCAACGGATGGGGCAACTTGGCCGGCATCATCGGCAGCGAGCTCCTCCAACCCAAGTATGGCCCGGATTACCAGTTCCCTCTAAAGGTCACGCTAGGCTTAGTCGGTGTCTCTTTCGTCGGCTATGTCGCGTACTACTTTGAGCTCAGGTTCGCCAACAAGTACAAGGCTAAGAAGGTGGCCGCGATGACTCCGGAAGAGCTGGAGCATGAGAATTTCAGCGATAAACGCTATGCCGACAGGAAATGGACGTTTGTGTATGGTCTGTAGGATGCGAATCAGTCTTCTTTGAGGCGGAGTGTTGTGGACCTCTGATCCTATGTACATAAGAGACACGAGGACAGATCATAGATCTAAGAAAACATAGTGTTTGGTTGCAGGAAGCTTCACTATATTTGACTCCATGCGTCTGACTCACCGGGTCTGTGAGGCATTGTATAACTGTTCGCAGTAACCCTGCTCTCTTGCTCTTCTTTCTTGTTACCGCGAATACTTACACCCCCGCAATCACCAAGATACTCCTGGCTAACCTGCGACACGTCAGTGTACACATTTCAGCGCAGCACAGCACTCTCTTCCCTAGGAGGAGTATCTCCATCAATAGTATTCCAGTTCACTTGAAATACCCACCACCCCGTCTCCCATTGTATGAGCGACCAACAATCCACCACTATGACAGACAGTACCATCTCCGCATCGGCAGATCATATCATCACAGCAGATGAGACCTCCTCCTCAGACCAGCCGTCCACAGCGAATTACACCTACCGGGAAGCCAAAACCCTGCCGGCCACCAGCACCACCGCCGAAGAAGGCATCCGCACAGTCCGCGAAAAGTACGTCACCATCACCTGCTGTGCGTGCGGCAAAGAAACTTCGGAATGGGCGTATCCGAGGTTCTGTAAGCATTGTAGGCACAAGCCCTGTCGCCATTGTGGGGTCAGCTAGGAAGAAGGGCGGGACAAAGGGTGCGAGATGGGGGGTGGGGGATGGGGTGGAGGATGATGGGGAAGGGAAAGAGATGTGAGGGTTTGGAGTGAAATACGGCGACGATTGGAGATCTAGATATTGAGGCTGAGGATGTTGGCTTGGCTGCGCGCGCTTGCGTGCTTGCGTGCTTGCTTGGGCATGATGAGATATAGATGTGGTTGCCGTTGTAGGAAAAGATTTAGTCGCTTGCTTAGTGAAATACACGTTGTATGCAATTTCAGAATATCTCAGAACGGCGCGCAGTTCGGGGATGATAGGAGTGCGTCCAGTTCAGGGACTTTGGACCAGCTGATAGTGTATAGACCGAGCCGTGCCCAAGCACGTATAAACCGGGATTTGTGCATGAATTCAATCATGAGACACTGGGTTAGAGGTGGCGAGCTTTAGCATCTTGTCATACGTAGTATTCACTTCACTTGAAGCCATCGGTGTGACTTACTGCATCAAAGAGAACCTATAAATCGTCCACCGGGAAGCCGGTCTTTTCTTCTTCTCTTTCCTCTGCACACATCCTAGCTTCGTCGATAATTCCTGAGCAAGCTAAATCTAACTTACTTACTGCTACTACTGCTTCAACATACGCACTCTAGCACCACACACCGCACGCTCTTCTCCAGTAGGCGTTCCAAAACAATTCCAGTCCGTTCATCATCTAAAAGCCTTTCCGAGGTACTATCGAACTAACTACCAAAGCGGACTCTGAATCACCATCGTAACAGACCAAAACATGACAGAACAAACGAAGACAGAACAAAACATGAAAGACCAAAAGAAAAAAGAACAAAAGAAGACGAACCAAACCAAGACAGATCAAAAATCCTCAGCAAGCTCAACCTCCCCAGCGGCCCAGGTCCTCTCATCCTTCATGACCACCACTCCCGAAAAAGACCTCCGCACACTCAAAAGGCCGGCAAGGCGGGTACAGACTATCACCTGCTGTGAGTGCAGAAAACAGGAATCGGGGCGCCTGGGGCGCCGTCTGGATAAATGTGATGATTGTGGGCATAAAGTCCCATACTGTGGTACGTGCAACAGTGAAGATCTCTAGTTGAGAAAGCATTAGATTGAGAGCTGAGATTGGGGTTGGTGTATGGGGATTTGGTGGCTGAGACCGAGTGGAAGGACGAAATTTGCGGGTTTGTAGTGAAGTGCAGCGATGATTGTTTCTTTCTTTGACTGAGGTGTGGGGAGAGGGGATTTGAGATGATGGTCTCCGGGCTTGCTTGCTTGCTTGCTTGCTTGATTTAGGTGATGGTGCGTTTGGTGAAATTGTTCTAAGAGATCGTTTAGCTGCTTGCTTGAATCGATAAATCTCGCATGCAATTCCACGAGAACCCTAAATGAGACGTACCGATCCATTGAGTCCAGCGATTTGGACCAGTGTGACGATATTTGACAAGTTGTGCTGGATTGTTCCATTAGACGCAGTACCCTCCTTTCCGTCTCCTTCATCTACCACAACGGACTATTGCAACTGCTAGGCTGCTAGCAGTACTCAAGCTGTCGAGAGGCCGCCTCATGCGGCCCACATCACAGCTATCTCCTCTCTCTGCCCGGTAATATGATCGGCTCAAGAACCTGAAAAGCCATTCGATTTGCTAATTCCCCGGGTCCTCGGAGAACAGGCTGCGTCTAGCCACGAAAAATCGTCGTCGATGCATCACAAGATGCATCATAAGCTCAGGCATGAGAAACCCTTTTCAACTTGGCATGCAGCTATACTATCATTCTAATGCCGCGGCTGACATACTACTTAGCTGAAGTAGAGACAGCCAACGTGTATCACTCAAGAGAGTTGCGTGTAAAACTCTGCTAACTCGACCGAGGCTAGCGGGCCGTACACGCTGACTCCATAAAGAAACTGAGAACCTTTGTACAACGTTGCACTGCATCGAGTCCATAGATGGCAAAGACAGGTACATTCAATTGGATTGAAAGCCTGCCAATCTGGTTGTGCACCGCGGTACGTCGCCACTATGAGGACCAAAATATAGTTACTCGACTAAGGATGCTTATGAGGAGCACCCTGTAACGATTTAAGTACCACACCACTGGCTATTGTTAGATCACCTTGATTCCGCTTTGCTCCACACCTCTATGCCTCACCATTCTCCACCTCCTGGCCACCAATATCTTCACCCTGGTAAGAGAGAGGTGCTTGCATTTGAGCCGATCAAATCCACCAATGTTTTGGTGGGTAGTAACGTTGTCAGTTGCTCCAATGGATTTCGATATTCTCCGGTGCGGGATTGTCATGCGGAAAGAAAGAACATTTGAGATTTGATGGGAACGAATCCATAGTTCAGTAAGAAGGTGTTCGAATTGCACCCTGAGTGGATAAAGTGCTTGTTTTCCACTGTAGATGCAATAAGGGTGTCACCGCGACCCGGGTTTCTCTTTCTCGCTCCTCTTCCCCACCGACATCGCTGTGCATTGGTGGCGCAGGAAGCATTGTTGGGTGGCTCACCATGGGTTACAGTGTATATGCTTTCGATTGGTGTCATGCACGAACAGACAGCCGTACATTGTGTTGGTTCTCAATGTTTCTCTTCCCGTGCATGGTTGATTTGGGATAGACTTAGCAGTCTCGGCCGAAGGGCTATCCAACTCAATTTCGGAAAAGTTGTCGTCACCTTGTCAGTTTGTTAGCGCCTCCAGAGGGTATATAAGTGGTGTGACGAGCTCTATAACTCTCTTTTCAACATCGGCCTGCTATATTTCTTTCAAAAGTGTCAAATAGCTTAACACACTTTTCTACCTTGCTCTTTGGTCCGAATCTGGATCGGCGCTTCCATCCAAATCCAAGTCCACTACCTTTGTCAACGCCACTGTGAGTATTTCACAAATTACTGCCCCACCTCTGCCGACCATTGACCAAGTCTCCTAGTATGATGACATCCCAGTTCTTCCCGCCCTTCCGCTGGCCAGCATTACAAACTACCTGGGGCTCCTCTACAACGGCTTTGGCATCAACAACGTAAGCCTTGGGACAACTGGTGTACGACCTTATTCACCGCCGAACGACATAGTCAGTGGACCCAGACAACAAATCACAACTATCCCTACGATATCGGTTGCATCGCCGTACAAGTCATTCTCTCTTGAGTCCTTTGAATTTGGCTGCGATGTCTTTACAGCTCAGGACGTTGCCAATGTGGATTCAGCGTGCACCGTTCAGGTTACGTCATACAAGACTGGGTCGTCAGCTGCAGCGGCTATCGCGAACTTCGCCTTCACCCCGATCCTATCTGACGGGACGTCAAGCCCGATGATCCAGGCGATGCTGCCGCCAACGGGCTTCACAGATATACAGAATGTTACCATACAGCAAGCTCCTGCTTTGACGACAATTTTCCTCGGTGATAATTTTGTGTACACCTTGACTTCTTGATTTGGTGATGGCGAAAGATAATTATTGCAGAAGGGAGGGTTGAGGGAGCAAGAGTTTTGTCGCTGTTTCATATCTAGTGACTGTAGCGGCCAGAAAGAAGAGAAAGCAGATAGACTCAGAGTTCCGCTCAGCTACTGTGATGAGCTCCTTCGTCTTTTCGACAATGCGTCCGGCTTCCTCAGCATCTACCAATACATATTTATCTATCTCTCCTCCATTTAAATCCGAAACGGAATGCCCACCCAATCCTAGTCTGACCCAGTGTGCAAGTATTGAGACATAGCGGAATATTTGAGTAAGTTTAGCAAACCCCTTCAGCGTCTACGATAGCCTCATATATACAGACGTTAGTATTTCCGACACGACCATCCAAGTATCAGGCTTACCAGCTCATTCTAAACCCAACGCAATCACTAGCTCGGCCACGCAACAAGTGACCTCGATCCCCTCCGTTTCCGTCCTATACAACGGTTCGCCTTATTCGTCATTCTCGCCGATCTCATTCTACTTCGGTTGCTTTGCAACCACAGCGCAGGGTACCATCACTTCAACAGCCCCATGTACTCTCCAGGTCACTTTCTATAAGCGGGGTCATCCAGCCCAGTCGCAATAGCAAACTTTGAGTTTGCGCCGGCCACGTCCAACTTGGTCTCGAGCCCCATGATCGAGGCGGTGTTACCGTCCGCCGGGTTCACGGATGTACAAACTATCACCATCAATCAACCCTCCGCCGCAGTGGACGGGTTCGGCATCGATAACTTGGTTTACATCTTGAAACAGGGAGGTGCATCCGCTCTCACGTGCTGTCTAGCTGGACGACCGCTGGAAGAATGGATTTGGCTGCTAGTTGCGAGGGGCTAGCTGGTTGGGGGAGTGAGATTGGAGGTTTCGCGATGTGAGCATACTGGAGCTTCAACAGCCTATCCAGTCTAACCTTTACGTTCTTTACTTGTTGAATGGGGCTAGCTGGTTGGAGGATCGAGAGTAGGGCGGTCTACGATGCGAGCATTCTGGAGCTTCAATAGCCTATTCAATAAAACTTATACATTTTCTACACTATCTCAGTGCCGCGTGGGAAGAACGAAACGTGCCTAACGTTGCTACAATGCTACCCGCTTGGCTTAAGAAATGGCCGCACCCTTGAAACCACGTTTCCATACAGGTTTCCCGTATCCCCGTAATCGGGATATTGATTGTAGTTTCTCCAATTCTCCACCGTCGTGGTACTTTGCGCAATGGATTTACTTTCTTGCTGTAAATGTCATGAAGTAACCTGCAGCTGAAGCTTTTCCGGTCTTTTCACTTTTTGAAGCGCAAGTATGTCTAAGATATTAACAGTGTTTACGATAAAAAAATGACTTATGTTTCAGCCCATGTACAGATGGGTTGAAAACCTAAGACATTGAGCTTGTACTGTCTGAATACTATATTACTCAACCGAAGATTTTACACCAGGAACGAGCAGGCCTCTGACACAGCATCAACTCAAATAAGGTACGAAACTTTCAAATTTCAGCAATATGAAGTTGCTTAGACGCAACCCACAGGATCAAGCCTCAAGAGCGCCCACGTTTCAGCGTAATCCACGATTCGCAGCAGATCTAGAACAGTCGCTCTGGCCAGTTCGTTGGTCGGTTCTGCATGTCCACCCAAAGCATCCTGCAGCTCAATCTCTTCCCAAGGCGGCAGTACCGGAATACAAGAAATGCGCGTCAGTAGCGCTCGACTTGCACGGGTCATTTGCTTCCGGACAACAGCCAGCGGAGTTCCTCTTCCTGCTCCGGAGACACCAAGTTTCTCAGGGTCTTCGCCGGCATAAAGTCATGGTCCGTGAACTCAAAGCCCGGCACGACGGTCTACCAACAACGATCGGCGAAGCCCGCCATTGCAGAAGACCCCGAGTCAAAGCATCCGGGCTCTCTATCTTACCTCACTGATCAACAAGCCTCGACTCTCGCTCCCGCCCTCCCGGTCCGGCAATAGAAAACTCGCTTGGTATTTCCCGCCCTCCACCATCCATTGCATCCGTTCCCCGGCATGGATATCGTGGCCGACCACAAACGTCTCGATCCTCGCCTTCCCTTCATTTCCGACCTCGTCCGCGTGGATGATCACATATCTCCCGCGCCCTGAGTGCAGCGTGTGCGTTGTTCGGCCTTTGTTGCGCTGGAAACCGCCCTTGGGGTTGGCGGGTGTGAGGAGGTAGTAGATGGTGGTGCTGGCGGTAGCGGAGGGAATCGTTGCCATTGACGGATGCGGATGGTGTTGTTTCCTCACGGCATCAGCCTGGAAGGGATTGGGGATGCAAAGGGGGTCGCGGTCGGTTTCGACGAAGTAGCCGCCTTCGGGGTGGGGGTGGGAGTGGATGAAGAGACTAGGGATGAGGGACTGGGTATTGGGAGATTCGGGGGCGTGAGGGGGAGGGGTGAAGGTGGGGAGGAGATGGGAGGCGAGGATCGTGTCACAGGCGGACATTTTGAGCAAGGGGTGGCCTTGATGAAAGGGCGAGTTTGAGCTTGTGGAGTTATCCCTGGGTTGCGGTTGGACAGTAGTGGCGGTGGAGAAGAGGCTTCTGATGTTTTGGGAGAAGGCGAGAGTGGAGGAGCGGAGACAACTTCTCCCTAGTTCCATGGAGCATGACAAACGACGATGCAGTCATCGCGGAAAATCGCAGAGGTAAGATAATTAAACCCGAACCCTTTGAATCCTTCCCTATTCGATGGTTAGCTTCCATTCAAATTCGGTCTAGTCAAGCCCTCTCGTTACAGCGAATGAAAGTGAACGTGGGTACCTCCAGGGCCATATCGTACGTGACCGCAACTCCGATCCTAGTCTCCAACAATGCTACCTAGTGACTTTGCTCAAATTCTAGGGCTCGGCGCGGTGGAGTCAGCTCGCCGCTTACGGGGCTATTGTAAGACATGCCCACCTTGTCCCGTGCGCTCCCAGGTTTTGAACGCATTAGGGATCGAAATACCAGTCACGCGTGACGGTATGTCCATTGCAGCTGGGTACTCATTAGAAAACCTCACCCTGCCGTAGACGGAGATTCAGATGGGTTTGAGCCAAAAGAATTCAATCTTCTAAGAATGCTAAAAGTGCACATGGTAGGAAGAGGAAGAGGAGGAAGGATAGCACAAATCAAGAATCTCTGCCGTCGCTCAAAACTGCGCTTTGTGTTAGGAATGCCTTGATTTGAGCTGCGGCCATTGGAGTGACGTACTGAGACAAGCTGATCCAAATCGTAAAGCCCACCCACCGATAGCTGTGGTATCTGCTCGTACTTCTGCCTCAGCACCTCTCGTGTGTTCTGAAGGACCTATTTTGACTGTCAGCTGATGCGGGACCTGGAAAAATGCGGCAGGTTAACTTACATTGAGATAGCTCTGCTGAGGACTACTTCTCATGGTCCTGATAAATGCAAATGACATAGCCCCTGTGGTTATCCTCATTAGCAATCTCGTCTCTCTTGAAAAGCAAACCCATTACTTACCCGTCGCGGCCCCCGCAATACTCGTATCCGCACTCGTCTGCTCATCCGCACACCCACTGAACATCCACACGTCCTTGCCCTCCCCCTTCCAATCCTCCACAAAATGCTCCTCGCCCAAACCGTCCTCATTGGTCTCCTCCTGCCTTCGATGGTGCAGACCCTTCCAGAAACTTTGTGCGCCACCCAGCAACACCTTCGCATCGTTGACTTTGCGCATGGAAAAACCTCCCTGGATCAGATCGGCGGCGGCGGTGGCGAGCGAGACGGCTTGTTTGACGTTATCGATCAGGTTTACCTGACCGTTGGAGTCGGGGCGGTAGACGTAGGGGAGTTCAATGGCGGAGCCGGAGTGGCAACAGTCGAAGAGGATGGTGAGGCGTGCGGTTGGGAGCATGGGCGAGACGAGGACCTTGTGGAGCTATACCATCGCTGGTGTTAGTGCGAGAGTTGGGAGGGGCGGAAAAGAGAAGAGAGAGGCATGCGGTGTCACTGGTGATTTGCCCGTGAGTGGTAAAGTCGAGTGGGCAGATGGTGTCGTCGAAGCTGGCAGTGTCAGTGATGCCGACCCGAGTGATGGGGACGAAATATACCCAGAGTCCCTGTCGCCGTCGGGGTCTTTCACTTGGCCTGGGCGACGGGGTCAGATGCGCCGCTACTCAGATAGTTGACTGGTGAGAGCAAAGGGAAAGGATACCTCCATGTCCCGAATACGATAGGAAGACTGAGTCTCCAGGGTTATTCCCTGTCACCAACCACTGAAAGGCGGCCATCATGTTCGCGCCAGTCGGCTCAAATGGCGTCCCTCGATTCTCTGGGGCGTCGGTCAACATGACCATGTCGTGTTGGGCGGGTGAGTATCCCCTGTCGCGAACGAGGTAGTCCTTCATGTTGAAGGCGTCGTTGATGCATCCCTTGAGCTCGTGGTTGGTGCCAAAGTAGTTGATGCCGATAAGAAGGGCTTTCCGGCGCGGCATGGTGATAGTGATAGCTTGTCGAGATGTTGATAGGAGACGCTTGGAGGGGGGAGTGAGGGAGAGGTAGAGCCACGATCCTATGATCTGTGATTTATGTTGTGTTTCTTGTCCGCACACAGATGATGTTCAAGATATAAAGGACTGCGGCGTCGATGGCGCTGCCAGTCAATGCCTCCTCAGCCCTACGTCACCCCGCCAAGCCAATGCCAAGCCAAAGCCGAGCGCCAAGCTCCACGACCCCCACACTGCCGGCTCGTCTGCTCCGTGGCCCGATCGGTGGACGGCGCGCGGGCATCATCAACACCCATCAAGCTGTCGTTGACGGCGTGCTGCACTTCGAGAAGGATGTGACAGAGCATGATGGCTTCTCGGGATCGGACGGCCAGCCAGCTGAGGGGGTGCATTGATCAGTCGAAGAGCCGGCGAGCCCCCGACTCCAGTGGAGAAGGTGCTATGGCAGGCCGGGGATGAAGAATGGAGACAGATGGCTTTTGCTACGGACCTACCTATACTGGAGATCCTTGCTGTAGAGCAAGGGGAAAGCGCGGGTGAGTGAGGATAAAGGGCTGTGCTCTATCAAAGTGTCCCACTACGATGTTTCTTGCGACTTTACTTCGAGTACTGTTGGAAGACGAAAGGACAATCATAAGTCAGCGTCTATCCTTTGGTCTAATTACTATTTCCCAGGGTACTGTCTACTTCAACATAAATCAGGCTATCAAACAACTGCCGCTGACCCCGCACGCCGGTAGTGCTCCAGATGCCACCGTCGAACCAGCCGAACGTAACTCACGCAACGATTCCTACGGCATCCTCAGATGACACGCCCACCTCTACCGAGTTCCTCGACGGAACAACACCTTGGACAGAGACCGTGATTGGCTCAGTGACCTGCGCTGGGACTTTCGAGGGGAAATCAGGACGTGCCACGGTAGGCCCCGTGTAAAAACCAGCAGGGCGGATGAGCTTGATGTCCCTGGCTGCAAATTTGGGTATTCCATCAGTCTTTATTTATCACGAAGAGGGAAGCGAGCGGATGATTTACTCATCGCTTCGCGCCAATGGGCCATGTAACCTGGTAGACGCTGACAGAATATCATGACGGGGATGAAATCGGCGGGAAAGCCCCTACAGCCCAGATGTTTGTCAGCAAGTTCGCGCACACCCCGAATGAATTGGGAGACATGACGATCCAGTGGGATGGCGAAATCAGGGAGACGAAGGCTTACAAGGCAATGTAGTAGAAGGTGATATAGAGATCAGCGTTCGCGTACAAGTTCCGCTTCGTGAAGTATTCATCCGTGCTTGCAATCCGATCAATTTCCATCGCAACCGCCAGGACCGGATTCGAATCCACCTTCAACTCGTCCAAGATCGTGCGCCCCAGATTGATCCGCGGGTCAACCGTCTTGTACATGCGGTGCCCGTAGCCAAACAAACGCCGCTCGCCTCGCTTGACGGATTCGATGAGGGCGGGCACTCTGTCCGGAGTACCGATCTTCCGCATGGTCTTGTACGCGGACTCGGAGGCCCCCATGTGCAGTGGCCCGTAGGCGGCCGTCAGGCCACCGATAAGCGCCGAGAGCGGGTCTGTTAGCGACGACGACGTTACCAGCATGGCGAAGGTGGAATTGGTGACCTCATGGTCGACGCAGAGGACACCGCCGCGACGAAGACAGCTGAGGTGAAGGGCGTTGGGACGGCCGGTGGAGGCGTCAACGTGGCCCACCATGGTTAAGAGATTCTCGTAAAAGGTGCCTTCGGGCGAAGGAGACATGAACTTGGTCCCCGCTTTGTGGCTGCTGGCTAATCCAGTGACGACGGAGTATGCGGCTAAAGATCTGACGATGGCCCTGTTCACCTTCTCGGAGTTCTTGTGGTAGATGGGGCCGCCCATGAACGCGGGGATATAGGTCGGCTCGGCGCTCATGTAGGCCGCAAGACCCGCTATGATCATTGGCATGGCTGGGCCAGCAGACCTGGAAGCCTGATGAGCGATAACATCTCTCTGAACACGCCATGCAAGGCCTTTTTGGAAGGTACTTACGGAAAAGACTGGATGGTCTTGACGACAGAGTCAGGGATATTGCATGTTGCTGTGGCAATAACCTTGCGCAAGGCCTCCTTCTGCTCTGGTGTGGGCAACGTCTCCCAAACCATCAGGTGGACCATGTCCTCAAAGTCGCTGCCCCACAGTTGCTCAATTGAGTGGCCGCGGAAGAGAAGAACGCCCTTATCCCCGTCTCTACATAGGGGGGTCAGTAGGTTAAAAAATGATTGGCCAATAAATAACAGCTTGCGGCAACGTACACCCAAGTGATTTTAGTTTCATGGCTCGCAGTATGATGGAAACCTGGGTCGAACAGTCTTAGGCCCTTGTTGACCTTGTGGGCGGGATCAGAACCTGCTGATGGTCCTACCACTTGCTGGAAATCCGAGGCCAGAACGCTGTTCCGGTGGATGGGTATCTCATACTCGCGCGAAGTCCGCGAGTCTTTCACGAAGAGGGTTCCTTCGGACATGACTGGAGATTGTTGGATAGCTAGATTTTGGTAGAAGGAGTGGTTGAGAATCGAAAAGAGTCTGGGTAACGGCCCTTATAAACTGTGCCATGTTGAGTCGTTCCCATGTTAATACCGGGATGAAGAGTCGGAGGAAGTTAGGGACGGAATGAAGCATTGAGGAAAGAAAGACAGGATTAGAATGAACAGTCGGAGAAGGCTAAGTGGCCACACATCGGAATGAAGAATAAAGAATAGGGGAGGATTGATTTTGGGATGGAGAGGCGCCGGGAGCCATTGCGAAGCTCAGTCCCGTGAATTCGACTGGCTGTAAAGGCCAATGATGGGACTCAACTCACCGTAACTAAGGTGTCATGATCCGTCAATGGTGATATTCACTGCCGGGTGGCTCCTACTGTGGGAAGGCCTGACAGTGCCAGTGAATCCCCAGTAGCTACTCTCTTGCTACGGTGAATGCTCCGGCAGCGGAGAAAGGATGTCACTTGCTCGAATCCAAGTTACCCTTCATCAGGCTTTCGTGGTGGCGGCTTAGAGCAATTAACTTGCAAATATTGTTCTACAGAAAGGGCAGCGGTGCGAGCTGACAGTTTCCAAGACGTTACAACGTGCAGCCTTCATTGCTGTTGTTCACGGCTTGTTGTATGCACTCCTTGATGCTCACGAGTTTACGTCCACATAGACATAGCGCATGTGTCACTCGGAAACCCGTTGTCGTCGCATTCATCGCGGTTGGGCATCGGCGTCGGCATCGGCTTCCTGCATTAGACAATCAGCAGTCACACGTCGCACTTCTCCTCCCAAAAAAGATCCTTTTTCCCTTACTGCTTCGCAATTTCTGCAAAAGCTCACATTTTCAACTTAATCAATCGACGCCGGCGCTGTCGAAGGCACAACAATGATACAAGGCGGCTTCCTTGAATTTGCAGATGTCTCGGACCGAGTCAAAAACCTACTTGTCAACTTCCCTGCCAACTTGAATCAAGGACAAGAGGGCTTGACAGAGCCGCTGCCAATGACTAGGTCTGGAGAAACGCCAACTCCTCCTGACAGAGACAAGGACCCCAATCTGGTGAGTGCAAAAGCCCACTTCAAACAGTAGGAGATAGAAAAAGAGCCAACACAAATTGGTAGATTACATGGGATGGACCAGGCGATCCAGCCAATCCTAAAAACTGGGGTTTGACGAACAAATGGGCCATCACTGTCATGGTCTCTGCCTATACCTTTATATCGCCCGTTACCGCCTCGATCATGGCCCCCGCGTTGAGTAACATCGCTGTTGACTTGAAGATCGAAAGTCTCTTCGTGCTTTCTCTCACACTCTCCGTCTTTGTTCTAGCATACGCTTTCGGACCCTTTATAGTCGGTCCACTCTCGGAGATCTACGGTCGAGTGACAGTGCTGCAATTCTCCACCATGGTCTTCTTGGCTTTTAATATCGGATGCGGGTTCGCGCAGACCAAGGGCCAACTGATCGCATTTCGATTCCTCGCTGGTCTCGGAGGAAGGCATGTTTGAAGATTTCCCTCCGTCCCTTGCGACGAACTTCCAAGTAGCTGACAACCGCTCAGCGCGCCCTTTGCCACTGGCGGTGGTGTGTTGGCGGACTGCTGGACCGCCGAGCAGCGCGGCATGTCCATCAGCATCTACACACTCGCTCCCCTTCTTGGCCCCGCCATTGGTCCCATAATCGGAGGTTTTATCACGCAACACACTACATGGCGCTGGGTCTTCTGGTCCACATCCTTCGCCAGCGGGCTCGTGCAGATCTTGGGATTCATCTTCTTCCGCGAGACCTACGCGCCCAAGATTCTGGCCGACAAGGCCCAGCGCCTACGCACGGCGACTGGGAATCCCGCTCTGCACACCAAATGGCAGACGCCGGACCGGACCTTCCTCAAGATCTTATGCGCCGCCATCGTGCGCCCAGTTCTCCTCCTCGGAACGCAACCCATCATCCAAGTCCTCAGTCTCTACATGGCCTATCTTTACGGCCTCATGTACCTCGTCCTGACCACCTTCCCCGTCCTCTGGACGACCGTCTACCACCAAAGCATCGCCATGGGCGGCCTGAATTACATCTCGCTAGGCCTGGGCTTTCTCATCGGCACTCAGTCATGCGCCCACCTCAATGACACCATCTACCGGCGCCTGAAGCAGAAAAGCAGTGATCCCTCCAAAGGTCATCCCGAATACCGGCTCCCGCTCCTCATCCCCGGCGGTATCCTTGTCCCCGTGGGCCTCTTCTGGTACGGCTGGAGCGCGCAACGCCACCTCCACTGGATCATGCCGAACATCGGAGCCGCCATCTTCGCGGCAGGCGTGAAGATTGGATTCCAGTGCACGCAGACGTACGTCGTGGATGCATATACCCTCTACATTGCGTCCGCCGGCGCGGCGGCCACGTTTCTGCGTTCGCTCGCAGGGTTTGCGTTTCCGCTCTTTGCGCCGTATCTGTATCGGCAGCTGGGGTATGGATGGGGAAATAGTTTGCTGGCCTTTGTGGCGATTGGGTTGGGTTTGCCGGCGCCCTTGCTTTTATGGAAGTGGGGGCCCAGTCTCCGGGCGAGGAGTACGTACGCGGCAGGGGATGCGGAGTAAAGGGTAGGCGGTGGGGGGTTTGGGATGGGGTTCATGTGGATGCTCATGGATTGGAGCGGTGGTGACCTGGGTTATAGTGTCTGGCAGCACCGACTCAATGCGATATTGATGGACTTCCAGGGGGGGACTTCGTCACACCTGTGCAGATTCTCGTTGCAGTAGGCTTGCACAATAGCCGAGGGCGGTCTCGCCTTTGAAGGAGTTTCGGCGAGTGGTATTCCGTACACATGCTGCAACAATGGCTAGCTCCGGTGTGGTCGATAAGCATCATTCATTCTCTTCGGTGACTGACAATACTTCATGCGCGGTACTGGCACTCCCTGGATTGCCGTCGTCTGCACTGCCAGCACTTCCCAGTACTTGCCCCCGGTCTCGGAATAGGTATCGACTCCCCAGCATGAATGTGGAGGTTCCTCGTGAAGCGAGACTGGGTGGGGAGGTCCGACGCCATGTTTCATGTGTACTTGACGGCTACGGTCAATGATGGTCCTGGGTCAGGATTCTTGATAAAGGAATCTACTTCCATCTGCTGCTTACAGGCGCAACAGATTCACCTCCGCTTCAGAGGTGTGGTGGCGTAGCACGAGGTGGGGTTCTGAAGCGTCCGTCGCTCCGGGTCAATGCTTGTTGCGACAAGGCCTGGGGTACTCAGTCTTATTCATGAGCTTGCTCATGTTAAATCTCCATAGGGGTTCCAAATCGCGGTTCGGCCGCTAGTGGAGCAGATTTTTCCGCTCCGGAGGTGGTTTATTCCCTCTTTGAGACTAGACTCGCTGTGATCTTGGCACAACTGCAAATTCTGCATTTTGGCTGTACGACTATAGTACAGTTACTACCTATGGACTACCTTATCTGTAGTTCTTGTAGGCGTTCGAAGCCCGCTGCTGAATTTAGTGACACAGGCTGTCAGAACTTGAAAACCTGTTCGGCTTGCAGAGCTGTAAGTTTGGGGTCTTAGGGTCCTCTTCCATAATCTTTCTAACCAGTGTTTTAGAAGGACTCACGCCGGTGTGTTCGCCGGCGTGTTCATGCTACAGTACAGGATGAATTGCATCCACCTCCAGCAAAACGCACCTGTGTAAGACCGCCACTTGATGAATTGAGCCTGAATGTTCACTTTAATTGTCTTGAGGTGGAAGCTGAGTAAGATAAACAAACGCATTGTGTTGCTGAGGCGAAGGAAAAGAATGCACAGGCTCAACAGCGCGCGCAGAATTGAGGTGATATCCTGACTCCAACACCACCTGAGCGAGTCAAACAGTTCAAACAGCCTGAACAGCTTAAGTCCAAACCGGCCGCCAACACCGCCTCCTCCCCCTCCTCCATCTCCTCCCCCTCCTCCACCACTGCCACCTCCTCCTCCCCCTCCACCACCGCCGCCTCCTCCTCCCCTGCCACCACCTCATCCCCCCCCCCGCCACCACCTCATCCTCCCTCCCCTCCACCACTGCTGCCTCCTCTCCTTCCTCTTCTCCTTCTTCCTCTGCTCCACTGTCTCCCTCATCTGGATAGTCGGTGGGAGGTACTGTGGTGAGGTGAGCTGCTTCACGCAGCTCAATGATTGCCCCCACCACAGCCTGTAGCAGGGCCCCAGGGTTGGCGCCTGCCTTCATGTCCTCTAGCATCTCTGCTAGGTCCTCATTCCTATGACCAGTTAGCATCTGAACATTTGAACTTGTTCAGCAAGGGTTCAACTCACACAGACATTCAGAGAGAGGGACATTGGACAGTGCCTGTTGTCACAGGAGGCTGGACCCTCACAGCAGGGGTTGCTTGAGTTGTCATGGCCTGTGACACACAGGGGCGAATGATCCTGCTGAACATTAGTTTTGAACAAACTGAACAGAAGATATACTTACATCTGGTTCACAGTGGGAGCGCTGACTCCTGCACTGGCCCAGTCACAGGAGCTTGCACCCTGAGCTGTGCAGCTGGCACATTTGGTACAATTCTTGCGGACCACACACAAATAAGACTGAGCCACACAGTCTGAGCACCTGCTACCTGCTGGGAAGGACATACTGGGCTCACCCAGTATGTCCCTTGCAAGCCAGCGATGCTTTGAGTCACCTTGATGCCCTGGACTTACCCAGTTGGGCATCGCACCTGAGACCACTGCAGTAGGGGCTCACTTTCGCTTGCCCTTTCTCTTGAAGGCCTGAGGTGTGAGAGGCCCAGGAGCTCCTTTTGCCACCACAATGGTGTCACCCTTCTCCTCCTCCTCCTCATCTGCATCAGGCAGCATAATCTTGTCAGTGGGTAGGTTGCCCTTGTTGTTGTGGGGGGGAGGAGGAGGAGGAGCACCGCCAGATGCCATCACCGAGCGGAGCGTCATGGATGTGTTGATTGACTATATCACTGTTAGCATACGCTCACAAGCAGGACAGTGAGCAAGACAAGCAGCAACAGCAGAGGCAGCAGCAGTGAAGGCAGCAGCAGAGCGGAGGCAGCAGCAGCGGAGGCAGCAGCAGAGCGGAGGCAGCAGCGGCGGAGGCAGCAACAGGCAGAAAAGGCATCATAATAGGGGTATAACTTACTGTGAACAACGTCATCTAAATGATGATGTTTGTGGTGTGTATGTGGTTTTAAAAACGCGTGCATTTGTTCAGGCAGCTAGCCGCTTTGGGCTTAGCGTCAATTGAAAACAATCCATCAAAAATTGAATTTAAATGCTAAGCTACAGTATCTATGTATCTAACGCATATCTAAACGTCTATGCGCTTGTATATAAGGGTTTTATATAAGGATTTCCATCATGTTGCCGCCGCCCCCTTTTCTGCTTAGTCATGCAAGCTCATGCCCCTAGCTGTCAGGATCATGCAGAGCAAGTCATGCAGATATGGTGACGAAAGGACATTAATTGTAAGGAGCCATATGGGCGAGCGAGCAGTCTACTATATAGGGGCGTGTACAAGCCGCGCGTACAAGCCGCGCTAGGCCCAACCAGGCGCTAGCGCGCGCCACTGAGTAAACAACGCCTGAACGCTGTCATGCTCCTAACACTAGCGAGAGGTTCCCTCACGGTGGATCATTTTTCATGAGCTTGCTCATGTTTAAGTTACAATTAGGGGGTTCAAATCGCGTTCGGAGTAGGTTTTTCCGTTCCAGGTGGTTTTTTTCCTCTTTGAGACTAGACTAGACTCACTGTGATCTTGGCACCGCCTGCAAATTCTGCTTTCTCGTACTACAACTATAGCTACTATGGACTACCCTTTCTGTAGTTCTTGCAGGCGTTTAAAGCCCGCTGCTGAATTCAGCCACGCAAACTGTCAGAACCTGAAAACCTGTTTGGCAATAAGGCTGTTTCTCACCTTCTTTCTTGCCGTGTAATGTGGCCGTTTTCTCACCTTCTAATAAGGCTGTTTCTTGCCTTCTAATAAGGTCGTTCTCTCGCCTTCTAATAAGGCTGTTTCTCACCTTCTTTCTCACTGTCTAACATGGCTGTTTCTCACCTTCTTTCTCACCATCTAACATGACCGTTTCTCACCTTCTTTCTCACTGTCTAATATGGCCGTTTCTCACCTTCTTTCTCACCGTCTAATATGGCTGTTTTCTCACCTTCTAATAAGGCTGTTTCTCACCTTCTAATATGGTTGTTCTCTCACCTTCTAGTATGGTCACTTTCTCACCTTCTAGTATAGTTACGCTGCACTTTGGGTTGGGTTTAGGTTAAGTTTAGGTTGAGTTACTACAGAGGAAACTCAACCCAGAAAAAACCCAACCCATTAACCCAAACCCAGAGAATTCTGGGTTAACCCAGTACATACAAATAGTTATGGTAGTCTTTATAGTAGTCAGTCAGTCTGAGGGTGAAGGCCATTTCTCACCTTCATTCTCACCGTTCAATAAGGCCGTTTTCTCACCTTCTAATATGGTCACTTTCTTGCCTTCTAATAAGGCTGTTTCTCGCTCACTGTCTAATAAGGCCGTTTTCTCACCTTCTAATATGGTCACTTTCTTGCCTTCTAATATGATCACTTTCTCGCCTTCTAATATGGCTGTTTTCTCGCCTTCTAGTATGGTCGTTTTCTTGCCTTCTAATATGGTCGCTTTCTCACCTTCTAATATGATCGCTTTCTCGCCTTCTAATAAGGCCGTTTCTCGCCGTCTAATATAGCTGTTTTCTCGCCTTCTAATATCGTCGTTTTCTTGCCTTCTAATATGGTCGCTTTCTCACCTTCTAATATGATCGCTTTCTTGCCTTCTAATAAGGTCGCTTTCGAGATCTTTATAGTGTATTTTTAGTAATTTCACTGAGTTAAACTCAACTTAAACTCAACTCAAACTCAACTCATTTTCACTCAACTTAAAAAAAACTCAACTTATGATGCAGTGTAATTACTAATTAGCTGTCTATATATAAAATGAATAAGTTCTTTTTTCTAAACTTAAACAATGTTTTAAGCTGTTAAGATTTTCTAAATATAGATTTAATTAAGTTTAATAATGAAAATTAACTGTTTTAAACTGTTATAATGTCTAATCTACTTTCTAATAAGACAGAAATAAAACATCTTTAATAGATGCTAATATAAGTTATATATTCTGTATTATAATATAATAGCACATTAGACTTAGCACCTTTTAAGTAACTTAATAGTATATAATAAAACTTTATATCTACTTCTTTTTCTCTTCTTAATTATTAGTTCTAGTATATATATAAACTATATATTTATATTTTACTCTATCTCACATTGCTATAAACTCTGTTATATATCTTCTTAAAATAAAAAATACTATAGTCTTACACTCTGTAAATTTTAACATGACTTTTATGTTAGAAGCATGACAGTGTTCAGGCATTATTTACTCAGTGGCGCACGCTAGCACCTGGTTGAGCCTAGCGCGGCTCATACACACCCCTATATAGTAGACTGCTCACTCACCCATATGACTTCTTACAATTAATGTTCTTTTGTCACTATATCTGCATGACTTGCTCTGTCAGGATCATGCAGAGCAAGTCATGCAGATATGGTGACGAAGACATTAATTGTAAGGAGCCATATGGGCGAGCGAGCAGTCTACTATATAGGAGCGTGTACAAGCCGCGCGTACAAGCCGCGCTAGGCCCAACCAGGCGCTAGCGCGCGCCACTGAATAAACAACGCCTGAACGCTGTCATGCTCCTAACATGCTCTGCATGATCCTGACATTTTATAGCATTTATTACAGATAACTCTATTTCTAAATAGAATTTAAAACTTATTTTTCAAATAGCATTTCTAAGGCTATTTCTGTACAGATATAGTGATTTTTATAAATAAAAAGAAAAGATTATCAGTCTAAGTAATTAAATTCATTACTTACTGAAATATAAAAATGACTGATTTACTTAGTATTCTTATTTTTACTATTACATCTTTAATCACTTATATATATACAGTTAAAACAGTAAGATATTATAATAAAGATATAACTTACTGTAAATAACATTATCTTAAATAATAATGTTTGTGTGTATATGATTCTGAAAACACATGCATTTAAATAAATACTAAATTTAAATACTATAAAGCTACAGTATCTATATATTTAACAAATATTTAGATGTCTATGCACTTTTATATAAGAATTTCCACCATGTTGCTGCCGCCCCCTTTTCTGCTTAGTCATGCAAGCTCATGCCCCTAGTGAGAGGTCCCCTCACGGTGGATCATTTTATCCTTTCCCATAACGTAACCCACGGGGCAACGCCGCACTATAGGCAACGCCGCACCCCCCCCCCCCCCCCTCAAATTGAAATTACCCATTTCTCCACCATAAGTGCATGCATTCAATGGAGAAAGAAGAGCATAATCTGAAGGCCATTGAGGCCTATAATGACGCTCTTAAAGATCCAGAAAGCAGCTGGAGACACAGGCTAGAAAGTCAAAACGGCTGCAGGATAAAGAGGAGAAGCAGACTGCCAAGACTGCAGTTATCACAGCAAAAGCAGCCCTTGAAGGTGCTGAAATGCATAGATCCTACAGCTCTATTATAGACTACGATGCAGAGCTTCAAAGTTTCTTATTTGGATCGAAATTTACAGCTCAATTGGTGAAATTCTGATTTCTACTGGGGTGGGGGGGGAGGGGGGGTGCGGCGTTGCCTATAGTGCGGCGTTGCCCCGTGGGTTACGTTAACCCCCATGGAGTGGGTCTCTATTGGTTTTTTCGCGCCGTGCGACTGCGCTGCTGCGAAACGTGAAGACGTGCGGAGAGCTGAGATTTACATCAATAGAGTTTCCGTCTGTTGCATCCAGAGTTATGATGTTCAAGGCATTTCAAGAGCTTGGTCAGAGTTGCTCGAGGCAAGTGCAAGGAAGATTGACTCGACTTAGGTCGCTACTTCTGGTATATTGCTCGTCACGTTATCAAAGTAAAGAACAGTCAAAATCCTCCTACTACGTCTGCGTCACTTTTCGTATTCCTTATCCTCGTCGTGGACAAGGCTCCTCAGACCTCCTTCGCATGCCCATTTCCATTCTCGACAAACATATGGTCGCCTTTGAAGTCGTCCGTCTCGGAACCACCGGCCTGGTGGGTCTCGAAGTGGTACAGATACGGAACCGGCGTGTTCTTCCGCATGAACACGTACCGCTTGATCCAATAGGGTAGAGATTTTGTCAGCTGGAAGTGCGCGTGCCGGCGAGTACTCACGGCGAAGACGTAATCCAACTCTTCGAGTGTCCGCTGCTTCGTCTCCGGGAGGAACAAGAATATCAGGATCAGCGCGATGATATTCAGGCCCGCGTAGAAACCAAAGGCGCCTTGCGGTCTCAATGCGATGAGCATGCGCGGGAACGTGAGGGACAGCACAGAAGCCCAGAAATTGTTTGTTGCTACGGCCCAGGACATTCCGACTTCACGGTGAGAGAGAGGAAAGACTTCGGCCGAGTACGTGAAAGGGACGGGGCCTTCGCCGGGGGAGTAGAAGGCGTCGAATAAGAAGATGAAGAGTGCAATCAAGCCGAGGTGGGCCTTGCTGTCCGGTGGTACGTAAAAACACATGCCGGCGGCCAAGAGCGTCCAAAACATTTGGGGGAAGGTGAAGATGAGGAGGCCGCGGCGCCCGAAGGTGTCAATTGTCCAGACGGCGGGCCAGGCGAAGACGAAGTTGACGAGGCCGAAACCCCATGTTGCTAAAAGGGCGGTGATGTTGCTGGCGCCTGCTTGCCTGAAGATGGTGGAAGAGTAGAAGGCAATAATGTTGACTACGGCGAGAGTAAGTGATCAGATTTGGTTCACCAAAGAGATCGAAACGTTGTCGAGCTATTACTTACTACCACACATCTGCTGAGCGATCATGACAATGCCCGAAGCTTGAACCGCACGTCGGTTTCGTGGAATGGTAAAGAGTTCGAAGAAACGAGTGAAGAAGTTGTCAGTCTTTGCGAATCCCTTCTCTTCGATGAGCATTTCTTCGGCCACCAGCTGAGCGTGGATGTAGTAGAGGTCTCTGGCTGCCTGTAGAGGGGTGTTCCGAAGCCGCACCAAGGAATGGTAAGCTTTGTTGTGCTTGCGCTTCTTCATCAGCCAGCGTGGAGATTCGGGGCAGAAAAAGATTCCGAGCACCAACGGTATGGCGGGGATAAATGCGGAGCCCAGTTGTAGGCGCCAGGTGATTCTCCCCACGTTGACGACGGCGAGATTGGCGCATGTTCCCAAGAAGATTCCGAATGCGGTCCACAGCTGCCACGACATCACCAGGCCTCCTCGAATGACCGCCGGTGAGTTTTCGGCGGAGAAGACTGGCACCGTCACTTCCTTGAGACCCATGCCGATGCCGAGCAGGATGCGACAAGCGACGAGCTGGCCCCAGCTCTGGGTCAGGGCCGAGCCGATGGGTGCGAGCAAAGAGAAGACAGCCCCGATAAAGATGGTACCACGGCGACCAACCCAATTGTTGACCGGGTCCGAAAGCCATCCGGCACTGCAGAGGTCAGAGTCAGAATGGCTGATAGTCTAGCGCGCATGGCCTGACTTACAAGAAGGCAATGGCAATGTAGGGGCAAGAATTGACGAATCCAATGAGCCAGGAGTTACTCCCACAATTTCCGGCGGCGGCGCATACGGGCCCCGTGTCGGGGATGCCGAATTCGACGGGGAAGGAAAGGTTGGCTCCGTTGGAGCCGGTCTGGTCCCAACCTTGGATGGCGGCGGCAATGGAGTTGAGTATGATGGTAAAGTAAAGCGTCTTGGGGTGCCTCCATCGGTAGGTGGCCTCGTCTCGCAAGGCTTGGCGGTCCTCTTCGTTGAGCTCGACGATGCGGTCGATGCCTTCGGGATGTTGAGCGACCAGTGCACCCTTTTGGAGCAGAGGGAGGATGTCGGTCAGGTTGGCCTCGGCCGCAAAGCTCTCGACGTCCTGGAGGAGCTGATGCTTGGGAATGCCGACCAGGGGATTTTTGATTCTGCGTCAATTAGCAAGAGCAGATGCGCAAGGCGATGGGGAGGATGGAGTCACGACTCACTCTCCCGTCGTGTTCACGGTCATTTGCGCGACGCTTTGACGGCGGCGAGTCTCGTCTGCGAAGACGGAGCCTCGCCTGCCCGAAGGCGGGGGACTGGCAAGACAAAGGCACAGTCAGCTTGCATTCCCTTGTAATAATGATGCGAATTGGCAAAGCACATACACTTTCTCCATGTATGTATATATATATATATAAAGTAGCGATATGCGCCCGCTCTCTTTGGGCCTTTACTATTGGATCGGGGAGTCCCCAGTCTGTGGGAGAGGCGGAGGGAGAGGCAGAGGCGCAGGGAGACGCGGAGCTGCAGCAGGAGCTGTGGTGGACAAAGGCATTGGGATCGGGGGTCACAAGTGCATTAAATAAAGGCCAGCTAGGTGCAGCCTTCTGCAGGCGGAAATGACGTTGGGTCAGGCATCTGGGCATCTTGCAAGGTAGGTAATGAAACAAAAGGATGTGATGCCCTTGCTGTCGTGGTGTCTGACCGAGTCTAGACTTTTGAGGCTAGTCGCCCAGACTTGCCCTTGACCTGGGACGTTTGTGACGTTACGACTCCGAGCAGTCGGCTGGGACTTGTGCGGGGAATTCATCCGCTGGCTGCAGCTACTCCGGAGTACCACACACTAGGTCCTCCACAAGAGCGGCGCTATTGTTTCTTTGCGGGGCACCCACGCGCCAAAGTTCAGTGAACACGACCGCCAAGTCACCCCCCGATCCCCCGGCCTTCTTGCATTTCCGCCAATCAGTCTTTTCACTTGAGGAGCAGATGTTGGACTACACTCTACCCGATCTTGGCGAGTGATTCAAGCAATAGTCTTGCGCTGGATACGAATGGGAGCCAATCATTGCCGTCGACTGAGGAGCTTCGCAGTGCTTGCTGATCATCAAGCCGAGGGAACAACGGCCGAGACTATCGGCGCCGCCGAACGGTTACATGAACGCTTGCATTGATGCATCATCGGCTTGATCACATGAGAGGAAGAGAACGATTGAAAGTGCTTTGTTCCTGGACAACTGTTTGGCCAAAGACAAAGGCCGTCATTTCCGCGCAGATCGGTAACTTCACCGGCAAAGCCAGCGGATCTATGCTTGAGTAGGCACGCATGGCACACACAGTACGAAGTAATGAGAGGGAAAGTGGTCGGAGGAAAGTGCTCGATCGCAAACTGCAATGGTGGAGAGGGGGCATTTGGACCACCTGAACTTGCCCCTGCTTTCATCTCAATTTTCTACTTCTCCGCCGCGGCGGATTCGCCTCGCCGCCGCTAAGACGGCGGTGGGCGGGGCTAGTAAAGGATCCATCTCCAGACTCGCGCTCCACACCTGCGAATGCTTTTGGGACAGGGGTGGATCCTTTCGAATGAGTCGTGACAGAGATGAGAGAGAGGAGACATATCTGGCATACTGCAGAGGCAGCAAGAGACCTGAACCAAGTCTTGGTGCTGCTTCCAGCTCGTGGCCTGTGTTTCAATCCGACCTTTTGACAATTTCCCCGCGTCGAGGCACATCCTGCGCGCTGGGATTTTCAAACCCCATACTCTGAACTTTCCCCTTCTTTCGTAGGAACTAGTTGGGCATCTCGAGTCACCCAACCACTGCAACCAAACGATTTCGAAAATAAATAGTAGGTCGTCTAGGTAGTCTGTGGGCACTCCGGGGAGGAGGGTTGCAATCGTTGCAAACACCAGCATCATGCCGAGGATGCTTGAAGGATCCTCAGCCTAGCGAGCCTACCTAGCTTACTACCTCGGGGACGGTCATGGGTCGCTGGAGCTAGAAGTCTGTTTCCCGAACCTACTGTTTGCAATTTCCGTGCCATTTCTTGCCTGATGCGCCTGAACGGCAATATTCAAATATGGTGTGTACCCTCTCCTTGTTCGGTTCATACAGAGCACAAGACGATCGCGATAAACAGTGTATGACAATCAGACGTCCAATTCATCCTGTGGCTCCAAGGCAAAACACGGACTATGCGCTGGAGAGCGGTCCCGGATTCATCCCCCCAGGTGCTTACTCCGGAGGAGCCAAGGTAATGAGAATATCCAAGCAGGCGGCCGACTAACACCGCCATATCGCTGTGACTGGTCATCTCGGGTGTCGGAGCTTGTCTTGAAATCCTTCGCGTGTGAAGAGGTGAGATTCACGCCTGACTCAGCTTGGGTTGTCCTTGATGATGTGCGCTTAGCTGCGTGGCCGCTTACTTTTCGTACGTAAGAGGACCACGAGTCTGGGGAGAACAAGCTACTGTTTTTTTCGCTATATTAATCCGTATGCGCTGTACGGCTTGCGTGATTCGTCTTTCCTTGTCCTGAATATCGCTACAACAGTAATTGTACCTCTTGTCGCCAGAACTTGCAATGTTCCCACATTTGCCTATCCTTTTGTTTCTCGGGCTGTATCAAGGAATCCGTGTTACTGGCCATCAAGTTGATCGGAGTGCCATTGAATGGGTGGACTGCAGCCAGAACGTCCCTTCCACATTTAACGCAACCGGAGTCGATCTTGCCAATCTTCCCTCGACGTTGCATTGCGGCCAAATCGAGGTCCCGATGGATTATACGAAGCCGCTCAGCGCCAGTAACATGATCATGCTCGGCCTGGCCATGTACCGCCCCTGTGAACCCAAGGGTGTCATATTTTAGTACATCAGGCCTGCCCCTGCAATAAGCAAATGGGAGGCTGACTGTTCGCGCGCAGCAATCCAGGCACAAGCGATCCTGCGGCTGTAGTGGCGTGGCAGGTGGCCTTGAACCAGACTGATACTTTTTCAGAACTCACGGAATTCGATCTAATGAGTACGTACGATAGCTTTAGAGGGAGGTCACACGCTTACAACAGCACCCTATGCACAGTGATGGATGTCCGGGGAACTTACAGCTCAAACCAGCTCAACGTCTCCCTCGAAACTTTTAGTGGCATCTTGGGTCCTTAGTATGCCTACACGAAATCCCTCCTTCCAGCTGCAGTGACTGATCGATATGTGTCTCTAGCCCAACCAACCAGCGAGAATATGATGCTTTTCAAAACTCATCTGCCACTATAATTCAGTCGTGGATTGATTATAGTTCACCGCCGGGCATCATTCAGCACGTTGGCTCGGCAGAAGTTGTGCAGGACTTTGAGATTATTCGCAAAGCTCTTAGATATGAGAAAATACACTTCCTTGGTTTATCATAGTGAGCAGTCAACGCGATAAATCTAGCTGGGATACATTTAACTAATTCTAAAACCCGATCAGTGGCTCTTACAGAGCGGCGCAATACGCCTCCACTTTTCCAGAGCGGGTCGGTCGCTTTGTGCTTGACGCTGTAACACCTCACGGTCTTGTGAGTGTTTCTTGGTGCATTGAACTTCACGGAACTGACTCTATTGCAAAGAGCGTCCTTGACCAAGCTGAAGATCATATTGCTGCTGTCAACCGAGCCATGCTCCGTGCGGACGCTTATTGTCAGAACGATCCCACCTGCTCTTTTCAAGTTCAAGGAGAAGGGAGCGTCCCAAGAGTAACCAACCTGAGGAAGGTTGCTTCAGTTCGCTGACCTCCTTCCTAGGCCTTCCGAGATGTGCTTAGTAACGCCCAGCGTGGTCCGCTAAACGCAACCAGATGCACCAACAGCTCCGGCTGCTTCTCTTCTGTAACAGCATGGGATGTCCAGCAAGGCATGCTAAATGCGCTACTTGGATATCCTGACTTCCCATTGATATTTCAAGGACTTGAGATGGCGCTTTCAGGCGACGCCACTTTCTTTGCAGGAGGTCCACTTTCGGACGTTACAAGTGTTTTGACAATGCCCCTGCTTTGCAACGACTATCGTAAGCCAGACAGAATCCTAGATGGTTTTCTTAGCTCATTGTCTTCTTTTAGACGTCGAAGACAACACCTTTGTTGGGTTTCAAAAGTCCTTGACGAAAGGGCTATCGGTAGGCGCGCGTTTCTAGTCCTGTCTTAACTCTATTAATTCTTACACACTAGAACGACCCTAGCATGATTGGCCAGACCTTAGCTTGGACGATCTTTGTAAGTAGAGTCTATAGTCCTCGAAGATTTTCCACTCAACCCAGTTCTTTAGTTCTGGTGTTCTGCATGGCCATTCCCTACCCCACCCACCAAGCCCTTAAGCACGAACACTACCATGCTCTTAGTCACAGCAGATTTTGATGTAAAGTAAGCTTTTCCCCCGTGGCAGCGCCGATGCAGATAGAAAAATGCTCACAAACTCTCCTTAGTACTCCAACGGAATGGGCAACGGTGGTCAGGGATCAGACTCCAAATTCCGCCCTTGTGGTTCGTCATGGCGATGACCACGTTTCTTTCGCGCGTAAGCTTTTGAATCTTGAAGCCTTTCCGAGTATGTAAGCTGATACTGCCCTTTCAGTTGCGAACCTGTCCTCAACGTTTCTAACGACGGAATATCTTCGCAACGGGATTCTTCCTTCTCCGAGGAATCAAACTTTTGTCTCCGTTTACAGCCCGGGAGTTGAACGAGGGATCATTGCAGACCCATATAAGGTACCCACAGGAGCTGCCGCAGGTGACATTGACAGTACGTCTTAGACTCTACATAATACTTTCAGCTATCTGCTTTCATATGTTGAATTTGGGCGCTGTCGGCTTCTCGGCAATGGCCTACTAGGGTTAGATATCGTGGCAGTGGTCTAGTAGGGTTCAGGGTTTAGGTCTTTCAGGGGTCCAGGCAGTCACGGCAGGGCCTTATAAGTAGGTGGTTCCCACATTGTTCTTAGCTAGTTAGTCAGTCCTTATCGATATTTGCATCATCATAGAGAGTTATAAATCTTGGTCTATATATTATTGCGAGAGAAATTCATAGCTCGAAGCAGATTAGCAATTCACTTTAGATACATCACAAACATTTCTTGAAACTCCCAATCCTTCTCACATCCATCTACTTGACAGCCGTAGGCAGTACCCTCAAATTCACTCCCCCGGATCTTGCAAAAGTCGCTGGACTTCAACTTCTCCCCTTCCCGGCGGAGCTCTGCCCACCTAGCTCAATAAGCGATGGAGAGTGCAACTCTGGCTCCATGTCCCCTGCGCTAAGTTCATGCCGTACAGTGGGCACGCCAGTGAGTTCCGCTCTGCGTTGGCGGTCATGCAATTCTATTGCAGACTGGTCGATCGGGTTGTAGATGATAGGCGCTGCCGGAGCGGCAGTAGCATGGCGCCGATGTCGAATACAGATGTACGCGAACAGTCCGGTTAGAAGAGCGATGATGACAACAGATGCCACCACACCCACGGCAGCTTTGGCGCCGGTGGATAGTCCGTGCGAAGGCGCGGCTGAATGGGTAGGGCTTGGGGTGGAAGCGCTCGGTGACGACGCTACTGTTGATGTCACAATATTGGAAGAGGTGGTGATGGTTTTGGTGATGTCCGATGCTTGCCATACAAGCTGGATAAGTGGCGCAAAGATAGCTGTTTCCGCAATCGTAACATAAGTGGTGCCGCTGGCAATTGAAGCGGAATGCGTCGTGAGTGTCGCTGTTGTGGGAATTATCAGCACGTTGCCTTGCAGCGTTGAGCCTTTGCAGATTCCGCCTTTCAAAGTGACTGATGTAGCCGAGAGAACACAGGTCTGGGCTGACCCCGAGAGATCGCATGCGAAGCCGCTGTCACCGTGAATAAGTAATGAAACCATCACATCTGAGATTCTCTCTTGCAGCTTACATAGGACAGCAGCCCATGGCGGTTTCACTTGGAAATAGTTCAAACTGAAACGACGAGGCTTCAGATGAACCCGTCAAAGCTGTGCAAGCAGCAGTATAACCGTCTGGGCATACAAGCCCTGGTGAGTAGAGCCCCCAGCCCATGAAGGGGGGCACTGGTGCAGCAGAAACAGTTGCTGTGGGCCAGCAAGTTGATGCATCAAACAGTGTGTCATCACTACACTCCTGGCCCTGCCAGGCAACGCCCGCAGTATCTGTGCGGAGTGCGTTGAGCACGCATGATGATGGTGGTGTGAAGGTCGTGTTCAACGGACCGAGGTTTTTACGCGGGCTCACCATCTTGAAAGCAAGGGTTAGGTCTTAAGACAAGGACATGTGATTAAAAGATGACGTTAATGAGGGTGACCTTAGTCGAGTAACATTTCAGGTATTGCGTAAGATTGCCAAAATGCAAGGTTAGTTAGACGTTTGCGACATATTACAGCCTGTCGTCGGGCTGTCAGTTGGTGGCGCTTCACTAAAACCAATTCAGCTACTCAGCGCCACATAACCAGGGTGAGCCAGCTTGTTTGTATACTAAATCACTATCTATGCTCGAAATTCAGCCTCAATTAGGCGCTGAATTTCGGCCTCGTTCTATGCATTCTATGCTCAATGTTTTGTTGAAGTTTCGACTCAATTAGAATCAAAATTCGGCCTCCTTTTTATGCTTTTCACAGAGTATACTCACAGTGAGTAATTCACACAATTGTGAAGAATCTCAATTATACATGTAAAGATTTACAAGTCTAGTACATATAAGGTCATCTTAAGCACTGATTAATCTACCTGAGCTGATTATCTTCTATTTCTCTTCTCTCCCTAGTATTATCTTATTACATAATACTTTAAGCTCTATCTACTGCTGAATTTATGCTCATTAATGCTTTAAAAGAGTTAATCTTTTAAATGTTTATTTTGAATTTCTCTCAGCTCTGCATTTTTATTAACTTGCCTGTATTTGTGCATGTTTAGGTTTTCTTTATATATAAACAGTGTTATAAATGTGTTTTAATAACTTCTCTTTTAGATTGAATAGGCAGGGCTACATTGGTCTCCTTAGAGTAAGTGACTGAACAACTAGATGATATGCTCTCTAATGAATATAATGAGTATGGTAATCAATGGTTGTATATTGAGTGTTAGTAGTGAAAGTTGTACAAAGTGTATGACAATCTCTGTAATGAGACACTAGTTCTAAAGCAGGTGACTATCTGAGCACAGCTGGTAAGTCAGCTAGTATGATGACTCCCATATTCAATACTCCCCCTGAGTCAGTATACTGCTGCTCTTCCTAACACCATGAACCCTGTAGTTTATATATCCTCTGCCACTTAAAAGCACTCAGTGATCTCCTCATTAAAAACTCAGTGAGAAAAGAGTGAGATCAATAGTCTGAACACTTCCTTGAAGACATCCCTTCCTGATCAATCTGTAATAAGGTGTCATTGTAAATAATTGATAAGGTGTCATATTTGTATAGTGCACTTCTGCTATTGCAATTCTAGTCCTTCTCATTGTTCATTGAATGTTGGTTGTGTATGATAGGCATTACTCCCAATTTTGTTCAATGTTTGATGAATGTTGGCTGTGGCAACACTTTAGTGAATCTGTCTGCAAGCTGTTCCTTTGTGAATACTCATTTCATGCATACATAGTCGTCCTGAATCAGTTCCCTAATGTAGTGATGTTGAATGTCTATATGTTTTGTTCAGTTGTAGTACTCTGCATTCTTGACAAGGTCTAGGCTTACCTGGTTGTCTCTCAAGATTCATACAAATGCAGGAGGCTGATTCATGAGTAGTTCAATAAGGAACTTTTGAAGTCATACTGCTTGCCTGGCAGCATGGTCAATAGCGATGTACTCAGCTTCAGTAGTAGAAGTTGAGACTGTATGTTGCTTCTTTGAACACCATGATATTACACCTCTTACTAGGAAGAAACAATATTCTATTGTAGACTTCCTTTCACTGATGTCCTCAGTGAAGTTGCTGTCTGTGTAATCTAAGGTGGTTAGTAGATGTTGTGTGTCATCATACAAACTGTTATAGTGAATTTCTAGATTCATTGTTCTCTTAAGATATTGTAGAACTCTTCTGATTGCTTTGATGTGGCCAATTTGAGGATCTGAACATTGCTGAGACAAGCAGCCAACTGTGAAGGTGATGTCTGGGCAAGTTCCACAGGCAATGTATAGTAGCTTTCCAATGAGTTGTTGGTATGTAGTGATTTCAGTATGATCACTATTGCCGTCATCTTTCAAAGTGATGTATGATCCTGGCATCATTGAAATTGATACTGGGTTACAAGATAGTAGGCTTTCTTCCTGTAGTACATCTTGAATGTACAACACTTGACCCAGCGTTAGTAACCTCTTAAGTTGATGACATATAATCTGCATTTCAATAATTATCTGAGCTTCTCTGAGATCTTTCATATTAAACTCCTTGCTGAGGACTGCTTTAGCTTCCTTAATGAGTTCCAGTAACGTTGCTGCAATGAGAAGATTGTCTACATAGATGCTGATCATGATGAATTCTGACTTGTACAAAGTGACCATAATGCTCCTGTCTGCTAGCATAGGCTTATACCCTTGATCCTTTCAGAATGAGACTAACTTCTTGTTCCATAAGTGTGCTGATTGCTTCAATCTGTACAAGCTCTTCACAATTCACTATATGAACTCTATACATCCTTGTTGTACATCTGCTCCCTCTGAAATTCTTATATAAATCTCCTGTCCTTCTGCTTCTAGGTTGCTGACTAAGTAGGCTGCCACAATGTCCATTTGATGCAGTTCTAGGTTCATAGCAGCAACAATAGTGAGGTACAATCTCAGTGATTCCTTTTGTACAGTTGGGGTGAATGTTTCCTCATAGTCAATACCCTCTTGTTGCAAGAATCCTTGAGCAATCAGACAGGCCTTGTACTTCTCTATTAGTCTATTCTCATTGTACTTAATCTTGAATACCTATTTGCACCTGATAGACTTTTGTCCTTCCAGTAGCTTGTTGAGCTCCCATATGCCATGTGACTGCAAGCTTTCCAGTTCAGTCTGAATAGCATCTCGCCATCCCCTTTCATGAATAGAGTCAGATAGTGCCTCTCTGTAGGTCTTCAGTTCTTCTATCTTTTTGTATGAACTGGTCTTCTCTAGGCTCATCAGCTTAAGCCTCTTGTTTAAAATGTATACCTCTTTGATGTCTGACTCTGTTGGCCTCAATTGATCATGTAGTGTGTTTTCACCAGCTACTGATTTCATAGAATGCAAGAGTTTCACTCCTTTGTGTAATACTTAGAATCTGCTCATCACTATACTCTCTTAAGGAATCTCATCTCTCAAGCATAATGCCTTTTGTGTGCTGTAACCTATTGGGTCTTGAGTAGCTATCAACTTGGTCACATTTAAGCCAGCTCTTTCCCTCATGTATAGTTCATACAGGTCATTCACAGCTGTTAGGCCAGGTGAACAACAGCTATTTCTCACTGTCCTATAGGTATGTGACTTCAGGTCAGTGAGACTTCCAGCTTGAGCATCTTCTCTTATCAGTGTGAGAATGCCCCATTCACCTGACTCTGTCACATTGATTATTAGCTCCTTAACATTCTCTCTAGAATGTTCCCAGCTGATCTTAAGAATAATCACCCTTACAGTCTTACTCTGAGTGCTCCCTCTGTGACTTAAGGCAGGTGTGGCAGTCGCACCTGTATCTACAGCTTTATATGACTCCACCATCTCCTCAGTGTTTCATTGTGTTGGTTTTTCAAGGTGTGGTCAGCCTCTGCAATGTGGTGTGTCTGAAGCAGTACAATTAGCATTTTTAGTTCTGATAGGGTGTAAAGGGAACTTGTTGAGCAGGTATGCTCCAGATGTTGACTCATCAATAGTGACTGATGACATCTCATGAACTGAGTGTTGTTGCGGACTTCATATTCTATATTTCTTGATAGATTCAGTATATCTCAGAAATATGCTGGTTCAAGTATGTTTAATGTCAGATTTGATTCTCTTCTTCTTAGAAATATGAACATGAGCAACACTGCCAAAAATGTGTAGGTGAGCCACACTGAGTTGTATGCTGATAAAGGTGTAATTCAGAACTTTGTCCCTCTTTGATGCTGATAGTAAGTTCTTCAGCTTGTTCACAGTGAGCATTGCCTCAGTTCAGAAGACATTAGGTAAATCAGTGTTCAGTAATAGAGAGTTCTTCATTGTACAAAGTGTTCTCCAGGTCTGTTCACTTACTAAATTGTGTTTCAGGATGTATGGTGCTGAGTGTTCAATGGAAATCCCTTTAGTCTTGCACCAGTGTAACAGTGCATGGCTAATATACTCTCCCCCTCCATCAACATGTAGGTGTGCAAGTTCTTCATCAGTAAGCCTTTCCAGCTTCAGAACCATGCATGTAAACCAGTTATAGAACTCATCCTTCATCTTTAAAAATTCAACTCATGACTTCTTAGAGTAGTTGTCCACTAATACCCCAGTGTACAAAGATCTTTCTAAGGATTCAGAATCATGTAGTCCTCAAAGATCTGAGTGTAGTTGTTTCAGTATTCTCTTTGTGGTTCTCATAGAGGTATGTTGGATGATTCTTGTCTGCTTGCTTCACACACACAGCTGGCACACCTTTGTAAGGTCTCCATTTGCTTGTAATGCTGTGAGAGATTTAATAATGCAGTTGCTTTTGCTTTTGCCTTTTGCTGAGCGGGATTCCACATCTGGAGTTAGGCGTTCAGAATTGTTTAGACTTAGGTGTTCAGAATTGTTCAGACTTAGGTGTTCAGAATCACTCACAGATTCATTGATTACTTTATACAATTCATTTGCCTGATTCAGAAGTAGTCTGTTTATTATAGTGGATGCTAGCTTGATTCTTGCATGGCTTGTATGCTTAAATCTCCAATTGTCATAGGTGTTGCATCAGAGTTGTGCCCATCAGATGGGTAGGTCTACCCTGATTATGTAATGACATAATGACCTCCTTGACTCTGTACATCACTAAACAGTAGATGTTCTGTTTGGTAAGCTTTGCCTTAATGGTGACAGTCTCTTTAGTGGAAGTCTCCTTGATTAGTAGCATGTGACTACCTTCATTCAAGTACAACCATCCACACCTCTTCAAAATACCCATTAAGATGAGGTTAGTAAATGCCTTTGAAACATAACAAACATCCCATATTTGTATGAATGATTTAGAACTGGTGGGGATTACTATCATTCCCTTCTTTGTGCAATATAACACCTCACCATTCACTGCTTCAAACTCATAGTTCTCCTCATAGAATGATGACAGTTTGAACAGATTCAATTAATTGGTAATATGCTGCACTGCACATGTGTCAATATATCAGCAGTTATCCTCAGCAGGTAGCTTCTGCTTTTATCTAGCCATCCTCAATGGTAGTCTTGTTCCTTCTTCCTCACTCTCATTATTGTTGTCAGAACTCACATTAGTGACCTTGTTGAGATGGTTCTTAAGACACTTGTTTTATACAAATGGTTTAGCATTGTTGTCAAGTCATTGTTTTGAGTCAGGTCTTCTATTGGGTTGACAGCAATCCTGCATTAGATGTCTAGGTTTCCTGCATTAGATGTTCAGGTTTCCTGCATTTGTAGCATACCCTGTCATCATCATGACCTCTCCTGGTTTTATATGAGTTGTTTCAGCCTCCTGGTCTCTCTCTATATTGCATACCCATCACTAGTTCTGGCTCAATGCCTACCAGGCGGTCAGAGTTGATTTGTACTTCCTCAGACATCAGGTATTGCTGAACCTCTTATACCTGTATCTCTTTTGATGTGGTGATGTGAGCCTTGTTAATGTCATACTCTGGGGCAAGAGCTTTAAGGGCAATAACAATGTAAATGTCATTTCATATGTCTCTGTCTTCTTGTACAGCTGACTTGAGTCTCTTAATTAGGCTTTCAACGTCTTCAAATATTGTGTTGACTGATTTGATGTAGCCCTTTGCTTTGTTTGCTGCAGTGTATTCAAACAACTCATTCAGAATGGTGTATATCACTTCTTAATCAACCTGCAAGTATGTAGTCCTGAGCTTGTCCTAAATCTCTGCTATTTTGTTGATGCCTTCAATCATACAAAAAAGGTTGTTGTTAATGAATTTCAATATGATTCTTAAAGCTGTTTCTTTAGTCTTTTTCATGACTGCCTGTGTCTGCTGAGGAGCTGTTCCATTTCCTGTTAAGTCTCAAACACCCTTCTCTTGCAAACTTGCTTTGGTGTTGCTTGACCACCTTCTCCAATTGTCAAATCCAGTCAATATCACCCATCTTATACAAACACAATCATCTCATTCATCCACTGATGTCATGATTGTTGATAGTGTGCATAGTAGGTTGATGGATTCAGTGTGTTGATGGACTCAGTGTGTTAAGGGGTTAGGTGTGGCGATTTCTGTCACACTGACCGGGCTCATAACCTGTTGAATAGGCAGGGCTATGTTGGTCTCCTTAGGGCAAGTGACTGAACAACTAGATAATATGCTCTCTAATAGATATAATGAGTATGATAATCAATTGTAGTATGTTAAGTGTTAGTAAATGGAAGTTGTATAAAGTGTATGACAATCTCTGCAACAAGACGCTAGTCCTAAAGCAGGTGACTATCTGAGCACAGCTGGTAAGCCAGCTGATATAATGACTTCTATATTCAATATACAGAGCTTATATTTAAAGTAAAATTAGAAAAAATAAGAAAAAACCAATTCAGTTAATTTTAAGTAAGGTATTTAAAGAATTAAGTGTTTTTATAAGTAAAGAGATAAGAATCTAAGAATAAATTTTTTTTAAAATTAGAAATTAAAGTAAAATCTGAAATGAGAAAAGATGCAGATATACAGCACTTGTTATGACATGACTAACTGACACTGACAGATATTGAGTTACCTGGTGTTAGACTAGATTGAGACTAGTGTGTCTTGACACCCTGACATTTATGTCATGACTGCACTTATAAGACTGCTTTCTTCTTTGTACTTTTCTAGGTTCAAATAACTCACCTATTGCAACAGTTCTCAGCCTGCTTATGAAGTGAAATAGTTAGCTGTAACATTAGAAAAGTACCTACACTCTTTATAACCTCTGAAGGTGACAGAATACCAGCAGAGACAAACACATGTGTTGATGAATTGATTTTCATCTACATCATCAAATGTCTCAACCTACAGTCTACTGAGTGGCCAGGAGGTTCTTAGAACATCCTAGATCCATCAATCAACTATCAACAATCAATTCTTAAGTCCTGCAAGAAGCAGGCAATGAACAATCAAGAAGTCAGCAAACATGAAAAGCCCTGCAACATGTAGGCACCCTCAAAGACCTATTTGTAGGCACAGACAACTGCAGTAGAGGCAGTTGAAAGAGCTAGGGCCTGGATTAAATAATCTCAGCACTAGAAGTAGGTGTCTGAAGCACCACAGAAACCATGATTAGGCTACACCAGGAGGAAGGGACTTCTCTTCAAACTGAAAGACTATCCTTGACTGGAGGACAGCCAGACAATTGTAAGAGATTAGAGACAGTAGACACTACAAAGGTGGACCCTTAAGGTGATGTAACCCCTGAAAACCTACAGTGATGGGTGACACACAATTCAGACAACACCTGCCATTTAGTGTTGAAGGCACTAGACTAGAGAGATACCTACAAGGTGCAGCTGCAGGATCTAGAGGAACAGAACAATCAGAAAGACTCTCAGATAGAGAAGTTGTCAACTGAGAAACAAGAACTGGAACAGGATGTGTTGAAGTTAACCTGATGACTTAACAACCCTGAAGCAGAACGGCCAAGAGAAGGCACACCCAAATTGAACATAAGTGATGCAACAAAGAAGCACTCAGTGAAGTTTCCAGATCTGCCAATTCTGAATGATGGTCTTAAGCCCACATTCTGGGTATGGAATGACCAGATAAAGAGCAAGTTATGAATCAATGATGATTGGTTCAATCAGCCAGACCTAGATGAAGCTGAACACGCCAGAGTGCCCTACATCAAGATGCAAGTTGATGATAAGGCCGCCAAACACCTCTATTCATAGCTGGAGGCTCAGTCAGGAAGAGAGATCTATGTTAAGGAGGTTATTCAGTGTCTTGAGAACATCTTTGAGGATCCAGATTGCCACTTGAAGGCATGAGAGCAGCTGAAGAAGTTCAAGATGCCTTATCTTGAGGACTTTAATGTGTTCCAGTCAGAATTCTTATGGCTAATGAATTCAGTGAAGATGCTAACAGATCAGTGAAAAGAGGAAATCCATAACAAGCTATATGACTCACTTTGAGTTCAAATGGAGATCTATGTTGCTGAAGAGGACATGTCATTTGATGCCTACTGCAAGAAGGCTCAACAGTTTGTAAGAGGTCTAGCTAAGGCAGGCAAGAGAATCAAAGAGTGAAAGGACCAGTGAGAACTTTGAAGAAAGCAGTCAGCCCCCAAAATTGAAAGAAAGACAACAACAACTACAACAGCTGTAATACATAAGATAACTAGGCCAGTGTTAACAGACATAACCTGCTACACCTGCAATAAGAAAGAACACCTAGTGAGGGATTGTCCTGAGAAGCTAAAGAAAGCTGAGACAAAAGCTGTAGAGTCTGACTATTCAGATTTGGAAAATGAGCTACTCTAGGTGAAGTCTCCACCCTAGAGTCAACAGAAGGAGCAAAGATAGGCAAGATGAATATGTCAGATATTCTGAGAGGACCATCATTGACCTGAGATTGTTGACTTGCAGTCAATGGCTTAACCATGAAGGTAGCAGCTTTGCTAGACACTGGCACTGCTGAGGAGGCTTTCATTCACAAGAAGCACTTTGAATTTGTGAAAAAGTGCCTGCAGCTATACATCAGGACAGCACAGAGGCCAGTCCCCTTAGCAGATTACAACAATCAAAATGCTGAGGTGATCTCCAGGGCATTTACAGCAAATCTAGTGATTGATGAGAGACAAATCCCTACCCACTTCTTGTTTTGTGATACTGGCAGGCACAATGTTCTGATTGGAAGGAAATGGTTTGAGAAGACTAAGGCCTTGATTGATTGCTTTAATCAAAAGCTGATTTGGCCTGAGGAGGCTCAGTATCAGGCAAGCAGGAACTTGATAGTGCCAAGGCAAGAGGTCCAACTACTAAAACCCATACCAGAGCATCAGGCAGATGCTGAACAATGTGATAATCTGCATGAGGCAGCCACACCGACCTGAATTCTCAGAAGGATAGAGAATGACAGCTATCAATTCATGTCATAGGTGTTGAGAAAGTCAGTCCTGCAGCTATGAGCACAATCAAAGACATGGAGAGCTCAGCAGCAGGCCAACATCAATGAGATGAAAAGACAGCTGAATGAAAAAGAAGGTTCAATGAACTACACAAGTAGTTCAATGAATGAAGGCCAAAGTTCATTGAACAACAAAAAATAAAGGGATCACAAACCCCATCTATATTAAGGAGTGAATATTGCACTTCTGGAAGCAGGCAACTTCCTACACAATGTAAGAAGGGAAGGGGTTGTCATTGGCGCCACTAGCATTCACAAGGTCAATTGCTTAATAGAGGATCAACAGAGCTCCAGCCTCCTACTGCAGGACAAAGTGGAACTGAATCAAAGAGTAAAGAAAAAGTTACCTCGTCAATATTGGGAGTTCACAGAGGTTTTTAGCAAGGTGGCATCAGACCAGCTCCCTCTACACAAGGACAAGGTGGATCACAATATTGTTTTAAAAGATGAGAACAACCTGACCTCAAGTCCCTTGTATAGCATGTCACTGGAGCAGTTGAAGTTAGTCAAGGCCTACCTTGAGGACCATCTAAAGAAGGGTTTTATAGTCCCCAGCAATGCTCCTTATGCCTCACCAGTCCTCTTTGCAAAGAAACCTGAAGGGGGGTGGCATTTTTGTGTTGACTACTGAAAGCTCAACGCAATCACTAAGAAGGATAGGTATCCCTTGCCTCTAATTGAGGAAACCCTGGCATGACTGGCCAGAGCAAAGGTCTTTACCAAGCTAGATGTTAGACAAGCATTCTACTGAATATGGATGAAGGAGTCAGTTGAGGATTTGACCACCTTCTACACAAGATATGAGTCATACAAATATAAGGTCCTATCTTTCAGTCTTTACAACAGTCCTGCATCCTTTCAGAGGTACATCAATGATGTCTTGTTTAATTACCTGAATGATTTCTGCACAGCCTATGTGGATGATATCCTGATCTACTCTGACAATCCTTTGGAGCACAATGCTCAAGTTAAGAAGGTGCTTCAACACCTTAAGAAAGCAGGCCTACAAGCAGACATTAAGAAGAGTGAGTTCAGTGTTCAGTCAACAAAGTTCTTGAGATTCATCATCAGTACTGAAGGTATTGCAATGAACTCAGACAAGGTCTCTGTTGTCAAGGACTGGTTATTACTGAAATCAGTCAAGGAGATTCAGTCTTTTCTGAGATTCTGCAACTTCTATTGTTGCTTCTTGGAAAAATGGGGTTGAGTTGTACACCCATTGACAAAGCTCACTGTAAAAGAGGCCTGGCACCTCTTAGAAGAGCTGGAGATTCAAGCCTTTGAGAAGGTGAAGGAGCTTGTTCTATCAGACACTGTCTGAGTCCATTACTCACTGTATTCAGAAACCAGAATGAAGACAGACACTAGTGACAGAGTTGTTGCAGGAGTGCTCACTCAGCAGCAGAAGGATGGCAAGTGAAAACCTGCAGTCTATTTCTCAAAGACAATGTTGCCTGAGGAAATGCAATATGAGATTCATGATAAGAAGATGCTTGCAGTTGTTAGAGCCCTTCAAGAATGGTGAGGCATGCTATTAGACCTGCAAGCAGTCCCATTTGTTGCAATCACAGACCACCACACTTTGGAGTACTTTACCACCAAGCAGTTGCTCAATTCATGACAGGCTAGATGGGTCAATATTGTGGCTGACTACAACTTCAAAATTACCTACTGCTCAGAAACAGCTAACATTGTTGCTGATGCCCTGACAAGAAAACACAGTGAGTTGATCACTCAGAAAGAAAAAGACATTGCTGCACAGACACAATTGTTTCTGAATCCTAGTTGCATAATAGCTGCAATAGGTGAGGATTCAGTGAACATTGAGAGTGGTTCACTGAATGAGGCTGAACAAGCAGAAAATCCTTACCAGCTGGTGGATCAGATTCTGCAAGCCAACTGCTTTCACAAATCACTGGATCAGTACTGCCAGATGGCAAGGAAGGAGAAATGAGGCTGAAAGCTTCAAGATAGCCTTCTTACATGATTTGAAAAGCTCATGATGCTGAACATAGATGCTTTGCAGACCCATTTAATTAATGAGGCCCACTCAACGCCAGTGACAGTGCACTCAGGCAAGACTAAGACAGCAAAGCTATTGTCAGTTCAGTACTACTGACTGGGTCTACTAAATGACTGTTCTACCTTTGTTTCAAACTGCCAAACATGCTGCTGAACGCATGTACCCTGAGACAAGACCCCAGGCCTACTCCACCCATTATTAATTGAAGATAAGTGCTGGCAGCATGTCTCATTCAACTTCAAATCCTTCTCATGGGACAAGAAAGGCTTTGACAACATATTTGTTGTTGTTGATCACTTTGAAAAAAGGGCCTTCTTGCTGCCATGCCAGAAGACAGTTATGGCCGCTCAAGCTGTGCAATTGTACTATGAGTACATCTGGAGAATCTACAGAACACCTGAGACAGCAACATTGAACTGAGGTCCTCAGTTCATCTCAGCATTCACAAACAAACTCTGCAAGCTTGTAGGGGTAAAGCAAAAGCTTTCAACAGTGTACCACTCACAGACTGACAGAAGCACTGAGGTACTGAATCAGTACATTGATCAACAGCTTCACCCCTTTATGAATCACTTTCAGGACAACTGGTCAGACCTTCTACCAGCAATGAACTTTGCTCAAGCAGTTCTCACCCATGAGTTCACAGGCATGTCGCCTTATGAGTTGGAGCTGGAACAGACCCCTCACCTACACTTTCATTGAAAAGAGTGAACGCAATCCTTAAACACAGTGAGAGAGCAGCTCACATGTGAGGAAGCTCAGACCTTTGCCACCAGGGCACATGACGCTGTAAAATGAGCAAAGAGCAACCTGAAACAGGCTCAAAATAGGATGACAGATCAGGCAAATAAGCACTGAAGGGAACTGAACTTCTTCATTAGAGATTGAGTCTATGTTACTCAAAAAGGTTGAACCACTGAAAGACCTAGTCTAAAGTTGAATCATCAAGCGGCAGGCCCCTACTGGATCCTCAGCATGAAAGGTCACTCCTACATTCTGGAGCTACTCAAACACATAAAGATGGACAATGTCTTCCATGCTGATTGTTTAAGAAAGGCAGCAGATGATCTAATGCTGGACTAAATTCAGGACTCAGAGCTGCTGACTGAAGTTAATGGCCAGCTCAAGTACACAGTGGAAAAAATCTTAGCAAGCTGGATCCACAACAATGTCTTGCAATATTAAGTGGCTTGAGAGGGATACAATCCAGACTCTGAATGGTACAACGCTGATGACTTTATAGGGTCACCTCAAAAGGTAAAGGACTATCATGACTCTTATTTAAATGAGGCTGGGCCATCAAGGAGGCTACAAGTTTGATTAAATGCCTACAAGTCAGGTGAAGAGCTGGACCCAACAGATGAAGACAACATGGTGGTCAATAGAGGACTCAAGAGGCAATCAAGGTGAAGAGCTTAAGATAAGAACTGAGAACAGTCCTCCTGTCTGAAGAGGGATGATGTTATGACATGGCTAACTGACACTGACAGATATTGAGTTACCTGGCATTAGACTAGATTGAGACTAGTGTGTCTTGGCACCCTGACATTTATGTCATGACTGCACTCACAAGACTGCTTTCTTCTTTGTACTTTTCTAGATTCAAATAACTCACCTCTTGCAACAGTTCTCAGCCTGCTTATAAAGTGAAATAGTTAGCTGTAACAGCACTTTTTCAGCTCAGTTAATACTAGTTATTAATAAATTTAAATTGGAAAATTAATGCAGCTGCAGAACTGTATATAAATAGACTGAATTAGATTTAAAAAAAACTGTACACTTTTTATTACTGCTTAAAAAACACTGCAGATATAGCTGAAAATGTTATAAAAATAAAAATTAAGATTTAAAATCTTCTATATATATATAAAGATTTGTAAAGAGGCTGAAAATGACTAAAAGAAGTTATAAAGTAAAAAAGTAAAGTGTTATCTATTTAAATATATTAATGTTTAAAGAGGAAGTCTTTAGACTTAAAAATTGTATTATATATAAAATTTTGATTAAATTACTGAGTTTAAAGTTTTACCTCTATATTTACAGTTTTACTTTATTTTAATTTTAAATTACTCTACTTTATACTGTATTATTTTAAAAGCAGCTGAAACTTACTGATTCTAATCTTTATATATTAAATTTTATAATAAAGTACTTTATTTTTCAAATTCTCATCTATATTAATGTCTATAACTGTACTACTAGTAAATTACTGTAAACAACATTATCTTAAGTAATAATATTTGTATATATATGATTTTAAAAACATATACATTTAAATAAATATTAAATTTAAATACTATAAAGCTACAGTATTTATGTATTTAACAAATATTTAAATGTCTATAAACTTATATATAAGGGTTTTATATAAGGATTTTTATTATGTTACTGCTGCTCCCTTTTCTGCTTAGTTATATAAGCTTATACTTCTAGTGAGAGGTTCTCTTACAGTGAATCATTTTTCTCACTGTGCACAGTTTAATTCTTTCTAGTTAGAGAGGTTTATATGTAAGAAAGAGAGTCTATATGTATAAAAAAGGGTCTAAATGTAGAGGGAGAAAGGTCTATTTATATATACACCTCAGATATAATTGTCTACCATCTCTCATCCTGCCTCACTATAGAAACTAATTCTTATAGTGCCTCAGTGCTATAGTTCTCTGCTGCTGCCAAATTACTACTGCAATGTTATACAAAACTGTTATAATTTATACCTTAATAACTAAGCAGATTTGTTGAGAACTGACTATAAAGTTATCTTAAACTTCTGTTACATTGATGTCAATTTTAACAGCTAAAAGCAGAAGAAGAAATAAAGTGAGAGACTTAAAGTATTTAAAAAGACCTCTCTCTCTAAATAGACTTTATAACTTCTGAATAGACCCTCTAATCTAATTAGAAATAAATACATGTATAGTTGTATACATTCTTTCCTCAATCTTTACTCTATAAATACATCTGCATTCTTTAACAGAAAATTCAATTATAAACAACTTTTTGAACTTCCTTTTAAGCTTTATAGAGGCAGATTTTCAGAACACAATGAAGATCTTTAACAATATTATAAGAGCTTATTATAAGGAGGATTTTAATGAAGAAAATTCTGACAATGCATCACCTCTTAAGACTTTCACTAACACTCTTATACAGCTGCTTTCACCCTCAACAGAAGATAAGTATTAATCTATCTTTACTACTCTATTTTATGCAGTAAATCTATACACTGTTAGACAAGGCTACTCTGTCTTAAAGGCAGAAAATTGATAGAATCTGAATAAGAATACTGTTAAGATGTAGCTGAAGTGCACTCAGGGTGGGAAATATAAGAATAAAGTCAGCTCAGATTTTAAAGTTTAAGATGCTGCTGTTTTTACAACTGACTGTTACTGATCAGTGTATAAAAGAAAGGATGAAGATGCTTAAATATTAATTGTAAGAAGCAGCAGTTACAACTATTCAGCTGCCTCACTTAAATCTTTCTCTATCTTTAGAAAATGAACTGAGAACAACATCAAACAGGTGTATATAGACAGACAGTAAAATTGTACTACTCTGCAAATTTTAGTGAGACTGTGTGCAGACAACTTAACTCAATACTACAAAAAACAGAACATATATAACACTATACAGAATATATAAAGAGAAGAACTCAGTCTGTTAACCCTCTTACAAGCTCTACTGCAGGAACTTTAGACCTTAAAGAAGTGATATATTGTCTATTAATTAGATTCTTAGAATTAACTGTGAAGTCTATTTTTTGTGTATCAGCCTGCTTTAAATTAATTAGCAAAATACCTCAACATTTTATTCATTGATGTCATCTACAAAATGAACAAATATAACATACCTCTTATTATATTAATGTTAATAATCACCTGCAATAAAACCTTTTATATAGAGTTCACTCTTCTTCTGTATAAAGATTATAAATACTACAGCTGGCTTGTCTCTCATATTAAAATTGTATAGGTAGATATAGAATGTCTGAATAGCTCAAAAACAGCAGTTACAGACAAGAAAGAATGTCTTTCTTCAGCTAAACTTCTTCTTTATCAGTGATATATTAACAAGAATGTTCTAACTCAGATAAAGATAAAGGTCTACTTCTCTAATGCTGAAATGCAGCAGACCTGATATCAGTTCTTTTTTGCAGTTTAAAATGCCCTCACTGTAGCAGACTTTTATAAAGTTCTTATTAATCTGACTCACACTGATTCAGACTCTGAAGTCAACTCTCATTGATCTACTACCCTCTATAAATACCTTCTAAAGAAATGGTTCACTGAGGGTATGTGAGAGAAGCTTTACTGAGTTTAGACAGTCATCTACCTTCACTTCAATAAGTTAGTCACATCAACAGCAGAAGGTGTGCATTGAGAAATTAAATAAGAACTAAAAAGCAGTCTTAAAGACCTGACAACTGTTATGAAGAAGGTTCAATATAAGCTTAAGCATAAATTGCATAAATTGCACCTTCTTTATAAAGATCAGAAGGCTGAAGCTATACTTCTTCATTACAATGCCTCAATTCTTCAATATCTACACTATGAAATCAGTATTCAAGTCATCAAGCACATGTATAGACAGTGAAAGGAGCTTACTAAGAAGTCAACATGTCTGTCACTCTGTACAGGGGTTTTCTGAACCACTACAGGCCTTCTATACAAGCATAATATTCACGGCTTTCTCTATGCAGAGAAAGCCCTGAAACAAGATTATCTACACTCTTATTAATGGCTGAATTCCTTTGCAGAGGTCTGACCAGTGAACCCTATTACACTGATACAGAACCCTATGAAAATTTGTCAATGTGAGAGGCTCAATAATGCCTCTATAAGGTGTGACCTCTCTCAGTGAGAGCTAGCCCTGAATCAGGTTTGTTAGTGAGAGGAGGTGGAGGCAGAAACAGGAGCAGAGGCAGAGGTGAAGGCAGGAGCAGAGGCAGAAGTGGTAACAGAGGCAGAGGCAGGGCCTAGCCAGCAAGAAGGATCTGAACAAGGGTGTAAACAGGGGCATAAATGAGGGTGTGAAGAGTGTGAAAAGTGTGAAAGGCGTCAACAGGCAAGCAGCCAGTGAGTATCAAAAGCTCAGAGAGCTTCAACACAGCAGAAGCTGCTGAAGTAGTCAGTGAAGACACAGTCAGTGCAGCAACAGCAACAGATTACACTGTCTCAGTTCACTGACTTTACCTCTGTGACAGACTGTCTGAAGAAGATGAGACCTCAAGGCCAGTAGGGGCAGCAAGCTCCATCCTCTCAGAACATTTCAGACAGCATAATGAGCTCATTTCAGCTCATCAGTCAATTGATCTCTAGTCTAGAAGGTGTGCCTTCAAGTTAGTGACTCATTGACTAGTGAGCTGACTGAAATTGGACAGCACTTTGTTGCCTGAGGCCGCCCCAGACTTTTGAAAGGGGGGGATGCATGATTGTCAACAGCAGTGGCGGTGAGCCAGCTGTTATGAGGGCTGGAGGGGGGGGGGATCTGCGGTCTATTAGCATATATTCAACTTTTGAATGACTTTTGAGGCCAAAATTAAACTCTAAATTGTCAGGAATTGAGCCTACTAAGTTAACCTCCAGTTTTGTAGCAATTTTGAACTCCTGACACATAAAAACAGACACACTGAGGTAATATAACCTGATTAGATTAGTAGGGTCTATTCAGAAGTTTGAGGGTTTATTCAGAAGGGGGGAGGGTCTATCTAGAAGTGAGCTCAACATAAAAACATGAAATCTTGAAAATATTGCCCAATTAGGCTAAAGTGAAAGGTGTTAACATATAAAGTAGAAGTGCTATTTTATGAGGGAAAACTATGCCTACTCTAATCACTTTTACTTTGTCATTCACAAGGTGGTGTACAATTAACTTTCAATCTAGTAAAGCTAATTCAGGAACAAGAGAATATAGAGTAGATAACAATTCTCAAAACTTCAAAAAGTTTTATTCAAAGTGAGAGAGATTTATTCAAGATGCTTGAGGCACTGCAATTGTCATGAGAGTAATAAAATACAAGATATTACTGACCTGAAAAAGATAGTTCTAATTAAAGTTTTTGAATACTATGTGTGTTGAGTTATTAGAATTATGACTGGAAGGAGTAAAGTATAGCATCTTAACCTCTAAGTTATAAAGTATATAAATAATCACTTATCTGTTGTGCTGCTGTCATTCATTGCAGTCTGCTTTGTGAACTCTTCACCACTGAAGTACCTTTTCAAACATTCTCACTCTCAATTCTAAATACTTATATTCAACCTTTAAGAATGTCTTTCTGTTCATTGACACAGCTCTTTTGCCTCCTCAATCATGATAACAATGCTAGCAGCAGGATTCTGATCCTGCTTCCTGCAAATTTGTACAGACATGGCGTCTATAAGGCACTCATATGGAGGCCACTCACCAGCATGCTAGATGCTGAAGGGCTCAAAGAAACAGAAAACTGAATGAAGCATATATGTAAGAAACAGTACTGCAATATTTCACTACACATTCTTATCTTTATTCAAAGCATCTGGAACAAATGCTGAGCTGCTGACAGAATGTCAATTTCAAAATCTGCTCACTGTAAGCTGATCAACTTAATATGCATTGATTGAGACATGTTTACTTCCTGCTGAGACATCATGCACAGCTATAGGGGCTTATGTGCAACACTGTGCCAGTGCATGCACACTGTAATGAAAATGCAGATGGAAATTGAATATAGTGACTATCTAGCAGAATCATTAAAGGAGCTGAAGAAGGATTAATTCAATGAAGCAGTCTGAGGTAAGACCCTCTATTGAAAAGAGAACAGTGACTGACAGGCTATTGCTGACATACTCAACAATGAGCAGTGAGCCATCAGCTGGAGGTAAAACAGCATTTAACTTGAATTCCTTAATGATTTAATCCCTGAGACATCATGCCTGAACAACATTCATTATGCAACAGTGAAGCTCAGTATCAATATTAAATAGATACTCTTTAAGATACATTCATATGCTGTAAGAAATGCAACCTATCATGTTGAAATTAAGGGCATGGTTCAGAATTGTCAGTGGCAGAAGTTAGCTAATCAAATATGCTGAAACAAGAAAAGTTTAAGCAAGGTGTTTAAGAGATAGACTGAAGCTTAAGTGCAAATGCAGATCACAATTAGCAGAATAGAAAGTATGTAGTTTAACACATACTGAATGAACAAGAGTGAAGAGATGACATATTAAATATTAGAAGTGGCAGTGAGAGCCTCTAAGTGCAAGCAAAGTTGAGCTCAAGAGATGCATATGTAGAATATATAGTGCTTTATAGTTTTAGAGAGTTGATCAGAAATTATTTCTATTTATTACACCTTCAGCTTATTGTTACAGATAATGTGAAGAAATGTATTTAGTTGTGTCCAATTTCTCTGTATGTCACTGTTACTCAATTATAAGAGTATTCTGTGCTTTTTCTTTCTTCTATCATTCTGTAAGAAATTTTAAATGAGGCTGCTCTTAACTTGAACCACATGTCACAATGCTAGATTAAGAGTGAGAGGTCACTTCTTTACATACCTTTAGCTGTGTAGAAATCAAGCTTAATTATAAGACACATCATTCATTGTCAGATAATAACACAGGTCCTGCAGGTAATAAAACCTTCAGTCAGTATAGTAGTTTAGTGGTTCTCACTTAATGAAATCAGTGTAGTCTGATATTGCACCTCTTACTGTCAGAATCATGCAGAGCAGGTTATACAGATATAATGATAAAGAGATTAATTCTAGAGAGTCATCTATCTGATGACAGTCTAAACACATATACACAGATGCTGAGCTGTACTAGACCTAATTGAGCACTAGTGTAGATCACTGAATGTTAGACATCTGAATCAATAACTAAACACTTAAACAAATAACTGAATGCCTGAACAATATCATGCTTATAACATTACCTCCCTCTTCAAAAAATTGTTGTCTGCAATGCTGTCATTACTGTTTAACTTCCCAGAAACTCCAATTATAGCAGTGAAGCTTGTAGCCTCTTTATGAGATTGCACATTGAACCTCAATTCCACACTTTCTACAGAGGCTTCAGACACTAATGATACAGTACTTTCACAGGAAGTAGTCATAGACAGTGAGACTGCAGAGCCTCCTCTCCTTATAAATACAGAAAGAAGAGAATTCTGAGTCCTCATCAGTACTCTTAAGAAGTGTAGAGTACAGAAAGAAGAGGTTCAAGTAGAAATTAACAGCTCTGAACTACTGTAGCTTATTTAAGTACTTCTGATGAAACTTCACTAGAACATCAGCTGAGTCCTTAAATTCATCTTTATCAGCATAGTATCACTTGTTGTCTCAGTTAAAACTGTGCCATTTGATCTTGTATTGAAGCCTTTCACAGTATCATCTTAAGTTCAGAATGTTGTCAACCTCTCAGTGCTTCTTGTTGTTCTCTGTAATAATGAGAGCTGGCAGAGGTGTCTATTGACCTGAAAGAGAGTCTGTAGCACATGAACAGAGCAGTTTGAGACTGAAGACATTATAAATTCACATAATAGCTGACAGCTTCAGTTAATAGGCAGCTCCCATCTGTTCTTTAATGTGAAACAGTCTTAGCTGCTTGTTCTCTAGATCTTAACATAGTCTGATGAACTTGACATTACAGCCTGACAGTCAGACTGTATTTTCAACCTTGTATGTGACATCTTTACAATGTTTATCTACTTGCACTTTTATAGATTTTCAGCTCTTTTTCAGTTGCTTAACTCTGAAGTCTAGAATCTCTTATATGTAAGTGTTGATGCTCTCTGCCTTCATCAACTGTAGTTGTTTACACATAGATTTATATGTAGTTTTGTTGAGATTAAAGCTCATTCAGGGGTGAAAGCCCTTGTTGAGATAGAAGAGTGAGAGGGAGATTGTAGAGAAGGCATTGTTGTTGTCACTGAACTTCATCATAAGTAGTCATTTCACTCAGTCATCTTGCATATAGTTGTAATAGGTTTAGAGGCCTTGTTCAACATTCTAATTTGCTCATTCAGTCTGGTCATTCATTTCAGAATGGTAGGCTGTTAATAAGTTGGCCTTAATTTTCAACTGCTTGCACATGCTTTGTCAGAGGGTGGAGACAAACTGAGAACCTCAATCAGAGACTATGAAGCTGAGCAGTTTATGTAGGCAGTAGATATTTCAAAGTATGATCTTTATTACTTTTTTAGTTGAAGTTTCTTTGTCTTCTGAATGGCAGGGAATGTAATGCCTTTTCTTTGACAATCAGTCAATGATTGTACAAATAGTGTTGTAGTCCTCTGACAGTAAAAGTTCAGTGATAAAGTTCATGACAATGTCTTGCCAGCATTGCTGAGGAATAAAGAGGGGAATAAGAAGTCTGTTGATGGCATTATGAGGTGACTTACTTCACTGGCAATGCTGACAGTTCTGAATGTATTGCTTCACTGTGACTATGTGTCCTGGCCAGTAGTAGTGATGGTGAATTAGATTTACTGTTTAGTTAATGCCTGAGTGACCAGCTGACAGCTGGTTATAAATTTCCTAAAGAAGCTCAGTGTGTAGAAACTCTAAGACTCATAATAGATTGTTCTTAAACAACACACCATCAATGACTCAGTATTTATAAAGACATCAGCTATAGAGTTTAACTGTGTTGTTGATAATGGCCTTACAGTACTTATTGCACAACTCATCTGTCTTATTGACTGTGTGCATCTGTTTAAAAAGGCCTTCTTTCACCTCTTTAACTCAGACTTCTACATGGTCTGGAGTGAGAATGATCTGATAGGTCAGGTTCTTCTCCTCAGAGTTGAATATTTAAGTAAGGGTGTCAGCCTTACCATTAGTCTTACCTGGCTGAAAGATCACATAAAAGTTGAACTCTGACAGAATGTCTAGATATCTGACCTGTCAACAGATCAGCTTCTTATTCTTTATAAAGATTTTTAATGCCTGGTGGTCAGTGAAGACTTGTATGAGTAAGTCAGTGTGTTCAAGTTCTGAACATCAGTGTTCAAAACAATGAATAATGGCCTGAAGTTCTTTGTCATAGATGTAATAATTGCACTCTGCTGGTATCATACTCTTATTGTAGAAGGCTACAGGGTGAAGAACTCCTTCCTCATTGTACTGAGAGAGGATCTCATCAGTTATCAAATCAGAGGTGTTTATCTCTAGTATAGTCTGACAGTTTAAGTTGAAATGTCTCAACACTGAGGCCTTTATTATAGCTTGTTTGAGGTCTTGAAACACCTTAGTGCAGTTCTCAGTTTATGCAAATGAAACTTCCTTCTGAGTAAGAGTAATGAGGGGCTTGACAATCTTGAAGAAGTCTTATATAAACTGACAGTAGAAGTTAGTGAAGTCTACAAACTTCTAAACCTTCTTGAGGTTTGTTAATCTAACTCGGTCTATAACTGCTTTAACCTTCTGTAAGTTCATATATAGCCCTTCTCTGAATACAATAACACTCAGAAAGACTGTCTCAGAGACATCAAACTCACACTTCATGATGTTTACTTATAGGTCAGCTTCATGAAGTCATTAAAGAACTTGTTTAACACAACTCTGATGCTCCTTTCTGGTCTTGCTATAGATAAGGATGTTGTTTAGGTAGGCTTGACAGAAGTCATTAAGGAAGTTCTACAGAGTATCATTGATGTACTACTGAAAGGTGCTCAGACTGTTGATCAACTCAAACAGTAGAACTCAGTATTTGTAGAAGTCTAATGCAGTGATAAATGTGATTAGGTTCTTACTGTCTGAATGTATATACAGCTTGTTGAAGGTGGCAATTATATTCAGACAACTTAGATGCTTACACTTAAGAATCTTCCCTATAACCTCTTCTATTAGTGAAAGAGGATATCAGTTCTGTTTAGTGAGGGTGTTGAGCTTTTAATAATCTACACAGAACTGTAAATTGCTGTTTATCTTTAGAGTGAACAGCACTGATGAGAAGTAGGCAGTCTTACTCAGAGTGATGAAGTCTTTAAAGAGGTTCTTATTTAGATATTCCTTAACCTTCTGAAGCTTGTAGGGTGACATACAGTAGGCCTGACTTTGAGGTGAAGTGATGTCAGTTGTCAGCTCAATTTTGTGATCATATAAGCAGTGTGAGGGAAGTTTACTGACCTGAGAGTGATTAAAGACATTAAGATACTTATAATACTCAGCAGAAAGCTGTTAATGAACATCTTTCAAGTGTTGAGAGGTGTTTTACTTAATGCTAATTTCCTCTACACAACACTCTTAATCTAGTGCCAGTTATTTATCTATGTCCTTCATTGACATAGTGAATATTTGTACCTTCTCTTAGTGAGCTAGTACAGTGTAGAGTGCTGCTCTCACACTGCACATCTGGAACAGGGTGTCATCTGTAGTAGAGGCAGGTTAAGAAAGGATTTTAATTGTTGTCTGAACAGTTTGAAGAGGTGTTCAGAGAGTTAATGAAGGGGGAGAAGTAGAATGTTGAGGAGGAGACAGACATCCTACCCTCATCTTCTTAATCAGTGAGGGAAGGTCTTCTCTGAGGACAATAGAGTCATTCCTCATATTCAGAAGAAGCTGATTTCAGTTCATTCAGAATTTTCTTAGAATGATATCATGCTGTCTTAAGTCAGCTATTAATATAGAAACAGTAGCCTTCTTATAGTTCTTTTTGACTGCCAATTTGGCCTGCATCTTGCCTACTCATTCTTCCCATGTAGGTTCAGAGCCATCATCTAGAATGAGAGGGTCTGAAATCTTGAATGAGTGTTTGCCTCTGTCAACCAATGGCATAGAAGTGTTGAATAGCTGGGTTCCTTCATGATCAGCTTGCTGGCATTTCTTCAATAGTTGATATTTAGTGTTGAGAGCAGTGAAGTTAACTTTCAGAGAGTCCACTCACTCTTGCTGCTCAGTGACAATGCTCACAAGGCTATTCTTTTCTAGCAGTAGATCATAAATGCTGTCACTGACTGTTATGCTCAAATCCCTCTGCTCTCAGAGAGTGATGAGTGCCTCTAGAGACTGCTCTGACTCAGCATCTGCCCAGCACTGAAGCTGTTTCACATTAATGATATTGTAGAGGGTTTCAGCATCATCTTCACCAGTTTGTTTATGATGTTGAGCAGTAGGAACAGAGAACTTTCTAGCCTTTCTTCCTTTCTTAAGTTTCTTGAGAGCAGCATCTAGAGCTGAATAGGTCACCTCTTTCACACTGAGATGTAGTTCTTCTTCTTTATCCTGCCTGAGCTGGTGAAACAAGCTTACTTCAGCAGTCTTACCTCTCTGAATCTGAGAATGCAAAGTTATGTTGTTATGTGCCATCTTAGTAACATGATCTTCTGAAGTCTTGTGTTTAGTGCTCTTCTTGACAGAGGTTAATATGTCTTACAACAGATCTTATCACATCTGAGAACTGCTGAACAGTGCTAAAAACAGTATTCTGTCAGAAAACACTTTATCACCCTTTTACATATTATAGTCTCAGTGTTGTTCAATTTGAAATTTGTTGTTTAGTGTTCCTCTTAAATGAGAACTTTATTCAGTGATTGTTTAGATCTGACTCTCTTTACAAGAGCAATTCAGTGTTCTGTATAACTTGAGTAAACTGATACACATTCTGTATAGCTTAGAAAGGTGTGAGCAATAACAGTGTTATTAATGTCTTTCAGTGTTGTCAATATACACAATTCAATGCTGAGTTTCAGAGTAGATTCTTTCAGTTCAACTAAACTACAAATATAAGGTAATGAGAATTAATCTAATGTCAGGATCATGCAGAGCAGGTTATGCAGATATAATAATGAAGAGATTAATTCTAGAGAGTCATCTATCTGATGACAGCCTGAACATATATATGTAGGTGCTGAGCTGCACTAGGCCTAATCAGGTGCTAGTACAGATCACTGAATGTCAAACATCTGAATCAATAACTAAACACTTAAATAAATAACTGAATGCCTAAACAACATCATGCTTGTAACACTTGCTTAACTTAGATGCTCTCTCCATTGTGAGTCAGTTATGTAAGCTGTCATCAGAAAATGACAAGTGTCACTTGCACAACTGAGCTAAACAGGCAAAAGGCAATTGCAGTCAGTGTAAGAACAGCTCTCAATGCAACAGATAACACTTATAATAAATTCAGTTAACATCATCTCTTTATGTAGTTTGTAGCTGACTTCTTTTACTACTCTCTGTGGACATTAATTTACTGAACATTGAATTACATGAATTTGAACAATATTTAATGACCTGTGCAGAGAATAATTAAGTCTAATTAATGCTCTTAAAAACCTCAGTTTCTACAGTGACTTTACTCTCTATTCTTTGTGCTGTGAACTTCAATGTTTAAGAGGGTGAAAGAGTTAGTCTGTAGATAGAACCTGAGCTTCTGAGGCTGACTCAAGATAACTAGAGTGCAGACAAGAACTGACAAGACTGACTGAAGAAGAGAATAAAGTACAATTGAACTTATGACAACCTGCTGTACAATAATCCCTGATACTGAACAACTTTAAAGATCTTACTGCCCTCTAATAGCAGGCATTGAAGGAGAATACTACCTCTTTCCTGATACAGACACAAACACTCAGATGGAGACTGAAGTAAGAAACACTCAGAAGAGGAAGGCCTATACTTAAATAGAAAATTAGTTATTTCTGTAAAAATAAAGCATTTAAGTACTACACTATCACATTCCCCTTATTGCTGGCAGATTAACAACTGATATAAAGGAAGACCTACACACTGTTAGAGAAGTGAATAACACTCTATACAGACAAGTTAATTAAGTAATCTATGTCAGAAACCCCTCACAATTAACAAGAAGAAAGGAAAAGCCTGATTAGACCTCAATTATCACCTCTTCAAACTAGGAAATCAGCTAGTGACAGTAAGAATTATAATATATCAGAGTGAGAAGACAATTTGAAGAGCCTGAACTCTGACATTAAGATCATTTAAAATACCTCTCTCTCAGCTGCATAGTGAGAGAAGTCATTACTTCTCTCAAATTATAACTTAGAGAAATAAGAACACTGTACAGCAGGAAGACAGTCTAAAAATGTCAATAAACAGCTCTCAACTTCACTGACTTACATTAATTAAGTTGAACCTCCTTCAGGACATACACTCCTCACTAATAATACACAGTCACTTTCACATGTATACAGAGAGACTTTTCAATCTGATAGAAAACTATCTGTTATAAAAGAGATACACAGTATACTTTTAGTTAAGCAGTCATCTGTGTACATTAAAACACTATTTCCTCTCAAGAAGTGTCTAGATTTAATTAATTATAACAGTATAATGTTGTTTCAGATTCTTGAGTTTACTGAGGAGTTAGGAGAGTGTGTAAAGACATTTATTAAGCTTATAAAGACAGCTTTTACAGAAGTGTTAAATGCATATCTCACTTAAAAGGAGGAAACAGCTGCTAAAATTCTGCTGCTGATTGTTATAAGTTACTTACTCAGTATGAAGTGGAGCAACTATGAACTGAGATAATATAAGAAGCAGTCACTTCAGTTACAGCAGTTACAGGTGTGACTACAGTGATTAGAGCAATTATAGTGATTAAAGTGATCACCTCAGTTACAGCAGTTACAGGTGTGACTGCAGTGATTAGAGTGACTAAGAAGAGCTTAAAACTACTATATAAAAAGATTATAACTTATAGTTAGAAGCCTCATGCTCAACTTATATAGCAAATGTCAACTACTGCCTACAACAATTAAGATAGTCTTATGTAATACTTCACTTAATAATCTTTCAGCCTTAGAGCATTCTTCTGTTACATTTTAAGTATCATCATTTAGAGAATGTTTGAAGTATCACTGTTAACTATTTACATTATGTCTAAAGACTGATCTGAGTCATTCTCTTTTAAGCAATAAGAAGATTTAAAGACTGTAATAAAGAAAACTGCTGCATCAGTAGTTATGAAGACTTTTAAGATTGCATCACCAGACCTGTTCAAAGATGAGAGAAGTAAACTTAAGCCCTTCTTCTTACAGGTTGAGATGAACATTCATTTCAATGAATCACAGTTTAAGTTAAATGCTAACAAGATGCTGTACATCACAACTTATCTAAAAGACTACACTGTTAAGTGATTTCAGCCTGTACTGACTGACTACCTGAGACAAAAAGTAAAGAATTAAGATAATGATACAATTAAGATCTTTGCTTCTTTCAGAGTGTTTATGAATTAGATGCAGTGAGCTTTTAAGAACATTAATGAGGAAAAGACAGCAGAACAAAAGCTCTACACTTTAAAGCAGACTGAAGCAGTTTCTGCTTATATTACTGAGTTTTAGAGAATTGCAGCCTTAATAACCTGAAGAGACAGTACACAGCTATTTCAGTACTATTAAGAATTGAAAGACTCTGTGAAGAATGAGCTTACTTAAGTAAATTGACCAACTATCTTAAAAAGAATGATACTAAGGGTTACAGTTATTGATAACTGTCAGTATAAGTGCAAGCTGGAAAAGAAGGGTCTAGTACTACTTAAAGGAAAGACTTTGACAACAATAAAGTCTAATTATGAACTACAGCCTATAAAAATTGATGCAGTTACACACTAATGAAAACCTCAATCATTAAGAATGTGACAAGAAGGGAAGAAGTGTTTTAACTGCAGAAAAATTGAATATTTTACACAGAATTGTAAAGGCTGTAAGCCAGAATTAACTTAACTATTGTACAAAAAGAAAACATATGCAGAAGCACTTTGAAATAAGAAAACTGAACTCTCACATGTCAGTATGTTGTGAACAGCTTGTTATAATAATAATTGCATCAATCATTAGAGTGATAAAGAAGGCTCAGAATGATTCTTAAAATAGAAAGGTTGTAAGACCTTCATCATAATTAACAGAAAACTACTTATCCTGCCTCTGAGAGGTAAAGACTCTGAAGACAAGCAACAATAAGTCAGATGACAGATAAGCTGAGATAATACTAGTTCATCAGAAATCTGAAACAGCACAAGCTCTAAATCATTATTCAACTTTGTGAAGAATAATGAGAAGTCAGAGAGAACTGCATTGAAACTTCTTTCAGAAACAATTTCTGAGAATAGAGAGAAGATAGTTCTTAAGAATTAAACTGTTGTTAATACCTCAGTGGTAAAAGTCAGAACTCACTTAAGAGCAGTTTAACTTAAAATCTATAATGAACTTCTTAACTTGTTATAAAGGCAAAAACCTGAGTTTAAGGACTGAATGCAGGTGATAAAGAAATAAATTCAAAAAGTAATATTGAATGAGGAGTGTATAAATGACAGTCACTTATTTAGAGAAGTACCTCTCTTAGAGGCACTCTGTAATGTAGTTCAGAAACATTCATTAAAGGGTTTCTGATTTATAACAGAGGGAGAATATGTGACTTCTAGTGAAGCATATATTTCTCACAAACTGTAAACTAGAGTATAAGTCTTGAGAGCTGACTACACTCAACATGATTCTAGAAATGACCTACAGCAATGAGTGAACTTAGAGAAGTCTGAGTATATAGAAGAAGTTTAAGAGAAACCTTTCTTCTTCTTAAAAAACTAGAGGGCTCTCTGAGTTAGAGGCAACTGAAGACATTTATATAAGAGCCTCTGAGCTGTAAGTATAATGTGACAGGAGACCTGAAAAGCTTTCAGATTTAAGTTAAAGTAAATGATCACACAGCACAACTATTAATTGATAGTGACTGCACAGAAAATTTCTTGTCATCAGAATTTGTAAGAAAATACAGCATCTCAATATAAGAGAAGGATTCTAAGCAACAGTATTGACTGTTCAGCTTTAATGGAAATTCTATAACACAGAATGAAGAATGTATAGACTGTAAAACAGTCACTGTTTACCTTCAAGTCATATAATACTGAGAGAAGATTCAGTTTAACATAATGAAGTAGTCAGGAAGTGACATAGTTCTAGGCATACTATGGCTTCAAAAGTTCAATCTGATGATTAATTAAGCAGAGAACAAGATATACTTTATGAAGGAATTGACTTTAATGAAGCTATATTCAATTACATATCTACCTGAAGGTGTGAAAGTCTTTGCTATAACAGCAGAAGAAATGCATGAGGAACTGAAGAACCTCAACATTCAGATACTGTGAAGCAGGTTAGTCTCAGAGAACTGAAATTCTGTTATTAAGTTATCTATTTCTAAAGAATATAACAACTTTAGAGAGATGTTTCAGAACAAAAGTGACAACACTGCTTTACTGAAACATCAGAATTGAAATTATAAGATTAAGATAGAGAAAGGAAAAAAACCCTTTAGACAATCTATCTATCCATTATCACTTCAAAAGATGAACACATTGTGAGAATACTTAGAAGAAAACCTGTAAAAAGAATTTATTCAAAAATTGTAATCATCAGCAGAATATTCAATATTGTTTGTATTAAAGATGAATGGGACCTTAAGACTGTGTGTCAACTATTGCACTCTTAACAATATTATGATTAAGAACAGTTACCTGTTATCACTGATATTGAAGCTTTAAGATTAACTTTAAGGAATGCAGTGATTTATCAAGTTTGACATATCAGAAGTGTTTAATCAGATACAAATAAAGAAAGAAGATGAGTGAAAGACTGCTTTTTAAACAAGATTAGAACTATATAAGTACCTAATTATACTATTTAGATTAATGAATGTGCTCACCATCTTTTAGATCTTTATTAACAACATTTTGTGAAAGTATCTGAACTCATTTGTAGTAGTATATTCTGACAACATCTTAATATACTCAAAAATGAAGAAAGATTATATTAAACATATTTAGATGGTTTTGCAAGCCTTGAAAGATGTAAACCTCTGAGTAAAATCAGGGAAAAGTGTATTTTATACTAAAGGAGTACAATTCTTAGAGTTTATAATAACTCTGAAAGGCATACAGATGAACCTCAACAAAGTAAAATTTATTACTGAATGATTAACCCTGACAAGTGTTAAGGAAGTACAATCATTCCTTAAATTCACAAACTTCTATTAAAAGTTCATTAAGAAGTATTCAAAAATTGCAGCATCATTAACAGAGTTAACTAAAAAAGATCAGAAGTTTCAGTAATTAGAAGAAGCTGATAAAGTCTTTAAGAAGTTGAAGAAGAGATTTACTTCTTAACTCATTCTTACAAGTTTCAATTCAGAGAAACCTATTATGCTTAAGACAGACATGTCAGACAGAGCAATATAAGTATACATCAGCTAATTAAACAATAAAAGATGTCTGCATTCAGTAACTTTCTACTTATAAAAGTTTTAAGCCGCTGAAATGAATTATAAGATATATAATAAGAAACTATTAGTTATAGTTGACATCTTTAAGCAATGATGAGTGTACTTTAAGAGATTAAAACATCAAGTTCAAGTATACACAGATCATAAAAATCTGCTGTATTTTACCATTATAAAGATTCTAAACAGGAGACAGATACAGTGATTAAAGAAATTGTCACAGTACAATTTTCAGATCCATTATTGAAAAGGATCAGAGAACATTAAAGCAGACACTCTCAGTTAAAGAGCAGACTACCTTTAAGATAAATCTGTTGTTAAATATGTCATACTTTAAATGGATAATGAAGGCCCAATAAGGTACAACAGGGAATACAATCTCATCTATACAGTAGAGAACAACAACTTTAAAAGACAGGTTCTAACAGCACTCAAAAAGGACGTATTTGTAAAACAAATTCTGAAAAACATTACTGATTATTTAAGCTTTAAGAAATGAACTGACCTTCTGCTTTTTAACAGACTGATTTATGTATCAGATGTTCTACACTGCAAGTTAGTCAGCAAGACACATTTCATAATCATAAATGATTATTAAGAGATTGAGAAAACACTTAAGAGGCTAATGAAAATATACTACTTCCTCTACATGAGGAAAAAAGTTGAAGAAGAAGTACAGAAGTGAAATATCTGCTGATAAAGTAAGTTTAATCACTATAAGCTGTACAGACTACTGAAATTGCTAAAGACATCACTACATCTATAGTTCAGTATAGCACTTAATTTTGTGTTAAAACTATCAAAATTAAAGAAACCATTAACAAAGATACTATACAATGCAATATTAGTTATAACAGATAAATTAACTAAGTACAGACATTTCATATTATATAAGAAAAGTTTAACTGCTGAGAAACTAGCCTACACATTTTTAAGAATGTTAGCTGTAAACTATAAAATTTCAGACAAAGTAATTTTGAATAGAGACAAGCTTTTAATGTTGAAATTCTGAAAATCATTAATGAACCAGCTAGAAGTACATCATAAGTTGTTAACAGCATATTATTCACAGACTGATAGATAAACTGAGAGACTGAATTAAATAATGAAACAGCATCTACACTGCTATATTAACTATCAACAAATCAATTAAGTGAAACTGTTACCAGTTACTCAGTTAACATACAACACAGCAGTTACAGAAATAACAGAAGTATTATCATTTTTTGTAAACTATGAGTTCAACATTAATATTCACAAATTAAGAGGAATAGCTAGCATTACTTAAAAGGTCAGCATTCAGATAGACTGACTAAAGAATCTACATCAGCAGTTGCAAAAAGATATATAATTCTAGTCTGAGAGGTCAGCTATGTACTACAATAAGAAAAGAGATAGAAAATCTACTCTTAAGAAGAGAGACAAGATGTATCTTCTTCAATAAAATATTAAGATTAAGCAGCTCAGCAGTAAGTTGAACTATATTAAGTTAAAATCATTTCAAATTGCAAAAATTAAAGAAAGTGTCAACTATAAGCTTGCACTTTCTTTACAGATGAAGATATATTCAGTTTTTCATGTATTTCTACTTGAACCAGCTGACTCTAAGACACTGATATAAGAAACATCTCTGAAGATTGACTCAGAAAGTTAAGATGCTGAGTTTAAAGTAGAAAAGATACTAAATAAGTAAGAGATTAATGATTAGTCACACTTCTTAATAAAGTGAAAAGGTTATAACTCAGCAGACAACACCTGAGAGTTAAAAGAAAATCTTACTCATTATTTAACTCTGTTGTAAGAGTTCTTATTACAAGTTACTTACTCAGCACAGAGTAACTATAAATTAAGATAACACAAGAAGTGATCATCTCAGTTACAGTAATTACAGATATAACTGTAGTAATTAGAGTAATTATAGTGAATAAAGTGATCACCTCAGTTACAGTGATTGCATGTGTAAATGCAGTAATTAGAGTAATTAGAGAGAGCTTAAGACTACTAATCTTTATTCTAGCTCAGTACCTACCTAAGTACTATAAGGTTGACACAGTACATTATATCACAGTCTTAGTAGCTCTCAGCCATCTCAGCCTTATAGTACTCAACCCCCTATAATAGTTGATACTCACCCTTAACTTTTGACATAATAATTGAATAAAATTGCTTTAAGTGAGGGAGTTATAGAGCTTAAAAAGGTCTTTAATTAGCAGTTTTATTCATCTTCTCATTATAAAGACTGAGAAAGTTATTAATTGTGTAAGAAGTTCTTAAGTTTTGATGTTCTCTCTTAAAATTCAGGGTCTTTCTTGTTTACAGAGTTAGAACTTCACAGTAAAATTATTACAACATAGATAACTTTAACACTGTGTCAGGATTATGCAGAGCAGGTCATGCAGATATAATGATGAAGAGATTAATTCTAGAGAGTTATCTATCTGATGACAGTCTGAATACATATACATGGGTGCTGAGCTGTGCTAGGCCTAATCAGGTGCTAGCACAGGTCACTAAATGTCAGACATCTGAATCAATAACTAAACACCTGAACAAATAACTGAATGCCTGAATGATGTCATGCTTGTAACATTACCCCCCTCTTCAAAAAAGTGTTGTCTGCAATGCTGCCATCACTGTTCAACTCCTCAGAAACTCAAATTATAGCAGTGAAGCTTGTAGCCTCTTCATAAAATCACTCATTGAACCTCAATCTCACACTTTTCACAGAAGCTTCAGACATCAATGATACAGTACTTTTGCAGGAAGTAGTTATAGACAGTGAGACTGTAGAGCCTTCTCTCCTCATGAGTACAGGGAGAAGAGAACTCTAAGTCCTCACCAGTACTTTTAAGAAGTGTAGAGTACAGAGAGAAGAGGTTTAAGAAGAAACTGACAGCTCTAAACTACTGTAGCTTATTTAAGTACTTTTAGTGAAACTCCACTAGAACATCAGCTGAGCCCTCAAATTCATCTTTATTAGTGTACTACCACTTGTTGTCTCAGTCAAAACTGTGTCATTTAATCTTGTATTGAAGTCTTTCACAGTATCACCTTGAGTTCAGAATGTCATCAACCTCTCAGTGCTTCTCATCATTCTCTGTGACAATAAGAGCTGGCAGAGGTGTCTGTTAATCTGAAAGGAAGTCTGTAACACATAGACAGAGCAGTTTGAGACTGAAGATATTATAAATTTACATAATAGCTGGCAGCTTCAGTTAATAGACAGCTTTCACCTGTTCTTTAACTTGAAATAGTTTCAGCTGCTTATTTTCTAGATCTCAACATGGTCTGATGAACTTGATGTTACAGCCTGACAGTCAGACTATATCTTCAACCTCATATGTGACATCTTTACAATGTTTATCTGCTTGTGCTTTTATAGATTTCTGACTCTTTTCCAGTTACTTAACTTCAAAGTCTAGAATCTCTTGCATGTAAGTGTTAACATCCTTCACCTTCACTGACTGTAGTCATTCATGTGTAGATTTATATGTAGTTTCATCAGGGCTGAAGCTCATTCAGGGGTGAAAGCCCTTATTGAGGTAAAAGAGTGAAAGGGAGGTTACAGAGAAGGCATTATTGTTGTCACTGAACTTCATTATAGATAGCCATTTCACTCAGTCATCTTGCATGTAGTTGCAATAGGTTTAGAGGTCTTATTTGATGTTCTGATTTACCTGTTCAGTCTGATTATCTGTTTCAGGATGATAGGCTGTTGATAAGTTGACCTTAATCTTCAACTGTTTGCACATGCTTTACTAGAGGGTGGAGACAAATTGAGAACCTCAATTAGAAACTATGAAGCTGAGCAGTTCATGTAGATGGTAGACATTTAAAAGTATAATCTTTATCACTTTCTTAGTTGAAGTTCCTTTGTCTTCTGAATGGCAGGGGATGTAATGCCTTTCCTTTAACAATCAGTCAATGATTGTATAAATGGTGTTATAGTCCTCTAACAGCAGGAGTTCAGTGATAAAGTTTATGACAATGTCTTGTCAGTGTTGCTGAGAGATAGGGAGGGGAATAAGAAGTTCATTGATGGCATCACAAGATGACTTACTTCACTGGTAATGCTGACAGTTACAGATGTATTGCTTCACTGTGGCCACATATCCTGATCAGTAGTAGTGACAGTAAATCAGATCTACTGTTCAGTTGATGCTCAGATGGCCAGCTGACAGCTGGTTGTAAATTTCCTGAAGAAGCTCAGTGTGTAGAGACTTCAGAACTTACAATAGATTGTTCTTAAACAATGCATCATTAATGACTTAACATTTATAGAGATGTTAGCTATAGAGTCTAACTGCATTATTGGTAATGGTCTTACAGTATTCATTGCACAGTTTGTCTGTCTTATTGACTATGTGCACCTGTTTGAAAAGGCCTTCTTTGACCTCTTCAACTTGAACTTCCACACAGTCTGGGGTGATAATGGTCTAATAGGCCAGGTTCTTCTCCTCAGAGTTAAATATTCAGATAAGAGTGTCAGCCTTATCATTAGTCTTACCTGATCAGAAGATCACATGAAAGTTAAACTCTAACAGAATGTCTAGGTATTTAATTTACTAATGAGTCAGCTTCTTATTCTTCATAAAGGTCTTTAATGCCTGGGGGTCAGTGAAGACTTGTATAGGTAAGTCAGTGTGTTCAAGTTCTGAACACCAGTGTTCAAAACAACAGATAATGATCAGAAGTTTTTTATCATAGATGTAATAATTGCACTTCACTGATATCATGCTCTTGTTGTAGAAGGCTACAGAGTGAAGAACTCCTTCCTCATTGTACTGAGAGAGGATTTCATCAGTCATCAGATCAGAGGCATCTGTTTCTAGTATAGCTTGACAGTTTGAGTCAAAATGTCTCAACACTGAGGCCTTTATTATAGCTTGTTTGAGGTCTTGAAATGCCTTAGTGCAGTTCTCAGTTTATGCAAATGAAACTTCCTTCTGAGTAAGAGCAATAAGAGGCTTAACAATCTTGAAGAAGTCTTGTATAAATCAACAGTAGAAGTTAGTGAAGCCTATAAATCCCTGAACCTCCTTAAGGTTTATTGATTTAACTCAGTCTATAACTGCTTTGACTTTCTGCAGATTCATATGTAGCCCTTCTCTGAATACAATAACACTCATGAAGACTGTCTCAGAGATATTAAACTTGCACTTCTTAATGTCTACTTGTAGGTCAGCTTTACAGAGTTATTGAAGAACTTGTTTAACATAACTCTGATGCTCCTTCCTGATCTTGCTATAGATAAGGATGTTGTTCAGGTAGGCTTGACAGAAGTCTTTAAGGAAGTTCTACAGAGTATCATTGATGTACTGCTGAAAGGTGCTCAGACTGTTAATCAACTCAAACAGTAGAACTCAGTATTTGTAGAAGCCTAATGCAATGATAAATGTAGTCAGGTCCTCACTGTCTAAATGCATATACAGCTTGTTGAAGGCAGCAATTATGTTTAGACAACTTAAATGCTTGCATTTAAGAATCTTTTCTATGACCTCTTCTATTAATGAAAGAGAATATCAGTTTCATTTAGTGAGGGTGTTGAGCTTTCAATAATTCACACAGAACTGTAGATTGCCATTCATCTTTAGAGCAAACAGCACTGATGAAGAATAGGCAGTCTTGCTTAAAGTGATGAAGTCTTTAGAGAGGTTCTTATTTAGATATTCCTTAACCTTCTGAAGCTTGTAGAGCAACATATGATAGGCCCAGCTTTAAGGTAAAGCAGCATCAGTTGTCAGCTCAATTTTGTAGTTGTATAGATGGTGTGAGGGAAGTTTGCTGACCTGAGAGCAGTTAAAGACATTGAAGTACTTGTAATACTCAGCAGAAAGCTGTCAGTGAACATCTTTCAAGTGTTGAGGGACATTTTACTTGATGCTGATTTCCTCTGCACAACACTCTTAATCTAGTACCAGTTATTTGTCTATGTTCTTCATTAACATAGTAAATATTTGTACCTCCTCTTAATGAGCTAGTACTGTGTAGAGTGCTGCTCTCACACTGCACATCTGAAACAGGGTGTTATCTGTAGTAGAGGCAGATTGAAGAAGGATTTTGATTGTTGTCTGAACAGGTCAGAGAGGTGTTTGAAGAGGTGTTTAGAGAGAGAGTAAAGTAGAATGTTGAGAAGAAGACAGACATCCTACTCTCATCTTCTTAATTAGTGAGGGAAGGTCTTCTCTGAAGACAATAGAGTCATCCCTCATGTTTAGAAGAAGCTGGTTTCAGTTCATTCAGAGTTTTTCCAGGATGATATCATGCTGTTCTAAGTCAGCTATTAACATAGGGATAGTAGCCTCCTTATAGTCCTTTTTCAAAAGCAAACCTGAGTAGATAATGTGAATGATCTTGAACTTAAAGAGCTGGTCATCAAAACTGTGAACTGCCTTAAGCTTGAAGAGAGGAATGGACTTCAGACTAAGCTGGTCACAGACCAGGGGTGCTAACTGACTATGAATGAGTGAGTATGCAGTGCAGCCAGTGTCAACTAGTGCTCAGAAGGGTATAAGGAAGCTCTGAAAATAAAGTAAGCATGGGGTGACAAAAGGCTGCAGGGAGAAGAGCTCATAGAAGGTATCTGACTCAGCTTCATCAGAATTCAATGAACAGTTTATATTGCACAAGGAGACAGTATCACCCTCATCTGTAACTTTAATAGGGGCTACTCATTTTCTGACTCAGAGTTAGAGTCCTCAGGACCAATATACAGTTTGCTAACTGAGCTGTTACATCAGAATGGGATTGCTGGTGTAGCTCACTGAGTGCAGTCACTGGCAAGGTGTTCAGGTCAGTGGTAAATGAAGCAGTTACCAGCCTGTCCATCTGCTTAATGTTGAGGATTGGTTGCTGGTCTCCTATTAGTTTCACTTGAAGGTGTGGAGGAGTGTATTGCTGATTGAGAGTTAGACAATTCAAAGGTGATGTGTTTAAACATCTTGATTTTCTTTGTAGGGGCAGTTATAATGCTGGCATCCTTTTGATTCTTTGCTGCCTTAGCGGCACATTGTTCATTATTGAGGTGAATGAGGTAAGTCTTTATGGTTGATAGTGAATTCAGTTGAACCATTTGGGATGACAGGGCTGCCTGGAGACAAGGAGAGATCTTGTCTCAAATGTCATCCATACATTAAGTTTCACCATACTCAAGAAAGGTAGAAAGATGATGGAACTCAATATAGAATTCAGAGAACTGCTTAAAGCCCTGAATGAGATCAATGTAGGCTTAACAGTAATTCCTTAACTTATTTGAGTCTTTGTAGATCTCCTTCAAGTCCTCCAGAATCTCATTGGCAGTATGGTAGAAGTTGGTGACTGAGAATTCATATAATGAATGAGACTCAGTGTGTTGAGCAGCCTTTCCACTCAATTAAGACAACACATAACTTATACAGGTAAATTCAGTCAGATAATGATTCTCATTGACTGTCAATTTGACCTGCATCTTACCTACTCATTCTTCCCATGTAGGTTTGAAGCCATCATCTAGAATAAAAGGGTTCAGAATCTTGAATGAGCATTTGCCTCTGTCAACTGATGGCATAAAGGCATTGAATAGCTGGGTTTCTTCATAATCAGCTCACTGGTGTTTCTTCAATAGTTGGTATTTGATGTTGAGGGCAGTGAAGTTAACTTTCAGGGAGTCCACTCACTCTTACTGCTCAGTGACAATGCTCACAAGACCATTCTTTTCTAGCAGTAGATTATGAATGCTGTCACTGACTGTCATACTTAAAGCCCTCTGCTTTTAAAGAGTTATAAGTGCCTCTAGAAACTGCTCTAACTCAGCATCTGCCCAGCACTAAAGTTGTTCCACATTGACAATATTGTAGGGGGTTTCAGCATTGTCTTCATCAGTTTGTTCATGGTGTCAGACAGTAGGAACAGAGAACTTCCTGGTCTTTCTTCCTTTCTTAAGTTCCTTAAGAGCAGCATCTAGAGCTGAATAGATCACCTCTTTCACACTGAGATGTAGTTCTTCTTCTTCATCCTGCTTAAGCTGGTGAGACAAGCTTGCCTCAGCAGCCTTGTCTCTCTGAATCTGAAAATGCAAAGTCATGTTGTTGTGTATCATCTCAGTAATGTAATCTCCTGAAGTCTTGTGTTTGATGCCCTTTTTAGCAGAGGTTAACACATCTTACAACAGGTCTTATCATGTCTGAAAACTGCTGAACAGTGTCAGAAACAGTATTCTGTCAGAAAACACTTTACTGTCCTTTTACATGTTATAGTCTCAGTGTTGTTTAATTTGAAATTTGTTGTTCAGTGTCCCTCTTAAACAAGGACTTCATTCAGTGATTATTTAAATTGAGCTTTCTTCACAAAAGCAATTCAGTGTTCTGTATAACTTAAGTAAACTGATACATGTTCTGTATGACTTAAAAAGGTGTAAGCAATAACAGTATTATCAGTGTCTTTCAGTGTTGTCAACACACACAGTTCAATGCTGAGTTTTGAAGTAGGTTCTTTTAGTTCAACTAAACTACAAATGTAAGGTAATGAGAATTAATCTAATGTCAGAATCATGCAGAGCAGGTCATGCAGATATAATGATAAAGAGATTAATTCTAGAGAGTCATCTATCTGATGACAGCCTGAACACTAATCTTTATTCCGGCCCTGTACCCACCTGAGTACAGTAAGGCTGACAGAGTACATTATATCACAGTCTTAGTAGTTCTCAGCCATCTCAGCCTTACTGTACTCAACCCCCTGTAATTTCTTGTACCCAACCTTAACTTTTGACATAATGATTGAATAAAATTGCTTTAAGTGAGAGAGTTATAGAGCTGAAAGAGATCTTTAATTAGCAGTTTTATTCATCTTCTCATTATAAAGACTGAGAAAGTTATTAATTGTGTAAGAAGTTCTTAAGTTTTGATGTTCTCTCTCAAAATTCAGGGTCTTTCTTGTTTACAGGGTCAGAACTTCACAGTAAAATTATAACAACATATATAACTTTGACACTGCAACAGTTATAATATAACTTTCTATGAGTGACTTATAGAGGTCAGTAAACTGAGTAGTTTATACACTGAAAGTAAAGTTATATCTATGAAACTCACTGCTGTACAAAAAGATGAAGACTTATGCCTTTATAATGTTGATGTTCTTCCTCAACTGCGTCGCAATAATTTGAACTTACAACACACTTACAACATAAATAACTTTGACAACTCAAAAATTATTAAATAACTTTGTATAAGAGACTTATAGAGGTCAGTGAACTGAGTAGTTCATACACTGAAAGTAAAGTTATATCTATAAAGCTCACTGCTGCACAAAAAGATAAAGACTTATGCCTTTAAAATGTTGATGTTCTTCCTCAACTGTGTCGCAATAATTTGAACTTATAACACACTTACAGCATACATAACTTTGACAACTCAACAGTTATTAAATAACTTTCTATAAGTAACTTATAGAGCTTAATGAACTGAGTAGTTCATACACTGAAAGTAAAGTTATATCTATAAAGCTCACTGCTGCACAAAAAGATGAAGACTTATACCTTTAAAATGTTGATGTTCTCTCTCAACCTTCTGTAACTGCGTCGCAATAATTTTGAACTTATAATACACTTGCAACACACATAACTTTAACACCTCAACAGTTATAAAATAACTTTCTATAAAAAACTTATAGAGCTCAGTAAGCTGAGTAGTTCATATACAGAAAGTAAAGTTATATCTATAAAGCTCACTGCTGTACAAAAAGATAAAGACCTATACCTTTAAAATGTTGATGTTCAATCTTATCTAATCTTTGAACCCTTGATATGTGTGGCTGTTGTCATATCAACCTCAAGTCTATGACTGCGAGAATTTTTTCCAACTTTGAACTTAGAACTTTAAATATTTATCTACAGCTATACTATTACACAATCTTCTTACAACGCTCTTAACACTCTACATTTATTACATTCCTCACACACTACAGACTAAGTACTCTCTATTTATATCATACTGCTTTAGTGTTTTTATATTTGCAGAAATTTGTTTATTACACATATATCTTTGTATCCTCAGTATATTCTTAAAAGACTTACTACAGTGAGAATGTCTACTCAAATTTCTACTGTCTCTGCAGCTATTACTGCTCTCAATACTGTATTGCATTATTATACTGAGTTTAAGCTGTTGTTGTGTGCTGAATGTCAGATTTCTGTACAGTCTTCTCAGCTTTCACAGCATATTAAATCTCACTTAATTGCTATAAAAGCTGAGAAGGATGTATACCAGTCTGTTATTCAGCATTATTCACAGCTTGAACTTAGTTCACATGATAATGTAATTCTGCAGTTATTACAGACACAGTCTCTTTCTGCTTTCTCAGAGTTGAGAACTTATTCTCATGCTTTTCAATGTACTGTCAGTGACTGCAGAAAGGTTTTTCTCAGTAGACAGAATATTGTAAGACATGCTCAGAATAATCATGATACTCATTATGAGAACATTTCTACTGCTGATCTTTCTGCACAAAGTCTTGAACCTAATAGAAGATTTTTTATTATTACTTTAAATAATGCATCATCTTTTGAAGAAGCTATTACATCTGATGTTAATGATAATCAATCTGTTATTATACAATCAGACTCTGTTATGCAAGAAGCAGTGAATCAGTTTTTACATATATACACTGAGAGAAAAAATTTAATTGCAGAGAAATCTTCTGTGATGCAATTAAATCATTCTAAGTCTAAAATGTCTGCTTTTCAGATGCAGACTAATTACTTAAAGTTTCTTTATAAGAGAGATATTAAAGTATTGTCTGACAGTGTTATAAGTTGTAATAAGTCTGATTCACTGTATTCTCTTTGTCAAACTCTAGAAGTGTCAGGATCATGCAGAGCAAGTCATGCAGATATGGTGATGAAAGGACATTAATTGTAAGGAGCCATATGGGCGAGCGAGCAGTCTACTATATAGGGGCGCGTACGAGCCGCGCTAGGCCCAACCAGGTGCTAGCGTGCGCCACTGAATAAACAATGCCTGAACGCTGTCATGCTCCTAACAAGAAGGTGTTTTATTACATGCTTCAATGAGAGTACAGACAGTGCAAAGACAGCACTTAAATGTGTTAAACTGTTTTGAACTCAACAGAACTACTCTGAAGAGATTTAAAACAGTGCAGAAGCAGACTTCTTTTAAGAAGTATCTCAATATTATATCTCAGTTCTTATGTTTTATTATAAGAACTGCAGATTCTATTGAAACTTCTAAGCTTTATCAGACTGATTCTGAGATTGCTTCATGTTTAGAAAAGGTGCAAAGCTGTTATCTAAATAATGAGGTTAATTCAGAAGATGATGTATCTATAAAGAATAAAGGAAAGTCTGTTTCTACACATAGCAGAAAAGAAAGACAGTCTTATAACAGTCTTTATAAATATGATTCTGAAGTTTCTAAATCTGATTCTGACAGCTCTGATCTATCAGAGTTGAATGATGAGACTTCTTCTGATGAAGAAACTGAAGATGAATCAGAGACTGATTATCTTTCTGATGACAATTCTACTATAAAGCAGAAGTCTGTTAGCAGTCAATTAAATCAGAAGCAAGCTGCTGTACTTAATCTACTTACTGCTTTTCTTAAGCAGTCAGTTTTACTGAACAACTTTGACAGTGCTATCAATGTTTTCTTTGCTTGTAAGAGCATTAACATTGATAGTAAGTCATTGAAAGACAGTAAGCAGATGTCACAGCTTTATTCTGCATTTATATACTGTTCTCAGCTTCTCACTGTGTTTTATTCTTATCAACTGTTTCTACAACAGTCTGATAATAATGAGAAGTAGACATATCTATCTCTTCTTTCAAGCTTTATGCAGCAGTATTTTCACAATAATACTAGCACTGCTTTAGCTGAAATTTTAGCTTTAAGAGCTTATGCTTTTAAAGTTAATAAAGAGATGTCTGCATCTACTTATAGTATTATTAAGCATCAGAATAACAGTCTTAGCTGTAGAGATATTACTGTTTCTGTTGATGATATGCAGATGCTTTTTAAGACACTGCTTATTGATGCACACAGTATGTTGTTTAATGATTTACTGTTTAAGAGAATTACATCTGAGTTCACTCTGTTGAATCTTTCTGAAGCTGCAAGCACAGAGAATCTTAATGATAATACTGCTCATAATTATTATATTTCTTACAATAAGAAGTTGAGTCACTTCACTTCTTTTGTACAGAAGTTAATAATGACTGATGCTGAATTGAGAGATTCTTTCTTCTTTCTTAATAGTAACTCCCAGTTACAATTTAGAAAAAGAACTGTGAAGCAGTATTATCAGAAGATTTATTCATTCTTAAAGGTTCTTATATTGTTATATCATATGACAGCAGGATTACCTTCAAGAGTGACAGAGTTAAGTACTTTAAAGTATTGTAATTCTCTGACAACAAATCAGAGAAACTTACTACTTGATAGTACAGTTAATCTTTTTATGATTAAACTGAAATATTCTAAGCAGATGCATATTACTGCTAGAGAAAAATCTGCTGTTAAGTACTTATCACAGTCTGTTTCTTACTTATCTTTATATTACACTGCATTAGTTCTACCTTTTATGCACTTTTTAGAGATTAATTATAATCTGAGAACTCAGCAGCCCTCTGCTTTACTCTTTTCTTTTAGAAGAAAGAGTTTAAGTACAGATGCTCTGTCTTCTGTAATGAGACATTACTCTCAAAAAGTGTTAGGTCAGAAGTTTTCAGTTGCTTTATATAGACATTTAAGTCTCAGTTTTGTTAGATACTTTATGTTTGAAGATCTTTCTGATTCTACACATGAAGACAGTAATAATGTTAATGAAATCATTGCTGCTCAGATGCATCATTCTGTTCAGACTGATCAATTACATTATGCTAAACTGTCAAACAGTTTAGTTAATGTCAGAGTAGATAAGCAGCAGCAATACTTGCAGTTTAGCTTAAAATATCATCAATTCTTTAAGCTTCATACTATAGTGCTTTCTTATTCTTCTTATACATCAACTTCTGATAATGTTTCTATAAGTCAGAGAGCACTGCAATCTTCTCTAAGTGCAGACACTACTCAAGCTCTGAAGTATTTTAATAAAAAGCATCAGAGAGCAATCTCTAATACTTCTCTTATTAATACTCATGATGAGAAGAGAGTCAAGCTTTCTGACTTACAGAAGCAGTTATTCAGTGATATGCAGAGTAATAAAAACTCTCAGTCTCAGTTTACTGTTACTGATCGTGATTCTTTACATGCAGTTGATGTAAGAAGAAGAATAGAACCTGAAGATGTTTCAGACTCTTTACTGATATGTTTAAGACAATTTCTTAACATAAATGATGCACAGTTTACCTGTACTGAACAGAGAAGAGCAGTTGAATTAATATTAAAGAAGGTTAACTGCCTTACTGTAATATTAGGTACAGGGCAGGGCAAATCTCTTTTATATTTATTTACTGCTTCTTTCTCTAATTCTGAATGCACTGTTGTTATTGTGCCTTTAACAGCACTGAAGCTTGATTTATTGAAAAGATGTCAGCAGTTCTCTGTCTCTGCTTCTATTTATGAAGACAGTAAGAAGGCAGACTCATTAATTTTTGTTTCTGTTGAGACTGCTGTTACTGCAGACTTTCAGTTCTTTCTAAAAGATCTGCAGTCACAGCAGAAACTTGACAGAATAATCTTTGATGAGTGTCATCTTATTATTACTGCTGCTTCTTACAGATATCATATGCATTTGTTAAAGCAATTGAGATTGATTAATACTCAGTTTATCTTTCTCTCTGCTACATTATCTGCTAAATTACAGAAGGACCTTGAAGAGCATATAATGATTCAACAGAATACTGTTATCAGAGCTCAGACAGTGAGACACAATATTTCTTATAGAGTTTCTTACTTTAAATCTATGAGAGAAGAATCTCAGTTCTCTGAACTGCAAAGTACTTTAATATCTTTTATAAAGACTTTCTCTGCACAAGATAGAGTCTTAATATATATGATGTCTAAAGCTTCTGCTGAGAGATTGAGAACTTTTCTGAACTGTGCTATCTATCACAGTGATTCTACTCATAAGTCTGAAACTCTGTCAGATTTTATTGCAGGTAAAGAACTTATCTTAGTGACAACTTCTGCACTAAGTGTAGGTTTTAACTATTCTTCTATCAGACTTGTTGTTCACTTTCTCAGTTCTTTTTCTTTGATTGATTTTATTCAAGAATCAGGCAGAGCAGGCAGAGATTCTACAAATGCAGTTGCTTTAACTTTTACTACTGCATTTCAATATAAAGTTTATCAGTCTGATAATGAGGAGAGAAGATACTTTAAAGAGTATTTATCTGAATCAGTCTGCAGAAGAAGAGTGATAAACAGAATTCTTGATAATATTATCACTGATAAATGTTTGACTTCTCAAGCTTTATGTGATCTTTGTTCTGCTAGACAGATACAAAGAGAGTATGAGATTGCACAGTATAAGATGTTTGTTCAGAATAATGAACAGCAGAAGCAGCAGTTAATTCAGTTTCTTAATGAAGCTCAATGTGTTTGTACTTTCTGTTATATTTCTTTACAGAGTGAATCATCTTCTTTTACTGAGCATCACTTTAAACAGTGTTCTCAGAAAAGAATGAGTCATTTTGTTATTGAAGCTTTACAGCAGATTAAGTCTGCACTTATTTTAAGAGAAGGTTCATGCTGTTTTCATTGTTATTTGCCTGTTTCTGTCTGTAAGCAGACTAAGAAGTCTGATAGTGATAGATGTACTTATAAGTACTTAGTTTTGTGTATTGTATATGCTGCATATGATATGAGAGATAGATATCAATTATCTACTCTTATTGATGCAGATATATTACATGACAGAGCTAAGTTTCTTAAGTATATTTGTCAGTATAAGAGAGTCTTTGACACTGACAGCATTACAGCCATTGAGCTTCTTCTTTATATACAGAAGAAGAGACATGAGCTGAAAGAAAGTTTATAAAACTTTCCAGTTAAAGATTAAAGTGTTACAGCAGTTATAATGATTGAAATATTCTATATTCAGTCTTTATACTGTATTTACATACATGATAAATAAATAGTATAAATACACTGCACTATGAGTTGAGTTTAACTCAACTCATTTGGGTTTGAGTTGAGTTTGAGTTGAGTTTTGAGTTGGGTTTTAAGTTGAGTTACAACAGAGGAAACTCAACCCAGAAAAAACCCAACCCATTAACTCAAACCCAGAGAATTCTGGGTTAACCCAGTACATACAAATAGTTATGGTAGTCTTTATGATAGTCAGTCAGTCTGAGGGTGAAGGCCATTTCTTACCTCCTGATATGGCTGTTTCTCACCTTCTTTCTCGCTGTTCAACAAGGAGGCCGTTTTCTCACCTTCTAATATGGTCACTTTCTCGCCTTCTAATAAGGCCGTTTCTCGCCTTCAAATATGGCTGTTTTCTCACCTTCTAATATGGTCGCTTTCTCACCTTCTAATATGGCCGTTTCTCGCCTTCTAATATGGTCGCTTTCTCGCCTTCTAGTATGGTCGCTTTCTCGCCTTCTAGTATGATCGCTTTCTTGCCTTCTAATATGGCTGTTTTCTCACCTTCTAATATGGTCGCTTTCTCGCCTTCTAGTATGGTCGCTTTCTCACCTTCTAGTATAGTCGCTTTCTCACCTTTCTAATATGATCGCTTTCTCGCCTTCTAATATGGCTGTTTTCTCACCTTCTAATAAGGCCGTTTTCTCGCGTTCTAATATGGTCGTTTTCTCACCTTCTAATAAGGCTGTTTCTCCACCGTCTAATATGGCTGTTTTCTCACCTTCTAATATGGTCGTTTTCTCGCCTTCTAGTATGGTCGCTTTCTCACCTTCTAATATGGTCGCTTTCTCGCCTTCTAATAAGGCTGTTTCTCATCGTCTAATATGGCTGTTTTTTCGCCTTCTAATAAGGCTTACCCAGAAAAACTCCAACCCATGATGCAGTGTAATGGCAATCTTTATAGTGTATTTGTAGTAATTTCACTGGGTTAAACCCAACCCAAACCCAACCCAAACCCAACCCATTTTGACCCAACCCATTTTGACCCAACCTAAACTCAACCCATGGTGCAGTGTAAGTATAAAGTATTTAAGTATATTATAAATTTTAGTTTTACACTTAGACTGCATTATAAGTTGAATTTAAGTTAGGCTTTAATCATCTTAACTTAAGTCAGTCTGAGTTAAGTTTTTTCTAAATAATTCAGTTTAGGTTAACTCTTAATAAGACTTCTAAAATGGTCTTACTAGACAGTAAAAACAGCCTTCTTAAAAGATAAGAAACAGTCTTATTAGAAGATAAGAAACAGTCTTATTAGAAGATAAAAAACCGTTATATTAAACAGTGAGAGAACAACTATATTAGATAATAAGAGAACAGTGTTATTAGAAGATAAGAAAACAGCTATATTAGACAGTAAGAGAACAATTATATTAAATAATAAGAGAACAGTGTTATTAGAAGATAAGAAAACAGCTATATTAGACAATAAGAGAACAATTATATTAAAAAGTGAAAATCAGTCTTATTAGAAGATGAGAAATAAGTTATATTAAACAGTAAGAAAATAACTGTATTAGACAGTGAGAAAACAATCTTATTAAAAGATGAGAAACAGTTATATTGAAAAGTGAGAGAACAACTATATTAGATGATAAGAAAACAGTTTTATTAGAAGATGAGAGAACAGTTATATTAGACAGTAAGAAAATAACTATATTAAACAATAAAGAAACAGCTATATTAGACAGTAAAAGAACAACTATATTAAATAATAAGAGAACAGTCTTATTAGAAGATAAAAGAATAGTTATATTAAACAGTAAAAGAACAGCTATATTAAACAGTAAGAGAACAATTATTCATGAGCTTGCTCATGTTTAAGTTTCAATTAGGGGGTTCAAATTGCGTTCAGAGTAGGTTTTTCTATTCCAGGTGATTTTTTTCCTCTTTGAGACTAGACTAGACTCACTGTGATCTTGACACCACCTGCAAATTCTGCTTTCTTGTACTACAACTATAGCTACTATAAATTACCCTTTCTGTAGTTCTTGCAGGCGTTCAAAGCCCGCTGCTGAATTCGGCCATGCAAACTGTCAGAACCTGAAAACCTGTTTGGCAATAAGGCTGTTTCTCACCTTCTTTCTTGCTGTGTAATGTGGCTGTTTTCTCACCTTCTAATGAGGCTGTTTCTTGCCTTCTAATAAGGTTATTCTCTCACCTTCTAATAAGGCCGTTTCTCACCTTCTTTCTCACCATCTAATATGGCCGTTTCTCACCTTCTTTCTCACCGTCTAACATGGCCGTTTCTCACCTTCTTATTCACCGTCTAATATGGCCGTTTCTCACCTTCTTTCTCACCGTCTAATATGGCTGTTTTCTCACCTTCTAATTAATAGATATGCTAGATAGATAGATAGATAAAAGGTATCTAAGCATATGATCAATATCGTGCACCACATATGTAAGTAGGTGATGCAGACTCTGCATGCTATGTGGCCTCACCAGCCACCACTAGCGGCCAGCTTACTAAGTCGCTCTAGCCCTACACTTGAGCTCTAGATGCATATCTAACACTCTTCCTGCAGCTAGTCTCAAGTTGTTCTTCTTTTATAGTTGTATTTGTCCCTGTTCTTGTACCTGTAGTCATAGTTGTAGTCATAGCAAAAACAAACTCTTGTTAGTAAATTGTGAGAGGTAACAACCTTATCCTGACGTTTATACATCTTGAATTCTTCCCTCCTCAACCTCATGACATCATGACTGATGACTTCAGCACTGCCTTCTTAAGAGCTCTTACTCTGATGATTGCAACCAGTAAGTGGCCCTGTTAATGTGACTTTATAGTGTTGTCATAGTAGCCTGTTTTTGTACAACTGATGTGCAATTTAGTTGAAGACAATCAATGAGTGATTAATGTTGATGTCCTCCTCCTCTTGGCTCAAATTCCGGCTGATGACCACTCAACTGATCAGCACAGTTTAAGACTCATTCACCTTGCTCAGCAAGGTTATTTGAGTGTGAGTGATCTCAACATCACTCATCATCAAGAAGTGCAGGCACTGTTTGTTCAGATAATGTTTCACCTCATCCTTTTTCAACTCTTCTAACTTATAGGCAGGGCTATAAACATCAGGCATGACCTCCCTGCACCTGTTGTACTCACAGGAGAACTGAAGAAGCCCCTGACCTAGTCTTTTAACACTGCGTCACTTGATGTAGTGTCAGTCAGGGCGCCTGCAGGGACTGCCTTTTTAGACACAGTGCAATTGGGTGTTCTTTTTGTAATTTTAAGGCTGTATTTTGTATGAATTTCAATGTTGTATTTGCACATTACTAATGCTGTTAGATTTAATGCATCTGATGAAGGTTGCTGCTCTGTCTGAGTCCCTTTCTTCTCTCAACTTCTCTTCTTGTTGCACTGAGTCTTTGTTGTTGTTGACCATAGTGGTTTAGAGGTAGGTGGTCAGGCACAATTTCCTTCAGATTTTTGTACAACTGAAAGGGTTCTTTTATGGCTACATTACTGCTTAGCAGTAGTGCTCGCCGGGCTTATAACCTAATAGATATGCTAGATAGATAGATAGATAAAAGGTATCTAAGCATATGATTGATATTGTGCACCACATACATAAGTAGGTGATGCAGACTCTGCATGCTATGTAGCCTCACCAGCCACCACTAGCAGCCGGCTTACTAAGTTGCCCTAGCCCTACACTTGAGCCCTAGATGCATATCTAACACTAATATAGTTGTTCTCTCACCTTCTAGTATAGTCACTTTCTCACCTTCTAGTATGGTTACGCTGCACTATGGGTTGGGTTTGAGTTGAGTTACAACAGAGAAAACCTAACCCAGAAAAAACTCAACCCATTAACTCAAACCCAGAGAATTCTGGGTTAACCCAGTACATATAAATAGTTATGATAGTCTTTATAATAGTCAGTCAGTCTGAGGGTAAAGGCCATTTCTTACCTTCTGATATGACTGTTTCTCACCTTCTGATATGGCCATTTCTCACCTTCAAATATGGTCACTTTCTTGCCTTCTAATAAGGCTGTTTCTTGCTCACTGTCTAATAAGGCTGTTTTCTCACCTTCTAATATGGTCACTTTCTCACCTTCTAATATGGCTGTTTTGTCGCCTTCTAGTATGGTCGCTTTCTCGCCTTCTAATATGGCTGTTTTCTCGCCTTCTAATATGGTCGCTTTCTCACCTTCTAGTATGATCACTTTCTCACCGTCTAATATGGCTGTTTTCTCACCTTCTAATATGGTCACTTTCTCGCCTTCTAATAAGGCTGTTTCTCACCGTCTAATATGGCTGTTTTTTCGCCTTCTAATAAGGCTTACCCAGAACAACCCCAACCCATGATGCAGTGTAATGGCAATCTTTATAGTGTATTTTTAGTAATTTCACTGGGTTAAACCCAACCCAAACCTAACTCAAACCCAACCCATTTTGACTCAACTCAAAAAAAACCCAACTTAAACTCAACCTATGATGCAGTGTAAAGTTATTAAATTCATCACTTACTGAAATATAAAAATGACTGATTTACTTATCATTCTTATTTTCACTATTACATCTTTAATCACTTATTATATACACAGTTAAAACAGTAAGATATTATAATAAAGATATAACTTACTGTAAATAACATTATCTTAAATAATAATGTTTGTATGTATATGATTTTGAAAACACATGCATTTAAATAAATACTAAATTTAAATACTATAAAGCTACAGTATCTATATATTTAACAAATATCTAGATGTCTATGCACTTTTATGTAAGGATTTCCACCATGTTGCTGCTGCCCCCTTTTCTGCTTAGTCATGCAAGCTTATGCCCCTAGTGAGAGGTCCCCTCACAGTGAATTATTTTATTAGATAATACAAGAACAGTTTTATTGAAGAATAAGAGAACAGCTATATTAGACAGTAAGAGATTAATTAATTATATTAAAAAGTGAGAAAATAATTATATTAGACAGTGAGAAAACAATCTTATTAAAAGGTAAGAAACAGCTATATTAAACAGTGAGAGAACACTTATATTGAATAGTGAAAGAATAATTATATTAAACAGTAAGAGAATAATTATATTATAAAATGAGAAACAGTCTTATTAAAAAATAAGAATAATCTTCATCTTCAGACTGACTGACTATTATAAAAACTATTATAACTATTTATATATACTGAGTTAATTTAAAATTGTCTGAGTTTAAGTTAAGTTTTAGTTTTTTGTAATTTTTTAAGACAGCTTTTTATAATTTAGTAAGGCAGTTCTCTATCACTTATTAAGATTAATTTTATTAAGTTTATAAGATTATTTCTTATAAGTTATTAATACTGTTTTAACTATTTAATAAAATAGTTTATAAAAGTATTTAAGTAAGTTATTAAAGCAGTTCTTAATCTTTTTAAAGTTATTTAATTATAATAGTTAAAACAATAGTGAGTTTATCTTTAAATTAAATTGAGTTAGTAAGTAATTTAAGTTAAGTAAACTGAGAAATAGTTTAATATAAAGTAAAGTAATAATTGTAAAGTTTTTAAATATAAGTGTTTTAATTTCAAGTTATAAATTAAGTAAAAAAAAAATATATATATAAGAGTTTTAAAGTTATTAGTTATAATAAGAGATAATGATTTAAGAGTAAAGAAGATATTAATTAAAGTATAAAAGAAACAGTAGTCTTTAAACAGTAGTTAGTATTTAATATATAAGTTAAGTACTAGCTTTTAAGTATAAATGTATATAAGTTTATACTAATATAAAAGACTTATAGTAATTCCCTAATGTGTTTAATGTAAATAATTAATACAGAACTTGTAATAAGTAAGACTTAATATTATTAAGTAGTATATACTGTACAGGTGACTTATATAGTAGTTTTAATAAGAAATATAAATTAATATTAAAAGAATATTTAAGAGATTTTGTTATTATTTAAAATTATTAATTATTAAGAAAAGAAATTAATTATAAAGATGATAAACAAGCAGGGCTACATCAATCTAGTGAGGCAATAGTTGAGTAGCTTGAGTAGCTTGTTTATATGCACTATGTTTGATATGACAAGTATAATAAGAGTACAGTGTTAAGACTGTACAAAGTGTATGACAAACTCTGCAACAAGATGCTAGTCTTAAAGCAGACAACATACTGTCAAGCTGGTATATTGACTCCCATATTTAACACTCCCTCTGAGACAGTATACTGCTCCCCCTGATTCCATGAACCCTGTAGTTCATATATCCTCTGCCACTCAAGTGCACTCAGTGATCTCCTCATTAAAAACCCAGTGGGAAAAGAGTGAGATCAATAGTCTGAATACTTGCTTGAAGACACTCCCTTCCATTTAATGCCCTAACTCATCTGTAATAAAATGCCTTCATGATTGACTGATAAGGTGATGTCTTCATACAGTGCGCTTTCACTGTCAGGATCTTAATTCCTTTCATCACTTATTGAAGATTGATTATGTATAATAGGCAATACTCTCAGTTTTGTTTAATGTTCAACAAATGTCAGTCTTGATAAAGCTTTAGTGAATTCATTCATGAGTTATTCTTTTGTAAGTACTCATTCCATGTATACATAGTTGTCCTGAACCAGTTCTCTAATGTAGTGATGTTGAATGTCTATATGTTTTGTTCAGTTGTGGTAGTCTGCATTCTTGACAAGGTCTAGGCTTACCTGGTTGTCTCTCAAGATTTGTACAAACACAGGAGGCTGATTCATAGGTAGTTCAATAAGGAACTGTCAAAGCTATACTGCTTGCCTGACAGCATGGCCAATGATGATATACTCAGCTTCAGTGGTGGAAGTTGAGACTGTACATTGCTTCTTTGAACACTATAATATTACACCTCTTACTAGGAAGAAACAATACTTCATTATAAACTTCTGTTCACTGATGTCCTCAGCAAAGTTGCTGTCTGTGTAACCTAAGGTGGTTAGTAGATGTTGTGTGTCATCATACAAACTGTTATAGTGGATTTCTAGGTTTATTGTTTCCTTAAGATATTGTAGAACCCTTGTAATGGCTCTGATGTGGCTGATTCAAGGATCTGAACATTGCTGAGACAAGCAACTAACTGTGAAGGTGATGTCTGAGCAAGTTTCACAGGCAATGTATAGAAGCTTTCCTATTAGGCATTAATATGCAGTAATTTCAGTAGAATCACTATCACTGTTGTCCTTCAAAGTGATGTACAATCCTGGCATCATTGAAATTAATATCAGGTTACAAGATAGTAGGCCTTCTTCCTGTAGTACATCTCAAATGTACAACACTTAATTCAGCATTAGTAACCTCTTAAGTTGATGATGTATGATCTGTATTTCAATAATCATCTGAGCTTCTCTGAGATCTTTCATATTAAACTCCTTACTGAGGACTGCTTTAGCTTTCTTAATAAGTTTCAGTGATGTTGCTGCAATGAGAAGATTGTTCACATAGATGCTGACTATAATGAATCCTGATTTGTATAAAGCAACCATAATGCTTCTGTCTGCTAGTATAGACTTATACTCTTGATCCTTTCAGAATGCAATCAGTTTCTTGTTTTATAGGTGTACTGATTGCTTCAATCTGTACAAGCTCTTAAAAATTCACTATATGAACTCTGTACATCCTTATTATACATTCACTCTCTCTGGAATTCTCATATAGATCTTCCATCCCTTCACTTCTAGATTGCTGATTAAGTAAGCTGTCACAACATTCATTTGATGCAGTTTAAGATTCAATGCAGTGACAATAGTGAGGTATATTCTCAGGGATTCCTTTTGTACAGTTGGGGTGAATGTTTTCTCATAGTCAATACTCTCTTATTGCAAGAATTCTTAAGCAACCAGACAGGTCTTGTACTTCTCTATTAGTTCATTCTCATCATACTTGATCTTGAACACTCATTTGCAATCAATAGGCTTTCATCCTTCTGGTAGCTTGTTGAGCTCTCATACACCATGTGACTGCAAGCTTTTCAGTTCAGTCTGAATAGCATCTCACCATTCTCTTCCATGAATGAAGTCAGATAGTGCCTCTCTGTAGGTCTTCAGTTCTTCTATCTTTTTGTATAAACTGGTCTTCTCTAGACTCATCAGCTTAAGCCTCTTGTTTGAAATGTATACCTCTTTAATGTCTGACTCTGTTAGCCTCAATTAATCATGTAGTGTGTTTTCACCAGCTACTAATCTCATAGAGTGCAAGAGTTTCACTCCTTTGCATAATACTTGAAATCTGCTCATTGTCACACCATCTTAAGAATTCTTACCTTGCATGCATAGCGCCTTTTACATGCTGTAACCGGCTGAATATTGAGTAGCTTTCAACTTAGATGTGTTTAAGCCAGCTCTTTCCCTCACATGTGATACATACAGGTCATTCACAGCTGTTAAATTAGGTAGATAACAGCTATTCCTCACTGTTCTATAAGTGTGTAACTTCAGGTCAGTGAGACTTCCAGCTTAAGCATCTTCTCTTGTCAGTATGAGAATGTCTCATTTGCCTGACTCTGCCACATCAATTATTAGCTCCTCAACAATCTTTCTGAGAAATCCCCTGCCTATCTTAAGTATTATCACCCTCATGGTCTTACTCTGAGTGCTCCCTCTGTAACTTAAGGCAGGTGTGGCAGTCACATCTATATTCACAGCTTTATATAACTTCATCACCTTCTCACTGTTTTGTTGTGTTGGTTTTTTAAGGTGTGATCAGCCTCTACAATGTAGTGTGTCTGAAGCAGTATAATTAGCATTTTTAGTCCTAATAGAGTGTAGAGGAAACTCATTAAGTAGATAGACTTAGACTTAGACTAACCTTTATTCTAGCCCGGTACCCACCTGAGTACCATAAGGCTGACACAGTACATTATATCACAGTCTTAGTAGTTCTCAGCCATTTCAGCCTTATGGTACCCATCCCCCTGTAATAGTTGGTACCCACCCTTAACTTTTGACATAATGGTTGAATAAAATTGCTTTAAGTGAGGGAGTTATAGAGCTTAAAGAGATCTTTAATTAGCAGTTTTATTCATCTTCTCATTATAAAGACTGAGAAAGTTATTAATTGTGTAAGAAGTTCTTAAGTTTTGATGTTCTCTCTCAAAATTCAGGGTCTTTCTTGTTTACAGAGTCAGAACTTCGCAGTAAAATTATTACAACATAGATAACTTTGACACTGCAACAGTTATAATATAACTTTCTATGAGTGACTTATAGAGGTCAGTAAACTGAGTAGTTCATACACTGAAAGCAAAGTTATATCTATAAAACTCACTGCTGTACAAAAAGATGAAGACTCATGCCTTTATAATGTTGATGTTCTTCCTCTACTGCGTCGCAATAATTTGAACTTATAACATACTTACAACATAGATAACTTTAATACCTTAACAGTTATCAAATAACTTTCTATGAGAGACTTAAAATGATTCACCGTGAGGGGACCTCTCACTAGGGGCATGAGCTTGCATGACTAAGCAGAAAAGGGGGCGGCGGCAACATGATGGAAATCCTTATATAAAACCCTTATATACAAGCGCATAGACGTTTAGATATGCGTTAGATACATAGATACTGTAGCTTAGCATTTAAATTCAATTTTTGATGGATTGTTTTCAATTAACGCTAAGCTCAAAGCGGCTAGCTGCCTGAACAAATGCACGCGTTTTTAAAACCACATACACATCACAGGGCGACGATGAGCTTCCACCTCTATGTGGTGTCACCTATAAGTACTCAGGACCTTGTCCACCCTGAGGAAACTAAGAGAAGCTCCACTTTACCTTCTGAGTCTTTATATATTGAATCACACACAGTATCACCTACCTTGACAACGCGTCAAAATGGCATGTTAAAGCCTCATGACATATCAATTGCCCCTGATATAATGGAGCCTTGACATGATGTAGATCAGAGTCACTACTGAGTTGACTACTCAGCAAACCAGAGATCTCCTGACATGTTGAGCTCATGTCAAGCCTGTTCAACGCGTCAAGAGTCACTCACATACAGCAGTCATACATCTATTCCATTCAAAAGCACATCTTTTTCACGTCACAAAAAGCAGTCACATAACGCCTTCTTAACACCCTCATCAAACCTCTTACAGCTTTCCTTTATGCACAATCATCAAGCAACAGACACTTGAAGAATAGCATGAGTGCACCTTCATCAGTCAGGCCTATACAGAGACAGAGAGAAGGAGTGACTAAGGTATTAGTTGTTTACAGCAACGTTTATCCCTGCAGGTGATGACTCAAAGGAGGCATTAAGAAGCAGTTACAAGAAGAGGAGGACTAGTAAGGTATTGAGATGGGTGTTTCTACTCTATGCACATAATGCTGGAATAGAAGTGCCTCTGGGTTTCCTTAGACTTTCTTTTGTTTTTGTTTTTGTTTTTGTGCAGAATGCGCTAGTCCACTTCAGGAAGCAGTGTATGGCAGCGTTAGGCAGCCTCGGTCACCTATGAATAAATCAATCAATCAATCAAACATACACACCACAAACATCATCATTTAGATGACGTTGTTCACAGTAAGTTATACCCCTATTATGATGCCTTTTCTGCCTGTTGCTGCCTCCGCCGCTGCTGCCTCCGCTCTGCTGCTGCCTCCGCTGCTGCTGCCTCCGCTCTGCTGCTGCCTTCACTGCTGCTGCCTCTGCTGTTGCTGCTTGTCTTGCTCGCTGTCCTGCTTGTGAGCGTATGCTAACAGTGATATAGTCAATCAACACATCCATGACGCTCCGCTCAGTGATGGCATCTGGCGGTGCTCCTCCTCCTCCTCCCCCCCACAACAACAAGGGCAACCTACCCACTGACAAGATCATGCTGCCTGATGCAGATGAGGAGGAGGAGGAGAAGGGTGACACCATTGTGGTGGCAAAAGGAGCTCCTGGGCCTCTCACACCTCAGGCCTTCAAGGGAAAGGGCAAGTGAAAGCGAGCCCCTACTGCAGTGGTCTCAGGTGTGATGCCCAACTGGGCAAGTCCAGGGCATCAAGGCGACTCAAAGCATTGCTAGCTTGCAAGGGACATACTGGGTGAGCTCAGTATGTCCTTCCCAGCAGGTAGCAGGTGCTCAGACTGTGTGGCTCAGTCTCATTTGTGTGTGGTCTGCGAGGATTGTACCAAATGTGCCAGCTGCACAGCTCAGGGTGCAAGCTCCTGTGACTGGGCCAGTGCAGGAGTCAGCGCTCCCACTGCAAATCAGATGTAAGTATATCTTCTGTTCAGGTTGTTCAAAACTAATGTTCAGCAGGATCATTCACCCCTGTGTGTTGCAGGTCATAACAACTCAAGTAACCCCTGCTGTGAGGGTTCAGCCTCCTGTGACAACAGGCACTGTCTGATGTCCCTCTCTCTGGATGTCTGCGTGAGTTGAACCCTTGCTGAACAAGTTCAAACGTTCAGATGCTAACTGGTCATAGGAATGAGGACCTAGCAGAGATGCTAGAGGACATGAAGGAGGGGGAGGAGGCAGTGTTGGCGGCCGGTTTGAACTTAAGCTATTCGGGCTGTTTAAACTGTTTGACTCGCTCAGGTGGTGTTGGAGTCAGGATATCACCTCAATTCTGCGCGCGCTGTTGAGCCTGTGCATTCTTTTCCTTCACCTCAGCAACACAATGCGTTTGTTTATCTTACTCAGCTTCCACCTTAAGACAATTAAAGTGAACATTCAGGCTCAATTCATCAAGTGGCAGTCTTACACAGGTGCGTTTTGCTGGAGGTGAATGTGATTCATCCTGTGTAGTAGCATGAATACGCTGGTGAACACACCGGCGTGAGTCCTTCTAAAACACTGGTTAGAAAGATTATGAAAGAGAACCCTAAGACCTCAAACTTACAGCTCTGCAAGCCGAACAGGTTTTCAAGTTCTGACAGCCTGTGTCACTAAATTCAGCAGCGGGCTTTGAACACCTACAAGAACTACAGATAAGGTAGTTCATAGGTAGTAACTGTACTATAGTTGTACAGCCAAAATGCAGAATTTGCAGTTGTGCTAAGATCACAGCAAGTCTAGTCTCAAAGAGGGAATAAACCACCTCTGGAGCGGAAAAATCTGCTCCACTAGCGGCCGAACCGCGATTTGGAACCCCTATGAAGATTTAACATGAGCAAGCTCATGAATAACACACTTACAACATACATAACTTTGACAACAGTCTAACCTTTATTCTAGCCCAGTACCCACCTGGGTACTATAAGGCTGACACAGTACATTATATCACAGTCTTAGTAGTTCTCAGCCATTTCAGCCTTATGGTACCCATCCCCCTGTAATAGTTGGTACCCACCCTTAACTTTTGACATAATGGTTGAATAAAATTGCTTTAAGTGAGGGAGTTATAGAGCTTAAAGAGATCTTTAATTAGCAGTTTTATTCATCTTCTCATTATAAAGACTGAGAAAGTTATTAATTGTGTAAGAAGTTCTTAAGTTTTGATGTTCTCTCTCAAAATTCAGGGTCTTTCTTGTTTACAGGGTCAGAACTTCGCAGTAAAATTATAACAACATACATAACTTTGACACTGCAACAGTTATAATATAACTTTCTATGAGTGACTTATAGAGGTCAGTAAACTGAGTAGTTCATACACTGAAAGCAAAGTTATATCTATAAAACTCACTGCTGTACAAAAAGATGAAGACTCATGCCTTTATAATGTTGATGTTCTTCCTCAACTGCGTCGCAATAATTTGAACTTATAACACACTTACAACATAAATAACTTTGACAACTCAACAATTATTAAATAACTTTGTATAAGAGACTTATAGAGGTCAGTAAACTGAGTAGTTCATAAACTGAAAGTAAAGTTGTATCTATAAAGCTTACTGCTGTACAAAAAGATGAAGACTTATACCTTTAAAATGTTGATGTTCTTCCCCAACTGCGTCGCAATAATTTGAACTTATAACACACTTGCAACACATATAACTTTGACAACTCAACAGTTATTAAATAACTTTCTAAGAGCGACTTATAGAGGTCAGTAAACTGAGTAGTTCATACACTGAAAGTAAAGTTATGTCTATAAAGCTCACTGATGTACAAAAAGATAAAGACTTATGTCTTTAAAATGTTGATGTTCTCTCTCAACCTGCGTTGCAATAATTTGAACTTATATTAGAAAGTAAAAAACAGTCTTATTAGAAGATAAGAGAACAGTTATATTAAATAGTAAAAGAATAATCATATTAAACAGTAAGAGAACAATTATATTAGAAGATAAGAAACAGTTATATTAGACAGTAAAAAAGAAAATAAGAAAACAATAATATTAAACAGTGAGAAAATAACTATATTAAATAGTAAGAAAGAAGATAAAAAAACAGCTATATTAGATAGTAAAAGAACAGTCTTATTTATTAAAAGATAAAAGAACAGCTATATTAAATAGTAAGAAAACAGCTTTATTAAACAGTGAGAAAACAGTTATATTAAAAGATGAAAAAAGAATTATATTAAATAGTAAGAAAACAGCTATATTAAAAGATAAGAAACAGCTATATTAAAAAATAAGAAACAGTCTTATTAAAAGATAAGAAAACAGCCTTATTAAATAATAAAAAAGAAGATGAGAATACAGTTATATTAAAAGATAAAAAACAGTCTTATTAAAAAAGAATAATAATAGTTAAATAATAGTAACTTTATCTTTAAATTAAATTAAGTCAGTAAGTAATTTAAGTTTCTATTAAGTAAAGTGATAATGTAGAAGTTTTAAATATAAGTGTTTAAATTTCAAGTTATTAATTAAAGTAGAAAATATAATATGTATAAAAGTTTGTAAAGTTATTAATTATAATAAAAGATAATGATTTAAGAGTGAAGAAGATATTAATTAAAGTATAAAAAACAGTAGTGTTTAAACAGTAGTTAATATTTAATATATAAGTTAAATATAAGCTTTTAAGTATAAATATATATAAGTTTAAAGTTAATATAAAAGAGTTATAGTAATTCTTTAATGTGTTTAATCTGAGTAATTAATATAGTGCTTAAGATAATTAAGATTTATTATTCAATTTAGTAATTAATGTTATTAGAGTTTATAATGCTTAGAGTTTATAATGCTTAAAGTTTATAGTAGTTTATAATAATATATAATAAGTGAGTAGTTTAAAAGTAAAGAAGATATTTAAATAAAGTATTAATTTTTTAGTAATGTTTAAACAGTAGTTTTAATTTATTATATAAGTTAAGTATTGTTAGGAGCATGACAGCGTTCAGGCATTGTTTACTCAGTGGCGCGCGCTAGCGCTTGGTTGGGCCTAGCGCGGCTCATACACGCCCCTATATAGTAGACTGCTCGCTCGCCCATATAGCTCCTTACAATTAATGTTCCTTCATCACCATATCTGCATAACTTGCTCTGCATGATCCTGACAAGTATAAGATTTTAAGTATAATTGTTTCTCTAATTATATATATTAACTCTGGAGTGATGTTTATATTTTAAAGATGTAAAATATATAATAGTTTTAATAATTAAATGTTAAGAAGTTTAAGCAGTATATTAATCAGTTAAATTATTTAAGTTAATAAATTATTAGTTATATTCTTTATATATATAAGTATAGATAGAAGTCTAGTTTTTAGATTATAATTTAGTTATTTAATAAAAGTTTTATATTATTTAATGTTGTGTAGTAATTAGTTAATAGTTTATTTAAATATGTTCTTCAGTGTTATTATATAAATAGGGTGCACATACAAATAGACCCCCCCCTTCTACACCTAGACCCTTTTTCATACACATAGACCCCATTTCTTACACATAGACCCCCCTAACTAGAATGGGTTAGACCGCGCACAGTGAAGTTTTTTCCTTGCTGCCCCACAATGTGACTGCAGTACGCCTGCGACTTTGTTAGCAAAAATGGACGTTTCTTCCAGCCAGACCACAGAGTATTTCGATATGGAGGAACCACCAATGGAAGATGTCAATAGCGACATTTCTGACACCGATGAAGACAGTGAGAACGACAACACTACAAACAACGAAGCTGATGAGCCAGACCCCCCCCCAATGCAATTAAAACCTCCACCACTGGCCCTCCGACTCCAGCCCTTCAAGACCATGGAAGACCTAATTGACGCCGTCAATGAACATGCTGCGAAGCAAGGTTATGCTGTAGTTAAATCAGGGTACAAGAAGAACAAGAGTGGGGACATTAGAAAGAAGAACTTGAAGTGCACTCGGGGTGGAAAATACAAGGACAAAGTGGCTCCAGATGACAGAAAACGGACCAGGGCTGTGCGTACAACTGGCTGTAAATGGGGGGCATATGGCAAGCTTGTAATGGGAGAGTGGTATTTGTTTTTGAAGGACACTGCGCACAATCATCCTCCATCGAAGCCTGAGGCCCTGAATCCTCATCGAAAATTGAGGGCAGAAGACCTTAAGACAGTTGTAAATGACAGGAAACGGCATCTTACAGCCCAGCAAACAGTCACAGGCCTCCGCATGGACAACCCCAGCCGGTTCTATAAGAAACAGGATATCTACAACGCCATAGAATATATTCGACGTGCGGAATTGGGAAACCTAACCCCCATTCAAGCCCTATTGAAGGAGCTTACAGCCTCAGAGAAATGGTATATTTCTTATGCTGTTGACCCCTGGGACCAACTGAACCGCCTCTTTTTTGTCTATCAACCATCTCTGGACTGGCTGGAGAAATACCCCAATGTTCTCTTTATAGACGCCACATATAAAACGAACCGTTATAACATGCCCCTTGTTATATTGACGTCAACAACCGCCTGCAACAAAACCTTCTATGTAGGGTTTGCCTTCCTCCGCCATGAGGACCGCGAGTACTACGAATGGCTGGTTAGTCAGATAAAGATCATATGGACAGATATAGGGCAGCCCAATGGCCCTACCACCACTGTACTGGACAAGGAGGAGGCTCTGATTGGGGCTTTTACCCTTCTTATACCGACGACTGCCCTTATTCTCTGTCAGTGGCATATCGGCAAGAATGTGGTCGCTCGGGTTAAGACAGGGGGTTATTTCACTGTGGCAGAGGCTCAGAAGGAATGGGCAAAGCTCTGGTTTGCAGTTGTACAGGCCCTGACACCTGCTGCCTTTCACGAAGCCAAGGCAGCCCTGGCAATTGCAGACCCAGGGCTAAACCCTCGTTGGCCAACTACCCTCTATGAGTACCTCCTCAAGGAGTGGCTCATTGAGGGCATGCGGGAGAAGCACTGCCGAGCCTGGACAGACAAGATTCTGCATTTTGGTAAGCTGACAACGTCAACAGCAGAGTCAGGGCATTGGGGGATCAAACGGGGACTGGAAAGCAGTCTTGGAGATCTGGCAACAGTTGTACAGAGCATACATACCAAGCTTGATGATCAACTGCAAGAAATCCACCTCCTACACGAAGATCAGAAGTCTGGGGCCATACTTTCTATGCATAACGCCCCTATCTTTCGGTATCTACGCTTTGAAGTCAGTATTCATGCCACTGAGTACATGTTTCTGCAGTGGGAGCAGCTTACCAAGGAGCCTACATGCCTTCTACCCTGTACCAAGGTCTTCCGAACCACCATGGGTCTTCCGTGCAAGCATGAGCTTCAAACCCTTCTCTTCGCCAAAGAAGCCCTGAAAAGGGATCATATTCACTCACACTGGTGGCTTGATCCACTTGCAGAGGCCCGGCCTGTGGACCCTGTGACTGTGGTTCAGAACCCCATTCGAGTTCGTCGACGTGGAAGACCGACAGATACTTCCACCAGGCGAGATCTCTCACAGTGGGAGCTTGCTCTAAACCAGGTCAGCCAGCGGGAGCAGCGGGAGCAGCGGGAGCAGCGGGAGCAGCGGGAGCGGGAGCGGGAGCGGGAGCGGGAGCGGGAGCAGCAGGAGCAGGAGCAGCAGGAGGAGGATGGGCAGGTTAATCAGCTCACAGGCCAGCGGGGGGGCAGAGGTGGCCGGGGGGGCAGAGGTGGGCGGCAGCAGCGTGGCACACAGCGTGCTCCACGAGCTCCGCGAGCTCCGCGAGCTCCGCGAGCTCGTGGGGCGTCAAGGCCGACGACTCGGGCAGTCACTCAACAGGAAACACCTCGGGAGCAGGAGCAGACAACCCTGTCTCAGTTCACTGACTTTGCCCGTGTAGCAGACCGTCTTGGGAACATGAGGGAGCGGGGACAGCAAGCCTCAACTGTGACTGGCACGTCAGGCATCCCTCATGAGATGCTTGACGTGTGGAACGTCCTTGACTAGCTAGCCAGCTAGACCTCCACCTCAGTGGCATGCCCTAGAGGCAGTGGTCTAGCTGACTACTGGAATTTTGGCAGCACTTCGTTGCCGGGGGCCTCCCCAGAATTTTTGGTTGTTGGTGGGGGGGCTCTGGTGGCAGCGGCGGTGAGCTCGCTGTTGTGGGGGGGTGGTGGGGGGGTGGGGGGGCGTGACAGCGGTGGCAGCGGCGCGGCGAGATTGGAGGAGGGGGGGCGGTGAGGTGGGGCGGTGGCGCGAGGAGGTGGGGCGGTGAGGTAGGGGGGGCAGCAGCGGTGACGGCGAGGTAGTAATCTATAGATATGTTAGCAAAGTTCTCTATATGTTGATATCAAACCTGAGATTGCGTTCTATGGCCTCGAAATCGTGCTTCTAACGTGAAACATACAATATGAGTTCAGGGGTCTATGTGTAAGAAATGGGGTCTATGTGTATGAAAAAGGGTCTAGGTGTAGAAGGGGGGGGTCTATTTGTATGTGCACCCATATAAATATTGTTATTTGCTTGCTGGTGTTTGCCCGGCCGAGTTTGGCGTCCCCCTGATCGGGGAAAGCGCGCGCGCACAGCCCCTCGCCGCTTTCCCCCAGCATAAATATTTCCTGTCCCCTCTTGTCTTTCAAGTTTCCTTTCACATCCCTTCTATCTCTCGTGCCTGGCGTTCCCCCCCCGGTCGGCCCCCATCGCTAAGCTGCCGGCTTCTCATATCGGTCTCAGCGACTCCTCGCTCCGACCTCAATTCACACCAGGCAGCAGGCTCCAGTGCCACCCCCCCAGTCAAGGGCTTCTCGCAACGTTCGCGATCATTTTTGCTCCTAGGTTCAGTCTTCGCTGGCCCAATTAACACCGAAGTTACCCTCGGCGGTCCTCTTCCACGCTCTCTCAAAGCTCGCTTCATTTTTCACTCCGGTGGGGCCCTACATTTTTCCCCTACAGCTTGCTGTGCTTCAGCTGTGTTCACCTGGCGGCCCATCCCGTGCGAGCTGTGAGTGATCGGCGTGGCTATGACGACGACGCCAGTGAAGTGCAGCCCTGATCGGAGCTGCCGTTCTCGCGACCATGCCAGTCGAAAAAATGCCTCACGTTCTGAGCGGGATTCTTTCGCTGCGCCGCCAACGCACGGCTCCGGGCTGAGCTATTGAAAGAGGTCTGCTGACACCTTCTGCGTCAGTCCAGCATGGGAATGATTGGGTAGCCTCGTCGACTTCAGCTCGCATGGATTCCCGACACAGATCCGGTCTGACTTGGCAGCGACCGCAGCGTTCAGCATTGCCCGGATTGAGAAGTACGCCCAAGGAAGCGTACGCAATCCAAGTTGCATCCCCTGAAAAAGATGAGACCTCGCTGTGCCTTGTTGACCCGCATAGGTGTCCTTGAAGTCCGGGACGCGCTTTCATTTGTCCTCAACTTGAGCAGTGGTGGAGCTTTCATCCAATGAGCCGCGGATAAATGGACTAGGAGCGTCAGCTGGTGAAAGCTGAAACGGATCTCGATCAGGATGCGTCTTTCCCTGGTGTCCAGGGAGTGTTGATTGCAAGGTACTGAGAATAGAGAGGATTCATGGCTGAGTCTCCTGACCACCGCGTGCGCCGGTTACTGGTAGACTCTCCACATTGGCCTTGAGACGTCAATCTCGTCTTTCGCTGAGAACTGTGGAGGGTGCGGTACAGCCATTACGTTATGAAGTTTCAGCTCAAAGATCCAGACCGCTTCCGCTGACGTGGCTCAACGGATGTGCCCGTCACCGAGGGGTGCGGTGGAAAACAGGCTGCATAGGGTGCTGATTGAACTCGACATTCCAATGACCGAGAGCTGCGCCAGGGTGTGCAACTTGGTGTGAGACACATGACCAGAGATCAGCAATCGTTGGCTAAAGGAGAAGTAGGAGGGGAACAGGTTTGCAAGCCGGAAAGATTTCAATGGATGGCCTGGCAGCTCTGGGCGTATATAATCCTTCTCTGGCCGCCTCTCTTCACCTGGATTTTCTCTTTTAGACCCCCAAGTCAAAAAGATCAGACTATCTGAATCCCTGCTTACCTTTGCACTTGCGCCGTACAATGACGTTTGTTGACATGAATTCCGTTCACTTCTATCAACCCCTGAAGCCAGGCCTGCATAGCGATGGGCGGCCTACTGCCTCCAACCTCTGTGTCCCCATGGCTAGTGGGGATGACAACAATCCTGGGGCTCTTGGACCAGACAAGGGACCGAGTGGAACACTACAAGACTATAACCTCTTCAAATTTCTAGATATGAGTACCCTGCCAGTGAAGGAATCTCTTATTCTTTTGCCTGAGCCAGTGCAGGATGCCAATGACACTGAACTTGACACTGGAGGTAAATTTCCGTTATTTTTGATGGACAGTGATTAACGCTTCCAGGTATCTCAAATGAACTTGATATCACTTGCGGCCACGGTGGCAGAGGTAGCAAAGAAGACGATGACCTCCCAACCCTCAAGGAACTGCTGCTCAATGCTGGAGAAGTGCAAGAGTGGCTACGAACGGGCTCAAGTGGTGGACACACGACGGGCAGGTCTAAAGGAAACTTCAAGCCCCCAGTCAGGAACGATTGCAATAGCGATACTAGCCTCAAATTGAGGTGAGATGAAAGCATCAGTGGGTCTATCAGCTCCTTTTGTCACTGAAAACAACATTGACGGCCTACAGAGAAGCTGAGAGTATTGGGTGGCAACCAATTAGAGGATCACAACACCCAAGATACTCAGCGAGAGGCAGGCAGCGGCAGTAGCGTCCACACCAGTGAAGGCTCAAGTTCTGAGGAGCTGAGTGGGGAGCTGAGTAGGGAGCAGAGTGAGAGCCAGAGTTTGCCCAGCACTTCACTGACTTCTGTGACGGCTTCAGAGGCCGGGTAGGACCCAAAACCCCCGCTTGGTGATTCCAATACTAACAGATTGTGTCAATGCAGATGTCCAACCCCCCATGAGAAGAGCGAACATGATACCCCATATACCCCTTCTCCGCGCTGTAACGGCCTCGTCTCATTAACGCATGTTACATCGACTTGTGAGCCAACTGACGGTGGTTGCAAAGATATCGGCCCTGATGCCTCCCGCGATGAGAACAAGGAATACCAGCAGGACAAGAAAGAGGCTGAAGCGGACATTGAAGAGGAAAGCAACGGTGATAGTGAGAAGGCAAACACGCCTTTGCTGCGGTCTACAAAGAAGCGGTCTCTGTCTACCGCTGGAGATAAGCCTCAGGTGCAACGTCGTATCAAATGTGGCCGCTTTTTGTCACTGCTTTCTTCAGACAAGGAAACTGAAACGGGGGATGACTCAGACATCAGCAGCTATACACCTGCTAGACCCCACAACACTTCAAACGCTCAAACCACTTCTTCCCACTCAGCCGGCCTTGAGGGAGATACAAGTGATGATGGTAAGATGGAGTTTACAGGCGGACGAGCTCGGATGGTTGTCATCTATGAGCAGCAGAGTTGGGAAGGAAAGATCATCAAAGAAAGGAATGCGAAGCAAGGGCGCGGAAGGCCCTGCAAGCAATATCTCATTCAATGGAAACAGTCCTGGGTGGACGGTGCTCATCTCACCGCGCCAGAATTGCTGCAAAGCTGGAGGAGGGAGAAGGCGTCGAAACAAAGGCGTTGAGCCAAGGGCCCTCCGGGATGGACTGCCGCTCCATTTTCTTTTGGCCTACAAGACATACGTACAAGGGTGTGTCACAAGCAAATATCTTTGGCAGATAGTGTACTTCCATGTCTTCATTCAGCTTGTGTTCCATCCCCGAAGATTATAATCGAAGATATTGGAAGCTTAAGCTTAGGATTCAGCAAGTGACCTAAGGCACTCCTTATCAACGATTCAAGCTGCCCACTGGCTCCGCTACAGTTCGATTAGACGCACATAGGGTACCTGTTGAATCTCAGAATACCATTCACTATTTGATTCTAAAATGCGCCCTGTATGCCCACCCGGATTACAGACGAGCGGCGACGTTTGATCCAACGCTTCGCTGAAGGCTCCTCACCAGCACCAGACCGATAAATCTGCTTTGTGAAATGTGACAGAGGTGTCTTGTTCTTGTCGCCATCGCCGTCAGGTTCCTCTGTTTCATCATCCGCCTCTGCTCTTTATCCTCCTGATTTCTTTTGGCCTCATCTCTTGGGTCGTCCTCTTCTTTGTCCTCAACGGCGAGGTGTTTAGACTTGATACCTCTGTCGCGCCAGACAGAGGAATGCTTTTTCGCTGCCAGAACTGGAAGGCAGCCGGTCGGGCTTTGTGATGATACCAAGCGTGCGATCTCCTTCAGGGTCGACTTTTCTAACCTTCTTCAGGATACCTTGGAGATCAACAGAGACCCTGAAGCCGTCCACGAATATGAAAGATCGTGATGGAACGAGGCCAACATCATTAACGAGCCGCACTAGTTCAACAAAGCCTTCTTAGAACTCCTCAGTGCGTCCTTATTCCATATTAGGCACATTCAGTATAGCGAAAGAGAAATGCTGGATGCAGGTTTATCAACTTCGTTCTCAAAGAAATTACCACAAGATAGCCAGTATCAATCTCTTAAGGCCCTACATGGATAAATGGGGCCCATAGTGAGATATTGTCGCTATTGCCATCCTTAGCCTTTAGATCTAAAATAGCATGTTGTAATGCACGTGGCACAGAAGAGACCGTATCTGCATCATTGAGCAAGTGTTCATAAATCCTGGCTGCAACAGCCACAGCTGCACTGTCATAGGCTCCCCACAATGTTCCAATAACATGTCAGAAGCCAACAAGCTGAAAGGTGCTTGCTAGATGAATACTCTCATCAATCAATGTCCGAGCGCCTATTTCCGCTGTAGAACATGCTGAAAGATATGCAACTTGAGCAAGCTGGTGATTCAAAGATTGAAGATCATCCACTGTCAGCCTTTTGACGCTCCCTGTCCCAAGAAGAAGGGCGCTCTTTGAGGGCTGCTCAGCATCTGAGGATCCATGGCAAGCAAAATGGACAAATGAACAAGCTGTGACCTGTCTAAGGACAGCCGCAGTTGTCGGAGCCTCAAGGACTTCCACCGACGCAGAAGAGCCAACATGTTGCTGAATGGTAGCATTTTCATCCCCAACATTCAGATCGTCAAGGCCTGGCGTTTTATGCATTGCAACGACTAGAACCTTGCTATTGTCGGACGTTAAAGGGGTCCAAGCCTTCGCCTGAGAAAATTGAAGAACTTTGAGCGTGGGCGCATAGGACGATACGACATGGCTCAGAGTGTTACTCATGGAACCCAACCGGTGATCACCAGCAGCATGAAGTGGAAGAAGTGCTATCAATCCCCCACCAACCCACCATATGCATGGTAGTGTAGGGGAAGGCTCGTCCTGCCATAAAGTCCTAAGCGTTTTGAGGACAGGCTTGACAGCGATGTCCCAAAGCCAGTACATGCTCTCTGCCTGAGTATTTGCATGTATTTCATCCCCGATGATGTTGTTACTTTCGTCTTCTGAGGTAATCTTAACATCCTTAACGTCTCTGCGAGATTGATCTCCATGTGCCTCCCTTGAGAGGTGTTTTGTTAGGTGCTTGAGAATGAGTTTAGGAAGCCGCAGCACTTGTATATTGTCGTCTGTAATTAAGAATGCATGACTGCCGAAGTGAGTGATATTAAATGAAATAACAGGACCGTACCGAGCTAGACTATGAAGCTCTGTTTCATTTGGAGGCAGCTGGAATCTCTCAAAAATCCTGGTTGTTTTTGAATTTCGTGTTCGACTTCATCCAATTCTTTGAAGACTTGTGTACGTTATAAGGATATTAACGTATAGTTTCCTGCCAGTGGTAGCTTGGAGGTAAAGCTGCTTCTATCTCTGGAAGAGGCTGATGCAGCAACAACTTCTCGCAGACGGCAATATCTAGACCAGAGGCCCAGGGGGCGTTTTTTGAGCAAAGAGACATCAGACTTGGAGTCTATTATCAAGCTGGAAATAACACCGCGACATTTTTCGAGAGCTTGCAAAGATTCTAAAGCAGATTTTCCAGCTCTAAGAAAGATTGATGCAGTCAGAGGACCTAAGCCTGAGAGCTGACAAAGGATATACTGAAGATCGTTATTTGAATTAGGTCGTGGAACTATTCTTGGGAGTAAATCAAGAGATTCAGCCAAGTAACGAGCACCACTCCCCCATTTTTGAATCTCAATAGTAATATCTGCAGCTTCTCTTCCACCTTCAAAACGCTCAAGGGGAGGACTGTTGGATTGACGTAAAGACTTTGTAAAGTAAACAAGAGCCTGTTGCAGGTCATTCATTGATCCTGTTCTCCAATATTGAGCATTATGCCCAGCTCCAAGACTGTTAAGATGGTGTGCTTGGTCTGGATGGTCTTCAGGGGTAGCATCAACCGCGGCTTGTTTAATGTGAATGGATTCTTGCAGGTCGTTTATCAATCCCGTCCTCCCATATCGCTCACTAAACCCAACTTCAAGATTGTTTAGGCGGTTTGCTCGGTTTGGATGGTCTTCAGGAGTAGCATCAACAGCGGCTTGTTTAATGTGAATGGATTCTTGCAGGTCATCCATCAATCCTGTTCTCCAATATCGAGCATTAAGCCCAGCTCCAAGATTGTTTAGATGGCATGCTCGGTCTGGATGGTCTTCAGGGGTAGCATCAACAGCAGCTTGTCCAATGCGAATGAATTCTTGCAGGTCGTCCATTGATCCTGTTCTCCAATATCGAGCATCAAACCCAACTCCAAGACTGTCTAGGCGGTTTGCTCAGTCTGGATGGTCTTTATTGATGTCCAATGTGTGTCAAAGTATGACTTTTGTTGCAAAACGTGTGCAAAGATTGTCTTTTGTAGGGAACAGAATGTCTGAGATTGCTTCCAAGACAGAGCTTTTGCCTGATGATTGATCACCGCAGACAATTAGTTGTGGAAGATTTACATAATGGCTGATGCCCTGAGAACGAAGCCTATCAATGTCGTCTAACAAAGCTAGCTTTTCGCTGGAATGCACTGCCTCAAGCATGGTGGCATTCAACTGCGAGGTCTCCATGGATGATGTAGGATGCTATCCTATAGCTATCTCTTTCTAATCCCTTGAGGCTTCGTGGCGATTACTTGCATGGAGCAACGCGTAGCGTTTCAAACAGGCACTTGATGATTCCTTGCATAGGGGAGTGCTGGTAGGACAGGAGCTGAGGAGATTCTGCTAGTCCAGTGTAATATTCAGTAAACCCCTGAGTCTAAGTAATGCGTTACCTAGAGCGTCGCGACATTCAGTTCTTTTGCCCCATGATGTAAGATGGAACCTTTTCGATCATAGAGCTGTAAATTTTCGCAGGCAACTAGCTTGAGTGACGCAAGGATTTAAACAGGTTAGAGCCCACCTCAGAATTGCCTCTTGCTCTTCTGATCTTGGGGGAGAAACGGCGAACGAACAGAAAAGAAGCATCCTCAGTCAAGCAGAGCAGCTCAATATTATTAAGCATCAAAAAGCAATATGGAGGCTCAAGAAGTACTTATGTGCCGCATTCGCCTTTGAATGCTGCCGCAAAACATTCCTCAATGCCATTCACGTTAGCACAGGCAGTATCTAAACCTGCCAGAGCCATAGTAGTGATCTTGGCGAAGATGATGCGAGCCAAAGACAAGAGTTTTTTAGGTAAAATATAGTGATACTGTGTTATTATCTTTTGTTATATCTGCTTTTGCACATTAGGGTTGAAGAGGGAGTTTTCATCTACCAAAACTCATCTACCGCTTAACATATCTACAACCTTGTCATGCCTACCCTGCTTGGCTATGGAAAGTGGCGTTTGACCATCTTCATCTGCAAAGCTAGGATTTGCCTTTGCTTCTAACAGCAGACCCACAATATGTTTGTGACCCATCACCAATGCTCAAAATACAGGGGTTTGTCCAGTTGTGCTCCTCAAATTAATGTTGACCGCTTGTGTATCAAGCAGTATTTTTACTATGGCAAGGTTCCCTTTTGCCGCCGCTATACAAAGAGGCGATACATTTTCAGGGCTTTTGAGGTCAGGTTCAATTCCAAGTGCTAACAACCTTCAGATCATTTTCACATCTCCAGCCTTTGCCACATTATAAAACTGAGTGATTGAAACCCATTTCTCTTTAGAAGACAGAATCTTAAGCTATTTGTCAATAAGTTGCAAGACTCCCTCCTGCTTACTTGTTGTAGCTGCAGTAATCACATCTTCTGTGATCTGGATGTCTGCTCCTCATCAGTCAAGTAGAAGTGTTATGACCTCCTTCTCTCTATACTCATTCCCTGCTGCTGCCTTGACCACATCTTCTGTGATCTGGATGTCTGCTCCTCATCAGTCAAGTAGAAGTGTCATGACCTCCTGTTCACTTCTCTCATTCCCTGCTGCTGCCTTGATCACATCTTCTGTGATCTGGATGTCTGCTCCTTGTTGGTCAAGTAGAAGTGTCATGACCTGCTTCCCACTCCCCTGATTCCCCGCTGCTGCCTTGACCACATCTTCTGTGATCTGAATGTCTGCTCCTTATCAGTCAAGTAGAAGTGTCATGACCTCCTTCTCACTCCCCCAGTTCCCTGCTGCTGCCTTGACCACATCTTCTGTGATCTGGATGTCTGCTCCTTGTCAGTCAAGTAGAAGTGTCATGACCTCCTTTCCACTCCCCCGGTTCCCCACTGCTGCCTTGACTACATCTTTTGTGATTTCTATACGCTCCTCAGATACCAACACTGAAACAACCTCACAACTGCCGTGATTCACAGCAACCTGTAGGGAAGTCAAACTGTAACTATTAGTAAAGTCTGACTGGAGGGTCTGTGCAGTAATCTGATCTTGTATGATTTTGGAGAAATTGAAAGAGCATGCAACAAAGAGTGTTGTAGTTGGTGAAGCTTCAGTATCCCTTAATTGACTTTGCAATTCCCAATCAATTCCTTCAATGCTCACTTTTTTTTCGAAGTTGACTAATTCAGAGGACAAATGCTGGCGTTGAATCTGGTGCATGAGACAAGAAATTGAGAAACAAGTGCTTGAGTGGACCGTTAATCCTTTGTTCAGCTGCTAATTGACAATGCCTAGCCCAGTATATAGTCGAATACGGGGTTAGGATATGTGAACACTTTGAGTCGCTTAAAGGCTGTCCCTGTTTAGAGAGCAACCTTTCCGTCCTGGAATTGCCAACGGCGCTTAGAAGCTCAGAGAGGCATATCACTGCAGCTAAGGAGTTTGTTGCTGTGTTACTGAATTCTGGCCGCTTTTCTAAAAACTCTCTAACTGATAGATGTGTGAATCGAAATGTATCTAGAGTCTTATCAAAGACTATCATGTTGCAGCACATATCCAGGACCTGATCTATAGTTAATTGACTGGGATGTCGCCCTGGAGTCATTGATAGCGCGGTGAGGAATTCTGTTGAGTTCAATCTCCTTTGAGCACAGATGAGCCAACTGAATGCATTTCTTGTGATTTGGCGGTCGGCCTCAGCTGAGTACTTGGTGAACTTCTTATATTGCTTGAGATAAAGGTCTTCCAATTTAGGTGGCAGTTGCCCAATCCTTTCTCGAATAGCTTCATCGGTTTTCATTTCGCATAAGCTCTGCAATTGCAAGCTTGCCCAGCGGAACCTGGTTCGTTGGAAGTGTTAGTACATCAGACAGGGCTTGAGGTCCTGATATAACACTTACATGCCGCTAGCACCTTTCGTGACCTGATCAATGATTTCCTCCTTCAAATTCTCTTTGTTGATACTGGAACGGAGTAGTTTGCTTCTCTTAATGAGGTCTTTGGTTTCAGCTCTGACAAATGATGCAATATCATCTGTGTTTCTGTCAGACACTAACTCGAGATTAGGGTACTCTTGCAGGTGGCACACTATGTCCCAGTCATCACGACTCAACACAAAGATCTTCACTAAGCCTGAGGACTCTTGAAGGATTGCTTCCAACGTCTCCAGCAGATCCGCTTGTTTTCCTGGGTCACATTCGTCGAGCGCGTCAATCATGATAGTTGTCAGTGAATAACACTCAACAAGTTGGGCGATAAGTGCACAGCTCTCGCCCATATGTAATGATCCAGAGGTGAATCCCTCAGCTTCTCTCTTCCTATAGGTTGCAACCACTAGAGGATGCAGAGGACATTCAGGTCCAGGGCTAGAGAGTTGTCAGGCAATACTAGCTATGATTGCTTCAGGGCTTAAACATGCGGGTTCAGCAGTGTCTTGTGAACAGTAGAAAAAGGTTGAATAAGGGCTCTGACTAGCATGGAAGGCTTGTATAGCATCTTCAATGACAATTGATCTGACGGTATAAGCGATCATCATACTTCTCACATTATTATATCTTTTACATACACTAGCTTGCTCTTGCCAGACCCTGGAATGCCATGGAGCCACAGGATGGAAGACACACTTTCTTTCTTCCACTTTTCAAAAATTGGATCAGAAAGAAGCCATTGTCCGGTTTCACATAGCACATCTTTCTTTGTCTGCTTGTGATGTTCAAGGTACGGCTCAGGAGATATCCAGCGTAAGATTTCTGTTCGCTTTGATGCTAAAACCAATGAGTTAAAGCCCTTGACATTTGTATCAGTAACTCACTCTCAAGTCCATCCTTAATGCTTCTAAGATCCTTGCTCCACTGTTCTAGGGGACTATTGATTTGCATGAGAAGGCGCTTCAACTCTTTGTGTCCATCAATATGTTCTGAGTTTGATCAGTCTGAAAGGACTATCATGCCAACTCTCCTATTGAACCAGACTGACCTTGCATAGCTACAAGATCTGAATAATGATGAACAACCCCTTGTGCAGTCGTAATAGCCCTGAAGCATGAGTTCAGATCTGATTGTGCAAGGAGTCCACTTTTCAAGATACACTCTATCCACTCTGATCAGCTAATATTCTGATGTTGAGACACCTATACTTACTTCCGGTGTTCTGATCAAAATAGCTCTTTGCTTTGGAAAGATAGATCATAGTGGCGGCATACAACTGGACCAAAGCTCCCTTAAGCTTATTAGCTGCAGATGAAGCAGACTGGAGGTAGAGCTCTTCAAATATAGCATAGCGACTGATCATTTCAGCTATTGAAGCTGCACCCTCAATCACAAAGGCAAATTTGGCAAAGTCATTAACTGCAATCTGCATCATCTTAGTAATTTTCTTCTTTCTATACAGGGATGCCACAAACCTGTAGGAGAAATCTGACGCCAGCCCAGGGAAGTGCAGCATGGACTGGATCATATTGAACAGCGGCGTCCCCAACCTGTTTGAAGATATCAATCCACTTGACGGCCTTACCAAACAGGTCTCTGATGTCCACTCTCTCTCCGCTCTTTCAGGTATAATGCCATCTTTTGCCAATGCACTTTTGCTTTAACTGTTCAGTAAGTCTGAGTAGGTCTGATAAGATGTTGAGCTTATCTGAACAGCTGAAGTCAATGTTACTTTTGTCTTCATCATTTAGCTTGAGTGCTGCAGCTGCCCAGAGGTCGTTACTATGGCACAAAGGCAAAAGTCAGCTAAGCCTTGTCTTAACTTCAAGGGAACGTTGGATGGACCTACGTGCTGGGCCTGAGTACTAATTTTAAGGCCATCGTGTCAGAGCATTGATGTTCACTTGGGAGAACTAATACAAGTCCCAAATTCAAAAAAAAGAGGAGGACACCTTTTGACTTAACTTCTCGCTGCTGATGCCGGGCGAAAAGTTCGGCTGAGATGCTGCGGCTAGGCAGACCACCCTCACAGCCAATCAACACGGTTTATCATAATAGAGAATTTTTACATCGCCCGCAAGAGACGGGCAAGTTCGTTCTTACTGCGGACGACCTCAACAAGCCTTTGCTTGCAGATTTTACTCTAAACATTTCAGATGCTTTTCCAGAAACTTCATTGGAGATGTTATTCGTTTAGGTCAGACTATTGCTTAATCCGCCGGGAGTGACTGACCACGGCCTTGTTACTCGTAATGTACTGGGTATGTCAAGGAAGCTTAAAACCCCCTGAGAATTGACATATGCCAGCGGAGTTTGAGGCGAGAAAGGCGGAAGTCAATTTAAGCTTAGTGAACTCGATAGAGAGCCCAATTATTGTCCTCTTTCATCAGTCACCATGCATGAGCACTTCCCAACTAGCTGGGCAATACATCGGCAACCTCCGTTCATGTCAGTTGTGGCCTCAGGCAAAAGTGCTTTGGCAAGCAAGCATCTTAGTCATCTTTAATTGAATGCTATCTCTCAATTGCCTCAGCTAGCTCAGACCCATTCCGAAAAGGCTTGCTAGCGCGCGCCACCATGGCAAAACCATGGAGCTAAACCTGATCGGATAGCTTTTCTTCATAGGACTCTCAAAGAACCCAAAAAAAACACCTCACATAGCTCAACCCTAATTTTTGAAATAACTCTACCAAAACAAGCCCTATAAAACCCAAAATTGAAGCCCTAGACCCGCCCTGCCGCCCCCTATCGTTTGACACGCGTTGAGCATAGGGAACGATGTTGGGGGTGTCATGACTGAAAATAGGGGTGATACCTGCACCTTTACCTGAGCACACCATGCATTTGAAGCACGAAGCGACGACACTCCTGGATTTCACCAACAGCAAAACAAAGGACGGCAGACTGAAGAAGACAGTACAATGGTCATACATTGAGGCTTTTGTTGTCTCCGTCAAGGAATTGACTGAGCAAGTGTTAAACCAGCCAGGAACTGCTCAAATCGCAGCAGATTTGGGGGCTTTGGTTCAGAGAATGGACTCAGTGGAGAAAAATACTATTATAACAAAATGTCAGGATCATGCAGAGCAAGTCATGCAGATATGGTGACGAAAGGACATTAATTGTAAGGAGCCATATGGGCGAGCGAGCAGTCTACTATATAGGGGTGAGCCGCGCTAGGCCCAACCAGGCGCTAGCGCGCGCCACTGAGTAAACCATGCCTGAACGCTGTCATGCTCCTAACATTACCCCCCTCTCTGAAAAAGCGTTGTCCGCAACGCTTGCCAGCTATCTAGTCCACCCCACTTGACTGCCTTCGAACAGTCTGAACGGTGGTTCGAGCAGAGGCGGCGGAGGCGGCGGAGGCAGCGGAGGTAGCTGAGGCGGAGGCCGCTGCGGAGGCAGAGAAGGAGGTCAAGAATTGAATCAAATCAACGCATATAAAATCAACGCAGGTGTGTAAAATCCATCACTCCAACCCCTGACTCTTAACCACCCACTCAGGTGCTTTGTATTCCACCCCAGTCCTATGCAATTGTGCCATACCCCAGCACTCACGACTTATGGTGGACTCCGGCCATGCCTTGCATGCCATACCCCGGCGCTCATGACTTATGGTGGACTCTGGCCACAACTCATAGTTCCAGCCATGCAAACACTTTGTACCGTTGTAGATGTGTATAGGAGGAAGGGAGGAAGAGGTGTTGAGAATTGAATGCCATTGAAGCAGGCTCACTGTCGACCAGGCTCATTGAAGAGGTCAACTTTGACGGCGCCATTGAAGCAGGCTCACTGACCGAACAGGCTCGCAGAAGAGGTCGGTCATCGAACGCGCCATTGAAGCAGGCTCACTGACCGAACAGGCTCGCAGAAGAGGTCGGTCATCGAACGCGCCATTGAAGCAGGCTCACTGACCGAACAGGCTCGCAGAAGAGGTCGGTCATCGAACGCGCCATTGAAGCAGGCTCACTAGTCGAACTGGCTCACTAAAGAGGTCGACTTTGGCTATGCCATTGAAGCAGGCTCACTGTCGACCAGGCTCATCGAAGAGGTCAACTTTGACGACGCCATTGAAGCAGGCTCACTGTCGACAGGCTCACTGAAGAGGTCGACTTCGAATGATGATGCAGGTTATTTAGACTCGACTGCTCCACGAGCTCCCAGGTTTCCGTATGGCTTAGGTAGACTGGTACACGTCCGTATGGCTTAGGAGGTGTAGTTACCATGAGTAGTGTTACCTGTGTCTTTCGGAGTCGTCGACACACACAACCCAAGGCCTTTCTGAACAGGTTATTTCAGTTCGACTGTCCCACGAACGTAGCTTGAGAGGAGAAGCTGAAAACAGCAGAATTTGGCGGGTCTGACCAGAGCGTGTCATGGCGACATGGGCTTCCTTCAGTGCTCAGCTTCGAACCCATATCGTAGGGTTGACGGACAATTAATGTAATGTCAGGATCATGCAGAGCAAGTCATGCAGATATGGTGATGAAAGGGCATTAATTGTAAGGAGCCATATGGGCGAGCGAGCAGTCTACTATATAGGGGCGCGTACGAGCCGCGCTAGGCCCAACCAGGCGCTAGCGCGCGCCACTGAGTAAACAAGGCCTGAACGCTGTTATGCTCCTAACAGCCTCCGCTTTGGCCCCCACCCAAGCCCACTTTTCTTCCTCCCTGATAGCCCTGGCTTCTGCAGCAGCTTTCCGCTTCGCTGCAGTGATTGCTGCCTGCTCCACCCTCTCTTTCTCTTTCTGAACCCTCTTAGCAGCTGCCTGTTCCTTCTTATCAATGATTTCCTGCTTCTGCTGCTCCTCTTCCACCTCTTTTGATGCCTGGTAGTCCTACGCAGCCTTCACCTCCTCCGGACCATAAAACTGAGGCCTGGAATCCTGCTCACCACATAGATTGAGGCGCTTCCCACGCTTGCGTCATTTCCTTTCTTGTTTGATATCTGTTTTGAGCCGTTCAATGGCGTGTAGATTGATATTGTGATGAGCTGTGAGCCGTTCGTTCGTGTGTAGGATTTTCGACATCAAGAGCTTTGTAGGCTCAGTTTTGTATTGACAATGCACCCAGTGAACAGCGTGAGAGCTTATTGGTGTCTTTGGTGATGCTGAGACTGCTGCTGGCGGCTCCAGTTTGGTGATAACGTTGAGTACTGCACCTGGTCGCAGCGGAAAGAGCCCGGTCTTCTTCCACACAGACTCAATGTTGTCAGGCCTAAAAGCCTCCTTCCAAGCCGGCCAAAAGAGCCTCCAGAACACTCTTTTTGACATGCCAATTAGGCTAAAACTGTTAGACATTAGCTGATTCAATTGCTTTGAGTATGACGTAGATAATGGACTGAATAGTCCGACATCCAGGGGCTGCAACCGATGAGTTGAATGGGGGGGCAGAATCAATAATAGAATGCGCAGTTGATCACATGCTTCAACAAATCACATATTCATGTGACTGTTATGACCATTCACTAATAGAAGACGTCTTCTATTGCCTGCTATCAGTGCTGAATAACGCTCAAAGATGCAGTGAAGCCAATTGAGCCTGAACACGTCTGAACTTCACCCATTGGCTGAACTACTGAAAAAAGCCTCCTGTTCAGGCACCCAATCCTCCAACCAAGAGTCCTGGAGGTCGCCCATTTTGCTTTGATAGATTAGGGCTGGCGGTAGCGTAACCCTAGCAGCTGAGATTGCGGTGAGTAGACTGATGAACTCGCGGCTTCCATCTTGACTCACTTTGGTGATTCGACCTGATTGGAGGGCTTCAATACTCACTACCCACTTGGTGGTGTTGGCCTGACCCGCGAGGAAGCCTTTTTTGTCCCAATTCCACGTGTTTTCAGCGGTGATATGGTATTTTTCAACGTTATTGGTATACTAGACACTGATTAGCCATTGATTGATCAGTTGAGCCCAAAACGCAGCCAAAAACATGGTACCAAATTATAGAATAGCTGGTAGGAGGGGGCATTCTTGGACATGACATGTTTTTGATCAATTGTTCGCAAATAAACGCATTTTAATCTATCCTGATATCGCTTGATAAAGCCCCCTACCCAATTCTTTCCTAGGGGCGCTTTTATGAGTTCCTCCGCTAAATTCTTTACTGTTTGAGGGGTTGGAGGGATTGCCCAATCGGTCAATTGATTAACCCACTCAATTAGAACTTCCTCCTGAACGCTGGTAAGTTTCTGCCAATATTCCGACTTTGCGGCCTCCTTTGACATGGTGATACCCAAATGACGTCTTCAGAGCGTGCTCCAGTCGATGCCATATAATTTGGCAGTAGCACGGTAGTTGGGCTTCAATTGGCGATCTAGATCAGCAAGAGCGAGCTCAATCTGAGCGCTTTTCGTGGAGTTATCCATGATTATACATAGGGTTAGAGTTTTAAAAAATGTGGCATACCACCGGATGTGGCATAGCGCCGGGAACTACGTTAACAGCAAACTGTCTGAACATCCAACATCCGTGCTTGATATCACAGATTTCTCTGCTTCGTGTTATATTACGTGGGCCCGCCTACTTAACCTCTACGTTGTGTGTCCGGATAGTCATTCTATTGAAAGTCTAGAAGTTCGACAGCCCTACTTGCGTGCTGGTAGGACTGAGGAGACATGACGTACATTAGTGTTGTCACGTCCGAGACCCTGCATCAAATGCCTGCCATCCAATCTTTCTTCAAACCAAGAACTAACGAAACGCGACCATGAATTTGTGTAGCACAGTGTTTCCATAGAACAACATAAGACAATTGAAATCACCCCGGCCCTCTCCAGAAAATCCTTCTTCTTCTTGGGAGCATCATGGCCATCAATCCACTCCTCAAGAACCGTCGCAAACGGACCAACCCTTCAAAGCAAGAGAAGGTCGATCCAGTAGGGCACTTGCAAGGCCTCCTCTCAACACCATCTCTTTTCGCAACCACTTGCGTCTTGCTCGTTGCTCTCTACGAGTGGCCCAAACGATGGGTTCTCTCAGGTCTTCCTGTTCTAACGTACTGTATACTACTTGGCGCATTGAGAGGCTACCGCATCCTATCTTTCATTCCCCTCTGGACACTTCTCGCAACCTTACATGTAGTCTATGCAGTGGCGGCGACCTCCTGGCTGCTGTACTGGGTTTTTGCTGTTAACTGTTATCCTGCAATTTTCCTGACATGTTTATTTCAATTCGATCTCGTGGCGGACCTTGTGAGAAGGAATCTGAGATCGCTGCTCAGACAATTACAAATCGTCAATGACAAAATCGCACTGTTTGATATCCCGGCGCTGGAGATTGACACCGAGGTAGACGGCCTTATGGTAGTGCGTGGCTTGACCGTTTCTCTCTCAAGTCTCACTATCATCGCTCACGGCGTCGAGGTCGGCATCAAATTGTCAGATGACATGGAGCTTGCACTGCTAACCGACACCGTCACGATCCGACTCTTCAGAGGGGTTAATATCGGAGACGTGTACGCCAATATCAAGGGTGGAGAGTATGAGATGACGTTTGGAAACCTGGAAGAAAGCACCAAGGACGAAGATGGTGATGCAGTAATGGAAACTGATACACCCCTACTCAAAGCGGCTGCGGCCAACGGAGATACCTCACGACCTAGTGCTATCAAGATGACGGAAGCAATGACAGACGGCAACAATCCGAAAGATTCTTCCCCTCAAGCCGGCCTCAAATCTGTCACCACACTTTCTCCAGACAGTGAGCAGGCGAATAGGCAGTATCTGGAGACTCTCGCATACATCGAAAAGTCCAGCGTCATCAGCCAAGCACGTAGGAAGCTTAGAAAGCTTGTCAGAGTTGATAGTGGGCTTGATAAGACGAATCAGAAAGATATGCGAGCCGCCATTTGTTCGGAGCTTCACAACAAGCCATCCATTCCCCACCCCCCACGGACATCTATCAAGGTCACGACTCTCCAAAGTCTCTCTCCGCCGTATGTACGGCGCCTCCTGCATCGCCTGCCTTTGTTGCTTCGTCTACTGCTCAATCCTATGAGTTACTTCCATCCACTAAACATTGTATCTATCACTGCCGCCGGCTCGGGACGATGGATCCAGTCTATGTTGGGGGAGCATATCTTTCAAGAATATGGCGAAGACGTTGCAGAGATCAGACGTCTCGAACAAAGGATCGCCTCGTGGCTTTCTGACGCAAATTTTGTACTTGAGCTGGCCGAGATTACGGGGCTCGCCCAGGTTCCCTTCCTAACGACATTCGACATCAACTGCTATCTCGGGTTTGGCGACGTCATGGCCTATCGCACACTACCCAAAGAAATCGATTTGAAGCAGGTAGTCCGACTGGGAGGAGCAGATGCGACTTTTAACATCCCTAGCTTTTTGTTACCGCACCACGAACATATCCTTCCGCCGGTCCCCACCAAACAAGAGAAGCAGGAGCTAGAGAAGGAAGTTGAAGAGGCGGATGGACTGCCTAAAACGATTCAAGCACAAGGGACGCTGGAGCAAGCAGAAAAGGACGAGACTAACATCAAGATGTCAGTCCACGCCAGCTTACCAGCTTGCTTCGACCAGGAACTGCTTAACTTTATAGCGGCCCTGGTTAAAGCTACCAAGGTCGTCGAGATGGAGAAGGAGTCCAATGCTATGGACAAAGAAGTCACGGGCTTGAGAGACTTTGGGCATTCCTTATCCAGAGGCATGAAAGACGGGATGAAGAAGGCCGTGGTGGGCGGCATTGTGAACGATCAGTGGATTGCGAAGATGGTCAGCAAAGTAACGAAGAAATTGGAGACGGCGCAGGGGGATGTTGGGTATTCGGGTTCGATCCCGGTTGCGCTTGAGGCTTATAGACTTGAAGAGGGCCATCCGGAGCTTTCGAAGTTGTTGGCATAATGGGACGGGATTCACATAGTGAAGCTTTGTATACTGAGCAAATTGTAATACGTATCAACGAAGAAGAGATTTCATATGTACAGACAGACATCTCACATCATATTCCCTCTGCTTTCGTGTACTAGTAGTAGAGGAGTCAGATATTATTGTAAGAGCTTTACTGTGAGGGGAAGTCCGGCGTAGAAGGCCCGAGCTTTTTGTTTACATTCTAGGCTCGGCCAATGGCGACCGCGACTAAGGAGACCAGCATTTCTCGTGACATCGGCACAACTTCAAACTTCATCCCCTCCATCTCGTCGCGATACCAACGTCCAATTGCTTCTCGGGCTTTGCGTGCTTTTTTGCTACCAGATACTCAACATGGTATTTCTTGAGTGACCGAGCGATACGCCCTTTGGCGACTGAGGACACGAGGTATCCTGCGTTAGCCGCCATGGCGGAAGGATCACCCGCTCATTTCGCATCAAACTACGAGTGCTTCCCAAGGCGTCCTCCTTCGCGGCCCTTTGTTCGTGACCAAGCTGCGAGACCGCACCTCAAACGCGGATCCCCTCTATCACGAGTCGCTACCTTCAGTGGCACGTCTGCGCCGCTTCTGGCGCCCAGGCAATACTCGATTGGCGACAGCTCGGATGATGAGCTTCCTGTACCACCGATGAAGTTCAGCGCGGAGGCGAAAGCTATACTAGGGGATGATGCATCTCTTATGGAAGCGTCACCACCATCAAAAGCATTCAAGAATGATCCTGAGGTTGTGTCAGACGACGGCCAGCTATCTACGTTAAAGAGGTCTGGACCAATTGCATTTCGTCCAGCATTGGGGGAAAATACTGCTTCGCCTCCACCAAAGATCAAGCGGAGTCCTCGGATAGTACGCCTCAGCGCTGGGTCCACCGGGTCTGCAACGCTGCGCAGGACCGTCTCTACCTCGAACGTTGGGAGCAGCGCGTTGAGCACACAAAGGGCCACCGACTTGGTCACGCCAGCCCCGCGACCACGCAGTGAGCGTATCGATGGTTTCGGCGCGGTTTCTGGTAGCACCACGACCTCTGACTACAATTCAAACTCTGCAAAGCTCAGTGCAAGAAGCGCCGACGCTCCATCTGAAGCAGCCACGTCCTCAAAGCACGAATCGAGTGTCGCTCAAGATACAGCATTAACGTCTGTGGAAAGTTTTGCCAACAGTAGGATCAAGACGGAAGATACTGGCATACATGGATCGTTGCGGGTGAAACGAGTGGGAAAGGTAACGGGAAGGTTTTTGAGTGGGCCTGCTAGGAGAGGCATGATTCGACGGCAAAGCGAGGAAGACCGCAGTCCAGCAGCTGAGTCACGCGATGCCGTGACTGGAGAAAACCACGCGGCCGTCGAAGGTGACAAGATTGGGGCTCCTGAAAATCTCATGGATGCATCACCAAATAAGGACTGGAAGGTGGCGACCCAGAAGGCAGAAGAGCAGGCAAGACCATCGCATCACGTTCGATTCGCAAGTCAATCCGTGCACGTCGACGGTAGCCCAGTCAAGCACAGAGAGACCGATCCCCCAGAATCGCCTTAGCCCAAGCGCCATTGTCAGATCCAAAGCCGATGTTAGCATCACTTGAACCAAATCGGTCATCAGACAAACACGTGCAGCCGATCTTCAAGGTGCCACCACTGCCCTCTCTACCGTCTAGATATGACCAGGAAAATGAGCCACCACCAACCTTTAAGCGCAACAAAGCCAACGGGCTCGATCTGCTCGACAAGGTCCAAAGAGTCACAGTACTGCCAGACGAGAAGATGCTCGGCGCCACACCAGTGACGGTGTCTCCAGTCAGGAAGGCTTTGGCGCCACGGAGCCAAAATACTCCCTTGCGTCCAGCTCCACCACCACCAAAGATGTCGATGTTAGAGACTGCTACTGCTGCAGCGTCAGCTTCTCAATCAAGGAAGAAGCGCAGCCATATCTCCGTCAACGGCAAACTCTTTACTCGCCTCGACAAGATCGGCAGGGGTGGAAGTTCCATGGTCTACAAAGTGATGGCGGAAAACTACAAGATGTTCGCCCTAAAGCGCGTCAACCTCGAAGACGCCGACGAAGTCTCCATCCGCGGCTACAAAGGCGAAATCGAACTCCTGCGCCAACTTTCGCACGTCGAACGCGTCGTCCGCCTCTTCGACTGGGAAGTCAACGACGAGCGCCGCACCCTCAGCGTGCTGATGGAAATGGGCGAATCCGACCTCGACCGCATCCTGCGCGTGCGCACCCACCCCGACACCAACGAAGCCGCCCCCTTCGACCTGACCTTCACGCGCTACTACTGGAAAGAAATGCTCGAATGCGTCGCCGCAGTGCACGCCCACAGCATCGTGCACTCAGACCTCAAACCGGCCAACTTCCTACTCGTGAGCGGCAAACTCAAACTCATCGACTTCGGCATCGCCAACGCCATCCAAGACGACACCGTGAACGTCCACCGCGAGCAGACGATCGGCACCCCCAACTACATGTCCCCCGAAGCCATTTCCGACTCCAACGCCCTACTCGGCCTGCCCGCTTCCGCCGGCAAAGTCATGAAACTCGGCCGGCCCAGCGACGTCTGGAGTCTGGGATGTATCCTCTACCAGATCGTCTACGGCAAAGCACCCTTCGCCCACATCGCCAACCAACTCGCCCGCCTCTCCGCTATCACCTCCGCCGCGCACCCCATCGCCTTCCCCGCCCACGCCGTCGGCGGCGTGGAAGTGCCGCCCGCTCTCATCCGCACGCTGAAACGCTGCTTGAACCGCGATCAGACGCAAAGACCGAGCGTCGCGCAGTTGCTGAGTCCGAGCGATGGGTTTCTGTATCCGGACGCGGGGGTGAGGGGGACGGTGCCGGTGGGGGAGGAGATGTTGGGCCGGATCACGCACTTTATTCTGCAGCAGGTGAGGGAGAGGGGCATGCCCGAGGAGGCGGAGGTGAGGGGGTGGCCGGGGCATTTTTATAGGAGTATTTTGGGCGCGGTGGAGGGCGGGAGGGGGGGTTAGCCCGGCGAGGCGTTTTGTGGAATCAAAAACTTGGATATTTCGGGGAGGGAGGGAGGCTTTTGGGGGGAGTGCGAGGGGAAGTAGGCTGGGGGGGGGAAGAGGGGGGGGGGTTATGATTCATGAATTGATTGGGTTCTTTTCGTGCGTTCAAGCGGGCATTGACTTGTGTAAAGATGAGATGCGATGCGCGGAGGGGGTAAGGGAGTGGTTGATACCATTCTCTGTAGGATAGTCTGTGGGTTTATATTAGAGGGCTGGGCTCAGGGGCCTGTCCGAAACTTTTAGGAAACGTTGAAAGAATGGCCTTGAGAGAGATTTCGACCTTTCATGCACATGGCTGTGAATAGATCGTTGCCAGGAAATCTACGCCTTGCATCATGTCTTTTGAAACTCGGGAAACGATCGTAGTGTCAGGTATCGAAGCACTTCAAAGAACATAAGGAGATAATGCAAGCCATAGAGTCTGAAGTCTTAAGACTGAAGTCTGAAGACAGCCTTCTCCCATATGTACATCAGATTGAGCATGAAATCCCGCGCGCCAGCTCCTGACTGGATAATCTCTCGTTGCTGGACTAACAGACAGTGATCTACCAACCATTCTGGGGTGTACAAAGTAGGGTTGCTCGACATCTCAGCTTCGTGCCCATGGTCCGTCTCGCACTGCCTTTATATCCTACGACCTCCTGCCGCAAAGCTCCTCCGTCAATCCTAGCGGTATTGTCACTTGGAGGGACAGTACTCCAACATCCATGACACTCAATCCGACAAGCCAAGGCCATTGACGAACCGCTCCCCGCATGCCCACCCCACAGCCACCCCCCCACCTCTCTCTCACCACCCCCCCTCCACCTCCTCCACACTCCTAACCTTCAACTCCATAACCCTCAGCACCGTAAAGCGCATCTTACTCTTCGCCCGCTTAACATGCCTCTGCCTCCTCTTCGTCTTCTCCACCACCCGCATCGGCTCGCTCTCCACGCCCACCACCCTCGCCCTACACTCGAACAGCCGCTCATCCAGATAGACTTTCTTCCCGTTGCCCATATTCCCCGGGATGGGTTGGCCCGGCGCGGACGGGGCGGACAGTGTGTAGTCGCGGCTGCCGAGCACGGTGGCGCGGTTGAGGCGGAGGATGTCGCCGGGGAGGACGTGCGGCATGTGGAAGGGGAGGCGGAGGGTGTCGCCGGGGGTGAGGAGGTAGGGGCGCGAGTGGAGGTGGGCGGTGATGTAGTGGGTGGATTGGGCGCGGAGGAGGGGGAGGAGGGTGCGGATGGAATCGGAGAGGGGGGTTGTTGGGGTGGAGGGCGCGTGGGAGGTGGGTGGTGGGAGGGGCGGGTGAGATTGTGAGGTGCTGGATAGGAGTGGTGAGTTCGTTGGCGGTTGCGTGGAGGGGGTGGATTGGGGGGCGTGGTGAGTTGCGAGCGGTTCGGGTGGTGGTGCGGAATCAATAGTGTGGGAGACTGTGGTGAGGCGGGCGCGGAAGGGGAGGAGGAAGGTGGGTGGGAGGGAGGTGGGTTGCCATTGTGTTTCGAGGATGGCTCTTTTGATTGTTCGGGTGAGCATCTTGGTGGTGTTTGGGTTGCCTCCTCAGCGGTGATGGTGTGGATGTGCTCCGTTGAGTCTGTGATGTCCATTTCTTAGGGCGGTATCTTTGACGCTAGGCTTAGCCTGGACTAGAACAAATCGAATCCGAACTTTTTGGATATCGCCGCAAATGTTTCCCGTACAGCAGGAGTGACATAGATTAAAAACGTCAAGATGGTAAGCTCACAATCTGAATAATCAATGTACATAACGGACTGCTAATCCATCTATAGCCTCAAAATGAGTACGCTTCATCGCACAGCCCCACCCCCGAAAGGCCGAACAAGATGCTGACTCTCGCAGGTACATCGAGCGGTGGACGAAGCAACACGGCAAGAGATTCGACTACGAGGAACGAAAGCGAAAGCGTATAGCGCGAGAAGGTCACAAACAATCACAAGATGCACAGAAACTACACGGCCTACGGGCGAAGCTCTACCAGAAGAAGCGGCATGCGGAGAAGATCCAGATGAAGAAGCAGATCAAAGCGCACGAAGAGCGCAACGTCAAATCCTCCGCACCCTCAGAGCCTTCATCTACTCCTTTACCGCAGTACCTGCTCGATCGTTCGCAAAGTACAAATGCCAAAGCGTTGTCCAGTGCTATCAAGAACAAGCGGGCGGAGAAGGCGGCGAAATTTAGTGTGCCGCTGCCGAAGGTCAGAGGGATAGCGGAGGAGGAGATGTTCAAGGTGGTCAAGACGGGGAAGAAGACGGCGAAGAAGGGGTGGAAGAGGATGATCACGAAGCCGACATTTGGTACGTTTGACGGATATCGTATTCAGCTCGTGGAGCAGTATAGACAGAGAAAGCTGACGGGCTGAATAGTGGGCAACGACTTTACTCGAAGGCCGGTCAAGTACGAGCGCTTCATCCGACCGATGGGTCTACGGTATAAGAAGGCGAATGTCACTCACCCGGAACTCGGGGTCACGGTTCAACTACCGATCATCTCCGTCAAAAAGAGCCCACAGAACCCCATGTACACACAGCTGGGCGTTCTGACGAAGGGTACGATCATCGAGGTCAACGTGAGCGAGCTAGGATTAGTAACGGCTGGTGGGAAGGTGGTCTGGGGTAGATGGGCGCAGATCACGAACAACTGCGAGAACGATGGATGTGTCAATGCGTATGTTCAAGACCTTTCTATTATGTCACGGTCTTGAGACTAACGTGCATAGTGTTCTCCTGGTATGATTGTCTTTGGTGGCTAGGGTTGCATAGTAAGGTGTTCTTGGTGTCTTGGGGGCCCTCCGTCTGAGAGTGTGGCATACTTGTCCAATACTGCGTGAAACGCATAGGTTATCTATCGTGGAGTAGACCTTGCGAGACTAGAATTGGACGATGTGGAATCGATCTGAAGAGCGATACCGCAGTCCCACTTGACGATTTAGGGGACACTGATCCGAGAGCTGACAGGGCTCAAATGACATAAGATTTCTGGCTACCTATGTTCCTTCCTTTCAATCAAGGTATCACCCACAAAACCCATCTAGCCCATCCTCAAACGCACTATCAGTGCGTTACGAATATGTTGTCAATGCTAGCCAGTCGCCAGCTTTACTCATGTTTGCAAAAGGTAAGTCGTAGTAGACTGAAAGGGGCTTATCGCAGCCATTGTTGTATGACTCACCGATGGTTTTTTGGGAAAGCATCCTGCTGTGGCTTCGACTTGCTATTGCACCGTCCACAGCTGTCTTTCCTGTCAGTAAGCATTATTGCCCGCTGAGCCCCGTCGCTGATAACCATACATGGATCGATTGTGAGTCACCGCGAGTATCGACGCAGTGATCGACGCCGTCACTGGTACTGTTGATTCATTGGCCAAACCACGAGCGTTGCCGGGAACTCCGGGTAAATTGATGTGCACCTTCAGTGAGGTTTCGGACCTTCACGCTGTACTTCTACAGGTTGTATAATGACGTTCGCCTCCAACTTGCAACGCTCTCGAGGAAGATCACTTTCTATGTCTTATGTCAATGGATCTTCTTTCTCTGATGATTGCCTACGACAGCTGGCATAGACTCATCTACTGAGCCCAGGTCTAGGGCACCGAGGATAGATTTTTGAAAAATTATCAATTTCCTCCACTTGTGATCAACTTGCAGCTACTGCTAGGGTCCGTTCGACATCGTCTCCAAGGCCCTCTTCACTGGTGCCAATACGAAAGCTGGGGGCGATGCAGGGCGGTGCATTCTTGGCTGTAAGCCACTGCGGAAAGATACCAAAAACCGCTCGAGATACCTTACGCTTCGGGTAGTAGCCACTCAGTAGCCGGCGCATGTATACTGAGTGAGGGAGTGCCAGGCTGCCTTTATTGTTTCAAGGGGGATTTCCTGTTTCATATTCACATGGGACAGTAAGGTAACAAGTGATCTTCAAAGTCACTAAGTGCAAACTCTTCCAATCCATTTTAGAGACAAGGCTTTTGGGCAAGGAAGCTCTACAGGTCAGGCTGAGCTTTTCCGTTCTTCCGTGATGGAACGAAGTGGTGTGTCGTACAACATGAGAGATTTATGAGAACCAACGCCTTTGCAATTACCATGTTAGAAGTTCTCTGCAGGTGTGGCACACCTTCCAAGCGTCGACTGAAGCGGCATATGAGGCTCCCACTTCTCATGACATTGTCTCCGCTCTTTTCGCCTACAGACACATATCGCCCAGGAAATCTATCACAACAGTCTCATCGTTGCTACTTGCAGAGGCAAAGATACTAATCCCAACATCCCGACCTTCTCCTTAAGCTGTGGTACACGAATCAGCAAAGATGTCGAGCTTGAATTCGCTATCGGATCTCATATGGACCAAACAGCCTCAAACCACGCCAAGCCAGGTGGTGCAGAAGACAATGCGTTCTGCAATTTCTGCTGAAAAACGTCGAAGCGTTTACATCCTTGTTATGGGTCTTACAGGAGCTGGAAAGAGCACTTTCATTTCCGTGATTACTGGTAATAAGAACATTCCAGTTGGGGAAGCCGCAGAAATGGATGGAGGTATAAAGGTCCACTCATGAACCGCGGCTCCTCAAGGCTAATGCATCTTTAGTGACACAAGAGGTGCAAGACTATGTGCTCGATTACCAGCACAGTGGTGTCTCATACGAAATTCACCTCATCGACTCACCTGGCTTTGATGATGGAACCCTTGTCGATGCAGAAGTTCTGGAAAGAATTGCACTCTATGTCAACACACAATACAAGCTCAAGCACAAACTGGCAAGGGTTCTATATCTTCACGACATCACTAAGACAAAGATGGGTGGCATTGCGCAGAGAAACCTTCGCATGCTAGAAAAGATGGTTGGCATGAAGATGTGGGACAATTGCACGTTAGTAACAACCAAGTGGGGTTGCACCAACAACCCTAAGGATGAAGAAGCGAGGGAAAACACACTACGAGTAGGAAAGAACTATTTTGGGCCCATGTTGCAAGGCGCTCAGAGAGCCAAAATGATGCGGTTTGAACCGAAAAGCCAAGAGAGCGCTCTCACAATCATCGAACCTTACCTGAATAATAAGTTCACGCCTGAGATCTCCACGCAGATGGTCGATCCTAAGGGTCCGAAGCTGGCGTTGGGGGAGACTGAAGCTGGCAAGATTGTTGTAGACAACCTTGAGAAACTTGCTAAAAGCAAGCAAGAGTTATACAAGGTTGAAGCTGCACACCAGGTCCTCTCCCGAAAATTTGACGAGTCCTTGTTTGAAGAGTTCAAGGAGAAAAGGAAGAAGCTGAGGCGCAAAATCCATTTGCAAAGGTCCGGACGATGGATAACGCGGACAAGTATAGTAGGCGGTGCCATTGTAGCAACTGTCTTCACTATGGGACCCGGCGCTTCAGTATTTGCCTTGGCGCCCATATACGAAAAATTCGCGAGAGGTCAGATGAGAGCAGAGAACAAGGCGAAGACAGATATGGAGAGGGAGTTGGTTGAGAAAAGCGTCCACGCCGACAAGCTCAAGCAAGCTAACTCGCAATGGCTGTGGAACACGAACGTAAAGAGCCTGGACGACCTTGACAATGAAGGCTACAGTGTGAAAAGTCGAAGTACCGAGGATCTGTTGTCGGCTGTGCGGCATGGGGAGACGGCCGGGTTTGCTACGTCTGAGGGCTCTGAGGATCCTCAGGATGTCTCGCAGTTTGGGGACGCTGATGAATCCACCACATCGGAGAACTCTGAGGAATCCGAGGTGGATGAGCCATTTGAATCCTAGCAACAAATATCGGGGGCGAATTTTGGGGTGGAACGAAGCTGACGCTTGCATGATAGCGATGCTGTGGGATATAGGTCAGTTGGACGATCCTGGACTGATTAAGTGAAGAGTCGTAAGGAAGCTGAGGCTTCTCTTGACTAGAGCGTCGAGGAAGTATGATTACGGCCTACCCACATGTCGTGCGAGAAGGGTATTTGCAAAGGATTGATTGATGATCTGTTGAATTCGGAACGTGGTTCGTCCGTTCCAGCCCTCCCTTAGGCGCTCAGCGATCGTACCTTACTTCTATATAGGCGAGACCCATAATGGGCTACCTTACTCGTTCATCGTCTCGTTCATTACATTCATGGTGATCGCCTCAGAAGGTTGAAGAGGAGAAACAACGGTAAATGACTAAAATGACCCCCCCCAACTTCTAAATTCCCAAAATAACCCCCAAAACTTCAGAATTCCCAGATTGAACCCCCCCCCCCAAAATTTGAACTATCGGAAGGCATTTGCAACAACTATTTCTTCTACACTTATTTTTCCTTTCAAAGGGTCATTGTAATTCACTATTAATTCAATCAGATTCTCCAAAGTGTGAATCCATTGCGGGTGTAGAAAACAGTCTGACTGTCACAATCTTTATTAGGGTGATCGTTGAGCGATCTCTTAAGCTTATGGTTAAAACTTCAACTAAGAGTGCAGCAGAAAGAACTTGATGATTAGCACATCACTGTACATCTCTCACTCTTCACTAATACCTTAAAAATTAGACAATCTAAGTTGAATTAATCAGCGCTTGAGATCGAGCCTGAAAGTACTGCCATTGAAGATGGGGGTCAATCCGGGAATTCTGAAGTTTTGGGGGTTATTCTGGTGTTGGAATTCGCCCTATGACCTATTAGGACTAGTGTCAGTGTTATAAGTAGCGAGCTGCCCACATAGAAAATCCACAGCCGTTTCACATCACAACATCTGGGAATTTAGAGGTTGGGGGGGGTCATTTTAGTCATTTACCGGAGAAACAATCTCACGATTCCATATCACGTGATCAATAATGACTACTAGGTAGGTCGAAATTTTAGATTAATACCTGCAGGTGACTGGCGATCATGGCGCTACCTTGCTAAGCTTACTATAGACGCCGGCAGAAAAGGGGTAGTAAAAACTTGCCCTAAGCAGACATTCGACAAAAGGTTTACTTTATTACATCCGATGTGAGGCTGTAAACATCATGACCTGCTGATACTATTGCCTAAGTCACCTTCAAGCTTCCTTCATAACTACCATGATGAGTGTGCCGACCCCAGAAGCGCTCTTGTCTGCGACTTACGACACTGTCTACCAAAATTCTACACTTTCGCAACGCTACACCAACACCTTTACTTCGCTCCCACCAGAGATCACGCAGGCTATTTTTTGCTCCCTGCCAGATGTTGCCTCTTTGAAATCACTTGTTTTGTCACATTCCTCGCTCTATCATGTCTACCTTGATGCCGAATCTCTAGTTTTGGGCGAAATACTGCGCCGTCAGATTGGTTCTGAGATGATCTCTTTCGCTACTGTTCTATCCAAATCCTACAACCTTCGCCCATGGAGCAGAGAAGGTGTGCTAGATATCCTATCACGCATCCATGAACATGAGGCTCCAATATTGTGGACTCTTCCGCAGGCACTTTGTGTCAGCCAACTTCATAGCCACGTTGAGTTCTTCGTCGCCGGCTTCGCCGCAGCGAAGCTTGCCGATAAGACTCAAAAAGAGTTATCGAGTAATGATATACTTCGCATCACAAGATCTTTCTACCTGTTCGAGCTGTATTGTAACCTATTCCGCGCTCGCAAGTCTGCCAAAATGGGTCGCTTCAGTGCTGAGGAACAGCGGGATCTGTTCTTCAGTAGGTTCGCGCCGTGGGAGAATGAGCAAACGTACCCGTACTAACTTATCGACAAATTCGTCGATGCTAAGAAATTTACCGTACCTTAGCTTTTAATGACGTCGCAGAGCATGACGTCGAATGGGGAGAGTTGCGTATTGCCTATATTGATGACTACGACTTCCCGGATAATCTCTATAAAGAGCACTATCTCTCCCTGGGTCTGGAGTATCTCCGTCAAGTTGCCACCGCACAAGAATACGACCAAAGGTTTGAACTTATACATCCAAACTTAGCCTCAGACAATTGCTTTCTCTTTGAGGGGTTGATGAAACAAAATGCTAGCGATGGACCATATCTGGCGCTCGAGGATCACACTACTATAGACCGGGATAACTTTATCCGCAAGCCTTTCTTTGCGGACCACGACATTGGCCCGATTGAAGCATGGAGCTGGGCACACGCCAATAGTAGTGGAGTGAACTCCGACTTCCGTGAGGACCAGCATGCGCTTCGGCAAGAAGGATATGTCATGTGGGACTACTCACGAATATCCCAGTGGCATTGCTTCCATAGTCGTTGGCATGACCAAGCGGGCGCTACAAACGATCACGAAGAGCTCAGCCGGCGTCGTGCGGCTATGGTGGAGTCATTCCACAAGCGATCAGAAGTGTACAGGCGTGGAGGTAGAGGATGGTGGAGTCCCGGTGACGAAAGCAGGGTCAAATGGCGACCGAGGGTGGTCAAGAAGATGGAACCAGATCGGTCCTTTTCCAAGAAGGAAAGGTTCATCGAGGAAATGAAGGCATGGAGGACCAATGTCAAGTAACTCTGCAAAACCTGACTTTGGTAGCGATTCCTGAGATCTGAGTCTTGTCTCCGCCAAAAAAGGGCGTCCTCATGCGGTCACAGAAGTACAACATCACTTTCTAAATCTACAGTCTCCTAGTACAAAGCCCACCCATTCCGACCCACTCACGTTGCGAAACCGCGGTGCCCTGCGGCGGATCGTCGAATTACTGTAGCGGATAGAAATTCCACCGCGTGTGAACGACTTTCAAACTAAAAGTGAGAGGAACGAAATTGAACCGGCCAATATTTCATCAGCCAAAATATCCAGTGAACGTATATCGAGCTCTGATGAAAAGCCGACCCTCTTGAAAGGTCGATGCGGTGAAGCCGATGAAGACACCACTACCCAACAACCGTGGCGATGGTCCACCGGTCATAGCGAGCATCTACCGTCCTCATAAATGGTCATGTCGGCAGAAACGCCGCGCCACTGCCCCGTGTTGCCGGCACCCCGAAACGGGCGACAATCTCCATCGCAGCAGTCCAGCTTTTGCTACCACTGCGACTCTTCTGTGTCTGGGCGCTACTACCTGCAGGACGTGACATCGATGGCGGGCAGTCAAGTGAGCACAGCTCAAGAGAAAGTGGTAGTCTTCAAAACGCCAAGCTCAGGACACCCGTTGGCATCAGCGGACGTCAGACGGGAAAGTTGAGCATCTCTAAAGTTGCCACCGGTACAGCGATGCCGCCTTGACCCGTTGTCTTCAAAGCCATGGGTGCGGGCCCGAAGGCTCACGCTAGGTACTAGAGGAGCTTGTTCGCACGCGCATGCGCTCAATGCTGGTGGTACCGTGGAGACTTAGCATACTAGGGTAAAGCCTTTAATGTCTGATTTATATAACTTCTGCTTCAGCTGCACAGGGGTGGAGCTGAACAACTTGCTTCAATCACTTTGCAGTGACCTCATATCCCACGCCACATCCTCGCGGACGTGATCTTGACTATGTCAAAGCACGGCTCCTCTCCTAGTCGCTTCTCCTGATGCGCTTGCGAGAACACTCTCCTCTCACCTCGCTGTCCATGGCGAGTTCGTCGGCAGATGTTTCCGATTCCAAAGCAGGTCCGTCCACGGATGTGTCAGTTTCCAGGGCAGTGGCACTGATCGTAGACAAAGAGGGCTGGCTGTAGCCTGGTGATTCGATGGATATGTTCTGAGCCTGGCTTGTCACCCTCTCATTCGCAGCCCTGATAAACTCATCCCGTTTCTCTCTTGTCCAGTCTCTGCCATTTCGGAAAGCAGTGGCTCCTTGTCGAAAACTCTCTGGGCTGTCTGTCATGGCAAAGGATCTAAATTGATTCATATGATACTCAGGCTGATCCTCAGAATTGGCTGGTTGAGTAGGATGGGTGGTGTATATCTGAAGAGAGCGGCCATCGAAAGCGGAGGTGATCGTGTACGCATTGTTGTCGTAGACAGGCTCTGGCTGTCCATAAGATTGAATACGGTGCATGGCACGAGCACCCAAAGCGCCTGCATAAAGGGCCTGACGATCCAGTACAGCTGAAGTACCAGTGGGGCCCTTCACTTCAGTAGAGTTGTTGGGCAATATCGGCGCGCTCTGATTTTTGCATGGAACAATATAACAGCTCAGCTGTTGCCGCACAAGTGGGTTGAGCTGTTTAGGACAAGCTCCATAGCACCAGTCTGGTTGTGCAGCAACGATGGTGCCATCTGTCAATGTTTGCAAATTATTAAACGGCTTCGATTTGGTTGCGGGGATGTCAGTTCGGCCCCGCAGGATCGGAAACACGTCTTGCACCACATCATTTTCATCCTGAGCGCGAGTATATTGTCGTCTGAACTCACTAAACGCGCCCTCGGAGAATTGGGATGGTGAAAGGGATTGCCTTGGCTGTACCATTCTCTGCTGAATCTCTTCCAAGTTGTCCGGTTTCACCGAGGCACGGCCGTCAGTGTACTCGTAACCGACCGGGTAAACGCCATGACTGATAAGATGTTCCTGAAAGCCTAGATGATACGCCGATGTTCTCCTACTAGCTTGCGAAGTAGATTGGTCGGAATCGGCAGGGTTTCTGTGACGGTTTTTCCTCCGCGGCATGGTATCGGAAGAGGATGGGGTCTCTGCGGATTCTGGATACTGAAAGGATACGGTCAGCAGTGGCCTGGATAATCATCATCTATCATTCATACCCCTCTGAGATCGCGAATATCTGGACCGCCGCGCCGGGCAAAGCGCTTCAGTTGGACTGAATAGTCTTTTACCACAGTTGGGTCTCTTCGGAGACCGGGAGCAGTCACCCAAGAAGCAGGCCTAGGAACACAGCTTGAGGACTTCCGTCGATCGAATTCCTTCAATGCTGGTGGGCAGAGCGGCACCTTTGGGAGGTTGTCCCAGAACGCGACGTTCGCCTCCTCTGCTGACAGAAATCCCGATTTCCAAATAGGTGCAGGTGGAGATGTAGTGTGAGGCGCTCGTTTGCGTTTCTGACCGCGTGCTGTTGAGGCATCAACTTCAGGCATCGGCGTAGAGTCATCAAGAGTTCGTGTAGTTGAGGGAGGAGTCAGGTATTTGAAGGAATGGGAGGGGCGGATCGTAGCGCCGCAGTGTGGATATAAGCGTTGGCGCCTGCCAGCGCAAGAGGGAGGCATAGCAAGCATTGCCCAGTGCCGTAAGTCACGAACAGATCAGCGGGCGTACCCCTTTCCTTCGAAGCGTGAAGTCAAAGCTGGAAGCAGTATGGCCACTGCATCTGGAGACCTTTGCGGGCTTTGAGGCTGCCGGGAAGGGGAAAGGGGGAAGGGGGAAGGGGGAAAGTTGTGGAAAAAGTAAGCACGCTCGAAATTTAGATTTACTAAGGCATCATCATGCCAACACATCAAATCATCTGCATCTGGCGTTGCTCTGAATGGTCCTGCACTTCTGTGTAGACCATTATTGACTTGAGGTTCCGCTTTTATTTAGCACCCGCTAAACACCAAAGGGAAGCACGTAGGAGTAGCAGTGAGGTATCCGCGGCAGCAGCCCTGGACCGGCAGAACAAGAACGCTTCACAGAGCCATCATGTTCGGAACCTCCACTTCAACTTTCAGTTTGATGAAATGCTGCACTTGAGGTGCGCAGGCCATCATCCATGAAGTTTCTTGTGAGTTCATCTGATCCGATGTCGGCAATTGAAAACGTGTTCTGAGTGGTGCATGGCAGGACCTCCGTGTGAATGAAAAGTACCAGCTGCAGTACAGGCTCGGAGGCGGTAGCTTTGGTGAAGTTTACCTTGGTATGCTACTCCCTACACCGAACGACAATGACGATCAATGACCAAGTGACCTCCAGCTACCGACGTGAACACCGGCGAAGAAGTGGCCATCAAGCTTGAGCATGTGTCGATTGACCCATCGCTCCTCAGGGAGGAAGCCGAGGTCTACAAGTCCCTGGCTGGAGGAGCAGGAATACCAACGGTCTACTGGTTTGGGTGGGAATGCGAGTACCGAGCCTTGGTGTTTGAACTCCTCGGACCCAGCCTGGAGGACCTCTTCAACTACTGCGACCGCCAATTCTCTCTGAAAACGGTGTTGATGGTTGCGGATCAGCTCATCCACAGACTCCAATACCTACATTCCAACGATGTGATACACAGAGATATTAAGCCAGAGAACTTCTTGATGGGTACGGGCAGGAAGGGAAATTGCATCTATGTGACCGACCTGGGTCTCGCCGCAGGTTACCGTCCCAATCGAGCGCCTGAAGTCACTCCGACGAACCCTCAACTGCTCGGTACCGCTATCTTCGCGAGCGTCAATGGACATCTTGGAGTTGGTAAGTGGCCTTTAATTCTTAGCGGCCCATCAGATGGCTGACCCTCAATGCAGAGCAATCCCGACGTGACGATCTGGAGAGCCTTGGATATGTATTACTGTACTTCCTTTGGGGCCGCCTGCCATGGCAAGGTATGAAAGGAGAGACGAGGCAGGAGAGATATAAACTTATAATGGACCAAAAGGCTAGCGTCGATGTTCACGAGCTCTGTGAAAACGCACCATCGGAGTTTGCGGAGTATTTGGCTCATGTCCGGGCTTTGAAGTTTGAAGAGGAGCCAAAGTACGCATATCTGCGCAAGATATTTCGGGATCTCTTCATCCGGAATGGCTTTGAGTATGACAATGTCTTCGATTGGACAATCAAAAGGTACTTGGAGTGCAGCTCACGGCAGGAGGAAGAGCCGTTGGAATGATTCGGTATGAACAGCCATAGCTCACGAGCGAACCAAGCTGGGTGTTATGTCCGCTGGTGGGCGGTGTTCATGTTACGTACTGCTGAAGATGATGGCGTCAACGGAAAGACGGTGCTGGCAGTGTATTTCCCTTGGGTTCACGTGTGTTCATGTGAGACTCGTCAGGAAAGAGCCCCTCTCTCAGTATGGGTGGGCGAAGCTGGGATTGAGATGATCAATGTCCAACACATGGCGTTCTAGTGATCTCTCAGTCTGGGAAAACCGCCTCGGTATGCTCATGTCAGTCACTTGGCACTTCGTCACAAGTTATCGGACTTCTTGAAAGACCGGCGGAAGTATAACGTGCTGTAATTGTTTGACACGATAAAAGCTCTAGATGAGGAAAGTTGGGTCCCAATGTTGGTGGATACATACTACGTAGTATATCGTACTTGGGCTTTTTGCGTGTTCTGAAGGACCTTATCGATAGGACTATGAGCAGCCCTATCGGCTCGGCCTATCTTGGTCTCCTCAGTCTTCCATCGAGTCCTAGCAATCACCAAACATACCACAAATCATCCACCCTCACTTTACTAGTAGGCAAGTTAACAGGAATATGAAGTGCACATTATCAAGCAGCACCTTAGGCCGTCTACGGGCCGCCCTCCTACAAGACCTCGCCCCCTCAAGCCCCACCGCCCGCTCACGACCTCCATGCCTGCTCTGCACGTACAAGACCCCAGCAAGCACCAAATCGCCCTTCCACGCGCCACCCCGGCGCCACGCATCCACCACCACCACCCCCCGCAAAGAATCGCTCCGCCCCCAAACCCATTACGAACTCTTCCCCCAAACCCTTCCCGCCGGCCCCCCCCCCACCGGCCCCTTCACAATCGACACCCGCCTCCTCCGCCACGAGTTCCTCCAACTGCAAGCCCGCGCCCACCCGGACCGCCACCACGGCCCCGACAAAGCCCGCGCGGAAGGCGCCTCCGCCCGCATCAACGACGCGTACAAGACGCTGCAGAGCCCGCTGCTGCGCGCGCAGTACCTGCTGCGGCTGCGGGGGACGGATGTGGCGGGGGACGAGACGGCGCGGGTGGAGGATGCGGGGCTGTTGATGGAGGTGATGGAGATGCGGGAGCGGATTGAGGGGGCGGAGAGCGAGGAGGAGGTGGCGGGGATGGAGGAGGTGAATGAGAGGAGGATTGGGGAGAGTGTGAGGGGGTTGGAGGGGGCGTTTGCGAGGGATGATTTGCGGGCGGCGAAGGAGGAGGCGGTTCGCTTGAGGTATTGGGTTAATATTCGGGAGAGTTTGCATGCGTGGGAGAGGGGGAAGCCGGTTGTGCTTGTGCATTGAGGGTGGGAGAGGGGGTGGTGTAGGGGCTGTGTAGGGGGGGTAAGGTTGGGGTATGCGTGGAGATGATTCTACTGTGCTTGGACATGATGCATTTCGCGGCATTGTGGATCGGGCCTTGTAGGGTTGTGCGTGTTACGCTGCGACCCACGGATGCTCGATTAGCCACAGTTGATACCGGAAATAGCATTTCCAAATCCAGTGAGAGAGCCCTGAATATCAAGCTCTTGAATGAAACCCGAATCCGGGAACTTAAGGCGGACTCCGGTATGCGCGATCATTCCGCCCCGCTCCGCTCTTTCCTCATATTCGGCCTCGGTGTTCAATGCACCGAGCCTCAACCCGCCAGCTGTCCAGTCTCAGATAAAGTACAACCAAGCTTCTGTCACGACGCTCAAACTTCAGGCACTCCGAAAACATGAGACGACGAACCATCTTACTGGCGGCAGCCGGTCTCGTCTACGGCAGTCCAAGCGTCTTCAGCGTCCACGACGATCTACTCGCGTTCCCCCAGGTATATCTTCCCTCCCGGACCTCGACCCGTTTGGACGTCGCCCTCACTGATAGCACCTGCAGTACGAGATCGTCTTCTCCGACACCTTCATTTCCGAATCAGACGCACAGTCGCGACTAGCACACGCGGCATCCAAATCCACCCCGGAAACGCCCGTCCCCGATCACGACACCGCCGCCGAGCTCGCCCACCGCCACGGCTCCAGCCCTCCCCGCCCCAACACCCACGATCTCAACCCCGCCCCCGCCCCCGAATCCTACCAACCCATGATCCTGCACGACACGCCCTACCTCTGCAGCATCCCACGCGCACCCCCCCGGCCCCGCAACGACACCCCCCCGCCCCGCAGCAGCCCCGGCGCGGACGCGCAAGAGCTCGCGCGCGCCTCCGCCCGCGGCTGGGACCTGCTCCAAGACATGGAGGGCCACTGCCTGTACTTGGTGTCGGGCTGGTGGTGCTACAGCTTCTGCCACAACGCGCAGATCAAGCAATTCCACGCGCTGGCGCCGACGGCCGACACGCCGGCCTACCCCCCGGTCGAAGACCCCTCCACGCCGTCCTACCTGCTCGGCCAATTCCCCGCGCCCCCGCTCCCGTCCGCGCTCGCGGCCTCGGAGCCCCGCCCCTCCGCCGCGCTGCGCTCCCACGCTTCGAGGCGCTACCTCAGCCAGTCGCTCGGCGGCGGTTCGGCGTGCGACTTGACGGCCGGCCGCGCCGCGTGGAGATCCAGTTCCACTGCCACCCGCAGTCGGCGGACCGGATCGGGTGGATCAAAGAGGTCAGCACGTGCGCGTATGTGATGGTGGTGTATACGGCGCGGCTGTGCGGGGAGGTGGCGTTCCTGCCGCCGCGCGAGACGGAGGCGCTGGCGGTGGTGTGCGCGGAGGTGGTGGGGGCGGAGGGGGTGGAGGCGATGGTGGCGGGGGGGCTAGGGAGGCGGGAGGCGGGGGCGGGTGCGGGGGAGGAGGAGGCGCGGCCGGTGGTAGGGGGGATTGCAGTCGGGGGGATGCGTTTGGTAGGAGCGGAGGGGAGGAGACTCGCGACGGCGGCGGCGGCGGCGGCGCCTGTTGCGGCGACGACGACGGCAGCGACGGCGCGGGGCGAGGAGGCGGGAACGGCGGAGGCGGGGTTGGTGGCGAAGATGCGGCCGGGCGAGGAGGGAGGCCGGGTGCAGACGGTGGGGGATGCGGAGTTGGTGGAGATGGGGTTCCGGCCGGAGGAGGTGCAGGCGCTGCTGGAGGAGATGCAGGGCGTGGCGGAGGGGAATGGGTGGAGGGTTGAGTTGGTGGATGTGGGGGGGGGGGGAGAGGGAGTTGAGGGGGGTGGTGGAGGTGGAGGGGGAGGAGGAGGGGAGGAGGAGGGGGAGGAGGGGAGCGAGGAGGGGTATTATAGGGATGAGTTGTGAGGGGTTGGGTGGGAGGGTTGTTGGGATGGGAGGGTTATTGGGATGAAAGAAAGGGAGGGAGGGAGGGTAGGGTGCATGCGGTGGCGTTTGGTTGATTTTCACCGGGGGGGGGATGGCAGTGCGGGTGGTACCGGTAGCAATGATTGATGGGCGGGGCCAATCCAATCGTCGCGGGTGCGTTTTGTGTACGCTCACTAACGACGCTAAAAATGGTTCTGGAGCAGCGAGCGAACTAGTACGCGGAGGTGAAGATGTGTGAAGATCCCCTCACCCAGTAGTGGTAGCAGACCGCGTTGATGATGCCACTAACTTTTGGACGAAGTCCGCATCGTAGGCCGTATGTCCTTGACATACCCGACAACAATCGTCACCATCTCCCATTTCCTCGTCTCATCTCCTCCGCCCCATCCGCGCGATGTCCCAAAACACCCAACCCCCACAGCCCTTCTCCCTCACGCGGAACCCCCCTCGCCCCCACCCCCACGACACGACACGATGCGTCTTCCCTCCCCTACTCCCTCTATCCAATCACTCCCCCCTCCTCCCTCCTCCCTCTCTTCCCCCCCAAAAGCGTCTTGCCTCCCCTCCTCCCACCCTCCACCCTCCCCCCCCCACCCAACTAAAACATCCACCCCACCCCCCACCCCTCAATCCCCCTCACCCATCATCCCCACGACCTCCAACTCCGTCCTCACCAGCCTCTCAAACTCATCCCGCTCCAAGCCCGACCCACGCGCGAGCCGAAACAAACTCTTCACGCTCGTGCTGATATGCTGGCGGATAGCGACTTCAGCGACGGACTGCACGCCGGCGGAGTCCTCGAGGCGGGCGAGGGTGGCGGCGGGGGCGGGGTCGGAAGCGGGGTGGGGGTGGTCGAGTGGCGGGGGCATTGGGGTGTGGCCGTTGAGGGTGTGGCCGTTGAGGGAGGGGTCGGGCAGTGCGGATGGGGGGTCGGAGGGGTCGTCGTTGTCGAGGGCGGGTTGGACGTGCGCGTATTGGGCGTAGTGGTCTGCGTCCGAGGTGGGGCGGGGGGGGGGTGGGGGGGTGGGTGGTGCGCCGGGGGCGGGCGAGTTGTCGTACTGCGCCCAGTAGTCGTCGTCGTCGTCGTCGTCGGCGTCGGAAGCGCTGTTGTCCGGCCCGGCGCTACCGTTGGGCACGGAGAGCGTTGAGCTGGATCCGGCTCGTAGCGCTTCCGCCATGATTTGATCGTTGGACGTCGAGTCCGCTTCGCCGATTGTGGCATACCATGCATTGTTTCAATCGTCTGGTTTCTCGGGCCACGGAGTCACCTCCGAGACGCGCCAGCCGGTCCCACCGCCTTCCTGGTCGCCTTCGCACCAGAGGTAGATGATGCCGAGTCGGTATTCCGAGACGACCACTCTTGCGTGCAAGGTCTCGTTGTCCAGCCGGCGGTACTTCAGTTGGTCGATATCGGAGATCTCGACATCGCCTGACACCGGATGCAGTTCGAACTTGTCGCTTTCGATGATGCCGGGGAGTTCCTCGGCAGAGGTCGCGTTCCAGCACAGAAGCGGGAGCCATGAGTCTGACGATGAGGCCGCGTGAGCGGAGAGGAGCTGGAGACGCTGGCGGAGGATGGGAGAAAGGAGCGGGAGTAGTGCGGGAGGTGGGCGAGGGGAGGCGAAGGCGGTGGGGAGGCAGGCGAGGAGTGGTGGAAGTAGGAGTCTTGTATCAGGCGGCGGGATGAATTGCACCATGGTGGGTTCGCAATAATCACGTGTGACGAGTGTGACCTTGATCGCTTAGCGTGGGGATGGTCTTACGGAGGGTGTAAGGTAGGCTTCCAGGGCACAGGCGCGACGTTGATGCTGACGAGCTGTGAGGAAGACAATTGTGCCAGATACAGTGGGAGTGAGTTTCTTCAATGCACGGCCTCACTCCACGTCTTCACCTTACAACTACCTTATGGTTGATTGTCCCCACGTCCCCCATGCGTGACAGCCAGTCAGCGCGCATCACGCGGGACGGAATCCGAGATGCCTGCCTTTGGTCCGAGTGGGGGCAAGGACAAGTCCTCCTTACCAACTGCTGGCTCCACCCTCGTCTGAGAGGCCGAATAATAATACATGTTCCACTACGTAGGTAGTAGTAGGGTAGACTAGACATCATGCAGGGCGGAGGCAAAACGGTCCAAGGTACCCTACCTAAGGTAGTACTGAGGAGGCAGTGCGCTATCAAGGGCTGGTGATTGAGGACGTGATGTGCATGTGCCCCCACGTTCCAGATAACAATTGGTTCAGGTTCATCCCACCTCGAGATTACACGCATTGATTATTTGGTGAACGTTCGTAATACTGCTGGCCTTGGGTCACTTTGCTCTATGGACTATCGTTTGTGTGCACGATAATGGAGCATAGCCACAGAGACACCGCTCTTTTCCGAAAGGATAGCCCAAGTCCTAGATACACCTGGAGGGATGTAACGTCCCTGTGCTACACAGAGGGCATGGAACGAGTCACGTGAGGCGTTCAAGGTAGGGACCCTCCAAAGGATGAGGTGTACCGACTTGCCGAGCAGGGAGGAGTGGCCTAGATCCAGAGCATGTGTTCAGGCTATAGGAAGTCCGTAAGACTGAGGACAGTGATGATAGAAGGGGTTAGGCGCTACGTTATGGTAATCAATGATGATTGTTCATGAGCTTGCTCATGTTAAATCTCCATAGGGGTTCCAAATCGCGTTTCGGCCGCTAGTGGAGCAGATTTTTCCGCTCCGGAGGTGGTTTATTCCCTCTTTGAGACTAGACTCACTGTGATCTTGGCACGACTGCAAATTCTGCATTTTGGCTGTACAACTATAGTACAGTTACTATGGACTACCCTTTCTGTAGTTCTTGTAGGCGTTTAAAGCCCGCTGCTGAATTCAGCCGATTATTTGATACCGTACCTACGTAAGCCGCTAAACTTTCATAAAAAACAAGCTGCAAACCCTTCGCGCGCATATGAGTCTGGAGGGTATGCTTCCAGAGGTCAAATATCTTTAAAGGCTGAAAATTTCTTCTATTGTGTTAGGACTATTAATGCAGTCGTCCGAAATTTCAAATCTTGTAGACAGTCATAGTAAAGCAGGGGTATAAAGCAAATGCAGTTTTACGTGCTCTGAATGAAACGATCAACAGCACGATCGAAGCGATGTAATTTTTTAGTTGGACAGTCGCTCTCAAAAGAGAGAAGTCTAAAGAATAGAACTACAATTTTCATGATGTGGTTTAACTCCGATCACAAGGTCTGAGATGCCTGAAGAACAAATTCATTCCGGCACGGGGGGTTTTCCGCCACCCATGGGGGGACGTTACTACAAACCCATCATTGTAAGTCAGCCAAGACCGGTCAAGTGTCTAACGTCCCTCCCTGCGTGGCGAGAATCCCTGTGTGGCGAGAAAATGAGCAGGTACTTTGACTGAAAGCATCTGCAACTCTGCACATGCAGCGATGTCTGTGATAAGCTCACCAGAGATCGATTTTACGATCATTTAATGGCACTTTGAACCGTTTGTAGTCCAAAATTACGTGCATAGGTTTTGCCCACACCTTGACTTATGGAAGGGTTCCCTTCGACCGAATTACAGCCAAAGTGCTTTAAGCCTTGTGATTGAGGTCTGACTGCGTACAAAACTTATAGATATGTTGTATTGAGGCGTCCAATCCTGTGACCGTGCTTGAGAATCGGGATCAACCGTGTGGTGGTTGTACCGTGCAGAACTATGCAAGCTTGGCATGCGCACTGGTACCTCTGGTCAAAATAACGACTGGCCTGGAGCTAGCGCGGAATCGTCTCGTCTGTCCTGTTACATAAAGAGTCAGTGCTGGTAACTTTACTGTAAATCTCGTGCCACATTTGTTTAACTGTGGCTGGTGCGATTGCCAAGACTTCGAAGCAAAGGCTGCTGCCTTGGCACCCTATACACAAAATTCTTCAGGACATACCAATAATGATCGATCATTCCTGGCCTACTCCAACTTACTGTACAAAACTACGCAGTGGGGGTGAAGGACGCACTCTGCAACCCCGCTGTGCTTTAAGTCCGCAGACCTTTTCGCGGTGAAGCTGTATCCTTCACCGTGGCCTGGACGATACAGCCGATGCCTACATGACATGGAATTAGTTGAAATACACACAGAAGCAGCAATATAACAAGTGAGTCAGCGACCGCTTGTACCAAAATTCACCGCACACCGGCTTCAAGATGCGCCTAATCAAGATTGATGACCAGAAGTCCCCGCGTGTGAAAGAGTACCATGAAGATAAACTCCCTCCATATGCTATCCTGTCACATACATGGGGAGAAGACGATGAGGAAGTCACAGTACAAGACCTCGAAGAAGACAGGAATACAAGAAAAGCTGGGTGGGAGAAGGTCAATTTTTGCAGAAAACAAACTGCAAAAGATAACATACAACATTTCTGGATAGAGGCCAATCGATTATTGACTCATCCCCCATGGACGCAACACTGCGGGAGGGCCAAAGTATGATCTGTTGACTGGGTCCTGCGCGTGTGTTACGTCACCCTTGCCCGGACTCCACCACCCCTCCCGACTACCGCTGCTGTTACCTGGAGCAGAAATCCCGTCTCTCAATGACGGACTTTTTCGACCTGGAAATTTCTGCGACGCTGGCCCCGAGCTGTTCAAATATATAAGATAGATCTCCTGATCCCTCCTCTTACTCCCAGCACCTAGAGACCTCACCTATTATTTCTACCCCCTACACCAACCTACCTCCTACCCTTCCCTATCAGCCCACTCCACCATGGAGTCTGCACAGAATCCCAAGCTTGACTTGGAGAAACAAATCAGCAACATTGCACCACCAGAAGAGACGGAGAAGGTCAAATTCACACCAGAGCACTCGTCGGACGCCTCCTCAGATCCTCCTCTATCCCCAGTCGCTCAACATGAATCCGAGAAGCAGAAGGAGAAAGAGACAGAAGTTGTACAGGAGACATCAACAACTTCATCCTCGCCTCAGTCGTGATACTCTCCGTCGGCGCCAGTCTCCTCGCAACATTCACCCCGCACACCATGCACGATAAGTGAATTGACTATCGGGTCATCTACGGTTTTGGGCTAGGGTTGGGAATGCAGCAAACCACCCTAGCCGCTCAGACCTGTCTCCCTCACAAAGACGCCGCGACGGGCGTTGGCCTCATCATGTTCATGATGCAGATGGGCGGCGCCATCTTCGTCTCCGTCGCGCAGAACGTGTTCACAAACGAACTCGCGAGGGGTGTGGCGGGGATCCCGAATCTGGATGCCAGGCGAGTCGTCAACACCGGCGCCACGGATATCCGGAAGGTCGTGCAAAAAGAGGAGCTGCCGGGGGTCATTTCGGCGTACAACCGCGCCTTAGTCAGGGGTTGCTTCGATGTTGACACAGCGTTGGCCACGGCTGCTATTTTAGGTGCCGTGTGCATCGAGTTTAGGAGTGTCAAGGAGAAGAAGAAGGCGGCGAAAGATGTGGAGGCCGCGAAGGGCAAGGGCAAGAAGGAGGGAGAAGGGATTGGGCAGGCGGATAGTGGGAGTGAGCATGGCGAAGAGAAAGGCAGAGAGTATAAAGAAAGGGAAATGGGGAAAACAATTGGGTGTTTCGGCTTTGCATTTTAGGCGGTACACCGGGAACATAATTTCTTGAGGCTCCGCATCGGCATCGGCATCGGCATCGGCATGTAATACCCAACTCAGCGTTATATATAAGAGCTTCAATCAGGGATAGTAATAACTATCATCTTGTGTTGTCTTTTCTCCATGATGTCTTATTTGGAATCTTGAGTTGCTTGTATCGTGTAGTGATCTCTCTGACGATCATGTAGCATGATGAGGAGTGACGAAGAAGTCTCTCGATTGCATTTCAACTCCCTCTTGACTCACAGAGTAGTATAGGGTGATGAAGCAGAGCTTACGATTTGTCAACGAGAGGTGGCGAGAGGAATGGACGTATAGAAAGCACAGAGTGTTCAAATTGAGACATGGACAGGATTTTTTCCATGAAATAGGAAGATTATGGAAAAGTTCGTCAAGGAATCTTAGTAAGCATTTATCGATCGATTAATCAATGTTCAAGATTTGATTGATATATTATATATATACCTCTAGAAAGATGTCAAGGCTACAGGAAACGATGCTTCATGATGCACCGCCAAACGCCCACGCTGAAATAACATTTTCATTACTAAACGCGGGATTGTAGTTTCCAATATGTGTGTGTGCACATGCGCCTGACTTGACCGGCAAGTCCGATTTTGAGCTCACAAGGGTTGTTGCATGCGCTGCATTTTGATGCTTGTCAAAGCGTTTAGAATTGCGATACTATGCAGATTGCGCAGTCGACAAAGTCCAAGCATCTGGGGCTCGCGCCCTGTCAGGCGCAAGAGCGGGTGGGTTTGCGGATGATGGATCATCCCGTCGGATTCTGGGAGGAGGTCGCTCCGGTGCTGTGAGTATGCTGGGCACCAGTGACGGCGGTGCCCCTTGCCGCTGGTAGGTTTCCTTGAACCGCCGCCGCCGCTCCTTTTCAGCCGCTCTCTCATTTGCGTCCGCTCTTGCTCCATCGAAACCGTACCGGTGGTCCCATTCACGGCGCCTCTGCTCCTCAGCTTCTCGTGGGTGGTTGTTAATGCGTGCTGAGCGGGATGTCTTCGCAAAGACGCCTAGGCTTCGCCATAGTGACCGAGCAGAATTGTTTGTACCATTTAGTGGTGGAAAGATATCTTCATCTGAGACGCTGCTCATCTTCCACTGGAACTTCTCGTATGCAAAGGGGGCAAGGCGGTATGAGTCAAGTTCTTCTGCGGAGCTTGATATGATCGAAGAGAGATGTCGGTTGAAGACGTCGTGTTCCCACAGGACTTGCTCGCCTATGACGAGGTCGAAACAGCAATTTTCGAGGACGTCGAAAGTGATGGGTACCTCTTTTTCATTCGATCGGAAGCGCCAGGACGTGTGCACTTGACCCACGATTTCTCCCACGCTATCGTCGGCGAAACGCAGGTATCCTCGGTTCTTCGATCCAGTGCGAATCGTTAGGCCGAGCTGTTCGGCATACCTACAAGCCGGAATTTTCAGCATAAATCTATCTGACGGTTCCGTGGCGAAGATCAGTACTCACCGGAGATCCATAACGTTGCGCTCTGCGCCGGTATCGGGCAAAGCGAAAGCTGGGTATGATCCATCGAGGGTCCCCTGCAGAAGCTGACTGCCGCTTCCAGCGTAGGCCATGTGAGCGAACTTCATGACCTTGAAGACGCAATCCGTTATCCGGTGCCGGTATTTGGAGAGCGTCTCCGTCGCGATGAGAAAAGTTGATCCTAGGATGAGATCATACATGCAATCCTTGAGCACGTGACAGGTCAAGTCAAAGACTTTCGACGGTTCCCCTGCGAATGCATATTTGATCTTGGCTGTCCCGATGGAATTGATGATCCTCGAATTCCCGACCTTGAACTCCTCTGTCGTGGTTGAATCGATCTTGAGACCGCGCGTGTTGGCATAGGCGGCGGACAGCACATTATGACTTGCACCGGTATCGGCAATCACTGAAAGCTTGGCTCCATTGACCATGCTAGCTAGCCCACGTTTGACCTTGTTCACCTTTGGAGAATTCATGATACGTTTCTCCATCGTGAGGCCTGGTTGCAATGGCCGTGAGGTTGTGCAGACAATCCTCGACATCAGTCTCGATCGGAACCTTTTTTCGTCCATGGTCAAATGAGCAGCCACATCCGTCTGCAAACCCTTTTCTAGCCCTCGAAGTCCACCTAGCGCATGGAATGCAGAGAGGGATTTGGGGTTCACGAGCTTATTCAAGGATCCACACGAGAATGCAAACGGGTTCTCTTGAATTGTGAAATCTTGCGCCGCTGCCGTGTCTTCAGGATCGCATTCTGCTATTTCTGGCCGCTGGTGGGCGTCGTGCTCCGAGTAGTTGTCGCGGATGCTCATTGGAGGTACATACAAGCGCCTCATTGGAGGTACTAACAAGCGCGTATCCATTCTGGCTTGAGCTGACTAAACAACGACGGATACCGTAGGCTCGACGCGTACAATTGGACTGCAATATGCAGTCCAGGAGGATTTGATCTGTTGAGACTCGATTATGACTGCCTGTAGTTTTGGAAAATTTGTGAAAGACGAAAAGAAAGGAATATCAGATGGGGACCCAACGCAAAAGGAGTGTGGCTGTGTTAGGCCACTGGCTCAATTTGGATACTTGGCGCCAAGCCAAAAGTTGCCGTCAACTAACCCGATGCAGTTCGTCAGTGGGCTGAGCTCTTTGCCTCAGTCGCCAGCAGCCTTACCTCCCTTGAGAAGTTATACTTGCTCAATAACCTTCCTTTCGTATTGCGCGCTTCTTTAGCATGTGCGCTGTGGCATTTGGTCAGAGGCAGACCAGCTGAGCCTACCTCAGCAGGCCCCAGTGTAGGCTTGGACTTGTAGTTCGGCTTGCACAAGCCTTCTTGAGGAGCGACTTGTATGTCGCCCCTACTTGTTAGCTTATTCTGTTGCTGGACGTAGTCACCACTGGCCCTTTCGTCCTCACTAATCCCCACATTGCAGCGCCTTTTGCCACTGGCTTTCAGACTTCTCATGACAATGAAACCCAAGCTTGCAGCCCCTGCTAATCTCGTCAGGGCCCAAGCTAGGAGCCATAAACAGCCCTGGTGGCCATAGTGGCCCAAGCCGCTGGCAGTGCAGTGCACTGCAGTGCTCTACCTGCTGCAACAGTTTGGTAAATGCATGGCCAGCTATGTGAGAAACAGTGGACAGCATACGGGACAATCCGGTATTGTATTGGATTTTATTGAGATTATGATACATCAGCTGAGACCCACTTGATGATTTTGTGGCTACCTGCAAGCCTGTATGCAGCATTGTTAGCAATGAACTAGCAAGCTATGGCTGTCACATGCCTGCTCAGACATGTCATTACAGGATTGTGTCTGATGACCTGATTTGCCATGCATGGCCCCACACAAATCACGCATACTTGCTGTCACTCATATTCTGTCCTAGACTGCGCATGGGTGCTACACAAGTGCTAGCACTGCACTTCTCTTGCACAATGGCCATTATTTGCTGGCTGATTGGCAGCAGCTGCTTCGAGATATGTACGAGCAACTCTGTACAGACAACTTTCGACTGACATAGGTCTTGTCGCCCAACTAGTGCATGCACTAGCGCAGTACTGCGCAGTTCAAGACAGGGCCTGCTGAGACGCCTCAGTTGCCAAATGACAAGACAAGTTAGCAGCATTGCTCGGGGCTTGCTTGCTGCACAGTTCACACCGTGTGGGCACAACACAAAGGAGCCCGAGCTTTCATGTCTCCATGTTACAGCTCGTCTTGCACACAGCTGTGGACATACCAGACAAGGAGCTATATGAGGTGCAGAGCCCCTGTCCGCACAACCCCGGCTGCATCTTCTCCTTGCCAACCCTGGTGGATATTTCAAGATCATCCATCTCCTCACCACAGCGCGAGCCAAGCCTGCTTTTAAGCGGTGCCACGCCTCAGCAAGTCAGACCCTGCTCTCAGCTGCAATACAGTATCACCACGGCTAGTACACAGCTCCGCTTCACATGCCGCCAGCCAAGCAGGCTACACCAGCAATCCCTCCCATACAGGCCCTGTCGCAGGAAGCGAGTACCATGCTCACCAACATGCTCTTGGTGTTTGTCAAAATTGCAGCTGCCCTGCAGCTGGACCCTCAAGCGCCTGCTACAGCCCCAGCCTGTGCATGAATGGCAGGCACGCCGCACAGCGGGCACAGCTCTAGACACGGCGCAGGCCGGGTAGCCTCAGCCTAGCGGGAGTAGTGGGAGGTGTCCAGCCAGCCTTGTTGGACGCCAAGCAGAACGATGACGAAGGGTGCTATGATGGCAAGAATGCCGACGATGGCGAGAGGATCCTGCAAGCCGGAGGGTGTGATGCAGCGACTGGATGTATCACAGAGCGGAGTTTGCCGTGTGCAGAACAGGCATTGCGCTCAGGGTCAGACAAGGCTCACCTTGGCTGGGTTCTGATCCTTGTTCTCGGTCTTTGACGTCCAGAACCTGTCAAGGTCAACAAGTCAGCTGCCTGCCTGGTGTGCTACCTTGCCTGCGGCCCAAGGAGCGCCTGTGCCACAGCGAGAAGCTGTAGGCATGACAGGAGCTGAGAGCTGGGAAGGCACGCACGCTGTCTGGTCTTCCAGCTCCTTGGTGGTGATCTTGTCCTCCTTCTCACCTGCAGATGAAACCTCAATACCGCTGGATTCCAGCTTTGTGCGTCTGCTATCAAGTGGAGTCTTCAGACGTGAGAGTGTGGGCCCCGGTCAGGGCCTGCCCTCGGTCTCTGACAGTATTCTGGCACTTCCGTAAGTGGGCCTGCACCTATGATGCGTGCCACGACCGCCCTCCGCTGAGCAGTGGTGGGCCTTTGGGGAAGCCTGGGGGAGCTTGACCGCAGAGACGGAGAAGCCTTGGCCCCGATGGGTGCAGAGTGGGGTTTTGCGCACGTCAAAAGCTGCATGGAGGTCGAACTTGGGTCTCTGTGTCCACGTGGAGATGACTTGCTGTGTCGGAAGTCTATTTTTGCCCCAATTGCTGTCGTCGCTGTTGTGCACGAGGCTACCAAGCTGGCTGGGTGAGCAGAAGCTGCGTCTTCCACACGTCCGGGCAAAACCTGCATGGCAGGCCCCCACCCAGCAGAGCATCCACCGGCTACATATGCACTGAGGTCACCAAGAGCGACCAACGGCCCCGCTGTGCGTGCAGAGCGTTGTCCATCAAGCACCTGAGCAGCCTTTCTCCCCCAAATCCGTGGTGTTGAGACTTCACGTCTTGCTCGAACCCCTGGGGCTGTGGCGCTGCCTGATCGTGATCCACAGCTGTCAGCAGAGACAGAGGGGGCTTTGTGCGTGATCTGCGCCCGGAGTGAGCACTGCATGCGGCAGAATGCATAAGGCCAGGAGGTCAAGCGAGCCCAGGGGCAAGCAGGGCCCGGCCACTCAAACCCCAGCGCCTGCGCAAGGTGCCTCTCGCACAGAGAGAAGGTGGAGCCAGGCATGCCCTCCAACTACCTTCTCGCAACAGGACAACCCCTGTCAAAACCATTATATGCCACTGTTGCGGCCTAGGCACCGTGCAGGCGGGGAACACACCGGGGCAACTGTGCCAAAGATGGCCTGCCTGACCTGCTTCTGCTTGCCTCCACCTCCCACCCAGGCCATCATAGCAGCTGTGCCAATTCCCCTACCCGGCCTTGCAACCAGCTGCGATGCTACAGGAGCCAGATGACTGGGATGACTGGACCCTCCAGAATGCAGCCTCTGGCTCCAGCCCCTCCAAGGTACTCCCATCGCCTTGCAGATCCTGCGTCTGGCAGGCAGTGCCTCGCTTGCAGCCCCTCAAAACCCAACAACTTGTGTGCTGAGCCTGCTTTGCCTGGCTGCAGAGGCTGCCAGCAGTGTCTCCCAGGGCGCTGGCGATCGGCCAGATCACCAGCACCACTTGGGCCCTGGTAAGCCCGCCCAGCAAGCTCTGTGTCCTTCAGCTGCGCCTGTGCACACTGTCACAGCTGGGACTGCCGCTTGGCTGATGGCTGCTCTGTCAAAGGGCCATGCCAGTTGTCTCCGGGTGGCTCAGCTGCATCCCATCAGGCCAGCGCAGACACCATCATCAGCACTGCACCACTGCCGGCAGCCAACCTGCAGCATGAGCTCCAGCAGCCCTGTCAGCCCTCAGAGCCACCGTGTGCAGATCGGCTTCGTGGCGCTCCTGGTGACAGCCTCCGTGGTGTTCGGGCTCACAATCTTCGCTGGCTGGGGCTCGGGGTCCGAGGTCACCCTCCAGCCAGCCTCCCAGGCCTCTGGCAAGCCCGAGATGCCCCTGCAAGGCGTGGGGCAATGGGGCAGCAAGGCAGGGGTGGCCAACCTGGCACGCAGCACGCAGCTGTCCGAGCTTCAGGTGCGGCTGCCAGCTCGGTTCCAGGTGCTGCCGTTCGAGGCGGTCGCAAATCTGTGGAAATGCAGCTTTCCAGCAGGCAAATATACATCAGACAGCTCGCAGAGTGGCGATCAAGTGTACGACAAACAAGAATGAGCAGCAGGGCATCTCCCACAGCTGGACTTTGTATGACGACCTTCCCGCACACTGACCCGCGTCGCATCAAGCAGCAGTGGCCGGCAGCTGCCTGTGTACCTGCACTGTGCAAGGAGGCCACCCGCGGGGGCCGGCCTGGCTGCATCATCATCACGTTCTTCATCATCATCATCCCCCAGCCTCAGACGCTGAGGCCTCTACCTGATCGCAGCCAGTCCGTAGCATGCATGTGTCGGGCTGTGAGCCTCCCGCAGGTTGGGCTTCAGCATGACCCCACATCACTTGCAGCGCTGTGCCGGGCTCGCAGGCCCAAGCATTGTTGCTGATGAAGGCCTCACCGCCTGCAGGACAGCAGCCTGCCATCCACAGCCGCAGCAGACACATCCTCCTCAGCTTCCTCACAGCTGCCCAGCCAGCTGCCGGACAGCTCGGCCAGCTTCCGCTTCGGCCTCTCAAATGCCGGTGGGCAGGAGGCCTCAGCTGCAGACCCCGGCGAGGAAGCATCCAAGGCTGGAGCCCTGGGTGCAGCTTCCAAGGCAGCTTCCAGAGTACATGTGAGAGGACCTGGGTCCCGGGGCAAGTCAGCTGGGGAGTCTGGGAAAGCTGCGTCTGGAGAGGCGGATTCTGGAGGATCCACCGCGGTGACTCAGGAGCAGCTGCCGGCCAGCGTCTCAGATGCCCCGCCCGTCGGGAAGGTGTGCTTCCCCGCAGCTACCGTGCTGACACAAAGGCCCCTGTGCATGCATGCTGAGGCACCTGCACCAGGCAAGCTGCATACTCTGTGCCAGGACACCGCTGGTGCGAGAGGATCAAGGCTCTTCGGAGCCTCCGAGACTGATGCAGCTAGGAGGGTGCGCTGCCGAGCTAGTTGAGGGAGTCCTGGTCCTGCAGCTCACTGCTTGCATGTCTCAGCAGCGCACCCTATGACCCCCAGGACGCTGTGGGTCTAGTCTGTGCTCCAGCAGCCCATTATGCCCTGCAAGCTGGCTCTGCAATCCCTGCCGCATCCTGCAGTCCAGCATGAGGCTGCAGCTGCTTGCCGACCAGGCCTCTTTCAAGCTGCCAGGGCGTCCATCGCATGCTCTCACGCAGACCTGCTGGGCGCAGGTCAGTCCTGTGCACTCCAACTTCCCAGGAGCCGGGGCCTCCAAGATGCCCAACCCCCACAAGCTCCCCGATCAGACCCCTGCCACCAACCCTGCCCAGCCCAGCCAGACTGCGCTGCTGCAGACCTCGGGGGCTGAGCGCACAGTCCCCGGTGGGAAAGCCAGCACCTTCCCGGCAGCTCTCCTGGCCGAGGCTGACAAGGCCACAAATGCTGCTGCTGCTGCTGCTGCTGCAGAGTCTCAGAGCAGTTCCTCAGCAGCAGGCCTGGCAGCCTCCCAGCCCAGGACTGTGGTATCCCCGCTGAACGCCAGCAGCTCAGCAGCGGTGGGCAGCCAGGCAGCAGCCGAGGAAGCTGCCTCAGCGAACCGCCAGGCAGCGGGGGCTGCTGCAGCAGGCTCTGAGGCTCTAGCAGAGCTGGACCTGCCTGCAGGAAGCTTCCCCGCAGCTGCAGCCAGAGACCCTGGGCCCCTGGGGCTGGACAGCGGAACAGCTGACTCAGCAGCAGGCACATCGGGCCAGAACCTCGCCAGCAGTGCGGGCAGCTCAGCAGCAGGCCTGCAGGACCAGAATCTGACCAGCCTTGTGGAGGCCTTGACAGCTGAGACAGCAGCAGGGGTGTCGGGAGGGGGACCCGGTAAGCCCGAAATCGCAGGCTATGCGGGGGTACTCTCGCAGGAGCAGGGGGGCAGCTCCAGGGTCAGGCGAAAAACGCGGTTCAGGCATGGCTCAAACAGCCTCAAGGTGGCCCCAGGGCAGGCCCTCAGCAGCAGCAGCAGCAGCAGCGATCTGGGCCAGCTGGCGCAGCAGGAGGGAGGTGCGGACGGGGGTCCTGGGGGGGTCAGTGGGGCCTCTCAGGGGATCCCGCAGGAGGTTGCTCTGGAGCTGGCCCGGGGCAATGAGCTGGCGAGCAGGGCTGCAGCTGCTAGTGAAGCTGCCCAGGGAGCGCTGCAGGCCTCCCAGGGAGCTGAGGAACCTCTTGCGCCACCCGGTGAGTCTGAAGGCCCATCAGCTTTGACACATGTTGTAAGCTGCTCCTGGTTGAGCTGTCAAGCTGCAGACAGCCAAGCAGTCTGTTCGCGGCCCAGGAAGTGACAGCTGGCACTGCAGGCTCACACTGCATCCGTGAACATGTTTTGCATGGTGCAGACCGCACTCAACAGTACGACATGTGCGACAGGGAGCAGACAGCTGGTAGATGCACACAACCCACTGATGCATGCAAAAGAGAGCCACCCAGACATGAGCATGCACACTGCTCTCTAGCCCATGAGGATGCATGTTCAACCACTTGACACAGACGACTCGACAGCTCTCACACTAATGCTGTTGCCTGTGTGTGCAGACCCGGTGAGCACAGGCATGGACAGTGCTCAGCAGCAGGTGGCTGCCACCCTGGCAGGCGTCAGCCCAGCAGCGCTGACTGTGCCCAAGGAGGTCGCTGTTGGTGAGGCCCCCCAAGCTGTGTCTGATCGTTCAGCTGTGTCATTACAGACCGAGATGCCATGACACACAGGCAGCCATAGGCTGCCATGCATCACCAGCAACAGCAGCCCAGCAGATCTCTAGGTGACCAGGTCTACACTTGATGGTTGGAGGTGAAGCATTTAGCTGACCCTAAATGTCTTGACTCAGACCCCATGACCCAGGCCTCAACAATATCTCCCTCCCGCACTCGCATACGCAAGCATCTCTTGCACAGTCTGACCCTCTGCCTGGCCTGACAGTGGACCGCAGCCTTGTGGCTGTGCAGCTCAGGTCGTGCAAGCATGGCCTCAGGTTTACATTGCAGTGGGTGAGCCCAGGGCACTCTGTTTCCGAAGAGACAAGCTGCTGATGCTCCCATTTGCTTTCACTCCTAAGCCCCTCACCAGCACCTTCTCACAGGTTGCGAGTGCAGCACAAAGCTGCTGGCCATCCCAGGCCCGGCAGCCAGGTCCCTCAGCTTCACTGCGCACCCTGCATGCCATCGCATGCGCATCTGACAGCCTGCCCTTGTGATGCAGAGCTGCTGACTGCGCCGGCCCCTGCCACCATGCCCCGGCCCACAGACCGCAAGCAGGCACCCGGGGGTCAGCAGCAGCGCCCTGCTCTGCCTGCCAGGCAGGCAGTACAGGCCCTGCAGGCCCTCCAACAGGCCCAGAAGCCTGTGGTGCTGGACCAGGCTGCTGCCGCCGCGCTGGAGTCTGAGCTGGATGCTGCTTGGGAAGCTGCCCAGGAAGCCAGCGCAGATCCCACAGCTGCACAGGCCGTGGCTGAGGCGCTGGACACCAGGGCAGCTGTCCAGAACGCCTCTGGCAGCGCTGTAGCAGGGCAGGGCAGTGGGAAGGGCTCCGATGCTCCTGTGGCTGCTCTGGGGGGATCCCTAGCCACTCCCGCAGCCTCAGAGGGATCCCACCAGACCCCTGGTGCCTCAGCCACCGGCCTCATACAGGATCAGGGCAGCTCGCAACCGCCCGCTCTGGCCCTACCATCAGCTGTGGCAGCCGTCATCAGCGCCATCAACAGCACAGTGGCCTCAGTGGTGGACACAGTGACAGCTGGCAGCTCAGGCGCCATCAACAGCACTGCGGCCTCTTTGCCTGACAACATGACAGCTGGCAGCATGGGCGCCATCAGCAGCTCTGCAGCCTCGGTGGCGAACACTGTCACAGCTGGCATCTCAGGTGCTGTCAACAGCTCTGCAGCCTCGATGACAGACACAGCGGCAGCTGGCACCTCAGGACTGGAGCAGTCTGGGGATCCCCCAGCATCCCTCCCAGAAGGCCCCCTGGACCTGGCAGGAGATGCTGGGCAGCTGCCCGCGAATGGCACAGTGCTGGAGGGGCTGCAGGAAGCTGCAGGCAGTCTCTTGCAAGGGGTTCAGGTGAGGGCATCCCGCGCTGCAGCTCCTGATTGGGGGCCATGCATGTTTGCTGCCAGCACGCCACTCTCAGGCCAAGGGTGCACCTGCCTTGCCAGTAAACACTTGGCAAGCTAGGCATGTGTGCGACCTGCAAGTCGGGCCATGCCAGGGTGGATTTCAGATCATGCCTTAGCCTGCAGGCCTGCACTTGTCGCTCACACTCTGAGGACTGGTCATTTATGCCGAGTCTGCAGCCACCCAGGAGCGCGAGCATGCACCTCATCTTCCAACGCTGAACTCAGGCTGTGCAGGACTTGGTGCTGGGGCCACCCGCAGCTGCTGCGCCAGCTGCCGAGCCAGCTGCTGGCACCTCTCAGAAGGCCTCGGGGGTGTACCGCAGGTCTGGGGGCCAGGCCCGAGACGGCCCCCTGCAGGACTCACCCATCCAGGACCTTGTGAAGGGGTACACTGGGGGTGGGGCCGGAGAGCAGTCTGAGAGCCTCCAATCCCTGCGTGACAGGCAGGCAGGGCTGCATGCTGAGCAGGTAGGCGATTAGGGGTTCAGGAGTCAGGCTCCAGGGTCTAGACGAGTAGTTCGAGAGCATCCAGTCTCTGCGTGACAGGGAGGCGGGGCTGCATGCTGAGCAGGTGGGCCTTTAGGGCTCAGGGGTTGGGGTCAGGCCCTGTCTTGCAGGAGTTGAGAGCTTGTGCGATCGCCAGGGGGTCAGCGCTCCTACTGTGTGCAGCCGCGTGGGACTGTTGCATCCCTTGAGAGGTTTCTGAAGATTGATGGCATTTGTGCTTGTGCTCTGTGGACTGGTAGTTGTACTGGGACCCCTGCTGGGACGCAGCTGGCCTTTGCAGGCGTGGCTCAGCACTATGAAGGCACTGCATACACACATGCACAGCATGCCAACCGCACGGATTGATCTGCTGTGCTGTGATGTGCCTTGCTATGATCCCACATGCCTGCCGCTCAGCTGCTAGCATTGCAATGGTATCACCTGCAGCCCTGCATCTGGTAAGGCAAGGCCTGACAGGTCAATGGCGCCTGTGACAGGTGGATCTTGACCCCTCTGCCTCCACAGTGGCAGCGACCCAGCGCAACGATGCTGAGGAGGAGCTGATGGCTGCTCTCACCGCCGAAACAGCCACCGACACCGCCTGACATGGTCCCTCAAGTCAGATAGCGCCACAAGGGCAGGACCTCCTTGCAGCAGGATCACTATGATTGGACAGGTCGCCAGGGGCTGTGCTGTTTCTGAGGCTGATCAGGGGTCCCATGCTGGCTGTGCCTCACTTTTCTGATATGGTCGACATGCTGACTTGGCATGCAGAGTGCATGCCAAGACGCATGGGAGATTGAGCTTCAGCGCCCGTCTGCACATGATGATCGCATCCTGCGTCGGGATGTTGATGTCTGGTTACAGCTTGATTCGGGTGTTCAGGTGTCACCGCATTACGTTTTTTATCTCAGCATTGGAAGCACTGGCACCTGTTGGTGTGCATGCATGACGATGCTTCAAAGTTGTACAGCCATGGGCTGATGCCAGGTCAAGCGGCTTCCCGCTTGTTGCATCTTGGGGCTGGGGGGGCGAATTGCTGACAAGTTGACAAGTTGACAAGTTGTGGCAGAGCACAACAACACTGCTCTCGGTGGAGGAGCAGTCACTTTGGACATACATTCCAAGCTGAAGTCGAGACCGTGACTGCCACTGTCATCATTCCCTGCTGCTGCCTCAGGCAACGCAGGTCCCATTCTGCTGCTGCCCCACTGTTGGCTCAGGCATGCTCAGGATCCTCTGCAACCTATCATAGTCTACTAGTAGTCCTCTTGCTGACGCTGCTGCATCATGGAACTGACACACCCCTGCTACGCGACACTGACGTATGCGATCTCTGCGAGTTATTCAGACCTGTACTCTACAAAAGCTCTTGAAACTGTGCTTGAATGACGGCGTTGCACCTTTCACAGCCAATGGACCGTCTATGTCGGACATGACCAGCTTGAGAGCCAAACTTGGCATCTAAGCATGTGGACCATATGCACTGCAACAAAAAGATGACCAACAATATCTAATGCCTGTGCTGGCAGAATCTGGCCCCGCTTTCTTGTGGCATCATAGCCAAGGCCGCTCGATCGTCTGCACCATCTTTGGCAAGTGGTGGTCCTGAAGAATGCCCTTGCATCCCATAGTCGCTGAAGGTCCGTTTCTGATAGCAATATTGTTCTGCATGCCACATTGTCCGTTGTCAACACATGCTGTAGTCAAAGGTCTGTGGTCAGCCAGCATGGGCGAACACCTGATGGATTGCCAAATGCACTGGATGCATGATATGCATCATCAAAGGTACCTGTGGCCATCGCGCAGAGCTCTGCTGGTACGGAGCAGGCTTGTGTGTAAAGGCGGTAAAGCGCTTGGTAGCAGTGGTGAGGTGCCCTCCATCGTCAGCATTGTGGTGTGTTGTGCCAGTCCTTGGCCTGATTGTGCCATTTGATACATGAACTCTGGCACTCTGCAGTACAGGTTGCCAAAGTCAGACATTTTTGGGAAGCCAAGCAATCAGCTGCAGCCATATGCGTCTGCCAGTCACTATACCTTCTGCATGTCAGGCACCTCCCAGTTGCCAAGGCGGCGTGGAAGGAAGGCGTTCTGGTATTGCTCAGCTGCACAGTGAAGCCCACTCAATCACTGGCGCCAGAGAGGGTGTTGACGGTTCGACAGGTCGAGATACGACTGAGGGTCGCAGTTTGCAGAGTGGAAGATAGCCAGTCGCAATACGGACTTGAAGACCGAAACCAAACAAAGCAATCAGAGCCGGTCCAGGACTTACCGGGGTTTGAGCGGGACATGGCTTATATGCGTGTGAACTGTGGAGCCCTGGCCTGAGATACCGCCGCTATCCGGCAGTGAATCTTGAGATGACCGGACAGACTGTCGCAGTGAAGGTTTGACCCGGCTTGGCCGTCTCCTTGTTGGCCTCAATGCTTGGTCATCGAGTCAAAGTGAAGGTGAGTCAACTTGAAGTCAGATGAACCTTCTCCTGCTTTCTCTGCGCAGAGTTCTGTGATCTCTCCTGCAGTACAGCTTTCGCCCCAACCGAGCAACTTGATGCAATGGGCCCCTGAAGCAGTGCAGAGCTTCTCTCTGGCACGATGCGGCATCCTGCTTGACCACTATCACTCGTGCAGGGCTGTCATAGAGGGGACAAGATGGCTCAGCAGCTGTTCAATGCCAGCTGGCACCTGCGGAATCCCCTCTCAAAGCCACGCAAAGTGCAACCACCAACAGACACACAACGACTTGGCGTGATCGAACCTTGTGAAGCAGCTGCGAGGCGTCACACATACCGCCTAAAGACAAACGCGACCACTTCAAACGGTCATGTGTTGCAAGACCTGGTGCAGGTATGTATACAGGATTGTGCCTGAGATGCAAGGCTACGACTATCTTTGCTTGCCTCTGAAGCTCGCACGCTGCCCTCAGAGCCTGCAGCAGCTCAAATCGGCTGAAACCCTACCCGAGGACCTGCAACCGCAGCTCCAGTCCGTGCTACAGCAGGTGCTGATCGGCTGCTGGCACTAGATGACAATGCTTAAGCTTGAGCCCGCTGCAGCATGCCTCTCACATTGGGCACCAGGTCTGCACCTTGCACTGCACGTCAGTTCTTCTGCTGCCGAGCAGTGCTAAGACTGGCTGCTGTAGGCCGCCGAGCTACAGCTAGCCAGCCGCGACAGCTCACAAGTGCAAGAGCTCCAACAGGCAAGCACCTGGCCTGATATGACCTAGGGTTGCAGTGGCTGCACGGCAATGTGCGCTGCTTACAGTTACCACACCTGTCCACTGCTGAGCGTGCAATGCCACACAGCACTGGTGTGTAACGTCTGACCTCCGACATGCAGCTATGGTAGCTACGGGGGCCAGATGGCAGACTCTGCCTCATCATGGTGCCTGTCGCGACATGCCTCTGCTGCTGTTTGGCTGGCAATGCTCAGGCAATTCCATGCACATGCAAGCATACTGAGCCAATCTCAGAGCCAGAGCTCCCCAACTGAGAGCCACCAGGGCTCTCGCTTGCTCTTAACAGCCTCTACAATGTGCAGCAACTGCTCTCGCTTGTTCTTAAAAGCAAATGAAATATGCAGCAACTGCAGTCTCCAGTATCAGCACCCAGATACCCACTCAGGATACCGTGCACCTGCTGCACACCCGCCTGCTTAGACCCCAGGTGAGATAGAGACAGACCAGTTGAAGTTCACTGCATGGGAGTCAGCAGAGCACAGGGCCGAGTGCAGGCCTTGGGGGAGGCGCTGGAGGGGCTGGCAGCTGCAGGGGAAGCTGCCCAGGGCGTGCAGGGGCTGCAGAGGAGCCTGGACAGCCATGGGGAAGCTGTGGAGCAGCTGCGGGGCATGCTGCAGGACCAGGCTGCAGCTCCCGACAGCCAGGCCCTTGCCAGGTGTGGACAGGCACTGTTGTATCCATACTGAAGGTACTGTTGATGACAGTCACTTGATGTTGCTGGCCAAAGGCGTCTGCGCTGCACGGCTCTAGTGAGGTTGGAGCTGGCAGGGCCTGGCAAGAGCATTGTGCCGCAGATGCTTTGAGGATGTTGAGCAAAGGTGTCCTAGTCCCATCGGCAGCTCTGATGAGGCTAGAGTATGGCAGCCTGTTGCCTGCATGCATAAAAATGCAGGCATGCACGGCCTCCACAGGGGATGTCTTTGCCAGGTGAGGTCAGCCTGAACCAGCAACGTGACATATGCATGCACTCGCATGCAAGCCCAGACGCCTGTAGCAGGAGAGATGTGCTGGACCAGCACCAGCCTGCTGGCTGCTCTGTGGCACTGCCAGGACTATACAATGGATAGTGCGCGGGCTTGCCGAGCATCGACACTTCTTGGGCAGGTGGAGCCACAGGAAGCGACCTGTTGGCTGTTAAATATGAGCCAACGTCACATGCACATCAGGCCACAGCCGTATAGGCTAACAAAGGGAAGCCATGTCCAGCCAGCCAGCCAGCCAGCCAGCTCCATTCTCAATGTCAGCTGTCTTGCAGGTTTGAGGAACTGGAGGCGGCACTGTCAGAAGCTGAGCAGCAGCTCCAGGCAGATTCCCTGGCAGCAGGAGCCTCGAGCAGATCCGATGAGGCTGCCCAGCAGCTGCAGCAGCAGCTGCAACAGCAAACTGCCAGCGCATCCCAGCTTGAAGCTGAGCTGCAGCAGGTGGGTGCTCCTGAATTACACAGGCCAGCATAGTACAGCAGCGCCTTGCTGAAGAAGTTTTTGCTTAGGAAGCCTGCTGATCACAATCTAGCCGGCCCCATACCACGCTGAGCTGAGTCTTTGGTCCAGGTAATCTGGTTGTATGATCCAAACCAGCTGGCTTTGTTTCTCATCTCGGCATGTGGTCCAAACTTTCATCTGGCCTGCTTGGGCTTGCTTCCCTGAACACGCTCATGGTCAGGCATCCAAACAGCACTCTCAGCCATTCTCTTGGCTCAGTCACTGGCCGGCTATGGGATGACATGTACAAGCGTTGCAAACAAACAAGAAGACTGGTGATCTGGACCACCACCACTGCATCCTGGAGCACACATGGCTGCTTGCCCCAATGACCGCATCACTGCAGGTCACGGAAGCCCGGGAAGAAGCCGAGGCAGCCCTGGCCGAGGTTGAGCAGCAGCAGCAGCAGCAAGTCCAGAAGCTGGAGCAGCAGCTTCAGCAGCAGCGCCAGCAGGTGCGCGTCCTGCCCCTCTGCACCGTGCCGTCAGCACAACCCTGGGGGCTATTGTGTCTGTGGACCCAGACAGCTGGCCCTGACCAGATGCATGCAGATGAGCCTGCGTTGCACCACCTCAACAAGGCAGGTCAAAAGGCTGTCTGTGGAAAAAGCACAAAACCAAAACAAAGCCCTTGCGAACACAGCACTGGCTGCCCTGGACCAGACAGCCGCTTCTGACCAGCTGCTGGCAACCCCCTGCTATCCCCCGCTGCCACAGGCCCGTACCTGGGGTTGTCAGACCCAACAACAGCACCACAAATATGAGCAGCTAGATGGCCCACCCGCCCCCTGCACAGCGTGCAGCTCGCTGTGCAGGTGGAGGAGCTGCAGCAGGCCGCCCAGGGCAGCCAGCGGGAGGCGGAGGCAGCCAGGCAGGAAGCTACGCAGCAGCTGCAGAGGGCCGAGGGCCTGCAGCAGGCTGTGGAGGACCTGTCCGCCCAGGAAGCCAAGTCCCAGGACCAGCTCAGGGCCGAGGCTGCAGCTGCATCCACTCGCGGCAGGTACGATTGGGATCAGGATTCTGAGACCTTGTGACCCTTCCCATCATCCCAAACACAGGCTTGTGCTCAGATTGTGCCGAGGCTGCAGCTGCCTTCAACAATCGGGACCTTGTGACCCTTCGCTTCATCCCAAAGACAGGCTTTGCTCGGGTTGTGGCGAGGCTGCCGCTGCCTCGAATCGCGGGAGGTATGCTTGGTGCATTGTGACCCTGAGCTTCATCCTGATCACAGGCTTTTGGTTGGGTTGTGCTGAGGCTACAGCTGCCTCCGTCCTGGGTAGGAATGCTTGGTGCATTGTAACCCTGGTCATTCTGAATAGTAGTGTTGGTTCAGGGGTTGAGGTGAGTGGATGCAGTTGGACCCCAGGCTGCATCATGTGGAACTGGTGGCCATCATGCGTGCGGGGACAGCAGTTGGGGGCCTGATCTGTATAGTGTGACGAAGGTGCTGCCAGGCAGGAATAGCCAAGGCCCTGTCAGGCAGGTTGCACCCTCAATGATGTGCCCAAGGCAGTTTAGGGCTGTTTGCACATGAGAGCATATGCCTCTCCTGGGTCAGGGACATGCCACTGGAGGGTCTCAGCTTGTGCCTGGTCCAGGCATCGATGGTCCATGCAGCATGATGGCAGCAAATTCTATGTCTGAACCAGAACAACGCCTGCCGCAGGGGCAAAGGCAGGGAGTGCTGCTGCAGCTCACAGCGCTGCATCAGCACTGCCTTGCAAAGGTCCTCAGAACCAGGTGCAAGGGCTTCGTGCTCGTCCTCTTGACCTTCTGGCTGTGTGCAGGCAGGCGCAAGAAGCTGCCACCAAGCTCCAGCACAGCCTGGAAGGCTCCCAAAGAGAAGCCAGCCGGCTGCAGCAGGACCTGGCAGCTGCCCAGAAGCTGCTGAAGGATCGCCAGGCGGCCTTCTCGCAGCTGGAGAGCCGGGCCAGCGAGAAGCAGGACAGACTGGGGAAGCTTCAGCAGCAGCTGCAGCAGCAGGTGCGTGGCGCCATGGACTCTCTTTGCCCAGGAGCTGGGAGCAATGCACATGGCGTCTGAGAGTGCTGCTCTCACAGCCACTGTGGCGCTCAAGAGTGGGTCCCTCAAAGTAAGAACGTGCTTGTCGTGCAACATCTTCCATGTCTTCACTCACCCTCAAAACCACAAAATCAGGCAGGATATGTACAGAGGCAGCTCTAATGCCTGCTGCTTCACGTCATGGTCTAGATTCGGGCTGAAGGGGTAAGCCAGGTGCTTGCGTCTGAGTATTCAGCACACACATACAGCTGTTCGCAGAGCAATCCGACTTTCCTGCTCTCAAGGCTGCCGACTTATGCCTTGCACCAAAGCGTGCTCTGCATGCAACATCCTCAGGAGCGCAGCAGCATCAGAAATGTCAGCAGCTGTTGACCTGGGCACATCATGTCCTTCAGGCAAGTGTGCTGATCTGTGTAGGCTACCAAGCTGGAGCAGACTCAGAGCAACGCCACGGCGAAGCAAGAAACGGACGCCAAGAGCATCAGCCACCTGACAGACCGCCTCGGAGCAGCAGAGGCTCTGGTGGACCAGACCCGCAGCTCCCTGGAAGCTTCAGGTGAGGCTGCTCAACCCTGTGCACATGGCGCTCTGGTCACTTAAACCCGCAACCTATACATAAACTATGCCGCTGAGGTTAAGCAAGTCTGTGGCCACCAGTGCTCCAGGCACATTGCAGGCAAAGCTGAAACTCTCTGCTGAATTTCTCCTGTCTCAGTCCAAGACACCCCAGAGTCTGACGATCAGCAAAGCGTCTGTACTTGCCCATGCATCTGCAGAAACCAGAGTACGAGGCCTGGAGCAAGAGCAGACCAGCCTCAGAGAGAGCACCTCCAGAGCCAAGCAGGAAGCTTCTGCAGCCTGCAAGCTGGAGGCTGAGGCCCAGACAGGGCTGCGGCAGACGGGTGAGCATGTCGTCTTCATCTTGTTCTTACAGCATAGTCAACACGCCTTGAATGTGTAAAGACTTCACAAGCCTGTGCAGCACGGCTTGTCACACTGTAGGACATGCCCCAGGGCGACAAGCTGGAGGCTAAAGCCCAGACGGGGCTGCGGCAGACGGGTGAGCATGTTGTCTCTCGTTCATACAGCGAGGGTCAAACAGCCAGTGTTGTACGAAGACTGCACGAGTCTGTGCAGCAGGCCATGTTACACTGTAGGACAAAGTCCCAAGGCAACCAGTCAAGAAGCCAGTGCAGTATGAAACCTGCACAGATCTGTGCAGCAGATACACGGTGGGACATGTCCCAGGGTGACAAGGGCCAGCAAGGTGGCAAAGCCTGCAACACGATGGTTACAGTTTGCTTTGGGTGCAGTAATGTGTCCCTGACAGCGCTGGCATGCTGTCAGCAGAATCTCTGAGACTCGACACGCTGAAGGTGCACTGACATAGCCAGCTCAGCACCTGCTGCATGCAGAGATGCAGCTGGAGGCAGCCAGGGAGGAGCTTGAGGAAGCCACCAGCAGCTTCAACTCGGCTTCCCAGGAGGCTGCGGGCCTGAAGCAGCAGCTGCAGAAGAGCCAGCAGGAGCTCCAAGGGGTCCAGCAGAGCTTGAAGAGCTCTGAGGCAAAAGGATCCAATCTGCAGGTACTGACTTTCCCTAGCAAGTATGGATTGAAACTCCAAGAGGTGCAAAGAAATGCTCATCAGAGGCATATAATGGCAAAGCGCATTCTCTATGCGTGGCGCGTGCCTTCTTGTTTCCCTGGCATGAACCTTGGGCGTGGCTCACGCAAGCGCCTGCCTGGAGTACCAGCTTGCAGCCATAGATACAGCCTGCTCGCCCTGGATACTGTAGTGCAGTGCACATTCACCTGAAGGTATGAGCTGCCTGCTGGCAGGAAGTGCACAGGGTGCTGAGTCCATCAGGCTGAGCAGCATGGCACAGGGCTGACCGAAAAGTTATAGACAGCTGTCAGGGGGGGCCATGCATGCCATGGCGGCATGACTTGCTTACATCCAGCGTACTGAGCAACCTGACTTGGTGCTGCAGAAAGAGCTGCAGACGGCAGGGGACCGGCTGCGCAGCACTGACAAGGAGCTTCAAGATACCAGGGGCAAGGCTCAGAGCCTTTCTGCAGAGCTGCAGCAGGTGACTCTTTCCCTTCTGCAAGGTCACAGGGTGATTGCGCTCAATCCCTTGACAGCAAAACTATGTCTTTAGACAACTGGATTGCTGAGCACCAGCAGCTTTCCTGCCTGAGCACGTGATGAAGGGGCCCAATCGCACGATGAAGCCTCCGTGTACAAGCCTGAGTATTGTTGACAGCAAGTGTGTGTGTGTGTGCAGACAACAGGGTCGTTGAGCAGCACCACGGCAGAGCTGGCGCAGGTCAGGAAGAGAGCCGACCTGGTGGAGGGGCTGCAGAAGGAGCTGGAGGAAGCTACGACCACCCTCCTGCAGCGGGACAGCGAGCTTCAGGACCTGCACCAGGATGTTGAGCAGGTACAGCTCAAAGGAATGTCTATGAGCTCCTAATCAGAGGTTTCGTCCAGATCTCGCTGGTCGGCTGTCTTCTGAGGTTGTGGCATATCCGTCGGTCTTTCTGCAGCTACAGCCATTCAATTGAGGTGTGCCAGGAAAGCATGCCCAGTAGCGGTGTCACATATCTGCCGTACAGGAGGGTTAGGCAGCAAAATGGGCCCCTGGTCAGCTACATACAACCAGGATGTTGCGGTGGCCTGGTCAGAGGTCACAGCAAGACAGGTGCAGGCATCCTTGGGCCGTTTCGGATGCCTGGTCTCGTCTAGCCATAGGCTTTGGTGCGGCCACTGTCCCCCCCCCGCATGTATGTAGCCAACCAGGTCTGGCCCACCATCTCTTGACCAGGCTTGGCAAGTACTTCTCAACTCTCTCATGCCCAGTGACAAGTCCCCTGTCAGAAAAACGTGACGGGAGACTGCCCTTGCATGCCAGATGTCGATGATGCATCCTTGCATCTAAGATCTGAGTGCAAAGCATGCGAGGCCTGGCGACCTGCAGGTCATGCACGCTGAGGAAGCTTCCCAGGACCAGCTGGCAAGCACCCAGGAGCAGCTGCAGGCTGCCCAGCACATCCTTGCACAGCAGGCAGCTGACCTGGACGGCGCCTCTGAGCTTGTCCAGGTACGGCTACACCTCTGCACAAGGATCTGTTGACAGTGACATCCCAGATGTGACGATCAAACGCTGGTGCAGGGACTCTGCAGGATCAATGCTGCATGTTGCTGTTGTATCACTGTAGCAAACCCCTAGGAGGGGATAGGCATGATGTGATCATGCCTAAGATGCATCAGATCCAGTTGCGAGCCTGCCGGCGTTGACTGTGTAGTCTGACTGATCGACCATGGCAGCAGTACTGGCATGTATCTGACAGCATGCAGAACTTGATTTCAAGAGCTGAGTACAAGTAATGAACCCTCAGCCGTGCCTCCAACACTCGAGAAAGCGTGCGTGGCTGTCACAGGCATCAGCTCAGAATCAGTGGGCAGAGGGATCTAAACTTGGAGTGAGACCATGGCAGCAGTGCAGACATGTCTCTGACAGTGTGCAGAACTTATTCTCAGGGATTGACTATACCCCTCAGCTGTGCAATTGAGGTCTTCTGCATGGTGTAGAGACATGGCAGGTCTCACTCCACGTGCAGACCCACCTGCTGCCTGATCCTAAGCTGGTGGCTGTGAAGGCTACAGTTCTCTCAAGTGTTGAAAGCACATCTGAGCCAGGAGTTCGTGGGACTGTGAATTGACAATTCAGAGCTGTTACATGAAACACACCTGAAGCTGAGTCGCTGGGCTGCTGCAGCTGATGACAGAGGACATGGCACAAGTGGAGGCCATGCTGCGCACCTCTGAGGCTGAGGCTCAGCAACTCAGACAGGCCTCATCAGCCTCAAAATCCCAGGTGGGCCGGCCCCAATGGGCCTACACAAACTTTTGGGCAACAGCTGAGCCGGGGCAATGCAGTTCACAACATCAGCTTAGAAAGCCCGAGTCATCACAGCATTGGCTGTCGTTTGGAAGCTTGAGGGTTGGAGCTCAGGGCTGGGTCAGCCGACTGCATGCCAGTCTGTGCCTCAGCAGCACCGATTGATTTCTCGAAGTAAGGACAATCATCCTTCAGCGCTGGATTCCGGGGTCTGAGACCCTGAATGGGCAGCAGCTGATGGCATGCTTCCTTGAGCCCAAGATCCTCAGGAGCCGCTTGCTCTCTGCACCCCCAGGCATCCTGCCCTGACATGCGAACAAGAGTCTCCATCAGGCTCCATCACATGTATGGCACGGTAGTGTCTAGTTTGGTTGCTATATCATGGGCGATGGTGTGGCCGCAGGCTCAGGGCATGACCAACCTGCAGCGCCAGCTGGCAGATGCGCTGCAAAGGGAGCAGCAGCTGCAGTCGGCTCTCACGCAGCTGCAGTCCGGCTCCGAGACTTCTGCTGCCCAGCCTGGCAGCTTCCCTGCGATCCCAGGTGCAGCCCTCGGTGCTCTGTATCCTTTTGCAGTAGCTGGGAATGGAGATTCGCGCACAGACATGCTCCTGGATAGGCTTGGCCAGCATGACAAAGCTGTCCACGCAGAACTCGATCATGTACCTGAAGCCGTCCTGTCACAGCCTTCTGCGGTGCTGGTTCCCAGACAACTGCTGCAGCCTGCTTCTCTGCAACCGTTGTGCAGCTGTGCCATGCAGACATGAGGCCAATGAGCCACAGCTTGCCGCACAGTCTGGGGGCCCCTCAGCAGCGTTGAAGCAGTGAAAGTGCCTCACAGCCTTCAGCCTGATGCTCGTGCCTTGTGTGACTCACTTGTGTGGGGTGCAGGCCTGCAGCAGCAGCTGGAGGCTGCAGAAGCCAGGGCGGACTTTGCTGAGCTGCTCTTGGCAGAGGCACAGGACCACCTGCAGGTCTGGCCTTCCCTCATCATGTCAGGACGGTCTTCACGATTGTTGTTGTGTTCGTTGTTGTGTTCGTGCGCCGTCGTTGCCATCACTGCTGTGACTCAGCTGTGTGACAAGGCTGGTTGTCATCATCAATGTCGTCTGCTCCCCAGCGTACAGCTGCCATAACAAGCTGAGTCACACTGTCTCAAGGGTGCCAGAGCATCAGACTCACATGGGTGGCATTGCTGGCAGAAGCCCCAGACCCTGCAGCCACCAGCAAGTGCACCAGAGGACAAGGCAGGACCCTCAACTAGCAGCTTGGTAAGGCATGAATGGCTGTCGTGCTGTGTGTGCCACAGCTTCTCAACAGTCCAAAAGGCCTGCAGTGTCTGGTGTCGCAGCTGTCCCTGCTCACGCACCCAACCTGCATGTGCAGCCTGCATGTGTACCTGATGGACGAAGCAAGCTGGGCTGGTGGAGCCTGGCTGCCCAACTGGCAGGAGCCTGTCAAAGCTGTGGCATCGTCAGCAGGAAGGTGCTGTGCATGCATTTCCCAGGCGGCCATCTGGGGGTCAACACTCTGCAGCCCATCTTCATCAGCAGATGATGAAGATGATCAAGAGAGTGTCCTGCAGGAGGCCAGGCTGGCAGAGTTGGAGCGGGAAAACGCAGAGCTGAAGGCAGCCAGCAGCAAGGCTGAGCAGGCCCTGCCGCAGTCCCAGCGCTACATTGACGCCTACCTGGAGCGTTTGAATGGGGCTGGCCTCAAGAGCAGCCCAGAAGTAACTGCCCAGGAAGCTGCCCGGGAAGCTGCTGGTGAAACTGCAGAGAAGGGATCACAAGGGGGCAATCACAGCGTACCGGCTACTGCAAAGCGGCGTCTGTAGTGACCAGCAGGGATGCAAGTCTGATGCTGCTGAATTGCAGTGCCCCATTGGCACATGTGCTTGTTCAGCTATCCATGACGAGGGGTCTAAGCTGGGGAGGGGAGGGGGCGCACGCTCATGCTGGCAATGCTGTACGTGTTGGGGTGCAGGCATGTCTGGGCTGTCATGCCATTCAGAAACAGCTCTTGCAAGGCAGGTAGCAGTGCAATGGCATCCTCTGGGCTCGATGCCTTTTGGTGACGTCTAGAACCTAGCACTGCTATGCTGAGGCGCAACTTGGGCTGGGGTTTTGCTGTGCCATGTGGTGCAGCGACTTGAGTGTTGCTGCAAATAGCATGACATGGATGATGATGACTATTGCAGGTACTGTGGGCGCAGGATTGGAGCAATAGATTGCTGTCTGGGTTTTGCTGCTTTAGATGCGGCTGAGGATACATGCCAAGGCTTTGCCAGCAGCTGCATGCGTCCTGACCGAGGAACGACCGTATCTTTGCTCATTGAGACGGTGCACCGACAACAGTGTATACACAATTGAGGCTTTCGTTGGTGAGAGGCTACAGCAAGATAAGGGCAGCTGATCAGCTTCATGAAGATCAGTAAGCATGGCAGACAGGCCTGCATTGGACTCTACATGAGAAATCGGGCAGCTTGTATCCTGCAGTCCATGTCTCTGTGCCCGCATTATGCATACATGAGAGAGCCGTCATGGCATGCCCAAGAGCTGCATTGTACAATGTTCACACAACACCATCCCTGCTTCATGGTGGCCTGCCTTGGCCCACCAGCCCCATCATCATGATATCATGACGAGCTCATGATCATGCATGGACACAAGCCATACCACCATGACTGTCAGTGTGATTCCGTGACACTCAATGGCACAATATGGGCATATTGTATACAAGCAGCCTGGCAGGCCTTTAGTGGTACAGGGCCCTAAAGAGTTGGCTCGAGCGTCTGTGTCCCAATCCAACCTTGACCAGTCATTGCCACTTCTGGCGCCCCAGGCTTCCTCTTGTGCCGAACATATCTGGATACAACAATGCCCTTGCCATGATGATCATTGGCACAAACAAGAAAGGGGAATAGAAGCCGAACATGGCAGCCTTAAGGTGTGGCTTGTTGTCTGCCAGCATCAGCTCGGTCATGATGGGGATGAACGCCGTCAAGGCACAGCTTGCATAGATTATGCATGGTATGCGGATCCAGGTCTTTCGGAATGTGAAGGCGTATGCAGCCATGAAGAAGAATGGTAGCTGCACAAAGATCTCTATCCAGGTGACCGCTTGGAACCAGAGAGGCTTCTGGTCGACCTGGCAAGCAGTCAGGGGGTCAGCAGCAGGCAAAAGGTTCATTCAGGTCCAACTACATCATGAACTAAATCACTTACGATGTGATCGTGGTACTGTTTGATGTAATCATCCATGGCATCAGCAGCCCAGCTGGGGACCACATCCCGGCTGAATACTGCAGCAGGCTCGGCGTCAGAAGACTTCACGCTGCGAGAGGGGAAGACAGCCATGCTAAGACACATACCTGTCTGTGCGTCCAGCAAGATGGTGACCGGGATGTGGACCACGCAGAACACGACTATGAACAAATCCAGAGGCCGTTTGAGCAGAGACATGACTGCAACTATGGCTGCAAGCGGGGCCCTCAGCTAAATCGCCTTGTAAACATTGATATCTTCAGCCTGCGTCGTAGCGTAACCGTCCACGAAAGCGTAGAGCGTGCTTGCTGGCTGTGAAGGCCTGGTCACTCAGAAGTCTGTGGTAGCTTCACGCAGGGGAGGCTTGGGTGATGAGAGCAGGGGAAGAGAACTCATGTCACAGGGGCCATGTGTATCGCTGATGCTACTGGCCTTGACACAGACCTTGCAAATGTGCAAGTATGTGCTCTGAGTGCTGTACAGCCTTGTACAAGATATGTTTGACACACTTTTGTTATGCTGAAGTCATGCTGCAGTAGTGCAGACTGGCCATGCCATGCGTGTTCAGTCGGTGGTCACTTTCGCTCCAAAGGTACATCTACTGCCCTCTCTCCTTCAGTCTTGCAGCCCAGTGTAGTCCTGCCCTGCATCCGGAGATGGCGAGTCTTTACCTACTTCAACTGTCAGAAGCTGAGCATATGCCAGCCGCCTGACCTGCTCACTCCGGGGAGGTCACCAGTGTGCAAAGCACCCAACCATCATATGGGGCTCACTGACACCATGTGTGACGGATTTGTCACAAGTGTGAGACCAACAAGGAAATGCTCGGCCCTTGAGACACCGCCATGAGGCGGCAAGCTCATTGCCCAAAGGCAGCTCTCCCAACAATACCTCTGTCATTAAATAGCCAGCTGATCCCCCCATCCTGCCTCTGTGGATCATGTTCTGTCCGTGCTTTGTTGCCATACCCTGTTGCTCACGCCCTAAGCATGAACATGTGCTTCACGGACCCCAAATGGCAGAAGTTTCCTGGTCACTGAGCGATCCTGGGAAACCTGGACCAGTAGACTGCCTGACGACATCTCACGGTCAGACCAGTCAGTCTCAAAATCGCTGAAAAGAAGTGAGCTCTACCTCCCGCAGCGCCAGCAGGCATGCACACAGACGTGTATGGCTGACGCGGTGCAGAATGCCTGTTGCCTCACTGGCACAAGCGAGCACTTTGCAATGGGCACAGCTGCTCAGCCAGGGTCTGCACAATCTCGGACAGCAAGAAGTCTGCCACACACAAGCCTGCCCCCTGTGCCACTGTCATCTTGACAGCAGATGCGGCCGGGTTCGCATCTGCCCATGCTGATGGCACTTTGCTGTGCCAGCGTGCCGAGGGCATGGGATGCGCGCATTGCAGTCTGCTGGCTGGCACGCACGCCAGCAGCCTTGCCGCCCACCGAAATCTGGCTTGGCAGGAACCCAACAGCACTGCGGGCCTTCTGCTGCTCTGTGAACTGCTCACCTGACCCCCAGGGCTCTGTGAGGTCCTCAGGGAGCGACCAGTGCGGTCTGCGGGGCGAGGAGCATACAAGCCATCACCAGGGCTGCTAAGCAAAAGCCTAGCCGTCATGTGCCATCTCCCTGCTCATGTCAGCTGACACATGATGTTTAAGCTGCCATCAGCAAGGGCAGTGCATCACAGCCTCAAGCCCGGGTAGGTGGCCTCGACGTGGACGTCGTGCAAGGCGTTGTTGATGATGCCCCGCAGATTTCACACAGCTTCCCTGCTCTCGGGCAGCTCATGCCAGCTGACACATGAGGCTTCAGCTGACATCAGCAAGGGCAGTGCAGCACAGCCTCAAGCTGAGCTAGGTGGCCTCGACGTGGACGTGGTGCCAGGCGCTGTTGATGATGCCCCGCAGGTTCCAACCAGCTTTCTTGCTTTCGGGCAGCTCATGGCAGCTGACACATGAGGGTTCAGCTGGCATCAGCAAGGGCGGTGAATCACGGCCTCAAGCTGAGCTAGGTGGCCTCGACCTGCACGTGGTGCCAGGCGTTGTTGATGACGCCCCGCAGGTTCCACACAGCTTCCTTGCTCTCGGGCTGCGTGTTGTACGAGGCGTCCACCTGATCGCAGCAACTCAGAATGTCAGCATCCAAGGTGTGGGGCATGATTGTCTGGTGCTTGATCCCTTGCAGCCCTTCTGGCCAGGGGTCTCATTGTACAGCAAGCTCAAGGATCTGGGGTGCAAGGCTTGTGGGGTAGCTGAGCGCTGCAGATCGGTGGGTTGAAGGCTGAAAGTGGTCATGCGGGCATGAGATGTGTCATCGGGCTATTCCTGGCTCAGGACCGCCAGATGCAAGCAAAGCCATGTGCATGCAGGAGCGCTAAGCAGCCTCTCAAAGCCCCACAACCCCTGTAGCCATGAGGGAACCTGCCACAGCAAGCGCAGACACATGACATTCCCTGGATTCCATGAGACTGTGGTTGGATCGTACCGCACGGCAGCACAGGTCCAGCTTGCCGGTGAAGCCAGGCTGCAGCGGCACCGTAGCTTCCCAGTGCGTCCACGCCCATTGCCTGCATCAGAACCTCATTTGTGGGTTGCCGCATGGCAGTGGGGAGGCCGGAGGTGTGTGGCAGTTGAACACAGTTTGCGGCTCAGGAGCAGGGTCTGAAACATGGGAGCCAGAGTTGACCTGCTTCCCTCATGGGTGCTTTCAAATCTGCAGGACTTGTGGAGGTCTCATGAGAGCACACACAGGGTCGTGCCTGTGCAGCTGCATGTGCCTGCCAGTGGCCGGCTTCAGGTCGGCAGAGATCCAGGTTTTGCCCTGATCTGCCGAAACATCCACCCGGATGATGCCGTGGCCCCCGCCGCTGAAGGCCCACCCTGAGACGTCTACCTCGTCTAGGGGCCCCTCCAACACCTGCACCCAAGCACTTGTCTGTCAACAGGGCTGCAGACGTGTTTGACCACATGTGGTGTGTCCTGGCAGATACAGGTTCTATGCCACATGCCAGCACACATGCCATGACTTTGCTTCCTTCCTCTTTTCTGACCATGAAGGCCCACCCTGAGACGTCTACCTTGTCTAGGGGCCCTTCCAGCACCTGCAGATGGATTGACACGTTTTCAACTCTAGGTTGTGTGCGTATCAACACCTGCAAATGACTGAGGTGAACTTGCCTGTGATCGGGGCCTGAGGTACACTGGTCTGTGACCAGGGCTTGAGGATTACTTCTCTGTGATCAGGGCTGTAGGCATGCGTGGGGCAAGCTTGTGTCCTGATAGATCCAACGCATGTGCCACATGCCAGCACGTCTGCCCTAATTCTCAACCCCTTCTTCTCCGTAACAGCGTTCAGGCATTGTTTACTCAGTGGCGCGCGCTAGCGCCTGGTTGGGCCTAGCGCGGCTCACCCCTATATACAGTAAATACTGCTTATAACGAACTTGGCAGTAACGAAATCCTGGCTATAACGAACTAATCTTGAATCCCGTCTAGTTTTTGTATCTAAAATAACGAAATACTGGCTATTACGAATTCGTTAACATTTCGCAGGAAAATCCCTAGGTTTCGTTACTATTCAGGTTAGTGTGAGTGATAACTGACCATACAAATAAGTCTGAGGTCAATGACTCAGCAGTGAAACAGGTAAGGACTCTTGAAAAATACTTAAATTTACCTTGGCATTTCATGATACTGAGGCCAGCTGCTGCTTACTAAGAACTTGTTATAACGAATCCCTGTTTATAACGAACTGCCCCGGCTGAATTTTCAATTCGTTATAACCAGTATTTACTGTAGTAGACTGCTCGCTCGCCCATATGACTCCTTACAATTAATGTCCTTTCGTCACCATATCTGCATGACTTGCTCTGCATAATCCTGACACTGCATCACTTTGTAGACTCATTTGTACAAGGTTTCTCCACATACAGTTTAGGGCAGTCCCTCACTAAATAGTCTAACTCTCTGCAGTTATAACAGTCTCTTAGTCTTTAGCCTCAACCTATTCCTCATACTGCTAGAGTTGAGTTTGAGACAAGACTGACTTCACAATTCACTTTAATTTGTACTTCTTCAGAGGACAGAATGAGTTAAGCATTCTTCAGTGTTATTTTATCTTAATTCAGTATATAGTCTTTCTTTGAGTTGTATTCTTCTGAAAGACCTTCAAGTAGTGTAATGAGGGCAATATCATCTCATACATCTCATTCAGGAGTGACAGCAGTTTAAATCTAATTTATTAAGTCTGTTATCTCTGCAAAATACAAGTTAATTAGCTTGTTGTATTCTTGTGCTTTTAATGTAGATGGGTGTAGTAGTAAAGAGTGTAATTCAGTGTATACTACTCCCTGTCTAACCTGCATACAAACAGCCTTCAATTTGTTTCAGATGTCTACTGAATTGTCTGTGCCTTTCACATTCTTAAACAGGTTGTTATTTAATCCTCTCTCAATGATCTTAGCTGCTTCAGTGAAGTCTTAATTAAAACTAGTACTTGTTGCTGTTATAGTTCCAATTGTACAAGCGCCAGTGACTATCCCTCAATACCCTCTCTTCTTAAGGTTCAGCATTGTTATGTTAGATCATCTTGCTCAGTTCTCTACTCCTCTTAACTTCTCTTCTTGTCACACTGAGTCTTTGTCATTGTTGACCATGATGGTTTAGAAGTAGATGGTCAGGCACAATTTCCTTTGAATTTTTGTATAACTGAAAGAGTTCTTTTGTGGCTACATTATTGCTTAGCAGTAGTGCTCACCGGGCTCATAATCTAATAGATATACTAGATAGATAGATAGATAAAAGGTATCTAAGCATATAATCAATATTGTGCACTGCATATGTAAGTAGGTGATGCAGACTCTGCATACTATGTGGCCTCACCAGTCATTACTAGCGGCCGGCTTACTAAGCTGCCCTAGCTCTACACTTGAGCTCTAGACATATATCTAACACTAGAAATTAACTCTAAGAGTTAAAAAGTTGAGTTTGAGGTGAAGAATTGTTATGACGCACCTACGCACTTACCCTATGTAGTCACATAGTGCCCGATTAGGCTTAGGGCCATCTTAGTTTACTGCCTCACTTTAGGTAGTATTTAGGTGGCTTGTAGGAGCTTTCAGACAATACAATCCTTTTCACACACTCGAGTTTAGCATACGGCTTAACAATGGTAGCAACACCTTGTTTCAAACGTTGAAAGCACCATTGATTGCTGTAGACAACCAGGAGAACCTCCACCAGGCTTCCGCTGCCACCAGGCTTTTGCTGCCACCAGGCTTTTCACTGCCACTTGTCCTTCCTTGGATGAACCACGACGTCATAGCCTACGTCACTCAATACATCTATGACCAGGTGTACAAGGTCTCTTGCCTCCCAAGCTGGTGTTGTCCTCTTCAAGCCGTCAGGCTTCAGAACCACTAGACGAGCCGACTCTTGCCCTTGCTTGTCAAATTCAGAATTTTCTAGAGTCCAGCCATCCCTACACTGAAGAAATTACCGCCTCAAGAAAGCAAGCTCTCGCTCACTATCTCACAAAAGCTACCAGTCTAGAGCCATATTTTCCTCCAGGCCATCAAACTAGATCCAAGTTGAAAGAGGCCCCTACTTGACCTGAAGTTTGGGCTACAAACCTACCAAAGTTACAGCTTGACGTTGACCAGTTCTATAGAGCCTTTCAAAACTCCGGAGGCTCAGACAATAGCAGTTCAACAACTTCTGGCACTACTCACCTGCTGAACGCTCCACCCAAAAATCAGCAGTCAACCCTGAAAGAGTCTGTTTGAATTGAGTCTTAACTATCCTGAACGCCCTCGCCTCGTCGACTCCCAACAATGGCAGGAAGAGAGCACCCAGGTCAGACAAACCAGCCGCTGAACTGAGGTTTCACCGAAGAGCAAAGAAATGAGCTCGCCGCCCTTATTGCCCAAACAGTAGCCGCCACCCTAGCCGCTCAACCAGCCAACCTTGAGCCGGGCCCGGTGGGTCCACTGGGGCAGCAAGGCCCTCCAGGGGAGTCAGGTACAGCTAGTGGAGGCAATGGACATACTACCTTCTGAGCGAAGGACATTGGCTACTTTGAGCCACAGGCCAATAGCAACGAAGACGTCGCTGTCAAAGATTGAGATATGGTGTATCAGAATGTCTTCTCCTTCACAAACCGAGTACAAGTCAAAGCAACCATGATGGAACCAGCGACAGTCCATCAGAACCTTGACGCCTGCCTACTAGGGCAGGCAGATAAGTGGTATACTGAGGAGCTTTCGCACATTCAACAAGTCAGTTTACGCCTTGATACCAACGGCGTTGAAGAATGGTGCAAAGCCCTAGAGCAACGCTTCCAAGACCCTCCCAGCAAATCACTTACCATGCTGGAGACCACTCGTTATACAGTGGATGATGCAAGGAAGAACCATGAGCCCGCCTCCTACGTCCAGTCCATAGTTGTCAATGGCCGGAATGCAGGAATCACCACTACTGATTACGCCCAAGTCCTTCTAGCCTACAAACACCTGGATAGTGAGCTTCGACTTACACTTACTGAGCCAACTCTCCAGACAACGGTAGCTCAGTTCATTGAGCAGCTTAACTCAAGAAAGCATGCATGGTTTGAAATCTACAGACGAAATCGCGGTTACACCGCGATGCATGAACGAGAATGTAGGGACCAAGCTGGGGGCAACAGATACCAAGGCAAGCAAGGGTTTAATCAGTACTCAAATCAGTCTAATCAATTCAATTCAAATTGACCATTTTTCTCAAACCCTCCTGCTAATGCACCTTTTGTTCCCCGCCCACCTCCTGCAGGTGCCAGCAATTTCCTCCCCACTACTGGAAACAGTAGTAATTTCTTTCGTCCACTTGCTCCTAATAACCAACAGTCTGACCGAGAAAAGCCTTGGTTTAACCGCGAACAGCAGGGCTCAAATCAAAACCGAAATCCTCCTTCTGGGCCAGGCTATTGACCATCAATGCAAAACCTTGCACCAGCATCAGTAAATGCAAGGCAGCCATACCCCAGCTGTATGAACGAATCTTGACCACCTTCTATGCCTGTCAAAGCCTACCACTCTACACCTACCAGTGAGCCTAATGGACCTTATGAGCCTGACGAATGGCACGCATACCAAGCCTACATAGACAACTACTACAACGTGAACAATGCCTATTGGCAGGACAGAACATACGCCAATGAGGACTATGGCAAGGAGGAAAATAGAGACATACAAGACGGCTGACCTACTGAGGAAGATGTTGACGCCAACTATGTCTCATCAATAAAGAGCATACAATGTTGAAACTGCCAGGACAGTTTTCTTTCGAACAACCTCCTACACAAACACGTTTGTCAAGGTTGTTCCAGGGTACAGCCAAGCAAGAGGCCTCTTAAGGGAGCATACACCACTGTCATACTGAACGCCAACAACATATTGTTCAAAGAACCTATACTGAAGACCAAATCTACTTCAGTCAAAATCATCAAGTCAAATGCCAGTGACCAGAAAAATGACGGCTACAGCTTCTGAGGATGGCATTATGTCACTATAATGGTGAAGTTACACCCTTCTCAAGGCAATACAGCAGTCTGCCTTGATACAGGCTGCACGATGTCACTGGTGGATTGAGAATACCTGAAGAAGGAACTTCCAGCCATACCAGTCAAACGAATGGCCTCCCCCATACCAGTATGAGGCATAGGCTCCACCATACACAAGTGTGAGGAGTTTGCTGTCATCAACCTCTACATACCTGGAAAGGATGGTCAGACAGCAAAAATTACTCGCAAAGTTCACTTAGTCGACAACCTCAAAGCTAAACTGCTTATAGGGGTGGATATAATGGGACCAGAGGGCATAGTAACTGACATTCCCCGCTGAGTTGCAGTCATACACTCATGTGATAGGCTGGAGATTGACCTTAGTGTCTCACCATGGTCAAATCAGAGAATGCAGGTCTCAGTGGCCAGCCTAGCAGAAGCCTCAATAGCCCCATTTTCAACACAGGCAATATCAGTGCAGATACAGGGCAATGCTGCAGCTTTACCCACTGATTGAGATCTCCTGTTTGAACTAAGACACAGCCTGGAAGGCATAAGTGTCTTTACCCACATCGTTGACTGCGCCATGTCTGACATAATGGTTCAAAATGACACAAATGAGACAATCACAATTCAGCAAAACGGCCAGCTAGGCTCAATTACTGAGTACAATGAAGAAGGGTGCTTTCATGCTGAAGCCAGCGACCTACCTCTGGCCGCAATCCCTGCTAAGCTAAGAAGAAACCAAGGTTCCTGGGCCAAACGCTCTATCAAGGCTCTTGCTACAGCAGGAGCACTACTAGCTGCTGCAAGCACAAAATCTGTTATGCTTAGTTCAATTGAGAGCGCCAACGCTGAACCACTGACAACATTGGAGAACGGCGTTACAATACATGATGCTACAAATTCAGAAGCAGTCCAGCATCTGGCTCAAGTTGTTCAAGCATACCCTAGGTTGTGGGAGGACCATGGCAACATTGTGACCGTCCCAGAGCCCAATTGGATGCCTATACCACTCATTGACGACTGGCAATCGAAGTATATGTGCAAGGCAAAGGTTTACCTGCTGGGTAAAGCAGACAAAGACGAGGTTGACAAGGAGTTTGATAAGCTACAAGAGCAGGGAAAGCTGGAGTGGTGTAACCAGCCTACCCCATTCAGCTACCCATGCTTTGTGGTTTGGAGAACAATGTCTGACGGCTCTCAAAAAAGTCAAGTGGTTGTTGATATCAGATCTCTAAATCGAATAACAGTCCCTGACATATACCCCATACCGCTACAGTCAGATGTTATTGCAGCAGTCCGCGGTGCAACCATGATATCAACAGTGGACTGCTCATCTTTCTTCTACCAGTGGCGTGTCAAGACTGAGCATCGCCACTGCCTGGCCGTCATCAGCCATTGAGGTCAAGAGATGTTCAATGTTGCTGTCATGGGTTACCGCAATAGCTCTTCATATGTTCAGTGAATGATTGACCAGGTCCTGCAACCTCACCAGGCCTATTCAAAGGCCTACATGGACGACATAGTGATTTACTCAAAATCACTACTGGAGCATGTTGACCACCTGAAAGCCATTTTCCAAACGCTCTATGAGCTCAACATCGCCCTAAAGCCAACAAAGTTGTTCATAGGCTACTCATCAGTCCAGCTCCTAGGTCAGAAGGTGGACATGTTTAGTCTATCTACTGCAAAAGAGAAATTGCAGGCCATCTCTGAGCTAGAATTCCCAAAGTTGCTGAAGCAGTTGGAGATATACCTTGGTATGACCAGCTACCTCAGGCAGTACATACCTTTCTATGCTCAGGTTTCAGCTCCGCTGCAGTCACGAAAAACTCTTCTTCTAAAGGGCGTCTCTCCATCAGGTCGAGCGAGGAAAGTGGAGTCAGCCAGGACTAACATCCTCACCCCCACACCGTCAGAACTAGAGTCTTTTCACTAACTGCAGTCACTATTCGCCTGACTGACCATGCTGACCCACTATGACCACACCTGGCCAATGTTTGTGGACCTTGATGCCTCTCAGTTGGGTATAGGCGCCATGGTGTACCACGTCAAGGATGACAGCACGTTGAAACCGCAGAAAAGCCAAATTCAACCAATTCTCTTTCTAAGCTGAATCATTAACGAAGCTGAAAAGAACTATTGGCCAACAGAACTTGAAATTGCAGGCCTAGTGTGAACAATTATGAAAATCAGGCATCTGATAGAATCCTCAGAACGGCGGGTAATTGTTTATACTGACCATGGGGCATCCATCGGCCTGGTCAAACAAACCAACCTCTCAGCAACGTCGAGCGATCGCCAAAATAAGCGCCTAATTTGAGCCTCTGAATACGTTCAACGTTTTGATATTGAGGTACACCACAAGGAAGGCTGAACTAACTATATCCCAGATGCCTTGTCTAGATTGGAGAGCCAGCGGTCCAACCAGGGTTCCCTCATGAGAGACAGCATCCTTGACAGCTTCTTCGGAGAGGTGTATGTCTACGCTACAACCCTGATTGAAATGAGTGAAGCCTTCAAGACCCGCCTTCTCACTGGTTATACAGCAGACAAGTCCTGGAACAAAGTTCAACAAACCCTCATAGTGAATGACTGCCTCACCATAGCTGACTGAGCTGTCCTACCGTTCAAATTGGATGATACAGGCCTACTCTATCATGTTGGTTCAGAAGGTGTTCAGAGACTCTGCATCCCAGAGCATGACAGTCTTGTGAGGGAGGTCCTGCAGTTAACCCATGATGAAATTGGGCACCCAGGCTTTCACAGGACCTATGAATGAGTCACTGAGTCACTATACATTCACAAGCTCTATACCATCCTTCAAGAGTTCATACAGCACTGCTCAGACTGTCAGACAATGGCTAGCCCACGGCATAGTCCCTATGAATCATTACAGCCAATCGCTACGCCAGCGTCGCCGCACCATACCATAACAATTGACTTTGTTCTGGCACTTCCTCAGTCACTGCCCCCAGACAGCTTTGACTCTGTTATGAGTGTCACCGACAAATTCAGCAAACGAATAGCGCTTATACATGGAAAAACCACGCATACAGCAGGACAGTGGGCCCACCTACTACTAGAACACCTGGACCTTGCTGACTGGGGCTTACTGAAAGCCATCATCTCAGACTGAGATAGGAAATTCGTTAGTCAGATTTGGACAACAATATTCAAGGAAAAAGGCGTCCAACTGCTGTATAGCACAGCTTACCACCCTCAATCAGATGGCAAATCAGAAAGAATGAACCAGATGTTTGAGATAGCTCTTCGCCACTACATTGCAGGCCTCAAAAAGCCTGCTGACTGGCTCACAGTCTTACCGAGGATGCAGGTGATTCTTAACAACTCAACTTCAGGATCAACCGG